>DATLVR010000080.1:0-7339 GCA_035577265.1 Verrucomicrobiia bacterium | reverse complement strand
GCAATATCGTTGGTGTTGTTCGGCCGCGTCGTGCCGCTGAAAACCAGGAGGTCGCCGTTGACCGGGGCCGTGCCACCCCAGTTGGCCGCCGTGCTCCAGTTGCCGTCGGCACCAGCGCCAGACCACGTCCGGACGGCGGCGTGAACCTGCGGGAGGACGAGGCACACATTTAATGCCGCAGCGGCAAACAGGGCGCTGACTTGATTGATTCGTTTCATAGCTATCGGTGGGTTTGGGCTGGGTTGTCTTTTTAGTTTGGGTTCCGAATTTCAATTGCACGAAATGCGTGATCATGCGCCGGCAATTGATAACTGGATTGTTTTTATTCTCCGCCAAAACCGCCCGCTTGAAAATCGTCCAAAGAGATGACACCGCACATTCGCATTGACGCCCGCCTGGTTCGTCTGCAAGTTGCCATCGCCGCCCAAATGAGATCGAGAACCTCCTGCCTTGCCATTGCCTGCACGATTGCCTGCGGCTTTTTTGTTCGAGCCGCAGCCGCCGCGGATGTTTCCCAGGCGGAAACGGCGCGCGACTATCTGGTTCATGTCTGGCAAACCGAGCGCGGCCTGCCGCAGAACTGGGTTTCCAGCATCGCGCAAACGCCCGATGGCTATTTGTGGATCGGCACACGTTATGGCGGATTGGCGCGTTTCGACGGCGTGCGGTTCGTGCCGTTCAATCAGCAGAACGTAAATGAACTGAAGGACGTCCAGGTGGAGCACTTGAGCGTGGATGCAACCGGACGGCTATGGATCATCATGGGCAACGAGTCTGTCACCGCGTTTCGCAACGGACGTTTTGAGTTGCTTCGCCAGCCGCGCAGCGAACCCCGCGTCCGCGTGGACCACGTTTTGAATGTTCAATCCAATCTGGTTCTGTTTGCCGGCGAATCGCCCTACCTGGCCACGCTGAATTTTTCCGCGAGCAACAAATGGGAAGTGCTCGACCCGCGCCCCTTGATGGATCCCGACCCGCTGACGTTCTCCGCGGATCGCGACGGAATGGTCTGGTTCGTCACGCAAGACAAACGGCTCGGCTGTTTCGCCGGCAATCGTTTCGATTTTGTCACAAACAGCCTGCCGGAAAAAAACGTGACGGCGCTGGCCCTGGATTCCTCCCGGCAGCTGTGGATCGCCACGCCGCATCGTCTGGCAACGTGGGATGGAAACGCCTTCACTGACCGGACGCCCACAAACGGGGCTGCGCCCGGCAACATCCTTCAAATTTCCTTCAGCGGCGACGGCGGGCTTTGGGTTTTGGAAAGAAATCGCATCCGCAAATTTTTGAACGGCCAATGGACGCCTGAAATCACCTCGGACGAGCTGCTCGGCAACGTCACTTCGGGAATCTTCAGCCTGCACGGCGACGCGCAAGGCAATGCGTGGGTGGTCGCCAACGGACGCGGACTGCTCCACTGCAAAACGGACGGAACGCTGCATTTTCTGACGGAAAAAACCGGCCTGCCGAGCCGTTTCATCACCTGCTGGTTTCAGGATGCCGAAGGTGATGTCTGGATCGGAATGCACGGCGGCGGCATCGCGCGCATTCGCGAACGGCTTTTTCACGTGTTCGGCCAGGCCGACGGACTGCCGGACAAGGTCGTCAGTTCCGTTTGCGCGGATGCCAACGGCGGGCTTTGGGCCGGCACGATGTCCGGCGAACTGGCCCGCTGGCAAAACGGAGCATTTGTGAACGTGCCTTTGGCGGCGGCGGCGAATGATCCGAACGAAAGCATCACGGTCTCCCCCGTCAGCGGCGGCGGAGTCTGGATTGGCTCGCTGAACCATGGCCTCACACGATACGACGATGGCAGGTTTTCGCGGCTGCCAGAGCCGCCGGACATCCGTGTCCTTTTTGGCGACAGCCAGGAGCGGTTGTGGGTTGGCCGGCTGGTGAATCTGCTTTGTCTCACCAATGGCGCGTATAAAACTTTCGGTTCCGCCGACGGCTTCGTGGATTCGCACGCCATCGGCGCGGTCGCCGAGGACGCGGATGGCGCGCTCTGGATCGGCACCGGCCCCGGCGAACTTTGGAAATATGCCGGCGGAAAATTCACCCGTTTCACGCCGCCACCCGAATGGCCGGCGGTGCGGTTTGCCGCCGTGTTGCCGGACACCAACGGCGCGGTTTGGATTGGCACGCTCGGCGGCGGCCTGCTGCGTTTCAGCAACGGTAAATTCACGCGTTACCTGAAAGCCGACGGCCTGCCAGACAACAACGTTCCGCAATTGCTCGACAGTCACGACGGATTTTTGTGGGGCGGCACTTACGCCGGAATTTTTCGCGCGAACAAAAAAGATTTGGAAGCCGTGGCTGCCGGAAAAGAAACGCGGTTGCCCTGCCGTGTGTATGGACAATTCGACGGCCTGTCAGCGTTGGAATGTTCCAGCGGGTTTCAACCGTCATGCTGGCGCTCCGACGATGGTCATCTTTGGTTTTCCACCGCCAACGGCGTGGCGTCGGTGGACCCATCCAAAACCATTTTGAACCGGATTTCGCCGACCGTCATCATCGAAGAAATGCTCGTGGACGGACGGTCAATGGATGTTCCTCCGCGCATTGGCGTTCCCTTGGAAGCAGCAATGGCGGCGGCACCCCTGAAGATTCTTCCCGGCCGGCATTATGTGCAATTCCGTTTCACCGGCTTGAGCTTCGCCGCACCAGACGGCGTCCGCTTCCGCGTGAAACTTGAAGGCGGCGATGAAAAATGGCAGTCAACCGGCGGACAGCGGCTGATCGGTTACGGTCCGTTGCTGCCGGGCAACTACCGTTTCCGCGTGATGGCTTGCAACAGCGACGGTGTTTGGAACGAGGCCGGTGACACGCTGGCGTTCATCGTGCTGCCTTACTTCTGGGAAACGTGGTGGTTCAAGGCCGGCCTGGGTTTGGCGACCCTGGCGATTTTTGCCATCGCGGCGGCGCTCATTCAGCGTCAGCGCTACCGGCGCCGGCTGGAGCACGCGGAACGCCAGCGTGAAATGGAGCGTGAACGCACGCGCATCGCCCGCGACTTGCACGACGATCTCGGCACCAGCCTCACGCAAATCAGCCTGTTGAGCGCGCTCGCCCATCGCGAAACAACTCCGGCAGTCGAGTCGAAGGAACTCCTTCAACAAGTTCGCACGCGCGCGAGGGAAATGGTGATCGCGCTGGATGAAATTGTCTGGGCCGTCAATCCCAAGAATGATTCGCTCGCCGGACTGGTCGGTTATCTGGGCCACTTCGCGGAGGAATTTTTCCGCGCCAGCGGTATTCGGTTCCGGCAGGAAATCCCGCCGCAACTGCCCGCCGTCGCCCTCACCGCCGAAACGCGTCATCACCTGTTCCTCGCGTTCAAGGAGGCCGTCAACAATGCCGCGCGCCACTCCGATGCCAGTCAAGTCACCGTGTGCGCGGAAATTCTTTCAAACGAAGCGGTCATCCACGTGGAGGACAACGGGCGCGGTTTCGAAATCAACACTGCATCCCCGCAGGGCAACGGTCTCGCCAACATGAAGCGCCGGCTGGAACAAATCGGCGGACGGGCGGAAATCAACAGCATTCCGGGCAAGGGAACCGTTGTGACCTTTCACGCGCCGTTGAGGGCTGATTAACGTAGCGGCGTCTCGGCAGAGCGCCGCCAACTTAACGGAATTGAGGATGGCGGCTTCCTGTCGAAAGCCGCTACGCCGGTTATGCTTTTCAATTCACCGGCTCGGCCAGCACGCGGAGGAACAATTGGTTTTTCCCCACGATGGCAGACGACGGCAGTTGCAGCGTCACGATTTCATAGCCGGCCTTGTCTTCGCTGGTCGAAGAGCTGACTTGAACGGGCGTGGCTTCCGTCCAGGTGGACAAATCTTCCGAGACGAAATGGCGATAGCGCAAATCGTAGTTCGCCGCGTTGATTAAACGTTGGTAGGTGAATTGAAAATCCCATGTCGGCGTGATCAGCGCGCCTTTCAAGCTGGCGATGAAGGGATCGGCGGCCGCCGGATCGCCACCGAACGCCCACTCCGCGAAGTTGCTCACGCCGTCGCCGTCCGGGTCGGCGTCGGGCGCGGTGTTCGTATCTGAAAGGCCATACTGCATCGCGTAATTGATCGGCAGCCCGCGGCTCAACGGCAGCTTCCGGATCGCGAGATTATCCATCTGCACATAGTTCGACGCGCGCGCGCTCAGACCGATGTAGTTGCTGTTGTTGCGATCCCATTTGAACGTGCGCGTCAGGGAATTGGTGTCTGCCGTGTTGATGTCCACCTGCAGGCCGTTGAAAAACACGCTGACCGTCACGGTGTCGTTCGTCGTAAATCCGGCGGTCGCGTAACTCGCGGTCAAAGTTCCGTAGCTCGCGCCGGCGGAAATCGTGTCGAGCAACACGCCGTTCGTCCAGACCTTGATGCTGCCGTTGTAATCCAGCTCGGCGAAGAAATCGGAGACGCCGAGATTGGCGTTGCCCTGCTTGCCACGGAACAACGTGCCGGTGGTCGCGGTGACATCGCCGCCAGCAGCGGCTTCCGCCTGAGAAAGCCCAACGCCAAACCCGGCATAGCGGTTTGCATTGTCGGTGCCATCGCTGTTGATTTCCTGCACGGTGAGTTCGACGCTGAACCCGCCCGCGCTCACAATGTCCGATCCCACAAAGTTGTGCATCAGGCCGCACTCGATCATGCCGCCGGTGTTTTTGTAAAGCGAGTGGTTGACGATGGCCAGGTTCGCCGGCGACCCGCTGCCCTCAAAGCCCTCGTAATACGCCGCGTCCACGCCGAGGGGTGGCACGCGCGAACCCCACATGCCGGCGGCGCTGGAATCAATGTTTGTGGCGTCGGGGCGGTTGAAGGTGTCCAGAAAAAGATCATTCGCATTCATAGCGGGAACGACCGGCGGAAACAGCGCGCCGGGGTTGACGAGGCGGCTCGACGGCACACCGACGCGCGTGGCCCAACTATTCCAATTCGTCACCATCTGGTCGAGCAATACCGGTTGGGCAGCGGCGACGTTCGTAAGTTCCGTGGGGTCTTTGCTCAAGTCATAAAGCTCCAGTTGATTCGCGGGATTGCTGCCGTCGTAGGACGCGAAATTTTTCGTGACGAATTTCCAACCGCCGCTGATCCACGCCCGGTTACTTTCATGCTCGAAGCCGAGTGTCCGCGAAGTTTCATTCGTGCTCGTGAAGAGCGATTTCAAACTTTGTCCTTCCAACGGCAGCACGACGTGGCCGTTGAACTGCGTCGGGTAACTCACGCCCGTTGCATCTATAATGGTCGCCATGATGTCGAATACGTGGCCGGGTTCATTCTCCCACTGGTTCGTGCGCGTGAGTCCCTGTGGCCAGTGAACAATCATCGGCGTGCGGACTCCGCCCTCGTGATTGAAGTGCTTGAACAATCGGAACGGCGTGTTGTTGACATGTGCCCAGCCGCCGCCGAGATAAATAATCGGCTGGCCGTTCAAGCCCATGTTCGTCAAGGCCAGGCCGGTCAAGGGCGTTGGATCATTTACTCCGCCGGTCTGGCCGAACACGCTGCCCTCATAGTTTCCGCCGTTGTCTGACAACGCAAAGATCAACGTATTATCCAACTGACCAGCGGCACGCAATCGCTCCACCACGCGCCCGATGTTCGCGTCCATCTTCTGCACCATCGCCGCATAAATCGCCATACGGCGCGCAAGGTCGGCTTGACGATCCGCAGCCAGCGTATTCCACGCAGGAATTGCTTCCGCTGGAACTGGACTCCACGGTGCCGTGCCTTCGTTCGGCGAAAGCACGGTGCGCGAATCCAAGACGCCCTGCGCGAGCAGGTTGGTGTAGCGCACATTGCGAACCGCGTCCCAGCCGGCGGAATAAACCGGCGCATTGGTATCCACCCAGTCCTGCGGCGCTTGGATCGGAAAATGCGCGGAGCCGAACGCCATGTAGAGGAAGAACGGCTGGTCGTTGGTGTGCGTCACCAGGGCGTTGTTGATGAAGTCGAGCGAGTAATCGCCGATGGCGTCCGGCTGATAAAAAGTTCCCGCGCCATAGATACGGTTGGTAACTTCGCCGTTGGAGGAAATAAACGTGTAGGCGTTCGTGCTCCAGGTGTCCTCGCTATGATCGACGCCATTGACATAGCGAAAGACCTGCTGGAATCCGCGCGACTCCGGCAGCAGCGCGCCATTGCCGAGATGCCATTTGCCCGACATGTAAGTGCGAAAGCCGTTCGTCGCCAAAAGCTCGGCGATGGTCGCGTTGTTGTCGTTCCGCAAATTCGGCAACGCCTGCGACGGATCCACGGCAACTTGCGCCGTGTAAAGTCCCGTGAGCAAGGCGCAGCGTGTCGGGCTGCACCGCGCGCAGTTGTAAAATTGACGGAAGCGCAAGCCTTTCGATGCGAGGCGGTCAAGATTCGGCGTGGAAATTTCGCTGCCGTAACAACTCCAGTCGGAAAACCCCTGATCGTCGGCGAGAATCACCACAATGTTCGGCGGAACGCGCGTGAACGTGACGATGTAGTCCTTGGTGATGGCATCATCCGGCGCGGTGACCCGCACATCAATCACGTTTGCGCCGGGCTTGAGTGCGACTGCGCTGGCATTGCCGGACGCGACGAAGTTCGTGACACCTTTGCAAATGATGCGGATTGTAGCGGCAGGATTCGCACTCGTCGGCGTCAGCGCGACCGCGCTGTTGCTGTAAGCCGCGCTCGCCGTGTAACTCAAAATGTTTGAACTGAACGCAGGCGACAACGTGCCCGCGTCCAACGTCAGCCCGATTAAATCTGCAGGTGTCGCGAGGATTGGTGCAGTGAGGACTCCGACCGAACCATCGAGCGCGAGCTGGTTTGTCCACACCAGGCCGGCTCCGGGCGTTGCGGGTGAAATGACAGCGGCGTTGCCGTTCAACATCGCCTTGCTAAAAAAAACGAAACTGTCGCCCGCTGCGAAAACAGGTCCGAGGTTGGAGATGGTCACGGTGCAGGCGCCGAGATTCGTGAGCGTCCCGCCGACTTGCACGAAATCATTTGTCGCCGCCAGCGATTTGTCCACTTCCAGAAACACATTTCCCGCGAGCGTGAGATGGCTCTGCAAAATCATCGTGCCCACGCCAGCGCCCGGCGAAAAGGTTCCGTTCGTTTGCACGGCGACTGCGCCCGCGACGCTGCCGGTTCCACTGAGCGTTCCACTCACAACATTGATCAAGCCGGTTCCGTTATTCTGTCCGTTCATGCACAATGTTCCATTGCTGACGGTGGTGGTGCCGGCGTAGGAGTTGACGCCGGTCAAAGTCAAAATGCCGGTGCCGATTTTTGTCAACGGGCCGGGGCCTCCCAGATTTTGTCCGATGGTGATGTTCAGGTTGGTCGTGTCAATAATC
>DATLVR010000079.1:0-108378 GCA_035577265.1 Verrucomicrobiia bacterium | reverse complement strand
CCTATGTCCGCCAAGGATTGGAAGACTACGAAAAGAAGTTCCAAGCAAGGAAATTGAACGCCCTCCAAAAAACCGCAAAAGCAATGGGATTTGAACTCATTTCCAAGCCGATTTCACACGCAGTTTCTTAAGAGATGCCGCGCCTACGGCGCTGTGGCTCACGCCAGCTTCTTTGCGATCTGCTCTCCAACAATTTCCTGCACCGTCAGGGCGGCGATGACTTTGTGGCTGCGCTTGAAGAAGGAGTTTAGATTTGTTTTTTTAGCCCGCCCTCACCTGTGTCCTCTCCCCCAGGAGGGGATTCCACCAATCAAGTTCCCGGTGATTCGGTTGACCATCCGACCAATCCAGCCGCGCAAATTTTCAAAGACGCGGGAAACATTTCTCCCTCTCCCGGGGGAGAGGACCGGGGTGAGGGCGGATCACCTCTAAACTAGTTTCTTCGCAAGCTGACCTTCATGCTCGGCCCGTCGCAGATGGCGGAAGCGGATCAGAAAGCCGCTGACGAAATGAAGAAGAGTGTGAACAACTAGAACCGGGGCCGCATCCGATCGGGCGCGATGAAAAAACTGCTCATCGTCACCGGTATGATCGAAGCCACCACGGGCTTGGCGTTGTTCTTGGTGCCGTCCAGCTGCTGAATCGGGTTGATTCCGCGGTTTTTGCCGTGATATATTTTCTTGCCGAAGTTCCCAGGCTGTTGGCGGGGCTTTGGCGCAGGTTCGCCGGGACCGGGACGGCAAAGCCGGCATAGCCAGCCCATGATTGCAGGAAACAACAGTCCACACGCCGATTTGAAGGAGCAACTGCGCTTCGAGATGCTGCTGGCGGATTTGTCGGCGCGATTTGTCAACCTCCCGCCCGATGAAGTGGATCGCCAGATTGAGGATGCGCAGCGACGAATCGTTGAACTCCTCGGACTGGACCACAGCACCCTGTTTCAAATCGTGGCGGGCGATGACAAGAATTTTGTCACGACCCACTCCTGGGCCCGGCCGGGCCTGGCGCGCTTTCCGACCCCGTTTTCAAAACCGGTTCTGCCTTGGGCCGCCGCCCGGATCAGCCGGGGCGAAATCATCCGATATTCGCGCCTCGCCGAATTACCGCCGGAAGCTGCGCAGGATGTGACGGTGCTCCAGGCTCACGGTCCGCTGTCGAATGTCACCCTGCCGCTGGCGATCAGTGGAAAGGTGTTCGGCGCGCTCGCTTTTGGTTCCATGCGGGCCGAACGGGAATGGACGGATCTGCTGGTGAACCGGCTCCGGCTGGTCTCGGAAATATTCTCGAGCGCCCTGGATCGCCAGCGCAGCAGCCGGGCATTGCAGGAGAGTGAAAACCGGTTTCGCACGGTGGTGGATTCCGCGCCGGTGCTCATTTGGATGGCGGGCACGGACACGCTTTGCAATTTCTTCAACCAGCCCTGGCTCGATTTCACTGGCCGCACCCTGGACCAGGAACAGGGAAACGGCTGGGCCGAAGGCGTGCATCCGGACGACCTCGAGGGCTGCCTGAAGACCTACCGCGAATCGTTTGACGCCCGGCGGCCGTTTGTCGTGCAGTATCGGCTCAAACGGCACGACGGCGAATATCGCTGGTTCATGGACCATGGCGTGCCGCGATTGGATGCCGCCGGAAAGTTTGCCGGCTACGTCGGATCCTGCGTGGACATCACCGAACGCCAGGAGCGCGAGGAGCAATTGCAACAGGCGCTGGCGGAAGTGAAGCGCCTCAAGGATCAATTGCACCACGAAAATATTTATCTCCGGCAGGAGGTGAACCCGCTGGCAAGTCACGACAAAATTGTCAGCCAGAGTCCGGCCATCCGGCAGGTCATGACGCAGGTGGGGCAGGTGGCGGCCACGGGCGCCACGGTGTTGCTGCTGGGCGAAACGGGCAGCGGCAAGGAGATGATCGCTTCGGCCATTCACGACCGCAGTCCGCGCCGGGGCAAGATCATGGTGCGGGTCAATTGCGCGGCCATCCCCACGGCGCTGATCGAGAGCGAGCTGTTCGGCCGCGAGAAAGGCGCCTACACCGGCGCCTTGTCCAAACAGATCGGCCGCTTTGAACTGGCTCATGAATCCACCATCTTTCTGGATGAGGTCGGGGAACTACCGATGGAGGTGCAGGTGAAATTGCTGCGCGTCTTGCAGGAAAAACAACTCGAACGGCTCGGCAGTTCCCGGCCCGTGAAGGTGGACGTGCGCATCATCACCGCAACCAACAAGGATCTGGAACAGGCGGTGCGCGAAGGACGTTTCCGCGAAGACCTCTACTACCGGTTGAATGTTTTTCCCATCACCGTGCCGGCGTTACGCGAACGACGCGAGGATCTGCCGCAACTGGTGTGGATGTTCGTGGGTGAATTCAGCAAGGCGCTCGGCAAGAACATCGAGTCCATTTCGTCGGAAAGCATGGCGGCCATCCGGCGTTACGCCTGGCCGGGCAATGTGCGGGAGCTCCGTAACGTCATCGAACGGGCGTTGATCGTGGCGACGGGGCCGAAACTGAAGATTGAACCGCCCAAAACCATCTCTTCCGGCCAGGGGATCGGCGCATCGGCGCGCAGCCTGACCATTAAAGACACTGAGCGGAATCATATCCTCAGCGTGCTGGAGTTGACGGGCTGGCGCATTCGCGGCAAGAATGGCGCGGCGGAAATTCTTGAAATAAATCCCACCACGCTCGAAAGCCGGATGGCCAGACTGGGGATTGTCCGCAAGTCTGCGTAGCGGCGTGTCGGCAGACCGCCGCGTTCTTCAGTTGGTTTGTTTCGGTTACGACCTCCGAAATATCGGATGTCCTCCGACATTTCGTATTTAAATCGCCGCCACGCCGGCTGGCCGGGAAGGTCAATTTCTTCAAATACCTTTGCCAAGACAGGTCTTTTCGACCGTCATGAGATTGTAACCTTCCGTGGCACTGGTATTGCACGTGGTTCCGGAGTGATCCAGACCGTTCTCAAAATCAAAGTCTCCCCGAATCGGATGAATGATTTGGTGCAGGCATTGAAATCCCTGACGGTTTCGGCCCGGGCTGAGCACGGGCTGATCGGCTGCAAGCTTTATCAGGAAGTCGGGGACGAGACCGCGCTGCGCTTTATCGAGGACTGGCAAACGGAGGATGATCTCGAAAATCAGATCCGCTCCAACCGCTACACCCAGTTGCTGGCACTGATGGAGACCGCCGCCGAGCTGCCTTCGTTGGAATTTCGCACCGTGGCCCAGACGCGGGGATTGGATTACTTGCAGGCCGTCCGCAGCGGCGCGAAGACTTGAAACTTTCGGCGGACAAAACGAACCGAATACAAAACAGAACCAAAAAAAATAAAAACATGAAGACAAAAAGAACAACGCATATCGGCTTGTCACTGCTGACAGCGGGCGCGGCGCTGTATGGCGTCACGGCCACTGTTCACGCGGCGGACAAGAAACCCAACATCCTGTTCATCATGGGCGACGACATCGGCTGGATGCAGGTGGGTTGCTATCATGAAGGCCTGAGTGTCGGGGAAACGCCCAATATTGACCGGCTCGCGAAGGAGGGCGGGCGGTTCATGTGCTACTATGCCGAGCAGAGCTGCACGGCGGGACGCAACGCCTTTCTTACCGGCATGCATCCGTTGCGCACGGGCATGATTCCGCCGCAGTTGCCCGGCAGCCCGAGCTTCCTGCAACCCGGCACACCGACGATCTCACAGTTCCTGTATGATCTCGGTTATTCTACCGGCGAGTTCGGGAAAAATCATCTGGGCGATCATCCCGCCGCCTTGCCGACCGCACACGGCTTTCAAGAATTCTGGGGCTACCTCTATCACTTGGACGCCATGCAGCAGGTGAGTTTCCCGGACATCAACAGCAGCCCGACGGTGCAGGGCGTCGCGCCGCCGTGTGAGCAGGAGCCAATCCCGGGAGTCCCACCAACGCCTGGCGCGATTGATCCGAAAACCGGCACCTGCCTGACGCCGCCGCGCCCGGTGCTCTGGATGAAATCGCCCGACGGCACGGCCAAGAACCAGATGGGCCATGATGAAGGTCCGTTGACGCTGGAGCGGTCGAAGACCGTGGATGAGGAAATCTCCTCCCATGTCATTGACTGGCTCGACCGCAACAATCCCAAGAAAACCGGCAAGCCGTTTTTCTGCTGGTATAATCCGGCGCGCATGCACATCACGACCGTGCTGCCGGACAAGTATCTGGACATGGTGGGCGTCAAAGGCGGCAAGGACTGGGGCGTCAATGAAGCCGGCATGAAGCAGATGGACGACAACATCGGTTACGTCTTCAAGAAGCTCGAAGACATGGGTGAGATGGACAACACCATCATCGTCTTCACCACCGACAACGGGGCCGAGGTTGAAACCTACCCGGATGGCGGCACCACCCCGTTCAAGGGCGGGAAGCTGACCACCTGGGAAGGTGGCATGCGGTGTCCGTGCGTCATTCGCTGGCCGGGAGTCATCAAACCGGGCACGATGTATAAGGATATTTTCGCGTCCCTGGACTGGCTGCCTACATTGGTTGAAATCGCCGGCGGCCCCAAGGGCAATGACCTGAAGGCAAAGATCGAGGCGGGCAAATATCCTGGCATCGTCCAGACCACGCTCGATGGCGTCAACCAGATTGACTATCTCACCGGCAAGTCGGACAAGTCGGCACGCGAAGTCTTCTTCTACTATACCGGCGCAACGCCATCCGCCGTGCGCTACAAGAACTGGAAGATGTATTACACGATGATGGGATCGACCTCGCTCGCGTCGCTCGGGGCGGCGACGACCTTCAAGTGGACCCAGATGGACAACATCGCGCGCGACCCCTTTGAAAATGCCGTCGGCGATATTCAAAAGACCGCGCTGTCCGCTGGCGGTGCCCTTGCCGCGCCGATGACTGCTTATCAGTATGATTGGAACCTCCTGCCCATCGGCCAGTTGCTGTGGCTGAAGGAGCTTGAAAGCTACAACAAGTATCCGCCGCTGCAAGCGCCGGAGAGCTACAACCTCAGTTCGATCTATGCCGAGGTCAAGAAGGAAGCTGGCCGCCAAAAGAGCGACTAGCCAGTTGGTTCGATTGTGAAATGAAACACGCGGGCGGTTAACCAAATGCTGAAACGCTGACAAACTGAAACGCTGAAAGGTCTCCGGGCCATCAAACCGGCGGTTCCGATTTCAGGTTTCAGGGCCAGTCCGGCTCGGACTTTCAGCATTTGTCTTTAACCGCCCGCGACTTCACCAGCGAAGAAAAGCGAACAGGGATTTGTAACAGGAGCCAACGGAGTCAACGGAGATAAATCTAAAACTCTGTTTCCTCTGTTGCCGCCTGTTCAATGTCTGAATTACCAAAAACATGAAAACAAATAAACTCCTCCATTATGGCTTGTCACTGCTTGTCGCGACGAAGCGATGCATAGTCGGACTGACAGCTGGCGCGGTGCTCTATGGCGTCGCTGCATCCGTTCATGCGGCGGACCCAGCCTCCGCCAACGCTACGGCGGGGCAAGGCAAGAAACCCAACATCCTCATTCTCTGGGGCGACGACATCGGCTGGTGGAACATCTCCGCCTATAACCACGGCCAGATGGGCTACAAGACCCCGAACATTGACAGCATCATCAAGGGCGGCGCGATGTTCACCGACTGGTATGGCCAGCAAAGCTGCACCGCCGGGCGCTCCTGTTTCATCACCGGCCAGTCGGGTTTTCGCACGGGCATGCTCAAGGTCGGATTGCCGGGCGCGAAGGAGGGACTTCAAGCGCGGGATGTGACGATTGCCGAGTTGCTCAAAGGGCAGGGCTATGTCACCGGCCAGTTCGGCAAGAATCATCTGGGTGACCGCGATGAACACCTGCCCACCGCCCACGGCTTCGACGAATTTTACGGCTCGCTCTATCACTTGAACGCCGAGGAAGAACCGGAAAATCCCGACTATTTCAAGGATCCGGCGCTGATCAAAAAATTCGCCACTCGCGGCATCATCCACAGTTGGGCCAATCCGGATGGCACGCAGTTGATCAAGTTGACGGGCGCGCTCGACACCAAGCGTATGGAAACCTGTGATGAGGAATTCACCAAGGAAACACTGCGCTTCATGACGGATGCGCAGAAGGCGGGCAAGCCGTTCTTCATCTGGTGGAACGCCACCCGCATGCACATCTGGACGCATCTCAAGCCGTCGTCGGTCGGCGTGACTGGCCTGGGCGTTTATCCCGACGGCATGGTCGAGCACGATGGTCAGGTCGGCGAGATCCTCGCCAAGCTCAAGGAACTCGGCCTCGATGACAACACCATCGTCATGTATTCCACGGACAATGGTGCGGAGAAATTTTCCTGGCCGGACGGCGGCACGTCGCCGTTCCGCAACGAAAAGGCCAGCAACTGGGAAGGCGCCTATCGCGTGCCCTGCGCCATCCGCTGGCCCGGGGTCATCCCGCCGGGCACGGTCTATAACGAGATTTGCTCGCACGAAGACATGCTGCCCACGCTATTGGCCGCTGCCGGTGTGCCGGACGTGAAAGAGCAGTTGCTCAAAGGCATGAAAGTCGGCGACAAGACGTTCAAAGTGCATCTCGATGGCTATAACCTCACGGACTATCTTGCCGGCAAATCACCTGACCCGCGCAAGGAATTCTTCTACTTCAACGACGACGGCTCGCTCGTCGGGTTGCGTTATCTGCAATACAAGATCGTTTTTGCCGAACAGCGCGCGATTGGTCTGGACGTGTGGCAGGATCCTTTCGTGCCGTTGCGTTTTCCGAAGCTCTTCAATTTGCGTTCGGATCCGTTCGAGACGGCCGACCACGAAAGCATCAGTTATGGGAAATGGCGGGTGGACCACGCCTTCGTCCTGGTGCCGGCGCAGCAATATGTCGGGCAGTTCCTGAGCACCTTTAAAGAATTCCCGCCGAGCCAGAAGGCTGGCAGTTTCTCGCTGGATGCAGCGATGGAGAAACTGACCGAAGGCGCGAACAGGGATTAAGTGATTCGATGGTGAAACAAACGAATGAACACGGATTTTCAACAGGAGCAAAAAGAGTTAACGGAGAGAAAATGTGAATATGTTGTTTCCTCTGTTGCCTCCTGTTCAAACAACAAACAAACCAAGTTATGAAAATCACATCTAAACAAAACCTCTTCGCCGCCGCGCTCGTGGGCGCGCTGACATTCACGACTGCACAGGCGCAACAAGTCCCCATTCCAACCACTGCCGCCGAAGTTCCCGGCCCCGCCTCCGGCAATACGATGACGAAGGGATACGTTCAGATGGTTGGGCGCATGGCCTACCTCTGGGGCTGGCCGCTGGTCAACGCCCACAACCGGCGGGTGGCGTTTTCCGAAGCGCCCGAGCCGTGTCTCGTCGGTGGGGTCCTGCCCTTTGCCCCGGTGGGTTACAACTCGATGCTGACCAATTATATTTCGCCGGACCAGACGTTCATCGCCTGTCCCAACCAGGACGTGGCGTATGGCGCAGGATTCACCGCGCTGGACAAGGAGCCAACCGTGTTTCAGGTGCCGGATTTCGGCGACCGCTTTTGGGTCTTTCCGCTGTATGACCAGCGCACGGACGAGATCGCACAAATTGGCCAACAGTATGGCACCAAACCGGGCTTCTACATGATCGTGGGGCCGAACTGGAAGGGCGATCTTCCGGCAGGCATTACGGCGATGGTGCGTTCATCCACGGATTTAGTGTTCTGCGTCCCCCGTATTTTCAAGGACGACACCGCCGAGGATACCAAAGCCGTTCAGCCGCTGCTCGACCAAGTTATGTTCTATCCCCTCAGCAAGTTTGATGGGAAGATGAAGACCACCGACTGGAGCAAGCTGCCGAAAGTCCCGGCCCCGTCGCAAAAAGGGGCCAAAGGCGAGACCAGTTGGGTGAAACCGGAAACTTACTTTGAAGAACTTCCCGTCAGCATGAAAGAGGTGCCACCGCTACCCGGTGAGCAAGTCCTCTACGGCTGGATCAATTCGGTTTGGGAGGCCGCCGCCAAGGACCCGGCGACCAGGCAGGCACTGGTGGAATCCTTCGTCGCCGCCAACAAGGAAATCATCGCTCCGTTCCTCCAGTGGAAATACAACGGCCGCTCCGCCGGCAACGGCTGGAATTCCCCGGTGAACAACGCGGAGTGGGGCACCGACTACCTCAACCGCGCCGGCACCGCCAAGTCGAACATGTTTGATAACAAGCCCGAGGAGACCAAATACATCTATCGCGACTATGACAGCGAAGGAAAGCAACTCGACGGCAGGAATTCCTACACGATCACCTTCCCGAAAGGTCAGACGCCGCCGGTCAAGGGGTTCTGGTCGTTGACGCTCTACAACGAATATCACTTGTTCACGCCCAATCCGCTGGGCCGGTATTCGCTTGGCACTAAGGACAAGAATCTCAAATACAACGCGGACGGTTCCTTGACGCTCTATGCCGGCGACAAGTCCCCCGGCAAGGACAAGGAATCCAACTGGCTGCCCGCACCCAAGGGAACATTCTCACTCTACATCCGTTGCTATTGGGCAGAGCAGGCTGTGCTCGACGGCAACTGGATGCCACCACAAGTCGAGAAGGTGAAGTGATTCATCCCTCAAACGGAAAAGGTGAACACATGAAAACCGCATATAAACAAAACCTCATCGCCGCCGCACTCGTTGGCACGCTGACAATCACGAGCATCCTACCGGCACGGGCGCAGATCGCGCACTTCGATGAACTGGCCAACCTTCCGTTCGCGGAAGGCCGTCCCACGAAGGAAACCGCGCAAACACTCCGCGACGAACTGCTCTTCCAACGAGCGACGCAAACTTATCTCTGGGCGTTGCCGTTGCTAAACACGCTCGGCATGCAGGTCGGCTCGGAAAAAGTCTTCGGCGCGGGCTACAACGTCCTTCCGATCTGGAAGAAACGACTCGACGCCAAGACCCTCGTGACGACCCCCAACTCTGACGTTCTCTACGCGATGAGCTACGTTGACCTGGGCAAGGATGGTCCGCTGGTGATGGAAGCGCCGCCCAGACTGCAAGGCATCCTGCTGGATTACTGGCAGCGCCCAATCCCGGTGGAAGGCGGCAAGTTCTTTGGTGACGTTGGCTTTTTTGGACCCGACGCGGGCAAGGGCGGCAAGTTTCTGATTCTCCCGCCGGGCTACAAAGGCGAAGTGCCGAAAGGTTATTACGTCTATCGTTCGGGAACCTACAACGTCTTCATCTTCCTGCGCGGATTCTATGAGGACCCGAAGAATCTGACGCCAGCCGTCGAGCATCTTGAAAAGACGAAGATTTATCCGCTGAACGGCAAGGCCACCGCCAAGCCGATGAAGTTCCCCGACGCCTCCGGCGTCCCGGCTGACATGCTGCCCCTTAGCGACGGCAGCGCCTTTGACCACCTCAAGCAACTTGTGGACAGCGAGGGCAGCAATCTCGCCGAATCCGATTCGCTCGGTAGGCTGGCGGCGCTTGGCATCATCAAGGGCCAGCCATTCAGTCCCGATGCGCACACCCGCGAGATTCTCGACCGCGCCGCGAAGACCGGCTACAAGATGAGCCGCGTTATTGGCTTTGAAGCCAAGGTGAGTGGCCTCTCGTTTCAGATGTATCCCGACCGTCGCTGGCTCAATCCCATGACCGACGGGACACCCGCCAAACCGGGTGGTCCGTTCAATCTGGACTGGACGAGAGTTGACGGGGGATGGCTCGATCTGGACGTGCGGATCTGGTTCTTCACTGATTACTACTCGATCAGCCCGGGGATGATCTCGAAAACGGCGGGCAAAGGCGCTGCCTACGTGATTGCCTTTACCGATGGCGAGGGCACGCCTTTGTCCGGTGGCAGCAACTATCGCCTGAACCTGCCGGCCAACATTCCCGCCGCATTGTTCTGGTCAGTGACGCTCTACGATGCCTCGAATGCTTCCGGTCTCGCCAACGGCCAACCGTTCCCCTCGCTCGGTTCACGCGACAAGCCGTCGCAGAATGCCGACGGCAGCACCGACCTTTACCTCGGCCCCACCGCGCCCGAAGGCAAGGCCGGCAACTGGCTTGCGACCGTGCCCGGCAAGGGATATTTCGCCATCCTCCGGCTCTACGGCCCGAAGGAGCCAGCCATCGACAAGAGCTGGAAGCCCGGCGATATCGAGAAGGTAAAGTAATTCGATTGTGAAACGCGCGGGTCGGTCTGGTGGCCAATGCGGCTCGCACTGGCCCGCGATTTCACTAGCGAAACATGTGGCATTTGGTTGTAACCAAGAAAGGTTTGCAAAACTTTCGCCCGGTGCTTAAATGCCCTCAACGAGAGTGGAACACATCTGGCGTCCTTTCGAGCTTCTGTATTCCTGCCTCTTCTCGCTGAGGTCCAATCAACAAACAAATCAACCAAGGTATGAAAACTCATCTAATGAAATATGGTCTGATTGCGCTGACAACATCGGCTGCTCTCATGTGCGCTGTTGCACCCGGTCAGGCGGCGGACAAGAAACCCAACATCCTCTTCATCATGGGTGATGACGTAGGATGGTTTAACATCGGCGCCTATCATCAGGGCATCATGTCGGGCAAGACACCGAACCTCGACAAATTGGCGGCGCAAGGCATGCGGTTCACGGACTATTACGCCGAGGCCAGTTGCACGGCGGGCCGCGCCAACTTTATCACGGGCGAACTTCCGCTGCGCACGGGACTGACCACCGTCGGCCAGGCGGGCGCTGATGTGGGCATGCCGGCGCAAGCTTGCACCATCGCGACGGCGCTCAAGGCGCTCGGTTATGAAACCGGACAATTCGGCAAGAATCACCTCGGTGATCTGAACAAGTTCCTGCCGACGTTGCACGGCTTCGACGAGTTCTTTGGTTATCTCTATCACCTCGATGCGATGTCGGACCCGTATTGGTATTCGTTCCCAGTGGACGAGGCCTACTACGACAAATACGGCCCGCGCAGCCTCGTGCACTGCTGGGCGACCGATAAGGATGACCCGACGGAGATGCCGCGCTGGGGAAAGATTGGCAAGCAGAAGGTCGTGGATGAAGGCCCGCTGCCGCCGTTTCCGGACATGTCGAATGTGCCGAACATGCACGACCTGCCGTTCCTAAAGGCGAAGTATGACATGACGACCTTTGACGAGGTGCTGGTCAAGTCATCCTGCGATTTCATGGACAAGGCCAAGAAGGATGGGAAGCCTTTCTTCGTCTGGCACAACACCACGCGCATGCATGTATGGACATTCCTCTCCAAGAAATACAGCTCCATGCAGAACTCCGAGTCGAACTACGGACTGGAAGAAGCCGGCATGCAGCAGATGGATGACAGCATCGGCGCGCTGATGAAGCACTTGGACGACATCGGCGAGGCCGACAACACCATCGTCATCTTCTCGACTGACAACGGAGCTGAGACGTTTACCTGGCCTGACGGCGCGAACACGCCGTTCAAAGGCCAGAAAGGAACCACCTACGAAGGCGGCTTCCGCGTGCCTTGCATCGCCCGCTGGCCGGGCCACATCAAGCCGGGGACGGTTGAGAACGGAATCTTCTCCGGCCTCGACTGGTTCCCGACGCTTCTTACTGCCGCTGGCAATCCCAACATCACCGACCAGCTTCTCAAGGGTGTGAAACTCGGCGACCGGACCTACAAGAATCACCTCGATGGTTACGACCAGATGGCGTTGCTGGAGGGAAAAGGACCCTCGACACGCCGCGAGATCTTCTACTTCGGCGGGGCACAGCTCGGCGCCCTGCGCGTGGATGACTTCAAGTTCCAGTTCTATATTCAGCCCATGGGCTGGCCTGGCCCGAAAACCACGACCGATATGCCCACTATTGTGAACCTCCGGCAGGATCCCTTCGAGCGCTTCCCCACGATTGCCGGAGAAACCGCTCTGACCGGTGCGTTTGGCTACGGGAACGACTTCTTCGCCCGGGAATTCTGGCGGTTTGTCCAAGTCCAGCAGTTCGTTGGCAAACTGGCGATGACGGCGATTGACTACCCGCCGATGCAAGACCCGGCTTCCTTTAATCTTTCGGAGATCAAGGCGAAGATCGATGCGGCGATGAAAGCCCACGAAGGGCAGTAGGCCGTCGAGAGGTCAAGATGAACCGATTGGTTCGTTCGTGAATCACGCGGGCTGCGTTCTTTCGGGCGCGGCCCGCGACTTCACCAACGACTAACCAAGGTAGTCAAATAAACCAAAACCAAATGAACAGGCTAAAGAAAGGAAAGTCAGTTATGAAAACAGACTCCGTCAGATTCATTGCCTTCATCGTTTTTGCGGCGCTCGCACTGACCCTCGGCACCGGTTGCACCACGGCCCAGCCGGCGGCCACCGCGACTGATCAGAACGACATCACGGCCATTGACATCTGTTTGGAGCCGGACGCCACGATGATCCAGCAGGCGACCGCTGTGAATACCCGCCTGCGCGGGGTATTCCCGAAAGGCTTCGCGCTGGACGCCTCGCACCGTCCACACGTCACGCTGGTTCAGCGGTTCGTCCGCACGGCGGATCTCGATCAGGTGTATGCCGCCGCGGGCAAGGCCATCGCCAACGTGACCAGCTTGAAATTGGAAGCGTTCAAATATTACTACATCCCGGACAAGGAACTTGGCCTCTCGGGCATTGTCATCAAGCCGACGCCCCAATTGCTGAAAGTGCAACAGGATGTGATTGACGCAGTGGCTCCGCTCACGGTCAAAACGGGCACGTCGGCTGCGTTCGTCATGCCCGAAGATCCGGGTGTCAACCCATTGCTGATAAAATACGTCGAGATATTTGTCCCGGAACATTCCGGCGAGCATTACGAGCCGCACGTCACCACCGGCCTCGCGACCAGGGAATATCTGGACAAAATGCTGGCCGAACCGTTTGAGAACTTCACGTTCTCGCCGGCGGGCGCGGCGGTCTATCACCTCGGCCCCTACGGGACGGCGGCGAAGAAGCTCAAACAAATCGACCTGAAACCATGAGCCATTTAAGCCCGGTCAATGCTCAACTCGTTTCCGATAACATTCACATGCGCAATTCGATTTTGACCGGGGGCTGCATTTCACCCTCACGTTTCTTTTCCCGAAATAAAATCATTTATGAAAACAAAACCTGAATCCATCCGTAGCACATTGACCATGTTGGCGATTGTCATCGCCGGCCACATCACCATCGCTTGCGCCCAGGACCCGTTGCCCTCGTGGAACGACGGCGCGGCGAAATCGGCCATCGTGGACTTTGTGAAGAAGACCACGGAAACCGGCGGCGCAAATTTTGTCCCGCCGGAAGAACGCATCGCCACCTTCGATCAGGACGGCACACTCTGGGTGGAGCATCCCGCTTACAGCCAGTTGATGTATTGCTTCTATCGGGTCGGCGCGCTCGTGAAGGCGAAGCCGGAGTTGAAAAATGTCGAGCCGTTCAAGACGGTCATCTCCGGCGACCGCGAAGCCATCGCGAAACTCTCGATGGGTGATCTGGAAAAAATCGCGGTCGCCACGCTCACCGGCATGGACACCGAACAGTTTCAAGCCGAGGCCAAGCAATGGCTCGCCGAAGCCAAGGATCCGCGCTGGAAGAAACCTTACACCGAACTCACCTACCTGCCGATGCAGGAGGCGTTGAAATATCTCCGCGCGAATGGTTACAAGACCTACATCGTCACCGGCGGCGGCCAGGATTTTGTGCGCGTGTATGCTGAGCAGACTTACGGCGTTCCGCCGGAACAGGTCGTCGGTAGCGCGCTGGCGTCGAAATATGGCTATGACAAGAACGGCAAACCGATGCTCACCAAGGAACCCAAACTGGTGCTCAACGACAACGACGCGGGCAAACCGGAAGGCATTCACCTCATGATCGGCCGCCGGCCGCACGCGGCGTTTGGCAATTCCACCGGCGACCAGCAGATGCTGGAATATACCAAGGCCGGTGACGGCGCGCGTTTGTGCATGCTGGTATTGCACGACGATGCCACCCGCGAATATGCCTATGGTCCCGCGACGGGATTGCCCGATACGAAAGTCGGGATGTTCACCCAAGCGCTCTACGACGAAGCGAAGAAGGATGGCTGGACGGTCATCAGTATGAAGAACGATTGGAAACAAATCTTTGCGTTCGAGAAATGACATGGAAGACGCAACGCCAACCAGTGAACCGAAACCCAACGCCGCTTGGGTGATGGTGCTGGCTTCACTGGCTGTCGGTCTGGTCGCCGGCTTTGGAGCGGTGCTGTTCCGCGCGTTGATCGGCGGGTTTCACAATCTGCTTTTCCTCGGTTACTTCTCGTTCGACTACGATGCGAATCTTCACACCGCCGCTTCGCCCTGGGGCACCTGGGTCATCGCGGTGCCGGTGGTGGGAGCGATCGGCGTGGCCTGGCTGGTGAAGACGTTCGCGCCGGAAGCCAAAGGTCACGGCGTTCCCGAGGTGTTGGATGCGATCCATTATCACGATGGAAAAATCCGGCCCGTCGTGGCGGCCGTCAAGTCGCTGGCCTCGGCCCTCTCGATCGGCAGCGGCGGATCGGTGGGACGCGAGGGGCCGATCATTCAGATTGGTTCCACGTTTGGTTCGGTTCTCGGCCAGTGGCTGCCAATGCCCGTGCGACAGCGCGTCATCTTGATCGCCGCCGGTGCGGGCGGCGGCATTGCGGCCACGTTCGACACACCCATTGGCGGCATCGTATTCGCAGCCGAGCTGATGCTGGTTTGCATCTACCCTCTCAGTCTGCTGTGTGTGGGGATTGCGTGCGTCACGGCCACCACCATCGGACGGTGCTACTTCGGGATTTTCCCATCGTTCAACGTTCCGGCGATCGCGCAGGTGGAAGGCCCGGGCGCGTCGCTCGTCGGATTCGTTGCGTTTGGTTTGCTCATGGGACTCGTGGCCTGGTTGACGACGCGCAGCATTTATTGGTTCGAGGATCTGTTCGACCGGATGCCGGGTAACTATTACACGCGGCACATGACCGGGATGCTGTTGATGGGTCTGATGATGTATGGTTTCATCACCTGTTCGGCGTCCGTTTTTGGCCAGCCAAATCACTACTACCTGGAAGGCGTCGG
Source organism: Verrucomicrobiia bacterium (assembly GCA_035577265.1). Lineage (GTDB taxonomy): Bacteria > Verrucomicrobiota > Verrucomicrobiia > Limisphaerales > UBA11358 > UBA11358. Next base: position 93,350 of record DATLVR010000079.1, on the reverse strand, counting down.
CTACGCCACCATCATGGACATTCTGAACGGTGGTCTGACGGCGGCAGGATTTCTCCTGTTACTGGGAACGCTCAAACTTCTGGCCACCTGCCTCACACTGGGTTCGGGCGCGTCGGGCGGAGTTTTCTCGCCCTGCATGTTTATCGGGGCCGCCCTGGGAGCCGGCTTCAGCGGGGTGGTGAATTCAGTGATGCCCGGCCTGGGATTGAACCCGGTGCATTTCGCCATCGCCGGCATGGCGGCGATGGTTGGCGGCACCACCGGTGCGGTGTTGACCGCGACGATCATGACATTCGAGATGACGCGGGACTACACGGTCATACTGCCGGTGATCCTTACCGTCGCGCTGGCGACCGCCGTGCGCCAATGGTTGCTCCCGGCCACGATCTACACACTCAAACTGCAGCGGCGCGGCCATGTCGTGCCGCAAGGATTGCAGGCGTGGGATGGCGAGCGGCAAAGCCGGCACGTGATGTCGCCGGACTTCCAGGTTCTTTCTGAAAGCGAGGCCGGGAACGAAGTCGCGGTGCGGGCGGCGCTGGCCAGCGGGAAGATGGTTATCGTGATGGGTTCGGAAAACAAGGTTCGCGGAGTCTTCCGCTCCTGGCCGGTCCCGGACATGGCGACGCTTTCGACCAACGATTTCGTGACGGTGCGGGCGCAAGCGCGCATGAGCGAAGTGCTGCGTGCCTTGCATCAGTCCGGGGCCCGCGTTGCCCTGGTGCTGCCGGATTTGGATTCGACGAAGAATCCCGTGCTGGGTATCATCACGGAGCGCGAGGTTGCACGGATGGCCTGCGCGTCGGCTCAATTTGCCGGTTAACTACAACACAACAAAACTATGGAAACTCTACTTGGTTTCAAACTTGATTTCTGGGACTACGCCACGTTTCTCGTGCTGCTGGTGTGTGTCATGACCGGTCTGTTCTTTCTGGTCTGGCTGGCCGGACTGCCGGGGCGCATCGCCATCGCCCGCAAGCATCCGGATGCCGAGGCGGTGCAGATCATGGGCTACGCCGGTTTCCTGGCAGCGGTGCCGTGGATTCAGGCGTTCATCTGGGCGTTCAAACCCACCGACATCGTGGACATCCGCCGTTTTCCGCCGCAGGAAGCCAGGGCCATTGATGATGACATCGCCCGGCTCACGGGCAAAACCCAGCCGCCGGCAGCGAAAGTTGCGGAGCCAAACAAACCGGAGCCGGAGGCGAAGCCCGCGCCGGGCGGCCATCCGCCAACCTAAAGGAACCGCGTATGCTTTTCGCCATCACACTCACAGTCGGATTCATCCTGTTTGTCTGGCTGATCTTCTTCAAATTCAAGTGGCTGAAATTCAGTGCCGCCTGGGCGCTGGTGTCGGTGTTCATCTTCCTGCATGTGTTGTTCATCTTCATGATCGGCCTGCGGTTCATGACGCCCGCGTCACACGACGCGCGGGTCATTCAACACACCATCCAGCTCACGCCGCGCTTGAGCGAACCAACCCTCGTGACGGCCGTCCTGGTTGAGCCGGACGTGCCGGTGAAAAAAGGCCAGCCGTTGTTTCAGTTCGACCGCCGCCCTTACGAATATCAGGTGCAACAGCTCGAAGCCCAGCTTGCGGCGGCGAAGCAACAGGTTCAAGTCCTGGGTGCCGACGTGAAGGTGGCCGAGCAAACCCTGGCCAAGGCAACCAACGAAGTGGCGTTTGCCAGGTATCAGAAGCAGGTCGCCGAGAACCTCGCGCGCACCCAGGCCGGAACCAAGGAAGAAGTCGAGAAGTGGGCGATTCAATTGCAGGTGGATGAAGCCTCCGTGCTGGAAGCCGCAGCCGATGTCGCGCGGGCAAAACTCAAGTATGCGTCGCAGATCAACGGCGAGAACACCACGGTCGCCGCCGTGCAGGCCCAAGTGGCGCAGGCGCAATACTATCTCGACAACACCACGATGGTCGCGCCCGAGGATGGCCGCGTCGTCAATCTCCAGGTGCGGCCCGGCATGGTGGCGGGGGACTATCGTGCTGGCGCCATCGCGTCTTTCATCTGCGACGAGGGGCGTTACCTGCTCGCCAATTACAACCAGGAGAGTTTGAAGTATGTCACCAACGGCCAGCCGGTGGAAGTGGCGTTGAACATGTATCCCGGCCAGATTTTTCCCGCGAAGGTTGAAGCCATCTGGAAAGTCAACAGTGTGGGTCAACTGCTCCCGAGCGGCACGCTGCCGAACTTTGAACCGCCGCCACCGGAGAAGCCACAGGGCCAATACGCCGTGAAGATTGTTTTCGACGACGCAGACCAGTCGAAGTTTCCCATCGGCGCGCAGGGCGCGGCGGCGATTTACACCAGCGGCATGCACGGCGGGTGGGCCGCCATGCGGCGTATCGGCATCCGCAGCTACTCGTGGTTGAACTGGCTTTACCCGATGCCGTTTTGATTTCGAATCCTGGATTTATATGCTTTTTTGGACGCCAGGTTTTGGAAGAAAGTCGAACCGGGCGGTTGCGTCCCGGAGAGCCAATTCAGGCAAACAACTCGCGATCGTGATCCGAAACCATAGACTTCAAATACAACCATGAAAACTGATAAACCGTATCGCTTCCTACTTGCTTCAGTGTCGGCGCTCACCGTGTCGGCAATGGCTGCCTTCAATTCTCCGGCGCAGGATGTCCGTTCCGAGCTGCAGCCGCTCTCAGTCGAGCCGACGAAGGATGCGGCTCCGGCGTCCGCCGATGCGACGGATCAGGAGGCCGATCTGGCCAAGAAACTCCAGAACCCCGTCGCCGCGCTCATCAGCGTGCCGCTTCAGAACAACTGGGATTTCGGCATCGGCCCGGCCAACGCGATGAAATACACCTGCAACATCCAGCCGGTCGTGCCGATTTCCATCAGCGAGGATTGGAATCTCATCCTCCGCACCATCCTGCCGGTGATCTATCAGGAGGCGCTGGTCAATAATCCGAAGGCACCGAATGGTCTGGGCGAAAGCCATGCCGGTCTGGGCGACACCACGCAGAGTTTTTTCTTCTCGCCGAAGGCCCCGGTGGATGGCTGGATTCTGGGCGCCGGCCCGGTGGGTTTTTATCCGACCGCCACCGAGGAGGAATTGGGCAGCGGCAAATGGGGCGCGGGCCCGACCATCGTGGCGTTGCAACAGCAACATGGTTTCACCTACGGCATTCTGGCCAACCAGATCTGGTCGTTCGCCGGCCAGCAGGATCGCGTGGAGGTCAACGCCACCTACCTGCAACCGTTCGTCTCCTTCACCACGAAGACCTATACGACGTTCGCGGTGAACACCGAGACCACTTACGACTGGGAAGCGAATCAGGCAACCGTGCCGATGAACTTCATGGTTCAGCAGTTGGTGAAGATCGGCAAGTTGCCCGTTGCCTTCCAGGCCGGCTACCGCTACTACGTCAACAAACCCGACGGCGGACCGGACTGGGGCCTGCGCTTCACCGTCACCTTTCTGTTCCCGAAAAAATAACGGGGAAGCCACCTTATGAGTTGTTATCCTCAGACCGGCGGCAGGCCGCGGCGTGAGCTGTGCGAGACGGCCTTGCGTTCCCGGCTTGCTTCTGGTTCTCTTCTGAAAAACTAAAGCCATGAACCTGATTCCAACCGCCTGTAAATTCCTCATCACCCTCGCGCTCGCCGTGCTGGCCGTGGGCTGCGTCAGCGGCAACACGTTGATCGACCGGGAAAACGTTGCCGTGGCCGCCGGTTTTAAAGTCATTACTCCAACCAAACCGGCACAACTGGCCCGGCTCCGGCAGCTGCCGGCGGACACCGTCACGCGGGTCATGGTGGCGGGGAAGCCGTTTTACATCCTGCCGGCTCTGCAGAACAATCAGGCCTACGTTGGCGGCCCCAAACAGTATCAAGTTTATCTGCGGGATCGCCGCATCCAAAAACTCAACTCCGAAAACGCCGGCTCGCCGCCGGCCACCGTCCAGGTGGTCGAGGTCAATGAAATGGACTGGGCTGGGTGGGACGGATGGGATGGCCTGGACGAGCCGGACTGGTATTGAGCCGTTTCCTGACGCCTGACAAATGACTTCACCAGCGAAAAACAAACAACATGAAAACCAGCAACAACCAGTGGCAGCGGGGTCAACGCTGGATTCTTTTCTGTTCTTCTGCAACCGCACTCTTGTATAAACTCAAAACAAATCCATGAAAACGAAACATCAACAAAACCTCCTGGCCACCGCCCTCATTGGCGCGCTGGCCTCGGTCATCACCACGGCGCGCGCCGACGACACGGGCACCACGCCAGCCTCAATTCCAACGGCAGCCGAGGTCGCGTCGCCCACGATGGCTCCGACCGACACGATGGATGAAGAGCCGTGGCAATTCGGCGTCATCGTTCCGCTCTGGGCTCCGCAAATCAACGGGAACGCCACGATCCGGGGCGTGCAGCGGGACGTGGACATCAGCTTTGATCAACTGAAGGATCATCTGGACGCCTCCTTTGCGCTGGGCCTCCAGGCGCAAAAGGGAAAGTTCGGCATCTTCGGCGACGTCGGTTATATGAAGTTCTCGGGGGACGTCAAGGCACGGACCGGCGCGAAAGCGAACTTCGGACTGGAATTTGTCCTGGCCGACGCCGGCATCTCTTACGTCCTGGTCAAGACGATTTCGGATTGTCCCTTCACGCTTCAGGGCACGCTCGGTCTCCGCTACTGGTATACGCGCACCACCCTGTTGATCAAGGATTCGGGCGGCAACGTCCTCTTGAACGGCAGCAACTATCAGAATCTGGAGGACCCGGTGATCGGCCTGCGCGCCAGCCAATACTTCACCAAAAAGTTTCATCTGGATCTTGCCGGTGACATCGGCGGGTTCGGCATGTCGGACAGCCAGGCGACCCTCGATTGGTCGGCCACGGGCATGGCGACTTACGATTTCGTCAAGTGGTTCAGCCTCTCGGCCGGTTACAAGGCCGTGGGTCTGGATGCCTCGAAGGGCAGCGGCGAGCACAAGAACGGCGTGAACGTAATCTTTAATGGTGCGCTGATCGCGGCGACATTCAAATTTTAACCGGCAGGCTCGATGGTGAATTCGCGGGCGGTTGAACAAAACTGAAATGCCAAAAACTGAAACGCTGAAATGACGCATGACCAGCAAACCGGCTGTTTTCGTTTCAGTTTTCGTGGCCAGTCCGGCTCGGACTTTCAGCTTTCAGCATTTGTCTTTAACCGCCCGCGAATTCACCAGCGAACGATAAATCAATGAAATTAAACGGAACCATTTTTGCCTGGCTCGCCATGTTCGCGTTGAGCGCGGGCTGGATTTCATCGGCGGGCGCTGCGGACGAGGCTGCCCCCGTCACCCGCGCTTCGCCGTTCGCGCCCACGATCCCGAACCCCGCGCCCGCGCCGACGAACGCACCCGCCGGCATGGTGTGGATTCCCGGCGGCGAATTCTCCATGGGCTGCCTGACGCCGAACGACGGCATCTGCACCATCGCCACGATTCAGTCGGTGCAGGACTCGCAGCCGATCCACCGCGTTTATGTGGACGGGTTCTGGATGGACAAAACCGACGTGACCAACGACGAGTTTGAGAAATTCGTCAAGGCCACCGGTTACAAGACGATCGCAGAGATCGCGCCGACGCAGGAACAGTTCCCCACCGCGCCGCCGGAAAATCTCGTCGCCGGTTCCACGGTGTTCACGCCCACGACGAATGCCGTGCCGTTGAACGACTATTTTCAATGGTGGAACTACGTGCGCGGCGCGAACTGGCGTCATCCCACCGGCCCGGACAGCGACCTCAAGGGCAGGGGAAATTATCCCGTGGTGCAGGTCGCCTACGCCGATGCGGCGGCTTATGCGAAGTGGGCGGGCAAACGGCTGCCGACGGAGGCGGAATGGGAATTCGCGGCGCGCGGCGGCCAGGCCGGTAAAACATTTTTCTGGGGCGATGAATTGAAACCCGGCGGCAAATGGATGGCGAACATTTACGAGGGCAAGTTCCCCGTGAAGGACACGGGCGAAGACGGTTTCGCGGGCATCGCGCCGGTGGCGCAATTTCCGCCGAACGGCTACGGACTTTACGACATGGCCGGCAATGTCTGGCAATGGTGCAGCGACTGGTATCGACCCGACTATTATGCGCGGCTCAAGCTGGCGGGCGGCGGCGCGGTGGTGCGCAATCCGCAGGGCCCGGCTTCCAGCTACAATCCCGGCGATGACCAGCCTCAAAGGGTGCATCGCGGCGGTTCCTTCCTGTGCACGGACCAATATTGCACGCGTTACATGCTGGGGACGCGCGGCAAGGGGGACGTGGACACCGGCAGCAATCACGTCGGCTTCCGCTGCGTGAAGGACAAATAATTTTGCAGATCCAAAATCAACATGCTGACTGCAACCGGCCGCTGGCCGACGCGTCCATCGTCGCCTGCCAGGACTGCGACCTGTTGCAACGCATCCCCGAAGTGCCGGCCGGCGCCTCGGTGCGCTGTCCGCGCTGCGACAAGGAACTGTGGCGGCACAAGCCGGATTCGCATAACCGGACGCTGGCGCTGACGCTGGCGGCGCTGGTGCTTTACATCATCGCCAATGCCGTCCCGATGCTGGGGCTGCATGCCGTCGGGCGCGAGGCGTTCACCACGGTGATTGGCGGCGCGGAACAACTCTGGCGTGACGGAGACCAGCTCGTCGCCGTGCTGGTGCTCTTCGCGGCGGTCCTCTCGCCTGGGTTGCAGATCGCGTTTCTGCTGCTGATCACGATTGGCTGCCAGCGTGAACGTCCGCCCTTCTGGGTGGGACTGTTCCTGAGAAACCTGAATTTCACCCGCACCTGGAGCATGATTGAGGTGATGCTGCTCGGTGTGCTGGTGTCGCTGACGAAGATCGCGGAATACGCCTCGATCATCATGGGCGAGGCGTTTTTCGCGCTGTTCGCGCTGGTGATTCTGCTCGCCGCCATCCAGTCGAGCTTTGATCCACGCGAAGTGTGGCAGCGGATCGAGTGGGCGGAGGAGGAGGCGCGTCGCTCCGATGCCACCAAACAAATGGGGGAGGTGACGCCATGAGCGAATCAAATCCCACCGCGATGGCGCATGGCTTGCAGTCCTGCGAGGGCTGCGGCCTGCTGTCCCGTCCCGCGCCCGGCGCGCACGAAGGGCGCTGCCCGCGCTGCGACGAGAAGATTGAGTTTCGCAAGCCCGCCAGCCTGGAGCGCACGCTGGCTTATTTGATCGCAGCGTCGGCCTGCTACATTCCGGCCAACCTGCTGCCGGTGATGAAGACCACGACGTCCGGCGGCAGCGAGTCAGACACGATCCTGCAGGGGGTTGTGCTGTTGTGGTCGCCCACGGGCTGGCCGCTGTCGCTCATCGTGCTGTTCGCCAGCATCATGATTCCCAGCGCGAAAATCCTGGCGTTGTTTTACCTGGTCTTCACCATCAAACGCGGCTCGATGGAAAACAACCAGCAGCGCGTCCGGCTTTACCGGATGGTGGAGATCATCGGCCGCTGGTCCATGGTGGACGTGTTCGTGGACACCTTCACGGTGGCGCTCATCCAGTTGCAGCCGCTCATGTCGGTGGCGCCGGGGCCGGGATTATTGTTCTTTGCAGCGGTGGTGGTGCTGACTATGCTCGCGGTGGAATCGTTCGATCCGCGGCTGATTTGGGATTCCGCCGGTGCTAAAGAAATGAAACGCGAGGTGCAACATGCCTGACAACGACCAATTTTCAAAGGTTGCCGAGTCCAAAACCGTCCCCAAAAAACGCACGCGCCTCTCGCTTGTCTGGGTCATCCCCATCGTCGCTGCCGCCGCCGGCGTGTGGATCGCCGTCACGCGCATCCTGAACCAGGGGCCGGAAATCACCATCGTCTTCTCGACGGGTGAAGGCCTGGAAGCCAACAAGACCAAGATTGAATACGACGGCCTGGAAATCGGCAAGCTGACGGCGATCAAGCTCGCGGACGATCACAAGCACGTCATCGCCACGGCGGCGATGACTCCCAAGACAAAAGAATTTCTTGTGAAGGACTTGAAGTTTTGGGTCGTCAAGCCGCGCGTCTCCGGCCTGAATGTCACCGGGTTGGGCACGTTGATTTCGGGCTACTACATCGGTGTGCAGCTCGGCGAGTCAAAGGAAAGTGAACGGAGATTCATCGCGCTCGAATCGCCGCCGCTGACGGGGGATGTGCCCGGCAAGATTTTCATGCTGAAGACTCCGGAACTGGGCTCGCTCGGCGAGGGCACGCCAATTTACTACCGGCAGTTGCAGGCGGGGCAGGTCGTGTCCTACGAACTCGACAAGGGGGGGCAATTCTTGAACGTGAAAATTTTCGTGCAGGCTCCCTATGATCAATACGTCACCCCCGACACGCGGTTCTGGAACGCAAGCGGGGTGGACGTAACCCTGTCCGCGAGCGGTCTGCATGTTCAGACCGAGTCGGTCATGTCCATCCTGGCGGGCGGCATCGCGTTTGAGACGCCGCCGCGCGATTCGCCTTTGCCACCGGCGGAGGCGGGCGCCACTTATGATTTATTCGGCGAGCGCGCCGTCGCTTTCCGTCCATCGGCCCGCGATCCGCACAACTATCTGCTCGTGTTCAAACAATCCGTCCGCGGGCTGGAAGTCGGCGCCCCGGTGGTCATGGACGGCATCACCATCGGCGAGGTCACGGAAATCAACCCGCAATTCGATGCGCAGAAGGTTGAGTTCACCGTGCCGGTGATCGTGTCGGTGGACCCGGCGCGATACGGCGTCAAGTATCGCAGTCTTCCGGATGGCGACAACGCCGTCAAAAACAACCGGTATGTCATGGATACGCTGGTCGCGCACGGACTGTGCGCCCAGTTGAAAACCGGCAACCTGATCAGCGGGTCTTTGTATGTGGCCATTGATATGTTTCCGGACGAGCCGCCGGTCGCTTTGGACTGGTCGCAGAATCCGGTGCAACTGCCGACCAAATCCGGTTCGATCGAGGCGATTGAAGACAGTGTCGGCAGACTGCTCAAGAACCTCGACAAGACGGTCACCAGCACGCGCGGCACGCTGACCAACGCCAACAGCCTGATGCTGAGTCTGGACAAGACCCTCGGCACCACGCGCGGCGCGCTGACCAATGCGGATCGATTGCTCAATAACGCCGGCACGCTCATCGCGCCGGACTCCCTGTTCAACGCCGAGTTGAACAACCTGCTCCAGCAGGGCGGCGGCGCGGCGCGGTCCTTGCGCGTGCTGGCCGACTATCTCGAACGTCATCCCGAGGCGCTGATTCGCGGCAAACCCGGAGAGGCAAAACCATGAAAAAACATTTCCTGCAGTTCATCGCCATCGCCGTCGTCGCGGTTTTTGCCGCTGGTTGCGCCTCGTCGCCATCGCGGTTCTACACGCTCAATTCCACGGCCAAGGGCGACGGCACGTCCGCCGCAAATTATGCCGTGGCCGTCGGGCCGGTCACCGTTCCGGCGGAAGTGGACCGGCCGCAGTTCACGGTGCAGGTCGCGCCGAACCGCGTGGCCGTGGATGAATTCAACCGCTGGGCCGCGCCGTTGAATGAGAACATCACGCGCGTCATTGCCGGCGATCTGGGCGTGCTGCTGGGAACCCCGCGCGTGGCGGCGGTGCCGCTGGCGAATTTTAGTCCCGAGTATCACGTGACCCTGGACATTCAGAAGTTCGCGTCGGTGCCCGGAAAGTCCGCGCAGATCGAGGCCGTGTGGGTGGTCTGCAAATCGGCCGGCGGCGTTTCGCTTTCCGGCCGCACGGTCGCGGACGAAACGGTCGCGGCGGACACCTTCGATGCCCTGGCCGCCGCGCACAGCCGCGCCCTCGCCAAAATCAGCAGCGACATCGCTGCCGCGATCCGTTCCGAAGCGGAAATGAAACCATAGTTGTTTATAAATAAAATGAGGCCTCGGCAACAGAGTAGAAGCGCCGCCTCGTCGCTTGCGCGACGGATTGAAATCGTTGAAAAAACACATGTGCCCGGCGACGGGGGCGTCGCCGCCACGCGTGTTGCAGAGGTCACAAAATCTGAACCAACTCCGCATCACCCAAAATAAAAGCGGAATAAAACCTCAAACGAAATTCATATGAAAACTATGAACACACCAAGACAATCATTCCAGTCAACCCGGCCTGCGCGCCTGCTGGCGGGGCTCGCCGGCCTGCTGCTGGCCGCCCTGCCGGCGTCGGCGCAGATTGATCCGGCGCCGCGGCAATTGCTGCACCTGGGGGCCAACACCTCGCTGACGGACAGCGGTCCGCTGGGCGCCTACGCGTTTTATTATTGGAACATGGTCAACGTGCCGACGACCAACCAAGTGCTGCGCCTGGTCATCGCGCCCGGCTATATGGACAACGAACTGGGCTTCCAACACTTGCTGGGTGAGCACACGGACCTGGGAGTGGGCTTTTTTGGCGGCCTGTTTGCCAACAACTATCAGGAAGTGGACCACGGCCAGTGGTTTCAAGACCAGTCGTTCGACGGCAACGGCGGCGGTGGCAGCCTGAGCGTCTATCACCTGTTCAACCCCGACCAGCACATTCCCCTGAACGGCATGCTGCGCGCCCGGCTGAATTACGAATCCTTTGACAAGACGGACGCCACCGCCACTTTCAAAAATAATTCCGGCACGCCATTCATCCTGCCCGAAAACCAGCCGTTCGTCACCTACCGCACCGGATTGCGCTGGGGCGGCAAGGAGCCGATGCTCGGCCCGGTGCTGGGCATGGAAATTTCCGGCTGGTATGAAGTGGACCAGCGCACCGCCCCCGGCGGTTACGGTTTCGGCAATGACCGGGAACTCGAGCGGGTCAGCCAGCGTTTCTTCGCCCGGGCCCAGTTGAACTACACGACGCTGGAATCGAAAAATTACATCGTGGCCAGCCTGCAGGGCGGGGGGACGATCAACGCGGACCGGTTGAGTGCTTATCGTCTGGGGGGCGTGCTGCCCTACACCAAGGAGTTTCCGCTGTTGATCCCGGGTTATTACGACGGGGAACTTTCGGCCAAATCCTATGGTCTGGCCTACGGGCTTTACACCGTCCCGTTCGGCAGCGAACAACAGTGGTCGCTCATCGGCATGGGCGCGGCGGCGTTGGTGGACTATGTGGATGGCACCGGCCAGCCCGGCGCGTTCAACTCCGGCGTCGGTGCCGGCGTCGGCTACACCGCCCCCAGCCAGCGCTGGAAAGTCATGTCCCTGTTCGGCTACGGCTTCGAGGCGATGCGCCAGGAAGGACGCGGCGGCTATTCCTTCGGTCTGGCGTTCCAATACAACTTCGGCTCGCTCCAATACGCCGGCATGAAGGCGTATGAACAATTGGAACAGATGCACACCACCGTGACCCGGTGAACGGTGTCAACCCAGGGGCGGCCATGGTCGCCTCCCGGTTTTGAACCGGACAGATTGACGGTGGAGTTTGGAATGGTGAGGGTTTTTATTCCCGCCGTTCTTTTTTTTGTTTAATTTCGCCGTAACACTGAACGTCTTAAGGGCGATTACCTCCGGGTGAAGCTCGGCATCGTGTTCTGACCATCGTTATTCCAGAGTTCACAATCCGGGCTGGATGTATTCACAGAGATTGATACCTTCCGCACATCCGCCGCCATGACCGGGCGGGGGGTGTGTCCAGCGGAAGGAATCGCCTGTTATGAATGACGCCAAATATTACCGCTTGATCGCGGGCGCTTTCATTTTGGCTGCCGTCAAACTGGTGCCGCTGCCGGTCCGCGCCGACGTGTTGACTGGCACGAACGGCGAGCGTTTCGTCGGCACGGTGATTGAGCAGACGACCAACACGGTGGTGTTCGATTCGGAACTCGCCGGGCGATTGACTTTTCCCCGAACCAAAATCCGCGAACTTCAGAGAACACTTTCGATTTCAGTGACGAATGCGACGATTGCTTCAGTCGCAGCCACCAACGCGCCGGCCAACACGATTTCCTGGAAACCGCCCGGCGTCGGCCATGACGGTTCCGACTGGGTTCAGCTCAAGTCAGGCGAATGGCTGCGCGGCCAGCTCAAGTATGTCCAAAAAAAAGAGGTCGAGTTTGACAGCGACGAAATGGATGAGCAGACGCTGAAGCTGAAGGATGTCAGCAAGCTCTATACGGCGCACCGCATGTTCACGCAATTTGAGGATCAGAAACCGGCCTATGGACGGGTCGTGATCAGCAATGATCTGGTCTCGGTCATCGGGCCCGAGCCGCTGAGTCTGCATCGGGATTTGCTCATGGGCATCACGCCCAGCGGCGGCAAGACGGGAATTAACAACTGGTCGGGAAATCTCAACCTGGCGTTGAGCCTCCAGTCCGGCAACAACGACCAGACCACGCTCAGCACCAGCGCGGAACTGGCCCGGCGGACGCCCAACACCACGCTGCTCTTTGATTACCTCGGCAATTACAGCCAGGTGAACAATGTTCAAAGCGCGAACAACGATCGCGTCAACGCGATCTACGACATCCGGCTGAACCAGGATTGGTTCATCCGGCCCGTGCAATTGGAATACTATCATGATTCGCTGGCCAACATCTCGTATCGCATCACTGCCGGCGTGGGGGCGGGTTACTACATTTTTGACCGCAACGATCTCGAATGGATTGTGTCCGCCGGCCCCAGTTATCAATACACAAAGTTTTCAACGGTGGAGACCAATGAGTCCGACAGCGCAAGCGCACCGGTGGCCGTGCTGAATTCAAACTTCAAATACGACCTCACCCGGCGTCTGACGCTCAAACAGTCGTGGCAGAGCATTTTCACCAAGAAAGACGCGGGGCAATACACCCATCACTCCGTGTCCACGCTGGAATTTGAAATCAAACGTCACCTGAACCTGGACGTGTCGTTCATCTGGGATTATCTGCAAAATCCCCAGGCCCGGTCGGATGGTGAAATTCCGCAAAACAGTGATTATTATCTCACGGTCGGCTTCGGGGTGCGGTTCTAAGCATTGGTAGGGACGATTTCCACATCGTCCCATTCATTTTGAAAGAGGTGAATGAAGTGAGGGACGCGGTGGAACGCGTCCTTACCAACGTGGCAAGGACGCGTTACACCACGTCCCATTCATTTCGGAAAAGCGGGGAGGAGGAATGGGACGACGTCGTCCTTACCAGTGGAGGTCGTGGATCCATCCCTGATACGGCCAGTCCTCCAGATTCGCCGCCAGCTTTTTGCGCAGCGGATTTTCCCGCACATACATCAGCTTCTCCTCGTATTCCTGCCGGTCGCGCAGGCGGTGATGAAATGATTTCCGCTGCCACGACCACGCTTCGGTCAAATGCCGCCGGCTGAACTGCCGTTTCCAGAATTCCACCCACACGTCGATGTCGAAATGCAAATCATGCGGCGCGCAGAAGAAATGCAAATGATCCGGCATGAGCAGATAATAATCGACATGCCACGCCGTCGCTTCCTTCATCCAGATTTCGGCGAGCGATTGCTGCACGGTGGCGCTGGCCAGCCACGCGACCCGGTCCTTGGCGTTGACGGTGACGAAGAAAAAGTTCGGCTGGCCGGAGAAGATGTGGGCGCCGGGCGCGGGCGTCTGGCGCCCGACCGCGCGATGGATGCCTTCGCCGGTGGCCATGCCGGCAAAAGTGCGGCGACCGCGCGCGGAGGGAAAGGAAAAAATGACGGAGAAAATGGGACGCGGTGGAACGCGTCCCTACCAAAACGCGGCGGCGTGTCACGCAGGTAGGGACGCGTTCCACCGCGTCCCATTTTTTATCAAGCTGTCGGAAGTCAAAGCGCGGTGATAAGCGCGGTGATAAGCGCGGTGATAAGACTTGCCATTTAACCCTGCTTGTGAAAAATTTCACGAACTATGGCACACGTCAAACTGCACATCCCGGGACCGGTCGAAGTCAGCGAAAAAACCTTCAAGGCGTTTTGCTCGCCGATGATCGGCCATCGCGGTCAGGGCTTCAAAGACCTTTACGCGAAAATCCAGCCGCAACTCCAGCAGCTGCTCTACACCAGGCAGCTCGTTTACCTCTCCACCTCATCCGCCTGGGGTGTGATGGAAGGCGCGATCCGCAATCTCGTGCAGAAGAAAGTCCTGAACTGCATGTGCGGCGCGTTTTCGGACAAGTGGTTCGACGTGTCCAAGAAATGCGGCAAGCAGGCCGAGGCCTTGCAAGTCGAATGGGGTTCGCCCATCCGCGCCGAGGCGATTGACCAGAAACTCGCCACCGGCGAATTCGATGCGCTCACGCTGATTCACAACGAGACCTCGACCGGCACCATGTCGCCGCTCGCGGAAATTGCCGCGCTCAAGAAAAAATATCCGGACGTGATGTTCATCGTGGATGCCGTCAGTTCGCTGACCGCGCTGCCGATCAAGTTTGACGAGCTGGGCATTGACGTTTTGCTGGCCGGAACGCAGAAGGCGTTTGCCATGCCGCCGGGACTCGCCGTGTTCGCCGCCTCACCCGCTGCGCTCGCGAAAGCGGCCACGGCCAAGGATCGCGGCTACTATTTTGACTTTGTCGAGTTCCAGAAGAACGCCGAGCAAAGCATGACGCCCAGCACGCCGAGCATCGGCCACATCTACGCGCTGTCCTCCAAGCTCGACGATTTCTTCGCCGAAGGCCTGGAAAATCGTTACGCGCGCCATCAGAAAACCAATCAGCTCACCCGCGACTGGGCGGCGAAACACGGCTTCAATCTGTATCCGGAAAAAGGTTTTGAATCGGTCACGCTTACCTGCGTCAGCAACGGTGCGCGGCCCGGCGGCCGCACGGTGGACGTGGCCAAGTTGCAAAAGCTCGTGAAAGATCAGGGTTTCCTGATCGACGGCGGCTACGGCAAGATCAAGGGCACCACGTTCCGTCTCTCCAACATGGGCGACGAAACGGAAGCCACGATGAACCAGCTTTACGCGGCGCTCGACAAGGCGATGACGCAACTCTGAGGTGCGAGCCGCACCGGCAGTTATTGCGGACGGCCACCACCAAAATTCTTAACCGGCGATTGCCTCCGCAATCGCCGGTTTTTCATTTTTCGCGACGGGCATTGGGATGTTACTGGGTTTGCCTCAATCGGGGGCTTTAGAACGAACGTCCTATGGAACACGGGCTGGGATCGTGGCAGAGTCGGGTATAACCAGTGAAAAACCCGCCGCAGGATGGGATGCGGTTGGCACTGGCTCGGTCATGACTAGAAATCAGCATCAGGATTGTTCAAGAGCATTCACCCTCATCGAACTGCTCGTGGTCATCGCCATCATCGCCATCTTGGCGGCGATGCTGTTGCCGGCCCTGGCCAAGGCCAAGCAGAGGGCTACGCAAATGAGTTGCCTCAACAACTTGAAGCAACTTGGCCTGGGGATGGTGCTCTACATCGGCGATAACAATGACAAATTTCCCGCCGTGGCCTCCAACAATCAGGGCTCTCACGTGGAAGATTGGATCTATTGGCGTTCCTCGGCTGTGGATCCGCTTTACAACACCGCGAACATTTTGAATTGCCCGATTGCGCAGGCGATCGGAACCGGTCGAAGCACCAATCTGTTCCTTTGCCCGGCCGACAAACTGGCGCATCCGAATGGATTTGATTACAGCTATACGTTTAACGGCAATGGCACAAAAACCGCCGGCATGGGCCGGCAATACGATTCCGGAGGCGCCAACGGCGTGGATTTCAAAAGCACCCAGATCAAACGCCCCACGGATAAAATCATGCTGACGGAGGAACCATCCAGCTCCCGCCCGGAAGAAATGCCGCCGGGTGGGTCCATTGCTGCCACCGGCATTCTGGATGACGGACGATGGCAGCCAAAAATCGGCGCGCTAAACGGGAATCTAATTTCACTGCGTCACACCAAAAAGGGCGGCAATTCGAATTTTGCCGATGGGCATGCCCAGCTCACCCCGTGGCAGTGGGCGACCAATGACTTTTATGTCACCGCCACGTCGCCCTGATCAGTTTTAGCGGCGACTGGGAACCGGAAGTACGGGCAATCCGCGCGGCCGGCTTGCCGGACTTGATTTTTGCCGGCTTGCCAAACCCCGTTGCGAGTGTAATTTTTCACCCATGAGCATGGCTGAAGTAATGCGGGAGGTTGCGGATTGGCCGCGTGTGCGCCAGAACAAACTGGCGGCCTTCCTTCTCCATCTGCGGTTGCGCGAGGATCCTGCCTGGCGCACAGAAATGACCCGCCGCATTGACGACCGCAACCCGAAAAACTGGGTGCGGTTGGAAGACTTGAGCAAGTGGTTCAAACGCCGGGCACAAAAATGATTTCCTATTCGGTCTTTGGCGAAGCCCGCGTTGCCGAATCTCTTCCGCGTTGGAAAGCTGCCGAGCGCGAACGCCTGATCCGGTTCTTTCATAAACTCCGCACCAATCCATTTCCTGAGGGCGATTACACCGAACACGACGATATCGGACGACTCCTGCAAGTTTTTGTCATTGGACGCCATGCCATTGTCTTCTGGGTGGACCACGCCATCAAAGAAGTGAAAATTCTGGATTTGAAACCAGCGGGAAATTGACCGCGATTTTCATGCAGAACGGCTACCAACTCGTCCGCCTGAACAATGGCATCTGCTCCGTGCGCTCACTTGCGGATGCGGAGACGTTTCATCCCGTGATCGGGCCGGTCGCGGAGGCCGAGGCGCTTTATGTCAATCAACTCAAGCTCCGTGAGCGTCTCAAAAATCATTCCGGTGAATTTGTGATCTGGGATGTCGGCCTGGGTGCGGCGGCCAATGCCCTCACCGTCCTACGCGCCACGCGGGACATCGCTTGTCAAATCCGGTTGGTGAGTTTTGATCATACGCTGGAACCATTGGAATTTGCCCTGAAGCATGCGGCTGAACTCGGCTACTTCGGCGGCTATGAAAATCATCTGCAGGCGTTTCTTCAGGCGCGCCGGGTGAAATTTCAAGATGGCCCGCAATCGGTGGACTGGGAATTTCACCACGGCGATTTTCCGACATCAATTTCTAGTAGCAGCCGAGGTGACGAGGCTCTAGTTTCAAATAATACTACCAAGAGCGGAAACCAGTCAGAGCCTCCTCACGTCGGCTGCTACAAATTTCCACCGCCGCACGCGATTTTGTTCGACGCCTATTCGCCCGCCCGGAATCCGGCGATGTGGACGCTGCCGCTGTTTACGAACCTGTTCCGGTTGCTCGACCCGCAGCGTCCATGCGCCATGCCGACCTATTCGCGCAGCACGATCCTGCGCGTCACGCTGCTGTTGGCCGGGTTTTTCGTCGGTGTCGGCCACGCCACCGGTGAGAAGGAGGAGACCACGATTGCGGCGAACACGATGGACCTGCTCACCGAGCCGCTGGACCTTCGCTGGCTCGAACGCGCGCGCCGTTCGCACAGCGCCGAGCCGATGGTGGAGCCGGTTTATCGCATCGCCCCACTGAGTGACGAGTCGCGGGAAAAGCTTTCGGCCCATCCGCAGTTTAAGCGTTTCTGAACCACCGTATAATTCACGTTGACGGATGCAGCGGAAATCATTAAAAGACAACCCGAAAGGAAACCTTAAATCTATGAGCGACAAACCTCCGGGAGCGGACAAGAAAATCGCGGCTGGAATTTGTGGCATTCTTCTAGGCTGCCTGGGTATTCACAAATTCATCCTCGGTTACACGACAGAAGGAATTATCATGCTCTTGGTTTCGATTGTGGTGGGCATTTTCACCTGTGGCATCGGGGCATCATTGATGGGGATAATCGGGCTGATTGAGGGCATCATCTATCTCACCAAAAGCGACGAGGACTTCGTCAACACTTACATCACGAACAAAAGGGGCTGGTTCTAGAATCCGCCGTTTGATTTTTGGCCGTCGCGGCGTCTGCGGATGCGCGGCGGCTTTTTCATTTTGAACTTTTAACGCGGGCGGAAAAAATTACACTGTCCGCATGAACGTTTTTGTCACCGGCGGCGCGGGCTACATCGGCTCCATTTGCACGGAGGAACTGCTCAATGCCGGCCATGCCGTCACGGTGTTCGACAACCTCACGGAAGGCCACCGTTCGGCGGTGGATCCGCGCGCGAAATTTGTGGAAGGCTGCCTGCGCGATTCCGCGCTCGTGAAACAATCCCTGAAAGACGCCAAGGCCGATGCCATCATGCACTTCGCGGCCAGCGCGCTCGTCGGCGAATCCATGACCGACCCCAAAAAATATTTTCACAACAACCTGGTCAACGCGCTGAAGCTGGCCGACGCCGCCGTGGAATGTGGTGTGAAGAAATTCGTTTTCAGCTCCACGTGCGCCACCTACGGCCCGCCGGATCGGGTGCCGATGACGGAAGATCTGCCGCAGCGCCCGATCAATCCCTACGGCGAGGCGAAGCTGATGTTCGAGAAAGTCCTCATCTGGTATCGCGAGATTTACAAGCTGGACTTCATTGCCTTCCGCTATTTCAACGCCGCCGGCGCGAGTGAAAAATACGGGGAGCATCACCGCATCGAAACCCATTTGATTCCGAACGTGCTGTTCGTCGCGCTCGGCCAGAAATCGCACGTGGACATTTTTGGCACGGATTATCCCACGCCGGACGGCACCTGTATCCGCGACTACATCCACATCAAGGATCTCGCGCAGGCGCATATTCTGGGATTGCAGCCGGGCAAAAGCGGTTTCTTCAATCTGGGCAATGGCGACGGTTATTCCGTGAAGCAGGTCATCGAGATGTGCGAGAAGGTCACGGGCAAGAAAATTCCGGCGATTGAAAAGCCGCGGCGCGCGGGCGACCCGCCAAAGCTCGTGGCTGCCGCCGACAAGGCCTTCACGGAACTGGGTTGGAAGCCGCAGTATCCGAAAATTGAGGACATCGTGGCGACCGCGTGGGCGTGGCACAAAAAACATCCGGCCGGCTATCCGGATTGAGGCTGTGGAACGCCGCGTTCACGCGGCAGCGATGTGCAAAACGCCGTTTCTGCCGCGTGAGCGCGGCGTTCCGAAAATTGCCGGATTGCGTCCGCGCTCCAAATTTTTCTTGCCAAAGCCGGCCGCGCAAAGGCATTTTCCGACATGGCAGCGACGCGCACTTCTCCCCTCGACATCCCGTTCTACCAGACGGCGGACAAATTTTTTCCGGACAACCACCGGGTCGGCCTCACGTTCGACGACATCACGCTGGCGACGCTTTACTCCGAAGTGCTGCCGCGCGAAACCCTGCTCGACACCACGCTCGCCGACGGACTGCAGCTGAACATTCCCGTCATCTCCTCCGACATGGACACGGTGACGGAATCGCGCATGGCGATCGCGATGGCGCTCAATGGCGGGCTCGGCCTCATCCATTACAACATGCCGGAGCGCGAACAGCTCTCCCAGGTCAGCCGCGTGAAATATCACGTCCAGGGTCTGATTCAGGAACCGATCAAAGTCTCTCCCGATCAGCTCATCGGCGACGTCCTCGCGCTGATCGAACAGAAGAAATTCGGCTTCAGCACGTTTCCTGTCGTGGACGCGAAGGGGATCCTCGTCGGCTTGCTGTCCGGCCACGTCGTCAAGCCGCGTTACGCCGCCAAGAAAGTGGCCCAAGCGCTCACCCCGCGGAAACAGGTCCACACCATCACCAAGAAGGAACTCGGCAAGGACCCGATCGCTCGCGCCGACAAATTTTTTACCGAACATATCGGCATCCACAAATTGCTCGTGGTGGATGACGAAGACCATCTGCTGGGCCTCATCACCATGAGCGACGTCGAGCGCATCACCCAGGAACGCAAGGCGCAGTTCAAGCCCGCGCGCGATGCGCAATTCCGCCTCGTCTGCGGCGCGGCGGTCTCGGCCACGCGCAACGCCTTTGGTGAACTGGATCGCGCACGCATCCTTGCGCACGTCGGCGGACTCGTGGAACGCGGCGTGGATGTCGTCGCCGTCTCCACCGCGCACGGCCACAGCAAAGGCGTGGGCGACATGGTGCGCGTGTTGCGCGATGCGTTTCCGAAACTGCCCATCATCGCCGGCAATGTGACCAGTGCGGCGGGTGTGGAATATCTGGCTGATTGCGGTGCGAACGCCATCAAGGTCGGGCAGGGGCCCGGTTCCATCTGCACCACGCGCATCGTTGCGGGCGTCGGGATTCCGCAGATGACGGCGCTTTACGTCTGTTCGCTCGCGGCGAAGAAGAAGAAAGTGACCATCCTCGCCGACGGCGGCATCACGAAATCCGGCGACATCGTGAAGGCCTTGACGCTGGCGCAGTCCGTGATCTGCGGCGGCATTTTCGCCGGCTGCACGGAAGCGCCCGGCGACGTGTTGGAGATCAGCGGCAAAATCTACAAGCAATATCGCGGCATGGGCAGTCTCGCCGCGATGAAGTCCGGCAGCGCGGCGCGTTACGGCCACGAAAAGGCCGACACCACGCGCAAGCTCGCGGCAGAAGGCATCGAGGCGCTGAAGGAAGCGAGCGGTCCGGTGGATCGCGTGCTGGCGCAGCTCATCGGCGGCATCCAGAGCGGCATGGGTTATCTGGGCGCGGCGAACCTGGCGCAACTCCGCGAAAATGCGCGCTACATCCGCGTCAGCCCCGCCGGCCAGCGCGAAGCCGCGCCGCACGACGTAGTGGAATTGAAGACGGGGAATTAGTCAGCAGTCAGCAGTTAGTGGTCAGTAGTCAGTAGTTGGTAGTTGGTAGCTATTCGTCACTGGAATCGCGACCGATTGATTTCAAATATGAGTTCAGTTGCGGGGCAAGGTTATCCACCAGTGGCTTGAGTTTTTTCACGTCGGCGGAAGCGAGTAGATTTCTTTTGAATGCGCGTCGAAGGAAATGTTGCGTTTCGTTCAACGAACCTCGCGCGATCTTCACAAAACGCCGGTTGTCCTGAAAATTGTGGCGTCCTGTTCCTTCGGCAATATTTGCTCCAATGCTGTCGGCGCTCCGCACAATCTGCTTGCCGACGGTGTCTTTGGCAAACGCATCCCATCGGATTACGATGTTCCAAATCTCATCTGCCAATTCCTCGGACAACTTGTAGACCCGTAGATTTTCAAAATTTGTCCTGCTCATAATCTTTAATGCTATTGACTACCAACTACTGACAACTGACAACTGACAACTGACAACTGACAACTGACAACTGACAACTGACAACTGACTAATTTCTAAAACACAATCGGCTCGTTCAGTTTGCCGCATTGCGAGCAGCGGGAGCGGTCCACGTCCGCGTCGTCGGTATAGACGGAGCCGCATTTCGTGCAGCGGAACACGCGGTCTTCCGTGTGCGTCGGGCCGAACCGCCGCCGCCGCAGCTCGGAATAAATCCCCAGCGCGCACAGCGCCCCCAGCAGCACCGCCACATAAATGATGATGAGCCATGCGGCGGACATGATTTTTAATCACGAAGGGACACGAATGAACACGAAATCAAAAAAAACATGACGCGGATTTCTCGGATTTTCACGGATAAAAAATCAAAATCCATCCGTGCGAATTCGTGAAATCCGTGTAAAAACGTTTCGGGTTTATTCGTGTCCATTGATGGTTGTCTCCGGCGGCACAGTGTGCCAGTTGAAAACGATCCGGCCAATGGTCAGGCCCGGGGACGGCGTGAAGCGCAGGGTGCGGGCGATCGTGAGGGCGCGCTGGTCGGCATCGTTATACTGATCGGTGGCGGTAAAGCCGCTGCCCGGCGGGAGCAGAACGGTTGAAATCACGTTGCCCGCCGCGTCCACCAGCACCTGCACGACGCTTGGCGCGATGACATCCGCCACCGGCCAGTTCGTCAGATTGATTTGCGCGGGCAATTGGCGGTGCGCAAGTTCGCCTTCGACCGACAGCGTGGAATTTTGGGGAAGCATCGGCTCCATCGGCAGCACGGGCGTGCTCAACGTCAGCGCCGGCCTGAAATCGAGCGGGTAGCTGGCAAAATGATTGGTCTGCATCAGCCGTCCGAACGTCGCGCCCAGGTCGTCGGCTGACAACGGCAGCCAGCGCGGCGGTTCCGTCCACCGGAACGACGGCGGTTTCACTGCGGGCAGCTTCAACCATGCGGCGGACGCGAAATCGCGTTGATGCGGCAGCGCGAACAGGGTCGGGTCATTCAGCGCAAGCAGTTCATCCGCCTCGTTGGCGAGGCGCAACGTGGGGACATTGGTGACGGCGCGCGGAACGACCGGTTTTTTTTCGCCGAACAAAAAAACCATGGCGACATGCGCGGCAAACACGAACGCGATGACCATCAGCCAGCGTTGGCGCGACCAGCCTTCGCTGCGCTTCGGCCCGGCAGTCCAGCCTTCTCCGGGCGGGTTGGGTTCGGCCAGCCCGGGGGAATTTGCCGCGGCGTCGTTCATGGCTTGGCCGGCGGGTTGAGAATTCGCGGGAGCGTGGCGAGCAGGGCGTTTTGAATGCCGGCCCCGCGGGCGAGGAGCGTGAGGCGGACGAGCTGGTCGTAAGTCACGCTCTTGTCCGCGTGGATGACGAGCGTGAGCGGCTCGGGAGAATTGGTGGCGGCGGCGGTCAGGCCGGTTTGCAACTGAGCCTCGCTCACGAGTTGGTTCTTAAAATAAAACCGTCCATCCGCGCTGACCGCGACGGAGATGCTGGGCTTGTCCGTGCCGGGCAGGTTGTCGGCGACGGGTGGGTTCAGCTGCATATGCAGTCCCGGCACGGGCATGAGCGCGGAGAGGAGCAGGAAGATGACGAGGATGAAAAAGACGGCGGCAAACGGCGCAACGTCAAACGGACTGCGCAGCAACCGGATATTGCGCGGAAATTTCATCAGGATTTTTCGGAACCGTTGCCGTTTCCATTCTCGGTGACGATGTTGACGATCTCGCTGGCGGCGCGTTCCATGTCGAGCACGATCTTGTTGATGCGGCTGACAAGGTAATTGTAGCCCGCATGCGCCGGGATGGCGACGGCAATGCCCGCCGCCGCGCAGATCAGCGCGTGCCAGATGCCGCCCGACAAATTTTCGAAATTGGAATACAAGCCTTCCTTGCCGATCGCCTTGAAAACTTCGATGAAGCCGACCAAAGTGCCGAGCAGTCCCAGCAGCGGTGCGATCTGGGCGATGGTGGCAAGCAGGTTTAATTTTTCCTCCAGCATCGGCACCTCGGCGAGACCGGCTTCCTCGACTGCTTCCCGCACGCGTTCGCGGCCCTTTTCGCGGCTGAGAATCGCGGTCTTGACGAGCCGCGCGACGGGACCGGGGGTGGCGTCGCAGATGGAGATGGCTTCGACGACGTTGTCGCGCTTGAGCACGTTGCGCACGCCATTGAGAAACTCGGCGGAGTTGATCTGCGCGCGGTGGCAGTGCAGCACGCGCTCGATGAACACGACCAGGGCGATGGCGCCGGCGATCAGGATCAACCAGATCATCGGTCCGCCATCGGCTAAAAACGTAGGCAACATGGGAGTGTTATACGGTTCGCGGCGGCAAGTTCAAAGCGCAATTTTTAGGGTCTTGTCGTCCTCGTCCTCGTTCTCGTTCTCGGCTTTTCGATTACGAGGACGAGAACGAAGACGAGAACGAGGACGAGGAGGAATTTTTCACTCGTCACACGTCACTGCTTTTGTATGCTCCGCGGATGGAAAATCCCGACCAGCTCCGTGAATTGTTCCGCATGCAAAAGTCCCTCAACGAACGCATCGGCGTGCAGACCGACGGCATGAGCGAGGAGGAAAAAACCAAGTGGCTGCTGAACTACACCCGCGCCATGCAGCAGGAGATGGCCGAGCTTACCGACAGCGTCCCGTGGAAATGGTGGGCCAAGTATCAGAAGTTCGATGAGCAGAACGCGCGCGTCGAAGTGGTGGACCTGTTTCATTTTCTGATCAGCATGGCGCAGGTGCTCGGCATGAGCGCGGACGACGTCTTCGCCGCCTACGTCAAAAAGAACGCGGTGAATTTCCAGCGCCAGGACAGCGGCTACGTGACGAAAGACCACGACGACTCGAAGCATATTTGATTTGCGTGTGGCTGGATTTACCTTCCAACTTGGCTCGGGCAAGCCGGGATCCAAAACCGGTTCGCTTGCCAGCCGGGTTGGGTTGTTTCTGTTCGCCACGCCATTTGCCGGGTTCGGGGTGTTTGCCATCTGGGGCGGAATTCAAAAACTTCAAACCGGTTCCAAACAAGGCATCTTCATCTGTCTGTTCGGCCTGGTTTTTGCGGCCCTTGGTTTTGGTCTGATGTATGCCGCCATCACGGCGGCGCGTCGTCAGGCCGCCGCCGGGGAAAAATACCGGGCACAAACCGACGGCGGCACCAAACCCTGGCTGGCGCGCGCGGACTGGGCCGCCGGCCGGATCAAGTCAACGAACAATTCCCAAACCGTCGTGCTCGCCATCCTGGCGGTGGCATTCTGCGGCATGGGCGGGTTGTTCACGTTTTTGATGCTCCCGGAGGAGTTGCGCAAGGGGAATTACAAGGCGTTGCTCGTCCTCATTTTTCCGCTGGCCGGGATTGGATTGCTCGCCGCCTTGATTCGAGCGCTGCTGGCGCGGCGGCGTTATGGCGATTGTTTTTTTGAAATGGCGGCGATTCCTGGCGCGTTGGGCGGTTCGCTGAGCGGACTGATCCAGACCGGCGCGCGCATCCAGCTGGAACACGGCTTGACGCTCAAGCTCTCCTGCGTCCGGCGCGTGGCGACCGGCTCTGGCGAGGATCGCAGCACCCAGGAAAGCATCCTCTGGCAGGACGAAAAGGTTCTCAATCCGCCGGGTGGCCTGCCGGAACCGGAACCGAGTCGCAGCGGGATTCCCGTCTATTTCAAGATTCCTGCCGACCAGCCGGAATGTTTTTCGCAAGGCAACGAGACGATTTTATGGCGGCTGGAGGCAGCCGCAAAAGTGGCCGGGCCGGATTTCAACGCCGCGTTTGAGGTGCCGGTGTATCAGATCGCCGGCGCCGCCGTCGCGGCGGATGAAGCCGACCCGACCGCCGAACTGCAAATGTCCGTGGAGGAAATCCGGCGCGATGAAAACTCCCGGATCGAAATCACCGATGGCCCGAACGGCCGCGAATTTTATTTTCCCGCCGCGCGCAATCCCGGCGTGGCGTTTTCAGTCACCGTCGCATTTCTGGCCTTTGGCGGGTTTACCGTGGCGGCACGGCTGCTGTTTCATTCCGTGTTTTTTGAGATCGTGTTTGGGCTGGTGTCCCTGCTGATTTTCATCGGTTGCGTAAATCTCTGGTTCAAATCCAGTCGAGTCATCATTAATTCCTCCGGCGTGACCGCCCGGAATCGCTGGCTGCTTTTCTCCCGGACCCGCCGGTTTGACACCAGCGAAATTGCCCGTTTCGACTCCAGGATCGGCATGACCAGCGGCAACCATGCGTATCATGCCATCAAGCTGGTCGCGCGAGGAAGCGAGGATAATTTCGCCACGCGGAAAGCTCGTTATCAACAAACCGGTGAGCGTCCCCCGGTAACCATTGGCATCAGCGACCCCAATGGAACGACGCTTGCCGGCGGCATCGCCAGCAAGCCAGAAGTTGACTGGCTGGTGCGCGAAATGACCCGGGCGCTCGGACGCAAAATTTAATTTCTCGGCAACTTCCAAAAACCGATTACGATTCAAACCATGGCTGTCATTAAAAAACCTGTCCCGCCCCGCTGGCGCAAGGAAGTCCAGAGCATCCTCATCACCGACGACCAACTCGCCCGCCGCATCAAAATCCTGGCGCGTGAAATTGAAAAAGATTTTCGCGGGCGCGAAATGGTCGTCGTCTCGCTCCTGAGCGGCACGGTCATGTTCCTCGCGGATTTGATCCGGCATCTGAACCTCCCGCTGCGCCTCGATTTCATCGGTGTCTCCAGCTACGGTGCCGGGACAGAATCCGGCGAGCTGGTCTTTACGAAGGAACTGCGTATTGATGTTCGGGGCCGCGACGTGCTGCTCGTGGACGACATTCTCGACACCGGCAAAACTCTGAGCCGCGTGCTGCCGAAGCTCCGGCTGCTGAAACCGCGCCGCATCAAGACCTGCGTGCTGCTCAACAAAGCCGCCCGTCGCGTGGAGAAAATCCAGGCCGATTACGTGGGCTTCGAGATCCCCGATCATTTTGTCATCGGTTACGGGCTTGATTTTGCCGAGCGATATCGCAACCTCCCGTTCGTCGGCGTGCTGCACCCGCACATTTACAAGGAAGTTTCCCAGCACGTCTGCAAAAAATAATCCAGAGCGCCGGGCACCGTCCCGGCCAGTTGGAAGTGGAATTGGTTCGAGCCGGGTCGGAGACCGGCACCCCGTTCACATAGCACAAAATGGAACTCAAGCTTATCAGTTTTTTGGGCTGGATCACGATGATCGCGGTCGCCTGGACGATTTCCTACAACCGGAAAAAATTCCCGTGGCGCACCGTGCTCTGGGGCGTCGGCCTGCAATTCTCCCTCGCGCTGCTGATTTTGAACACCCAGGCCGGCAAGAATTTTTTTGTCATCGCCGGCAAGGTCGTCCAGAAGCTGATCCAGTTCTCGACCGAAGGGACGAAGTTCGTCTTCGGTCCGCTGGCGGACGGCGAAGCGCTGGGCAAAACGTTTGGCGCGGAACGCGGCCTGGTGTTTGCAGTGCTCATTACCGGCACGGTCGTCATCGTGTCCGCGCTGTCATCGCTGTTTTATCATTGGGGCATTTTGCAGCGTATCGTCCACGCCGTCGCGTGGGTGATGCGCAAGGCGATGGGCACCAGCGGCAGCGAAACGCTTTCCGCCGCCGCGAACATCTTCATGGGCCAGACCGAGGCGCCGCTCGTCATCCGGCCTTACGTCCCGCGCATGACGAAGAGCGAACTCATGACCATCATGGTCTGCGGCATGGCGCACATCGCCGGCGGCGTGGCGGCGGTCTATGCGGCGATGGGCATGGCGGCCGGTTATGAAAACACCGCCGGGCATTTGCTCACCGCTTCGGTTTTAAACTGCCCCGCTGCGCTGCTTGTCGCCAAAATCATGCTGCCGGAAACCGAGGTCAGCGAAACCGCCGCCACCTCGCCCGCCACCGTGCCGCGCACGACGGCCAATTCCATTGATGCGATCTGTCGCGGTGCGGGCGATGGCTTCCATCTCGCGTTGAACATCGTCGCCATGCTGATCGCGTTCATCGCCATCATCGCGCTGGCCAATTATGTCGTCGGCTATCCGCAGACGCATTTCGGGGTGAAACATCCGGTGACGCTCCAGATGTTCTTCGGCTGGATCAATGCGCCGTTCGCTTTTTTGATGGGCATCCCAACGCAGGATTGCGTGAGTATCGGACAGATCCTGGGCGAACGCATCGTGCTGAACGAATTCGTCGGCTACCTCGACCTGACGACGCATGCCAAACAGCTTGCGCTCGACCCGCGCAGCTTCACGATCGCGACCTATGCGCTGTGTGGCTTCGCGAATTTTTCCAGCATCGCCATCCAGGTTGGCGGCATCGGTTCGCTCGCGCCGGAGCGCCGCAGCGAAATGGCCAAGCTCGGTTTTCGCGCGATGGTCGGCGGTCTGCTCGCCGCTTACATGACCGCGTGTCTCGCGGGGATGCTACTATAAAGTTATGCCGCTGCTCCTGCCCCAACTCTCGCGCCGCGAATTTCTGAAACGTGCCGCGCTGGCGGGAGCCGCTGCCGCGTTTGCGCCGTCCAGCTACGCCGGGCTCTTCGGCAAATCGCGCGAAAAGAACACCTTCGTCTTTTTCTCGGACACGCACATCGCTGCTGATGCCGCTTTAAAGCAGGGCGTGGTCAACATGGCGGATCATCTCGCCGCCTGCGTGCGCGAACTCGCCGCGTGGCCGGTGAAACCCGCCGCCGTCATCGTCAATGGCGACCTTGCGTTCAAGACCGGCCTGGCGGGCGATTACGTGACGTTCGGAAAAATGATTGATCCGGTCCGCGCCATTGCGCCGATGCATTTGTCGCTGGGCAACCACGATGACCGGGAACAATTCTGGGCCGCGTTTCCGCACGATGCCCTGAGGCTGAAATCCGTTCCTCAAAAACAGGTCGCTATATTCAGCAGCGAGCGCGCCAACTGGTTTCTGCTGGATTCGCTCGACCAGACGAATTCCACGCCCGGCGAACTTGGCGTGGCACAGCTCGCATGGCTGGCGCAGGAACTTGCCGCGCGGCCGGACAAGCCGGCGATCATTGTCGGGCATCATAATTTGCAGGCTCCCGGAGCGGTGTCGGGCCTCAAGGATTCTGCCGCGCTCGAGGAATTATTCGCGCAACACCGGCAGGTGAAGGCTTACATCTGCGGGCACACGCACAACTGGCATGTCGAGCCGCACGCAAGCGGCGTGCAGCTGATCAATCTGCCGCCGACGGGTTATGTGTTCAAGGAAGGCCGGCCCAGTGGCTGGGTGCGCTGCACACTGGGCCGCGATGGCGCGGAGTTTGAATTGCGGTCGCTGGACGCGAAGCATCCTGAGCACGCGCAGGTGAAACGACTGGAGTGGCGGACGGCCTGAGTGCGGCGATGGGGCGGACGGCCTCGCGAGCTTGACACGCTATTTCCTAAATTCCTTCACCACCGGAACGAGGGACTGGATTTCCTCGGGGGAGAGCTTCTCCTTGAAGGCGGGCATTTTCGAGCTGCCCTGCGTGTCCTGTTTTCCTTCTGTTATCCGCTCAATGATTTGGGCGTCGGTCAGCTTGCTTAGACTCAGGTCTTTCACGCCCAGTTTTTTCGCGGCGGGGGTTTGGGCCTTGCCGTCCTTGCCGTGGCACGACGCGCAGGTCTTGCCGAACAGTTCGCTGGGGTCTCCGGCGAGGGCCGATTGACTGATGCCAATCATCATGCCGAGCAGGACAAAATAAATGGCACAGTCCAAGACCCTGCGGACCAGTCTGGCTGGCTGGCCGGATTGCACCAGATTGGCGGCCCGGCTGGATTTGATGTTTCGCAGGTCTTTCATGATGGCACCATTCCTCGAATGGCTGCCGGTTTCATTCCCCGCGATCACGGCGGGGTTGGTTCCCGGAAAGTCGTTCGCCTATTTCATACCTGAAACGGGTGTCAGTGCAAGCTGGCAGAGGGAATCTCTGAAAGCTGGGGCGCAACCGCGAACTGCCGCACATTCTCTCAATCAGTGGTTCAGTGGAATTCGCGTCCGATTTTTATCCGTGTCCATCCGTGTCCATCCGTGGTTCACAATTCGCCTTCTTGATTCGGCTCGCAACTTTGGTTAGCGTTCCAGCTTCTAATTTTGAAATAAAATCATTATGGCACTGCTCAACGATAATTTCCTGAAACTCAAAGCCGGTTATCTCTTCCCCGAAATCGGCCGGCGCGTGAAAGCGTTCTGTGACGCGAACCCCGAGGCCGCCAAGCGCCTCATCCGTTGCGGCATCGGCGACGTGACCGAGCCGCTGCCCGCCGCCGTGACCTCGGCGCTGCACAAGGCCGTGGATGAAATGGCCTCGCGCGAAACGTTCAAGGGTTATGGTCCGGAGCAGGGTTACGAATGGCTGCGGCACGCCATCGCGCAAAATGATTTTCGCGACAAGGGTCTGGACGTGGCCGACGACGAGATTTTTGTCAGCGACGGTTCCAAGTGCGATTGCGGCGCGATCCTCGACATCCTCGGCAGCAAAAACAAGATCGCCATCAGCGATCCGGTTTATCCTGTCTACGTGGACACAAACGTCATGGCCGGTCACACCGGTGACGCGAACGAAGCAGGCGCGTACGCCAAGCTTGTTTATCTGCCATGCAAGCCCAGCAACGGTTTCATTCCCGAACCGCCAAAGAAACATGTGGACGTGATCTATCTGTGCTCGCCGAACAATCCCACCGGCGCGGCGGCCACGCGCGAACAGCTTGAGGCCTGGGTGAAATACGCGCTCGAACACAAGTCCGTGATTCTGTTCGACGCGGCTTACGAGGCTTACATCACCGAACCGGGTGTTCCGCATTCCATCTACGAGATTCCCGGGGCACGCGAATGTGCCATCGAGTTCCGCAGTTTCTCCAAGAACGGCGGATTTACCGGCACACGCTGCGCGTTCACGGTCGTTCCTAAATCGCTCAATGCCTTCACGAAATCCGGCGAGGCGAAGCCGCTGCACCCGTTGTGGAATCGCCGCATGGCGACAAAATTCAACGGTGTCAGCTACATTGTCCAGCGCGCGGCAGAAGCGCTGTATTCGCCCGAAGGCAAAGCGCAGGTGGCCGAACTCATCAAACACTATCTCGGTAACGCGGAAGTTCTCCGCAAAGGTGCGAAGAAGGCCGGGCTGAAAGTGTTCGGCGGCGTGAACGCGCCGTATATCTGGGTGCGCACACCCAAAGGCGTCACAAGCTGGCAGGCGTTCGACAAAATTCTGGCCGATGCCAACGTGGTCATCACGCCCGGTTCCGGATTCGGCTCGAAGGGCGAAGGCTTTTTCCGCATCAGCGCCTTCAACAGCCGCGCCAACGCCGAGGAAGTCGCGCGCCGGTTGCAGGAATTGAGGTGGTGAATGCTGTCGTAGCGGCGTGTCGGCAGACCGCCGCCATTTAAATCCTCCAAATGTGTGGTGCTCTGCCGAGACGCCGCTACATGCCAAGCCAAATTAACATTGGCATTTGACTCAATTGTGTTAGAGTCCGCGTCCGCTTTTCGTTTGAAGCGGCGGAAACTTTAACCAAAATCATTTATGTCACAGCATCGCAGCCTCCGCGCGGCGTCCACCTTGGGCGGCAAGCGCAATGTTCTCAAGCGTTTTGAGCGCACCGAACTCCTCAAGAAACGCGGCCAATGGAAGGCCGGCGACCGCATCACCGGTCTGCGCAAGACCAAGCCGGAAGCGTAAACTGTGGCAAGTGACGAGTGACAAGTGACAGGACTTGCGCTCTGGTCATCTGCCGCCCGTCACATGTCACCTGCCGTTCGTTTGCAGAAATTTCTCGCCGATGCCGGCGTGGCTTCACGCCGCGCGGGGGAGAAACTGATTCTGGACGGACTGGTGCGCGTCAACGGCCGCATCGTCCAGGTGCTGGGAACGAAGATTGACCCGGACCGCGACGAGGTGATCGTGGACGGCAAGATCGTCCGCGCGTTCAAGAAGGTTTACATCGCGCTCAACAAACCGCCCGGCTGCGTCTGTTCGCGCCAG
Source organism: Verrucomicrobiia bacterium (assembly GCA_035577265.1). GTDB lineage: Bacteria > Verrucomicrobiota > Verrucomicrobiia > Limisphaerales > UBA11358 > UBA11358. The sequence continues at coordinate 62,383 of DATLVR010000079.1, read as the reverse complement.
GATGAGCACGACCGTCCGACGGTTTATGATTTATTGCCGAAGGAATGGCAAATTGTGCATTCCGTGGGCCGGCTGGATTTCAACAGCGAAGGATTGATTTTTCTGACCAATGATGGACAATTCTCGCTGCGCCTGACGCATCCACGCTACGGGGTCCGCAAGAAATATCTCGCGACGGTCGAGGGCGAAGTGAATCGCGTGATGCTCGCGCAGTTTGTGAGCGGCATCTGGCACGCGGGCGAAAAATTGAAGGCGGAGAAGGCGGTGATCGTTTCCGGCGGCCGTTCGCGGACCGTGGTGGAACTGGAATTGAGCGAGGGCAAGAACCGCGAGGTGCGGCGGCTCTTTGAATCGCAGGCGGTGACGGTCAAGCGGCTGCAGCGGATCCAGATCGGACGCATCAAACTGGGCGAATTGAAATTGGGCAAATGGCGGACATTGACAGCGGCGGAGATAAAAACTTTACTTTCGTAAATATGAAACAGAACTACTGGTTGATTTTGGGAATGTTGGCAGCGGCCGGGGCCGTCGCGCAAAGCAACACGAACTTGCCACCATCCACGGTGCTGCCGCCAATACCTCCACCGAATACGGCGCCGGCGGCCGAACCGGTTGCGCCCGCAGCGGCGCCGGCACCGGCCGCCGAGCCCGTCAAGAAAGCCGCGCCCGCGAAGCCCAAAAAAGCGGCCGCGCCGAAGCGGGCCGCGCTCAAAGAGCCGACGGTGGCGCTGATGCCGGGAGCCGCGGAAGTGGCGGTGGAAAATTTGAATGTGCGCGGCCAGGCCGGTCTCAAGGGCGAAGCCATTGCCCACCTCAAGAAGGGTGAAGTCGTCGCCGTCATGAGCCAGATCAACCTGGACAAGCATCAGGTCGGTGAACCGGCGCAGTGGGCCAAGATCGCCTTGCCCGCCAGCACCCACGTCTGGATTCACACCTCGTTCATTGACTCGGCGACCAAAACAGTTGTGCCGAAGAAATTAAATTTGCGCGCGGGTCCGGGTGAAAATTTCAGCGTGCTGGGCGTGATTGAACACGGCACCGCCGTAAAGGAAATCACCACGAAGGGAGTCTGGACGGAAATCGCGCCGCCGGAATCCGCCTGTGGATTTGTCGCCGCGATGTATTTGAAACAGGTCGCGTCCGGATCGCTGGCGGCCAACACGCCGGCTTCCACGGAAACCGAGCCCGCACCGCTGGCCATGGCGGCGCCGACGCCGACGCCGGTTCCGGAGGCTGAGCCGATCGTGACCGCGCCGGCGAATCCCGCACCGGTGGCAGCCGCGCCGGAGATGGTTGATCCGAACGCTGCCTCCATCGTGGACACCAATCCGCCGCCGCCGCGCGTCGTGACCCACGAAGGCGTGGTCAAGCACGTGGATAGCGTCATCGCGCCGACTTCGTATGTTTTGTATGACCCGGCCACCGGCAAGGAGATCAATTATTTGCACAGCAAGGCAGCGAGTCTTGACGTCAGCCGTTACGCCGGCATGCGCATCATCGTCACGGGCGAAGAAGGCCTGCAGAAGCGCTGGAAAGACACGCCGGTGTTGACCATCCAGCGCATTGTGGTGCTGGATACCAACGCCCTGAACATCCCTGACCAACGCCTTGACTACCGCATCCCCAGACAAATTAATTGATGGTCGCGCCATCGCCGCGCTCATCCAGCGCGAGCTGGTGCAGCGCGTGGCGGATCTGAAACAGCGCGGCAAGGTTCCCGGACTCGCCTTCGTGCGCGTCGGCGAAGATGCGGCGTCCAAGGTGTATGTCGGGCGCAAGGAAAAAGCCTGCGCCGATCTTGGCATCGTTTCGGAAACGCACGTCCTGCCGGAGCAGACTTCAGAAGCCGAACTGCTGGCCCTGCTCGGGAAATTAAACTCTGCCGCGCATCTGCATGGCATCTTGGTGCAGGCGCCGTTGCCCAGACAAATCCGCGAATCCGTGGTCTATGCCACCGTGCTGCCGACGAAAGACGTGGACGGTTTTCATCCGGTGAACGTCGGCAAGCTGATGCTCGGCGATGCCACGGGTTTCAAACCTTGCACGCCGGCGGGCGTCTTGGAATTGCTGGCTCGTTCCGGCGTGAAGACCCGAGGCGCGGAAGTCGTCATCCTCGGACGCGGCAATATTGTCGGCAAGCCGATGGCCGCCATGCTCTGCCAGAAGGGTGAAACCGCGAACAGCACCGTCACGATCTGCCATTCCGCCACGCGCGATATCAAAGCCCATTGCCTGCGCGCCGACATCATCGTCGTGGCGATGGGCGTGCCGGAATTTCTGAAAGCCGACATGGTCAGACCCGGCGTCGTGGTCATGGACGTGGGCGTCAATCGTGTGCCCGATCCTGCCTCGAAGACCGGCAGCAAGCTGGTGGGCGACGTGGATTTTAAAAACCTCCTCCCCGTCGTCAGCCAGATCACGCCGAATCCCGGCGGCGTCGGCCCGATGACGATCGCGATGCTGATGCAGAACACCGTGCGTGCCGCCGAACAATCTCCCAACTAAAAACCCTCAACCTTAACTGAACATGCAAGCCACCCGAATTCTCCCCGACCTGCAAGCCTCGCTGTTGTGCGAGGAAGTCCGCCAGGAATCCAACGGCAACTTCTTCCTGATCGGCGTCATCAACCTCGTCCGCGTGCCGCAGCTGCCGGTGGTCGCGGCGCGGCTCTGTGTCTTCAACCGCTGGACGGCGGGCATTGGCCAGTTCACGGAAACCGTCCGCCTTATCGCGCCCGACCAGACCACCGTGCTGCGGAAAGCGGAGATGAAATTTGAGCTGCGCGACGCGGCCTTGCATTCCACAAACGTCATGGTCTTCGGCCAGCTTGAATTCAAGACCGCCGGGACGTATTTCATCGAAGTCCTGGTGGACGACGTGATGAAGATCCGCTATCCCGTCCCGGTTATCGTGGCCCCGCCGCAAGGGCAGAATCAGCCGCCACCTGCGGAACAAACGCCAGCCTGATTGTTTCAAGCGTTCATGAAGCGCGGGCTTTAGCCCGCTTCATCATCCATCGTGAAGGGATGCTGGAAATTTTGGCCCGTTTTAGATTTGCGGATGTTGAAGCGGCGTGAACGCCGCGCTCCGAAATTCAAACTGCCGCACAGATTGATTTATCTGTGCGGCGTTTTTGTTTAAGTTGAGATCGATGAGTGCTGACGGAAAACCAAACTTCACCTGGGAGCCATTCACGCCCCGCGGCGTGGCGGCGTTTGCCCATGCCCGGCTGAGCCGTCTGCTGTTGGTGCAGATCCTCGTCGCATTGGTCGCCACCGCCGCCGTCACCTGGTTTCTCGACGACAGCATCTGTCCCGTCATCAAGACCGCGATCCAAAATCTACCCGCCACGGGTGAGATCCGTTCCGCCAAACTCGACTGGCCGGGCGATTCTCCAAAGCTGCTCGCTGAGGGACGCTTTCTGGCGTTCGATGTGGATCTGAATCACGACGGCAAGATCAATTCCACCGCCGATGTGCAGATCGAGTTCGGTCGGGGGGAGATCTGGTCTTTCGCGCTGCTCGGCTACATGGAAATTCCGTATCCGTCCGGCCGGATCATTGCTTTCAATCGCACGGAACTCGAACCGCTGTGGGGCGCGTGGAAATCCACGATTCTGTTCGTCGCCGCGATGGTCACGGCGACCGGTTTGCTGGTCAGCTGGTGGCTGCTGGCGACGCTGTATTTTTTCCCGGTCTGGCTGCTCGGTTATTTTGCGAACCGCGATTTGAATTTCCGCCGGAGCTGGCGGCTCTCCGGCGCCGCCCTGTTGCCGGGTGCGCTGCTGATGGCGGCGGGCATCGTCCTTTACGATTTCGGCCTGGTGGACCTGGTGCAGTTCGGCTTCATCTTCGCCGCGCATTTTGTCCTCGGCTGGATTTATCTGTTTGTCAGCCTGCTGTTCGTGCCGGGAATTCCCCCCGAATTGCCCGCCGGGAATCCGTTCGGCAAAGGACCGGTTTGAAAGACGTCCGGGTGGAGGTTTGCAGCCAAGGCGGCTTTAGCCGGAACGATGCGGTATAAGCCTGTGGCCGGGGCTGGTTCCGCCTGGACCCAGCCGCAAGAATGATTGGCCGGTGGCTTGGAGAGCCCACCTTTCGGTGCGGAGATTAGCATTGCTCGCAGCGCAGTTCCATCTTGGTGGGTGGGTGAGGCTAACAAAAAAGGCAGAGGTTTTAAACCTCTGCCTTCATGAAAGGGTTGAGTGATGGAACTTCAGGCGACCGCTGTTTTTTTGAACATCACGAGTCCCCCGAGTCCAAGCAGCGCCAGCAGCGCGGTGGAAGCGGCATCCGGCACGGAGGGCGGTGGGGGCAGTGTGAGGGTGTCACCCGACACAATCTGCATGTCCACGCTGTCGCCGCCGAAGATATGCCCGACAAACCGGGTGTTGACGAATGAAATCGCGCCGTTCGGGTCGAGGAAAGTTCCATAAATGATGTTCGCCGGGTGAGCGGCATTGCCGTTGTCGTTCGCATCCAGCTTGTCACCCCCCACCAATGCCGCACCTCCATAAAGATTGAACAGAACTTGATCCGGCGACAGACCGGCGTAGCCGGCCTCGCCAAAGAACTTCCCGGTCAAATCCTGGAGCAAAATATTGCCGTGAAACTGCGCATCACCCGGGGTATTGACGTTCATCACCACATTCGCGCTTCCGTCACCTTTGACAATGAGGTTTTCGCCGTTGCCGGAGTTGACCGAAGTCACGTTAAAAAGAAGGTTGCCACCGTTAAGCGTGCCGGAACTGGCCAAGACCGTCTGGTCGGAAGAGGTGTTGATGGACAGCGCCGTTCCTCCCAAGGCACCCAAGGAACTAGACAGACCATTCAAATAAACCATGTCGTTGTGGACTGCCGCCACATTGTAATTAATCCCGTGGCCGGAGGTAAAGCCGGTGTTACTGACGGACGCCTGACCGGTATTTCCGGCGGCAAAGTTGACGTCGCCGTTTATTGTGCCCGGGCCTGAAGCCGCAAGGGTTCCAGTGCCATCAATACCGATATTGCCGGTCCAGATGCCCGTGGTGCCAAAGTTGTTGATGGCCAGATGATGGCCACCGTTGCCCTCGTATAGGATGATGTAGTTGGCGGCATCCCCGAGTGTGAACCCAGTGGCGCTGGCACTCGACGCACCCATGATCGACGCTAAAACCACGACAGACGTTCCGGCATTTCTTATCACTTTGTTTTTCATATCCTATCCTTTTTCAGAGTTTTGTGCAGTTATTTTAGTGACGCTAAACTGTTTCTAGCATAGCCGGTGCCAATCAGCGAGTTATACATTTAATATGGTTGCAAGTCGTTGTTAATATGCATATTGCAAATAAACATTTCACATCATCCGTTGAATTGTGCCCGGTCAAAGTGTAAGCGATTCCGACAATTAAATCTCATCGGCGCGGCAATTAGTTCTCAAATAGCTTAATATAAGCATGTTGTATAACTAACTCCATGTTTGTAATCGCCCTCGACAGTTTCGCGCTGCTTTTCATTATGTTGGGATGATGCGTTTGGACAACATAGTGCCGATGGCGATGCGGCTGGGAGATTGCACGCGCAGAGGCGGCAGAGACAGTCCGTGGACCAAACGACGAGACTCATCCAAGGTTGATTCCGGATTATATCCGCCAAACTTTGCCGACCTTGCATGTTGTCGGGTGCTCTGTTGATGGCGGCGGGCATCCTGCTTTACAATTTCGGCTGGGTGGACCTGCTGCAGTTCGGATTTATTTTCGGTGCGTATTTTGTCCTCGGCTGGATTTATCTGTTCGTCAGCGTGCTGTTCGTGCCGGGAATCCCCGCCGCACTGCCCAAGGGGAATCCGTTCGTGGCACCCAAATGAATGGCAGGAGCCGATGTGAGGAGACTCATTCTCTCCGGGGAAAGTCAGAGCCTCCTCACGTCGGCTCCTACGTTAAATTGATAACTGCGCGCAAAAATTGACACCGCCGCACCGCACCTTTAGCCTTGCCGCCCATGTCGAAACTTCCGTTTGAACTGCTGCTGGCGCTGCGTTATCTGCGGCCCAAACGGACGTTTGTCTCCATCATCACCCTCATCTCCATCGTCGGCGTCGCGCTCGGCGTGGCCGTGCTCATGATTGTCATCAGCGTCATGAGCGGGTTCGACCATGATCTGCGCGAAAAAATTCTCGGCTTCAACGCGCATCTGAAAATCTTCGCCCAGGGTAAACCGCTGGAGAATTATTCGCCGGTGATCAACCTCGTCGCGTCGAACAAGAACGTCCGGGGCGTCGCGCCGTTCGTGCTGGGGCAGGTGCTGGTGGTGACGCAGCCGCCGGAAGGTCAGGCCAAGCTCACCGGCGCGCCGTGGGTTCGCGGCGTGGACGTGGCGCGCGAAAGTTCGGTGAGCGTCCTGCCGCAAAGCATCGTCGCCGGCAAATTCGATTTGAGCGGGCGCGGCCTGGTGGTGGGCAGCCAGTTCGCCGGGAATCTGAACCTGTCCGTGGGCGACCGCATCTCCGTGTATTCGCCGGCGGATCTGGCGAAGATGGAAAAGGAGCGCGGCAAGAAGGATGAGGAGGCGGTGTTGCCGGATGATTACACCGTGACCGGGATTTTTGATGTTGGCTATTTTGAATACAACGCGAACATCGTCGTCACCTCGCTCGAAAACGCACAAGACCTTTACAACTTGGACGACAATGTCCATGGCCTGATGGTTATGTTGCGCGATCCGTATCAGGCACCGCAAGCGCGGCGGGAATTGCTGTCGGCGCTCGGTCCCAATTACACCATCAGCATCTGGACGGAGGAAAATTCCGGCATCCTCAACGCTCTGCTCGTCGAGAAAAACGTCATGTTCTACCTGCTGTTCTTCATCGTCCTGGTCGCCGCGCTCTGCATCCTGAGCGCGCAGATCACGTTTGTCGTCCAGAAGACGCGCGAGATTGGGATGTTGAAGGCGCTCGGCGCGACCAACCTGCAAATCTCCGGCGTGTTCCTCGGCCAGAGCGCGATCATCGGCGTGCTGGGTGTGATCTCCGGCTACGGTCTCGGCATGCTGGCGATCACGTATCGCAACGAGTTTCTGCATTTCATGAACCGCATGACCGGCTTTGAACTGTTCCCCGCGTCCATCTACGGCTTTGGCGACCTGCCTGCCATCATTGACCCGCGTGACATTTTGATTATCTGCGGGCTGTCCTTTGTGATCTGCATCTTTGGCGGCGTGCTGCCGGCGATTCGTGCCGGCCGACTCAAACCCGTGGAGGCGCTGCGTTATGAATAAGGTGGAAAACATCGAACCCCGTAAAGGGGCGTGGCCCCCACGGGGCTTTTACGCCCATTCAACATTGAACACCGAACCTCCAACGTGTGGACGCGGTGTGCCAGCTTGCGGAGTGCGCCCGTCCCCGGGCGCAGCAACGTCCGCACGACCGAACGTATTAAATATTTTCACCGCCACCTCTGCTTTTCACCTTGCAGCGCCCGGGGACGGGCGCACTCCGATGCTTTCGATGTTGGATACTGGATGTTGGATGTTGGATGTTTCCCCTTTTTCAACAGGAGGCGCGGTATCATGAGCGATCTGCTTCTCTCTGCTCGCGCCCTCTCGAAAACCTACACCATGGGCAAGCGCTCGCTGGAAGTGTTGCGCGGGGTTGGTCTTGACGTGACGCGCGGCGAATTCCTCGCATTGCGTGGCGCATCCGGCGCAGGCAAAAGCACGCTGCTCCATCTGATCGGCGGACTGGATTCGCCGAATGCCGGGGAGATATTATTCGACGGTCAAAACCTTGTCGCGTTTTCAGAAAGCAAACTGACGCATTTCCGCAACCGGCGCGTCGGCTTTATTTTTCAAGCGTATCATCTGCTGCCGGAACTGGACGCGCTGGAAAATGTCTGCCTGCCGGCGCGGATGGCGCGGATTTCCAGTGCGAAGGTTGAGGCGCGCGGACGCGAACTCCTTTCTCGCGTGGGCCTCAAAGACCGGCTGGATCATAAGCCTTCCGAACTTTCTGGCGGTGAACAGCAGCGCGTCGCCATCGCCCGCGCGCTCATCAACGAGCCGGAATTGATTCTCGCCGACGAGCCGACCGGCAATCTCGATTCCAAAACCGGCGGCGAAATCATTGAACTGCTCAAGAGTTTGCGGGTCGAAAAAAACACGACGCTGGTCATCGCCACGCACGATGCCAAAGTCGCCGCGAATGCGGAGCGGGTGATTGAACTGGTGGACGGGAAAATCATTTAACTTTGTAGGAGACGACGTGAGGAGTCTCTAATTTAATTTGAGTCTCGTCACCTCGACTCCTGCTGTTTAAATCATGAGCACCACCGATTGGGAAGGGCGTTATCAGACCGGCGACATGCCGTGGGAGAAGGGCGCGCCGTCGCCGGGCCTCGTGGATTTTCTCGCCGCGCACCCCCAATTAAGTGGCGGCGACGCCCCCGTCGCCTCGACTTCAGTTCCAAAGCCGACAACTGAAATTCAAGCCACTGCGACGGGGGCGTCGCTGCCACAATTGACCGTTTGCGTGCCCGGCTGTGGCACCGGCCATGACGTCCGTGAGTGGGCGAAAGCCGGTTTCCGCGTGCATGGCTACGATCTGGCCCCGAGCGCGATCCGGTTGAGCGTGGAGCGAACACAGGCGGCGGGTTTGCCTGCGGAGTTCCACCTTGGCGATTTTTTGCGGGACGAACCGCTGTTCCAGTTCGACTGGATTTTTGAGCACACACTCTTTTGCGCGATCGATCCGGGTGAGCGCGAGTTGTATGTGGCGGCGGCGTTGCGCTGGCTCAAGCCCGGCGGCCAGTATCTGGCGGTGAATTATCTGATTCCTGACCGCGACGGCCCGCCGTTCGGCACCACGCGGGACGAATTGATTGAACGCTTCGCCCCGCATTTCAGTCTGCTGTCAGAGTGGGTGCCGCGCTCGTATCCCAACCGGACCGGATTGGAATTGATGATGTGGTGGCGCAAAAAATAAATGCCCGTTGAAAATACAACCCGCAGCGACTAGCTTGCGTCAGTTATGATTGAAGATCGCGATTACATGCGCCAGCCGGCCTACCATGGGCCGCGCGTGTCGCTGACCGTCGCCTTGTTGATCCTCAACGCGGTCGTTTTTGTCATCCAATTGGCGGCATCACATTCCCTGCGTGGTTCCGAAATTGAAGGAACGTATTTTGCGCTGAGCCTGGAAGGTTTGCGGCATGGTTATCTCTGGCAGTTTCTGACCTTTCAGTTCATGCACGCTGGATGGATGCATCTGCTGTTCAACTGTCTGGCCATCTTTTTTTTCGGGCGCGTGGTGGAAACCATGCTGGGCCGCAGCCGGTTTCTGGCGCTGTATCTGGCCAGTGGTGTCCTCGGTGGCGTGGTGCAGATGCTGTTCGAGTTGATTCCGCCGCAGCATTTGAATGCGCCGGTGGTGGGGGCGTCGGCGGGCGCTGCCGGTCTGGTGGCGGCCTTCGCGGTGTTGAACTGGGAGGAACGCTTCACCTTGTTGCTTTATTTCATTCCGGTCACCATGCGGGGCCGGACTTTATTCTGGGTCAGCGTGGCGCTGGCCGTGATCGGCATGCTGACGCCGGACAGCGGCATCGCCAATGCCGCGCACCTCGGCGGCATATTGACCGGCTTTTTTTATGTGCGCCTGCTGGTGCAGGGTCGCCTGCCGCAAGGGGAGATGCCGGCCCGCCGCCGTCCGCCGCGCGAGCTGGCCGCCCGCCTGAAAGAAAACAAACTCTGGCGCTCGAAAAACATTCCGCCCGCTGAGGAACAGTCCGCCGAGGAGTTCCTGCAGAATCAGGTGGATCCCATCCTCGACAAGATTTCCGCACAAGGCATCCAAAGCCTGACGGCACGGGAGCGCGAAATCCTCGAATCCGCGCGCAAGAAAATGTCCCGTTCCTGATTCATCAACCATGCCCGCCGGAAAACTTCACGGCCAGGCGGTCCGCACGCTCGTATTCTGCACCAGCTTGTGGGCTTTAAGCTTTCCGGTGATGAAGGCGCTGGCGCAGGAGCAGCACAAATTATTGCCCGAAGCCGGCAGCTGGTTTTGCACGTCGCTCGGCGTCATGTATCGCTTCGGGGCGGCGGGGTTGGTGCTGCTGCTGTTCAATGTTTCCAACCTCAAAAACATCTCCCGCCGGGAAACGGAGCAGGGGGTGGCGCTCGCCGTTTTTGGCGTGGCGGGAATTCTGTTGCAGATGGATGGTCTGGCTTACACGCTCGCCTCCACGTCGGCGTTTCTCACGCAGGGCTACTGTGTTTTCATTCCCTTGTGGGGATTGCTCATGCACCGCCGCCGTCCGTCCGTGAAAATATTTTTGAGCACGGTGCTGGTGATTGCTGGCGTGGCGGTGCTGGCGGATGTGAATGTTCAATCGTTCAAGCCCGGGCGCGGCGAACTGGAAACACTCGTTGGTTCCCTGATGTTCACCGGCCAGATCCTGTTGCTCGAAAACCCGCGTTACACCGCGAACCGTGCCGGCAATTTTTCGACCGTCATGTTTTTGACCATGTCGCTGCTCTGTCTCCCGCTCGTCTGCGCGACCGCACCGGATGTCGCCTCCGTTTGGCGGGCTTACTCGACCCCGACGGCAGGCGCGCTGCTGGCTGCTCTCGTCGTGTTCTGCACCATCTTTGCCTACACGTTGATGAACCGGTGGCAGCGTCACGTGACGGCGACCGAGGCCGGATTGATTTATTGCATCGAACCGGTCGGTGCCAGCGTGCTCGCGCTGTTCCTGCCCGGCTGGCTGTCGCACTGGGGCGGCTTGGATTACCGCAACGAGCAACTGACCTTGCGCTTGCTCATCGGCGGCGGGCTGATCACCGGGGCGAACGTGCTGCTGCAAATGCGGTGGTTGGAGCCGAAACGGAGGAAGTAGCGGCGTCTCGGCAGAGCGCCGCAAATCCGGGCAATGAAAGATGAAGCCGGCCTTCTGCCGAAGGCCGCTACAGTTCAGGCTTTTTAATTCCTCAGTTTTCATTTTTAATAAGTTCCATGATTTTACGTTACTCGCGCCCCGACATGCGCGCCATCTGGACGGACGAAAACAAACTCAAGGTCTGGCTTCAAATCGAACTGCTCGCCAGCGAGGCGCTCGTCAAGCAGGGCATCGTGCCCAAGGCCGACTTCGTGAAGATGAAACGCGGCGCGGACAAGTGTTTTGCCGACACCAAAGCCCTGACCGAGCGCGCCAAGGAATTGGAGAAGACGCTCAACCACGACGTCATCGGCTTCACCACCGCCGTGGCCGAACAGATCAATGACCGCGCCAGCCGCTGGCTGCACTTCGGTCTGACGAGCAGCGACATCGTGGACACCTGCTTCGCCGTGCAGATGGTGCAGAGCGCCGACATCCTGATCGCCGACGTCAAAAAACTTCTGCCCATCATCGCCCGGCGCGCGAAGGAACATAAATTCACGCCCTGTATCGGCCGCAGCCACGGCATTCACGGCGAACCGACCACATTTGGTTTGAAGTTGGCGCTCATGCACGATGAGTTTTCCCGCGCCCTCGAACGGCTTGAACGCGCCCGCAAAGTGGTCGCCATCGGCAAGCTTTCCGGCGCGGTCGGCACGAACGCGCATCTCTCGCCGGCAGTGGAAAATTTCGTCTGCAAACAACTTGGTCTTTTACCCGCGCCCATCGCCACGCAAGTGGTGCAGCGCGACATCCACGCCGAGTTTATGAATACCCTCGCGCTCATCGGCGCGAGCATGGAACGCTGGGCGGTGGAGTTTCGTCATTTGCAGCGCACGGAAGTGCTCGAAGCGGAGGAAGCCTTCACCGTCGGCCAGAAAGGTTCGAGCGCCATGCCGCACAAGCGCAATCCCATCACCTGGGAACGGCTCACCGGCCTCGCGCGCGTCCTGCGCGGTAACGCCGTCGCCGCGCTGGAGAACGTCGCCCTCTGGCACGAGCGCGACATTTCGCATTCGTCGGTCGAGCGGATCATCTTTCCCGATTCCTGCACGCTGCTCGATTACATGTTCGGCCTGCTCACGCGTCTGATGGACGGCCTCGTCGTTTATCCCGCGAACATGAAGAAGAATCTCGGCCTCTCGCTCGGCATGTGGAACAGCCAGACTGTCCTGCTCGCGCTCATCAAGAAAGGCCTGACGCGCGAAGATGCCTACGCCCTCGTTCAGCGCGGCGCGATGAAAACGTGGGAAGTCAAACACGCCGGCCGCGACGACGCGGATTTCCTCGAAGTCCTGAAAGCCGACCCCGACGTGGCGAAACATTTCAAGCAAGGTGAACTGGAAAAACTCTGCTCGCTCGACTTCCATTTCAAGGAAGTGAACAACCGGTTTAAGAAGCTGGGACTTTGAGGCCGGATGAGTGGGATTTTCAGCGCGCACGAAAGCCATCGGCTACGTTCCTAAGAATCTCCTTGAAAGAACTGTGGGCGGTGATAGAAAGCTGTGAGCCAAATCTCGCGATGCCTTCCATCAAATCCATTTTGCTGCTGACCTTCGGCCTGCTCTCTCCGGGGCTTGTTTCCGCCCAGACATGGACGCAGACCAGCGCGCCAACCAAATACTGGAACGCTGTGGCGAGTTCCGCCGACGGCAGCAAACTGGTGGCGGTCACTTATAACGGCGGCATTTATACTTCCACCAATTACGGTAAGACGTGGATTTCTAATTCTGTTCCCAATTTACAGTGGGAGTCCGTGGCTTCGTCCGCCGATGGCAACCGGCTGGTGGCGGTTCCCTTCAACACCGTTCCTTACACCTCCACAAATTCAGGCGCCACGTGGGTCACCAACACCGCTTTTGCAAATGATTGGCATTTGGTGGCGTCTTCGGCGGATGGCACCAAATTATTCGGTGCCGGCAACGTCGGCCGACTTGCCACCTCCACCAATGCGGGCACTACCTGGACCACCAATACTGCGCCGATCGATTCCTGGTATTCTGTTGCCGCTTCCGCCGATGCCAGCAAGTTGGTGGCGGCGAATGGTCAAACGGTTTACACTTCCACCAATTTTGGCGCTACGTGGAAAACCAACAGCACGGCGTGGAGCAGGCCCGCATTCTCTATCTCAAGTTCAACGGATGCCAGTCAACTTGTGGTGGCATCGGTTCAAGGAGGCGGGGTGTTTACCTCGACTGATTTTGGGGCGACTTGGAAATCAAACAGCGTGCCTCACACGCAATGGGTCTCGACCGGTTCATCAGCCGATGGCACCCAATTGATTGCGGCGGGCACCTACATTTATACTTCGACAAACTCCGGGGCTGGCTGGGTTTCAAACAATGTGGCACAGGGATGGCAGGCGGTGGCTTGCTCCGCCGATGGCGACAGGCTGGTGGCTGTGGTTTATGGCGGTGGCATCTGGACTGCGCAACGCCAACCAAAACCGCTGGTGAACCTCTCGCTTGCCGCCGCGAACGCCAAGGTTGGCTGGATCGTGCCCTCTACGAATTTTGTGCTGCAACAAAGCATTGACCTGACATCGTGGACGGACGTGACGAACCTGCCGGTGTTCAACCCCACCAACGTGCAGAACGAAATCATTCTCCCGCACACCAACACCAGCGGCTTTTACCGGCTCAAGACGCCGTGAATTTTGCTCGCTCAATTTCCATTTCAAGGAAGTGAACAATCGGTTCGAGAAGCCGGACCTTTGATTTGAAACTAACCCAGCCCAATGGACACCCGATATAAAAACAAAGCCATCATTGGTGTGGTGCTGTGGTTCTGTTCGATTCCATTGGTATTTATAGCCGGTGCAATTTGTAAACGAATCATTCACGAACCGGTGATGGGTCCGAATGCAATCAACGAACCTCTTTTTCTTTCGTTCTTGATTGTTCAGTATCTCACTTTTTTCTGGGGTGGCAATCAACTCGCCAAAGCCAAGGGATATTCCAGCGGCTTGCTTGTCGTTGGAATTTTTTGGCCAGCGCAGCTAATCGTTCTCCCGCTCCTGGTGTTTGGCATGCGGGATAAATGTTCCCAGTCTTCCAATCAGATACGGAAGAAAAGTCACAGCCGCAACGAGTCTCAAATTTCCCGGATTATTCGTTACCGGCGGAATGCACTTGTGGCTAACGCCCTTGGTGTCGTTGGAATCGTTCTGGCGCTCTTCTTGATTTTTGTGCCCATGGGTCTTTTCGCCAGCCGGGACAACAAATATCTGACTGGCCTCCTCATTTTTATTCCCAGCTATATCACCATCATCTACGGCTGTTGGTGGTGGGTGAAAGCCAAAAACTGGCCCGATGCTGTGCTATTTATCGGGCTGATGCCGTTGTTTCCGCTTTTGATTCCTTATGTCCGCATCGTCTATCTGGCGGCAGGAGTTCTTCCCTTGATGATAGTCATCATGCCCATACTGATGATCGGTGTCGTTGCAGTATTGCCGGATAAATCTGGAATGCCTAAACGCAAGCGTTGAAGTCGTGTTAAATAATTGTCTCAGTTCATTTCACGCTTCCAATTGACTTCATAGAGCTTGGTCATGTGCCGGTATTGTCTTGCGATGACTAAGCTGGACAAGGGTGTCACTCAGTCCCTCTCTCCCTTCTCCGTGAAAATGTTTGCTTCCAGCGAAGCCCCGCCTCGACAGCTGCTCTCCGTTGCTGAATACTCGCCGCGCCTCGTTTCTGAGGCTTACCAATGGGCTGGTGGCAAACATTCCGGGATCGTCTGGCGTCGCTGCGGGGTCGTCCTGCTTTGGACACCTTGCTGGCACAGGCGCGTCCGGATCATCCGCTCGCCGAGCGCGTGGCGTGGGCGGAGGATTTGTTTGCGTGGATGCGGCGTGATGCGCCGGCGACGCGTCTGCGGCTGTTGCTCCAGGTTCTGGAACGTCAGCCCGAGGCGCGCCAACGCGTGGCACAAACATTTCGTTCCATCGTGCGCGACACGGAGGCGCTGGATCTGTTCGCCGACACGGGGTTGCCGGGTGGCATGGGGTTCACGCGCGAGTTCCTGTCGCGGCTGGTTTCCGACGTGTTGCCGAATCCACCGGAGACGCGCGATCTCGCGGATATTTTTGACCGGTTGTTCCCGCGCGGCCGCGTCGCGGACTGGCTGGAGCAACTGGATGCCGAACACGCCGCGCAGATCCTGGACCTGTTTCAGCATGGCGAATTGCCTGAGGAAGGCGGCTGGGTTTCACTGCGCACCGATCTGGAGGACGCGATGGTGCAACTGGCGGATCGTATCTGCGTGGTCGGGTCGAGCCGGGAAGTGCGCGTGCGGCTGGGCAAAGCATCGTTCCGCGAATTGCCGTTTCAAAAACTCACCCCGGCGGTGGAAGCGTTGCTCGCGCGGCGGCAGGCGGGCACGCCGTTGAGCGAACTGGCGGCGGAATTGAACGTGGTACGCGGGGTGGCCGATGCATGCGACCGCGCGATGGAGGAAGTCATCGGGTGTCTGGAAAAGACCGGTGTGAGCACGGCGCTGGTCTATGACATCGAGCGCCTGCGCGCGCAGGTAAGGCGGCTGGAATTGCTGCTGGAGGCCTGGTCGGCTCCCGCGCTGGAGCCGCAGCGCAAGCTGGCGATCCTCGCCGATCTGGTGCGGCAGAATCATGCGCGCCGGAGCGTGCGGGAATTGTGCCGGCAGAATCTTCATTTGCTCACGCGCCGGATCGTGGAGCGCAATGCCGAGACGGGGGAACATTACGTCGCGCGCAATGGCCGGGAATATGCGGGCATGTTGCGCAGCGCAGCCGGGGGCGGCGCGATCCTGGGCATCACCACGTTCGTGAAGTTGCTGCTGGCCAAACTCGTTCTGGCTGAATTTTTCCGCGGGGCATTCTTTGGATTGAATTACGCGGTGAGTTTCGTGGTGGTGCAGTTGCTCGGTTTTTCCGTCGCCACCAAACAGCCGGCGACCACGGCCTCCACGCTGGCGCGACGGATGGGTGAACTGAAAACCGCGTCGCAACTCGAGGCGTTGGTGGATGAGGTGGTGTTTCTCCTCCGGTCGCAGATCGCATCGGTCTTCGGTAATCTCGCGCTGGTGATTCCGGCGACGTTGCTCCTCGATGTGCTTTGGCGAGGCATCACCGGCGGGCACATCGTGGATGAGCACAAGGCGGAATATCTTCTTGGAACCGTGGCGCCGTTCAGCGGATGCTGGGTTTTTGCGATCTTCACGGGCGTGTTGTTGTGGCTGTCGAGCCTGTTCGCCGCCTGGGCGGACAACTGGTTCGTGCTGCATCAACTGGGTTCCGCCCTGGCGCAGCATCGCGGCGGGCACCGCTGGCTGGGCCCGACGCGCACGCGCCGGCTGGCGGTGTGGCTGGAGCACAACATCGCGGGGCTCGCGGGAAACATCTCGCTCGGCCTGATGCTCGGCATCATTCCGTCGGTGGCGGTGTTCTTCGGCCTGCCGCTGGATGTGCGTCACGTCACGCTCTCCACCGGCCAGGTGACGGCGGCTTTTGCGATGCTGGGCGGCGAACATCTCTGGAGGCTCTCAACTGTGTGGATTGTATTGGGCATTCTCGGCACCGGCCTGCTGAACATTCTGGTGAGTTTCTCACTGGCGCTCCGGGTGGCGATGCGGGCGCGAAATGTGCGCGGACCGGAATTACAACGGTTTCGACGCACCTTGTTAAAGCGTCTGCTGAAATCACCGTTGAGCTTTGTGCTGCCGGTCGGGGTCGTGCAGTCACCCAACACCTCGCCGCATTGATATGGCCTGCATCGGATGATCTTGGTTGGAAAATCAGAATTGGGCTTTCGCGGTTTTGCTGGATCAAGATTAAGCGTCCTGTGTGGAAGGGTTCGTGGGATGTCTCAAATTGGCAATTTTCCACACTTTGCAAAGTGTGGAAGTGCGAAAATTATGCTCTCAATAAGGCAAGTGGAATTAAAACTCACCCCCTAGCTGCGACTACGCTACAGCTAGGGCGGCCAACGCCTGTCCGATTGCTTCGGGATGCTTGATGGCTGTGCATCGGCCAACGTCGTCGAGTTTGACGAAGCCGCGCGCGACCAGTTTTCCGAGATGGCGGGAGAGTGCCGGGGCAGAGATTGGGATGCCTGATTGGATCTGGATGCGAGTTTTCCGGCGACCATGCAAGTAACGATAGATGCCGATGCGGGACGGGTGGGTAAAGGCAGTGGCAAGTTTGATGATCCGCGCGGTCGGCACCGGCTCACGGCGCAAGGCGGTTTTAAGCGCGGCAATAAGATCAGCCAATGCCCCAGCTTCGGCGTTGGAAGGCGTGTGGTATTCCACGCGGCGGCGGATGCGTTTGACCTTAAGCAGGCCGCGTGATTCCAACGCTCTCAGGGATTGGCTGGCGACGGGCAGGGTGAACGAAACGCAGGCGGCCAACTGTGACACGGTTTGGGGCTGCCGGCGGACGAGTTGGGCCAATATCCGCAGACGGTTGCGGTTGGCGAGAACCCGGCAGGTTCGCCACAACGTGGGCTGAAGCGGTTCAGTCTTCATTTTCCACACTTTGCAAAGTGTGGAAATGTTTGTCCAGTCTCCGAAGATCTGTTCTCCGCGGCGGGTCTGGGGCAGCAAAACGGCGCACACTTTTTTGCGCAAAATATTTTCCACGCGCCAGACATTTTGGCAGGATCGTCTCATGGCCTGGCGCATTCAAGACAATGTGATTCGTGGTGAGATTGATAACCGGCTGAAGGGTTGCGTGCGCGGCAAGTTGTGGCTGCATGGTCACGACGAGCCGGTGGAACTGGACCTCGCAGGCAACGCCGGTCCCGATCTCGCGGGATGCCTGCTCACGTTCAAGAATCCCGCCAAAACTTTTTCGATGCGCAAGAAGCCGGCGTTCAATCCAATTCAACGCGGGAAGATCGGCAACCTTTCGGCGTCGCAAAAGGTGCGCGTGTTCACGATTCCCGATGCGGAGGCGTTTGCGATGATTGATCGCGGGGAGAAACCGCCGGAGCGCATGGCAAATGCGCTGTATCTCGAATGGTTCAGTGAAGGTAACGGGCGCGTCGTCATCGAGAGCGCGGATTTTGAACTGACGATTTCCGCGCCGGAATGGCGGTTGACCGCTGCCGAGGAAAAGCAACGGGCCAGGGACGCCGAGGCGGGCTGGGAAATGTTCTCCAAGCAATTGAACGACGCGCTGGAAAAACAAAAGCGCGGCCAGAAAGATCCGGAGGCCGAATGGGACGAACACGATTACGAAAAATTTCTGAAGGAGTCCGACGCTCGCACGGACAAATACCTGGAGCTTCAGGAAAAATACGGCGACTCCGACGAGGCCGAGGAAAAGATCGCGAAAGAGATGGGCTGGTTGAAAGAGCAGACTCCCGAGGAGGCCGAGGAAGAAAGCCGCCGCATCGAGGAAATGAACCGCGCGTGCGAGGAGGCGTTGAACGAGCCGCCGCCCGAACCCGAACCGCATCGCGAGGGGATTGACTGGATTCGGGACAAGCATGGGCGCATTCATCATCCGCTCCAGCACCGCTGCACCGAGAGTTCGATGAAAGTCTGGAAACAGGTGGACAAGCTCGGCCTGAAAAACTCGGAGGACGACGATTTGCAGGAGTTCATCGGCGAGTGGCTGACCACGGGCGCGAAGCTGGCCGGCGCGCTCGGCGGCATCGCGGAAGATCGCGGCACGGCGGACCCGGCATTCACGGTCGCGTGTTTGAAGCGCGCGCTCGACCACTTGCACAAGTCGCAAGCCGGACTCGAAGCGGTCGCGCCAAAGAAAATTCTGCCGGAGAAAGTCATCGCCGGGGCGCGGATGGAGCTCTTTGAAATCCGCGAGGGCATCTTGAAATTGATGGATGAATTCCGCGGACGCTGACCGGGCGAATTTATTCGCTCGATTTTTGTTTCAAAAACGTAACAATCGGCGCGTTAACTAAGGCATTGCCCCATGCAAACCATACTTGACGCCGCCGGAAATAATTCACAAGCAGGAACCGAGGATCTTCGTCATCGCCGGCACACGCTCAATTCCGACCGCACGTTTCTCGACCGTTGCGGCATTGCGGCGCAGACGGCGGCCGAATGGAGCGTCGCCCGCGTCTCGCGCCACGGCGACCCGCACATCTACGACACGAAATTATTTCCGTGGGTGGCCGGGGTGGAACGCGAATGGCGGCTCATCCGCCAGGAACTCGACGCCGTGATGACCTTTCGCGACCAGATGCCGAGCTTTCAGGACATCCTCAAGGAGGTCGGCGCGATCCAGTCGGACAACAACTGGAAAACCTTTTTCCTCGCGGGCATCGGCATGGACTGCGCTCAAAACGCGAAACGCTGTCCGGAGACGATGCGGTTGCTCGGCAAGATTCCCGGCTTGACCACCGCCTTCTTCAGCATCCTCTCGCCCGGCAAACACATCCCGGCGCATCGCGGCGCGTGGAATGGCGTCCTGCGCTTTCATCTCGGCCTGATGGTGCCGGAGCCCCGCGAACGCGTGCGCATCCGCATCGGCAATGATTTTTATTCCTGGCGCGAGGGCGAGGCGCTGATCTTCGACGACACGTTCAATCACGAGGTGTGGAACGACACGAACGGATATCGCGTGGTGTTGTTTGTGGATTTTGCCCGGCCGCTTTACCAGCCGTTCCACTGGCTGAACGAACGCCTCGTCAACTTCGGCGCGCTCGCGCCCTTCTTGCGCGAAGCCGGCGAGAAACAGAAACGCTGGCAGGATGCGTTTTGGAAAAAGAAGGTGGCATGAAACTTCAACCACGGATGGGCACGCATGCTTTTGAAACGCCAGCCTTCGCGCCGAAATCGGATGAAGGCGGAAGCCGCCAGGCCACGGAGTGGCGACCGATAACAGATGGCATGGGTATTGGCGTTGGTTTGTGTTTTCATAACAACCTTGGTGTAGCGCGATTTCGCTCCCCCGCCAATAACCACGCCATCTGTTATCCTTCGGGCTTACAGCCCTTTTGAATCAGCGTGCATCAGCGTCAATCAGCGGTTGAGTTTGTTTGGTCCTCCTGGCGCTGGCTGTCGCAAAATCCGTGTCTATCTGTGTCCATCCGTGGTTAAAATTCTTTTGTCCGCCATGGGGG
This sequence comes from Verrucomicrobiia bacterium, assembly GCA_035577265.1. Lineage (GTDB taxonomy): Bacteria > Verrucomicrobiota > Verrucomicrobiia > Limisphaerales > UBA11358 > UBA11358. The sequence continues at coordinate 42,402 of DATLVR010000079.1, read as the reverse complement.
CGATTTCTTACGGCTGTTTTTCTGCCGGCGCAAAGAGCTTACGGTTGCTGTCGTCCTGCGGATCGTCGGGGCGGGGATAATCGCGCCAGAGCCAGCGAAGCATTTCGGGCAGCATGGCGCCGCCCTGCTTGTTCGAGTGCGTGCCGATGCCCCAGCAATAGTTCAGGTCGTAACCTTTCCCGGTCAGCGCGGCGGCCATCTTGAGATTCTGCGCGTGCCAGTCCCACTTCGCGTCGTAGGCGTTGGTGGGGTTGCGACGATGGCCGCGATTGTCGTTCAGGCCGTCCTGCAAGAAAATGCGGAGCGGTTTGTGTTCGCTCGCGCGGATGAGGTCGGGATAGACGTGTCCGCCGCGGAGGTTGGTGAAACTCCCGATGGTGCTGATTACCTTGTGGAACTGATCCGGCCGCTGCCACGCGACGGTGAACGCGCAGATCGCTCCGGAACTCGCGCCGGCGATGGCGCGGTCGTCCGGGTTTTTGGAAAGGTTGTAATCTTTTTCCAGCGCGGGCAGGAGTTCGTTGACGATTAACTTCGCGTAATGGTCGTTCAACTCATTGTATTCCATCGCGCGATTGTTGATGTTGTCGCCCCAGTTCGTCGCAGTGGATTCGGGCTGCTCGGGCGTGTGGCCGGGATTGATGAAGACGCCGATGGTCACGGGCATTTCGCGGCGATAGATCAAATTGTCGAACACATACGGCACGCGGTAGTCGCCGTTCGTTCTCACAAAGGCCTGGCCGTCCTGAAATATCATGAGACAGGCAGCGTTCGTGGGAGTGTATTGCGCGGGGACATAAAGCCAATAGTGGCGCTCGGTGTTTGTGAAGACGTCGCTGGCCAGCGTGAGCGGCCCGATGACCCGGCCGCGCGGCACGCCATCATGCGGCGCGGAATCCGGGCCGAGCAGATAAACATCGTCCGTGGGCGCGGCGAAGGTGCTGCATGTGGACACCGCGCCGGTCATGACGGTGAAGAAAGAGCGGAGAAATAGCCGGCGATAGGATTGAAAGATATTCTTCATGGGAATGACGGTGGTTGCTGGTCGGAATTGAACCAGTTTATCGCCGGATGAGGCAAGCCATCTTGCCGGCAAAACAAAAAGCCCGGCGCTGGCGCGCCGGGCTTGATTGATTTGAGAGAACGATTTCAGCGCCGGGACATCAACAGGCGCAGGACATACCAGAGCATGAGCGCCACGGAGGCGAATAGTTCCAGCGACGCCGCCACGTAGCGGTCTTCCGGGTAATGATGCAGCACGTTCGAGGTGTCGTAGAGGATCGCCGCACCGGCCAGGGCCACCATGGCCGCCGAGAAATAGGTGCCGAGCTGGAAGCCAAAGATGACGCCACCGACAATGGTCACGAGGGCGATGATGCCGCCCCACATCAGGATGCCACGCAGGAAGGAGAAATCCTTGCGCGTGATGAACACGACCAGCGTCAGCACCGTGAACGCGATAAAGGTGATGATGGCCGCACTGGCGATCGCGCCCGGAGCATAATTGTCGGCCATCCACAGAAGCGGCACGAAAATAAGCGCCTGGCCGATGACGTAAACGGCAAGTGCGGCGTATTGGGCGGCTTTGGATTCCGTTTTATGCACCACGCTCCGGGCGAACCACGAGAGAACCATGAAGCCACCCAGGACAATCAGCCACGAATGGCCCATCATCGCATTGGTAATCGAACCGGCTACGCCGGACTTGAACAGCGCGATCTCGATGAGCGTGAACGCGCAGATGGCGCCGAACAGATGGTTGTAGGTGCGCGCGATGAAACGCCCTCGCGACTTGTCGTCCAGTTCAATTACTGGAACAGCTACCGAATAGGTGTCTTGGTTATTCATAGTTGCCGATGAGCATACTCCTCAGAATGCTCATGTCAATATGCCACTAGCGCATGCGGGAAAGGGCTTTTGATGGCCGGCGATTTTTATATCGAAGCTCAATCCCCGCTCAACTAAACTGTTGTCATGAGCTATTTGCCTGCGTCCACACGTTATGATTCATCCAGTTTCTACCGCCGCTGTGGAAACTCGGGCGTCCGGCTCCCGCTGATTTCACTTGGTCTCTGGCACAATTTCGGCGCGGAGGATTCCTACGAGAACGCCCGCGCCATTTGCTGCCGCGCCTTTGACCTCGGCATCACGTGTTTTGATTTGGCAAATAACTATGGCCCGCCGGCCGGTTCGGCGGAGGAAACCTTCGGTCGCATCCTGCGCGAAGAACTGGGCCAATGGCGCGATGAAATGATCATCACCACCAAGGCGGGCTACGACATGTGGCCGGGGCCGTATGGCGAGTGGGGTTCGCGCAAATATCTGCTGTCGTCGCTGGATCAATCGCTCCAGCGGATGGGCCTGCCCTACGTGGATATTTTTTATTCCCACCGGCCCGATCCCGACACGCCGCTGGAAGAAACGATGGGCGCGCTCGCGCACGCCGTCCGCAGCGGCAAGGCGCTTTACGCCGGCATCTCCAATTATCAACCGGCCGAGACCGCGCGGGCGGCTAAAATACTGCGCAAACTGGGGACGCCCTGTCTCATCCATCAACCGCGTTACAGCATGCTGGATCGCTGGGTGGAGCCGCAGTTGCTGGCGACGTTGGAAGTCGAGGGCATCGGTTGCACCGTATTCTCGCCGCTCGCCAAGGGGGTTTTGACCGACCGCTATTTCAAAGGCATCCCGGCCGATTCGCGGGCCGGTCACGATCCAAGATTCCTCCGTCCATCGGATATCACCGACGCGGTGCTCGCGAAAACCAAAAAGCTCAACGACGTCGCGCAGTCGCGCGGTCAAACGCTGGCGCAAATGGCGCTGGCGTGGGTGTTGCGGCACAAAGTCGTGACCAGTGCGCTCATCGGTGCGAGCCGTGTGAGCCAGGTGGACGATTGCGTGGGTGCGACGAAGAATTTGCATTTTACCGCCGAAGAATTGGCGCTGATCGAGCAGATTCTCGGCAGCTAGACTTTCAACGGATCACCGGCCAGTTCGTCAGTGGGAACTCCGTCAATTGATAATCCGTGCGGACATGATTGTTGGTGGAGAGCAGGTGCATGGCTGCATTGATGGCGGGAATTTGGCAGGCATAATTTGGGCCGCCTTGGACAACGAAATTATGGGAAACCAAAACGAGTTGATTGCTGACGAGCAGCATGTCCGGGTTGGAGGAATCGCCACCGCGCAAAGTTGCGTTCCAGTTTGTCGCGAGACCGAAGGGAGCGGTCTTGCTGCTGTCCCAGTTGACGAACGCCGGGGAGCCGAACGTCATCGGCTGGCTGAACAAATACATGTCCTGATTCATCCCAATTCCCTGAACGATATTCGAAAAAGTTGTGGGCAGGTAGTTGGTGAAATTGGCCGGCAACACCGGAAGAAAACCGACTGATGGCGGCAGGTCAGCGTCGAGGATGCCGACCGAAGTGTCACCGCCCACGTCCACCCGCTGCAGGCTTTTCCGCCAATACACCACGTTGTTCGTGTCCAAAAAGGCTTTCAGATAACCCTCCGGATGCATGTGCGTGGCGCAAACGTAGTGCCGGGGCGAAACCATCGTGGGCAATCCCTGGCCGCTCGCGGAATTGCTCAACCCGATTGGCGTCGCGCTCAACCCTTGAACGTCGTGCAGCCAGCACGCGCGCGACCAGGTGGCGTCGGCATACCCGGTCAACCGGGTGGAATGAGGCGCGACGAGTTCAACCTTGTCATTGTAACCGGCGTAGCGTCCCTCCGCGCGTGCGGCGGCGTTGGTGGCGAGGTGGTAAGCCAGCGTGCCGGGTTTCGTTGACTCCCCGGCAGTCTGTTGGGCGCGGGCTTGGGAAAGCAACAGCATGGAGCCGATGCACAACCGGAAGCAAAGCCGTTTGGAAAAGCCGGTCGTGAAATTTTTTGAGGGGTTTGAATGTTTCATAACGCAAAGGCGCAATCATTTTCGAATGGTCGCGCTGATTGGCAAACTTTTATCGCGGAATGCCGTGAGAAAATAAATCAGCACCGCGCCGACCAGGGCCGCCAGCCCGCCCCAGAACAGCGGCCATTTCGTGCCGGTGGAACGGGCGCATTCGCTGAACCACCAGCCGGTGCCGAGATAGCCGATCAGGTTGCCGATGCCGCCGTTCATCAGCGAGAGCAACGCCTGCGCCCGCGTGCGCCAGGTCGGGTCAATGCGCTGTTCGAGATAAATCTGGGCGATGACGAACACCAGCGTGAAGGATGCGCCGTGCAAAAAAATGCCCAGCAGCAGCGTGGCTTCCGTGTTGCCCGCGGACAACGCGAACCGCAGCACACCGATGCCGAGCCCGCAGGCAAAGATCCATTTCAACCGCCAGTTAAACAGCAGCCAGCCCAGGCTGAACATCGCGATGATCTCCGAGATTTGCGCCAGGCTCATCCATGCCGTCGTATGCGTGAAACCAAGGTCGCGCAGATGCGCGGGCGCAAACGGATAGAACGCCGCAATCGGGATGTTGAACAGCGTCGTGGTGATGAAGATGACGCGCGTGTCGCGGTTTTTGAGCAGCGTGAGCGCGTCGAGCCCGAGGCGCTCATGCCACGTCAGGTTCTCGGCGGACTTGGGAACTTCCAGCGTTGGCAGGTAGAAAGTGAAAATGGCCACCCCCAGCCACATCGCCGCGCCAAGATAGCCAGCCCTGACCGAGGAATCCACGTTCAGTGCGCTGACGAGCAGGCAGCCGGACATCCAGCCGATGGTGGCCAGGCTGCGGATCGGGCCGAATTCTTTTTGCGCATTCTGCAGTCGCGCGAGGATGAGCGCGGAAGAAATGCTGAACATCGGCGCGTAGGAAAAATAAAAAATCTGGATCATCAACAGGACCAGCCACGGATGGCAGTGGGTTTTGATGGCCGTGCTCACGAGGGTCATGGAGATGGCGGTCGCCACGGCGAGCCAGCGCAGCACTTTGGCCGGCGGCACATGGTGGTCGGCCATCGCACCGAACATCAGCGGGGAAATAAATGCCGCCACGGCGGAGGCGGCGAAAGCGAACGGCTTGATCGTGTGCAGTCCATGCGCGTCCAGGATCGGCCCGAGCGGCACGAACCAGATGGCCATCGCCGCGCCCTGAATGAAAAACAGGATGAGTAATTCAAAATACTCGGCTTTACGCAGGGTGGTCAGCACAGGCGGGAAGAATATGACAGGGCGGGAAAAATAAAAGTTTAGCCCGCACAATTATTTTGCCGGAACCGGCCACCCGTCCGACCAGTCAATCGTTCCGACCGCCAGACGTGATTTCCCCTGCGTGTCCGCGTCGTAGTAATGATAACTGAAACGGGTCGGGCCATTCGTGGTCCCATCGTCCACGATGCCGACATGGCCGGGGCCGATGAACCGTCTGCTGCTTTGTAGAAATGGCGAGCCGCCGCCTTCCGCGAGTTTCTTGCCGTCGCGGTCGAGATACGGGCCGGTGATTTTTTCCGCGCGACCGACCCGGACTTCATAGGTGCTGTTGGTGCCTTTGCAACACTGCCCCCAGTTCACAAAGAGATAGTAAAAATCATCGTGTCGTGTCAGGCACGCTGCCTCGATGGAATGATTCCACGCCAGCGGATATAACGGCGAATTTGTGCTGATGCGCAGCCCGGTCTGTGGATTGAGTTCCGTCAGAAAAATCCCCTGCCAATACGACCCGAAGGCCAGCCACAGTTTTCCGTCCGCATCCAGAAATACGCTCGGATCAATCGTGTTGAAGGCGGAATTGTTGGTCGAGCGGATCACTTCGCCGCGATCGGTCCAGACGTGGTTGGTCGTGGCGGCATCCAGGGTGGTTGTCGTCGCGAGGCCAATGGCGGAAGTCTGCTTGCCCCATGCCGAGACGGAATAATAGAGCAGGAATTTTCCGTTCAGCCGGATGATGTCCGGTGCCCAAAAATAGCCGTCGAAGCCGGGGGCGACATTTTTGGTCCAGGCCGGCGGCCGGCTGAAGGCCGGAGGTTCATTGGTCCAATGGATCAAGTCTGCCGACGAACGAACGCTGATGCCGGGTTTGGTGCCAAAGACGTAGAATCCGCCGCCGTCTTTGACAATCGTGGAGGGATCGTGGATGAATGTCTGACCCTCCAGTGGCTGGGGCTCAAACCTTGTCGCCGCCCCTTGGGCGGCGAAGGCGGCGAGCAAGGCAACCAGGATACAGATCAGGGAAGCGTGGCTGTTCATTTTCTAGCTCATTTGATGCGGTATACGATATATTGATCCGCCGGAACCCGATAGAATGCGAAGGGTAGTGGCCCCCAGCCATCGGAATAATAACCCGCGCCAGAGAATGCATTCATGGTCGTCAGCCATTTTGAACCTTCCGTTTCATATTTGAATTTAAACTCGGTATGCTCAGGAGAAAGATTAAATGTGTAGCTGTTGTTCAGTGGCACGACGATCGCCTCGTTTGGGACCAAGTGCTGATTCGGATCTTTAAAAGCCAGCGCTTTGCCCCCCAGCTTCTCCATGTAATACTGAAATCCCCAATGCCCCTCAAACCATGTCTTGGTGGAGACCACATCCAATTCTTGTTTGATTTGCGAAGCAGCCAGTCGGGCCGCGTCTGCCGAGCGGTAATCCGCCCAGACAACGAACAGGGCAATCACCAGCGATATGCCAAGCGACCAGGTCAGACGTGGGAGATAGTTCCGGTTGTGAAGCGAATCCCGTGCTTCAAGCTGGCGCAGCATCAGAACGGAAACAGCCGGGAGCATGGGCAGAATATTACGGCCGCTGACGGTCCAGTTCACGGCGCAGGCGAAAATAAAGGTTCCGGCGACCCAGAGAAACAACAGCGCCGACGCCGGTGTTCTTCGTTCCCGCCAATCCGACACTACGAGGAAAACCAGGCTCATCCCCGCGACAGTCAGCAGCGAAAATTGCGCCACAAAGAACCACTTTGTTTTTCCCTCTGCCACGACGTGAAAAACTTCCACAGTTTTCATGGCCACGACCAGCACCCCGATCAGAATCATGACGGAAACGCCGGCGGCAAGACTCCTTTTCCTCCACAGCAACGGTGCCGCCGCCAGAAGAATGATCATACAGCCGCCACTGAAAGCAAATCCCGTCAAAATCTTTGAAGGCAATCCACCGCCGACGCGAAAGTTTGTCGCGTAGGAAACCGCGTGCAATAACAAGCCCTGGCCATAAAGCCGCCAAGTCAGCCATTGGTAGCAGGCAAGGGCGATAATGGGGACGCAGAAATAAAGGAGCCACCAACCGACCCGCCGCTGTTCTAATAGTGAATAAACCAGCAGCAGCGGAACCAGGCAGAAACCGAAGTATTTTGTCAGGCAACACGCCGCGATGAGCAGAGCGGCCATAAACAACTTGGCCGCGTTCTCCGTCTTCAGGCCTTCCATCCACAAAAACACCGACCACACCCAAAAAGCCAGCATCATCGTATCACACATGACGCTCGTGCTGGACATGAGAAAAACCGGCGACACGCCAGTCACCAGCGCCGCCCAAAAAGAATGCGAACAAAAGTTCCGCGCCAGATAATATGTCCCGATGACGGCGCCCACCGCTGGTAAAAGAAAACCGGCATGCAACGCCACCTCACTCCAACCGAAAAGAAAACCGACCATCGCCAGATAATAAGAAGCCAGTGGCGGATTCTGCGTCACCGCCGCCATCATTTCCTCCCGCCCCTGCCAGTTGATGTTGTATCCGTAGAAATCAATCGGATGGGATTGCAGGTGTTGGGCACACCAAACAAACAGGGGATCGTCGATGTAAAACGGTTTGCCGACAAACGGGACAAGGCAGGCCAAAGTGAAAATCGTCAGTATCAGCACCGGAGAAATCGTCCGAGGCGCTATCAAGTTCAACGTCTTCATTTAAAAGGTTCGCCTTGGGCTTCAACCCGCGTTTCATCCGTGGCTGAATTGAATTCTCCGGCACACGTTGGATTTTCACGGGCGGCCGCTGGAGTCATCAATTTCAATCACCACGGCTTGCCGCCGCACGTCGGTGCCCTCGCGACCCGGCTTCATTGCGGACATGCGTGTGTCAACCAGGCGGGGATTTTTCTGACAATTTCTGAATCGCCTGGGCCAGCAGATCCGCCTGCTTTTCCCATTCCACGTTTTCCATCTCAAGCTGCTTTGCCCGTTCCGCTGCCAGTTCCTCGACCATCCCGGGCTTTTGCTCCGCGATCTGGCACAATTCAAAATCCGGGATTTCACGCAATTTATTTAACAAGTCCGTGACCGCTGCGATCTCCTTTCCCAACGCCTGATGCAATCGCTTCAGCTGTGTGAGTTCTTCGACGTCCTTGAGATCCAAGGTCGCCCAGCCATGTTGAACCTGGAAGCCTTCGGGATCTTCCGCGATTTTGCGCAGCAATTCGGTGTCGCCGCGGTGTTTGGCCTGATGGATGGCGGCGGTCAGCTGCTGATACGCCGCTTGTTTGCCCGGCTCGTTCTTGAACCGTTCGGGATGATACAGCATCACCAGCTTCTGCCAGATCGGCGTCAACTCGGCTTCCTGCCCGGCGGTTAACGGCTTCCTTTTGTCCGCCGCCGCGGCCATTTTTTCGTAATCCTCGTCCAGTTGTGCCTTGGCCTGCGCCAGATCTTTCTCGGCCTGTTCCACCTCGTCTGGTTCGTCCCGGATGAAGGAATCCAGAAATTTCTGGCGGTAATCCACGGCGAGCCGCAGCCGGTCGCGCTTTTGATAATGCCCGCGCAGCCGCTGGAACAGCCCGGCGTGCACGGCTTCAACGCGCGATTGCTCCCGGGTGAAATCCGCTTCCGCCGCCGCCAGCTGCGAGCGCGCAGCCGCCACAAGCTGGCGTAATTCTTCCACTGTAGGATGGGTCGTTTTCATTTGGATTCTGGTTGTTGTGTGATCAATTAAATTGCTCCGGAAACGCACTGGATGCTCAACCCTCGGCCGGGAGCATTGTCCATTTCAGTCACCGCGCCAAGCAACTTCACATCGTTCCGGGCCGCTTCAAAACGTTCCTGGCATTTTATTGCCGCCCGAATCATCCCAGCCGGAAGCATGAATCTACTTCACGCCGGCAGATTGACCGCGAACCACGCGAAAGACACGAACGAATTTCCGAAAACTTTTTGCGTATCCGGCGTATTTCGCGGTCAAATGTTTTGCTGCGGCGCTGCGGCGTTCACGCCGCCTTGTCCAATGCCACCGAGACGCGCAGGCCCAGCGGTTCCAAAATTTCCTGCAGGGTTTCCAGATTCGGATTGCCGTTTTTGGAGAGAATCTTGTAATGCTCCAATAAGTTGGATGATGAGTTTAAGCTCTTCCATAATTTATTCAGACTAGCTTTCGCACATTTCCCCTGCGCGTTTAGGCAGATTGACCGCGAACCACGCAAAAGACACGAACGAATTTCCAAAAAACTTTTCGCGTGTCCGGCGTATTTCGAGCCTTCCGCTTTTTGGCAGGTAAATCAGACCGTTACTGCGACATGGCGGGCGTGGGCGATTTCGTCCTTGGCAATCTGCCGGATTTGATCCGCCAGCAGCGTGACGACGGCGAGGGTTTTGCCGGCGAGGGTCATGAATTCGACGGCGCAGCCCTTGCCGCCCTCATGGACGAGCACGACCGTGCCGATGTCGTCCTTGGTCAGGCCATGCTCGGGCAAGCCGGTCGTCAACACCACGCTGTCGAGTTCTTTGATCATAATCAAATATCCAATGGATACGCCGTGGCCAATGTAGCCGTTTCCGCATTTTTGGGAATAAACCAAACGACACGCACCACCGGCAAGCGGCCATCGGGAGTGGTCAGCGCGCCTTCAATCACAAAATTCTGTCCGAATGGTGTCGGCACGATTTCCGCCACTTCATGATTACGCGCATGATTCAACAACAGTTCTTCCCACGCTTCCGGTTTGAATCCGAAAGCGCGAAAAAACTCCGCCTTGTGCTGACCGTCGCGATGCGCTGTCGAAAGCAGGTAGTGCGTGATCTTTCGGCTTGGCACAACCGCCAGTTCTGAATTCGGCAGTTTCATTCTTCGCGTCTCTGCGCCTTTGCGTTAAAACTTAATTGTTCTTATCAGACGTCCAACTTCTCCGCCACGCGCCGGATGCTGGTCGCTCTGCCGGTGGCCTGGTCAATTTCGATGATCGCGCCGAGCAGCTTCACGTCGTTGCGCGCGACTTCAAAACGCTGGGGCATGGCCGTGCGGAAGCGGGTGATGACCGGCGCGATTTCGCGGCCCAAAACGCTTTCCTGCGGACCGGTGAAGCCGGCGTCAGTCAGATACGCCGTGCCGCCGGGGAAAATCTGTTCGTCCGCAGTCTGCACGTGCGTGTGCGTGCCCACCACGGCGCTGACCTGGCCATCCAGCAGCCGCGCGAACGCGATTTTTTCCGAGGTCGCCTCGGCGTGGAAATCCACGAAGATGATGTTGGTGTGCTGGCGCAGCCATTTCGCCTCGTCGAGCGCGAGAGTGAATGGATTGTCCAGCGGCGGTTGCATGAAGGTGCGGCCTTGCACGTTCATCACGGCGACGGGTGGCAGGTCGCGGATCTTTAGAACGGTGCTGCCTTTGCCGGGCGTGCCGGGTGGATAATTCAGTGGACGGAGAAAACGCTTTTCGTTTTGCAGCAGTTCCATGACTTCCTTCTGGTCCCACAAATGGTCGCCGGTGGTGATGGCGTCCACGCCGTAGCCAAACAGTTCCTCGGCGATGTCGGGCGTGATGCCGTTGCCGCCGGCGGAATTTTCGCCGTTGGCGATGATGACGTCCAAGCCGTGTGCCTGCCGCAACTTGGGCAGCAGTTCCTTGACCGCGCGCCGGCCCGGACTGCCGACGATGTCGCCGATGAAGAGAAGTTTCACGCCGGAAAATTAACCACGAAAGACACGAAAGACACGAAAGAAAACGGCGTAGCAGCGGACGTGAGTCCGCTCTAATTAAAAGATTGAGCCGACTGACGTCGACTGCTACGGAATTTTAATTCAAAGCCAGCACGCAACGGCACCAAGGATGGCCGCCACCAGCCAGAGAAGGATGACGGACGTCGTTTTGCTGAACCCGGCGCGCACAAGGCGGTGTGAGAGATGATTCGTGTCGCCGATCCAGAACGGTTTTTTGTTCAGTGTGCGGAACAGGCTGACTTGAGCGAGGTCGAGCAGGGGAATTGCCAGCACGAGCAGCGGTGCGAGCACCGCGAGCGGACGTGGATTTTGCCGGGTGTAAAAATGCGGCAGGATGGCCATGACCGCGAGCAGGTAGCCGACGAGATGGCTGCCGGCGTCGCCGAGAAAGGCGCGGGCGTTTGGGAAATTCCACGGCAGAAAGCCGGCGAGCGCGCCGCACATCAGAAAACCCGTGAGCGCGACGAGATATTCGCCGTTGGTCGCGGCGATGAGCGCGAAGATGAACGCGCCGATCGCGCCGACGCCGGCGCAGAGGCCGTTCATGTTGTCCATGAAGTTGAAGGCGTTGATGACGGTGAGCAGCCAGAGGATCGTGACGACGTAACTGAAGACATCACTCTGAACAAACAAGGTGATGCGTTTGCACGCGGCAGCCACGGCGACGGCGATGAGAATCTGTCCGATGAATTTCGGGAGCGCCTTGAGTTCATGTTTGTCATCCAGCCAGCCAAGAATCGTGATGGCCACCGCGCCGAGCGCGAGCACGGCGAGTTCCATTGCTCGGCGGTCGATGCCGTGGACGATCAATCCGGCGGAAGAAATTTTCACGATGCCAAGCTTGAGCAGAATCGCGCCGGCGGCGAGCGGCAGGAGAATTCCCGTGAGCACGGCAAAGCCGCCGGCAAGTGGAATCGGTGTGGTGTGGATTTTGCGATGGCCGGGGTCGTCCACGAGGTTGGTGCGCAGACACCATTTGCGCCAGAGTGGCAGCGCGAGCAGCGTCGTCAAAAACGCGCCTGCAAACGCGGCGAGGAAAAAGTTGAAGGGAAAGGTCAAGTTACCAAAGTGGCGCAGACTGGCAGTCTGCTGTGTCGCGGATTGGCAATCCGCGGTGTTTGCATGGCCGCGTTCTGCCGACTACCAGTCGGCGAAACGGCAGGTTCCCAACCTGCGCTACAGTTGTGTTGATAGTCATTTCAATCCGCGTTCGGCGGCGAGTTTCTGATAAAGAGCATAAATGCCGTCCACCATGCCTGCGACAGAAAAGTTCTGACGGACGAAATTCTGGCCGTGCCGTCCCAATTTCTCACGGAGCGCAGAATCATTGGCGATCTGGAGCAGCCGGTTTTTCAAGCCTTCCAGATCGCCGGGGCGGATGAGAAAGCCGGTCTGGTTGTCGAGGCAGACTTCACGCGCACCATCGCAATCGCAAGCGATGACGGGCTTCGCGGCGGCGAGCGCCTGCGGCAGGGCGCGCGGCAAACCTTCGCGCAAGGACAGATGCACAAGCGCATCCATGATGCCGACGAGCGACGGCACTTCGTCGGGCGGCACGAGACCGGTGAAAACAAAGTGACGCTCGAGCTTGAGCGACCGTGCCAGAGCTTCAAAGCGTGTCCGGTATGCGCCGTCGCCCACGAGGAGGAATTTGATCTGGGGACAGCGACGAACGAGTTCCGGCGCGACAGAGAATAAATCATCGTGGCCCTTCAGTTTGACGAGCCGGGCAATGGTTCCGATGACGAAATCCTCCGGCTGCAATCCGAGCCGGGCGCGGAGGGCGGGATCGTTTTTTGCGGCAAGGAATGGTTCCAGTTCAAACCCGCTGAAGACTTTCGTGTAAAGCCGGGGCTGGCCAATGCCGGCGGCAAGGTATTGGCTGGTCATCGCGTCGGCGACGACGATGAAATGGTCGGTGACGCGGCCGGCGCGGCGTTCGGCGGCGGTGAAAATGAAATTGCTCAACCCGTTTTGAAACGCGCCGAACGACGGGCCGTGAATGGTGTGAATGATGACCGGCACGCCGGCGCGCCGGGCGGCGAGCCGCCCGAGAATCCCCGCCTTGCCGCTGTGCGTATGGACGATGTCCGGCTTTTGTTCGCGGAAAATCTTTTCAAGCTGGCGCAAGGCGATCCAGTCCTTGAGGGGATGAACGGGGCGGACGAGTTCGGGGACGACCGAGAGCATGGCCGGGAGGCCGGCGAATTTGGTTTCCAGCGAGCCTTCGGCGCCGGTGGTCGGACCGGAAATCAGATCCACTTCCACGCCCGGTTTCTGGCGCAAACCGAGCACGGAGGCGACGGTGTTTTCCTGGGCGCCGCCGACGATGAGCCGGGTGATGACATGGGTCACGCGCATGGCGCGGTCAGTGTGGCTGACCTTGAAGATCCTGCAATCTTTGAATGATGTTCGTGGCTTCGGCCGTGTTGGTGTTCGCGTTGGCCAGATACGCTTGGTAATTTTTCACCGCCTCGTTGGTCTCGTGTTTGCGCCAGGCGATTTCACCCAGGCCGTAGGAGATCTGGAACGAGTTGGTATAGGTTTGCTGCAGTTGCAAGAAGTCCGTGCGGGCATCGTCAAGATGGTCGCTGTTGAGGTTTGCAATGGCGCGGTTAAAGAGTGCGTCAGGATTGTTGCTCTGCAAGGCCAGCAGTTGTGTGAAGGCGACAATTGCGTCGTGGTAGTTTTTCATCTGGATGCTGGTGAAACCCTTGGCAAACAACCAAGTCGGGTCATCGGGCGCGGCCAGCAGCCGGCGATCGATTATGGTGAGCGCGTTGGTGAACAGCCCGCGTTTCAAATAGACCTGGGCGGCGGTCATTAACAAGTCGGTGTTCGTTGGATGGCGTGCAATTTCCGTTTCCATGATTTGAACCCCGCGGACATTGTCATTTTTCTGGAAATAGGCGGCGGCGGCCAGAATGTTGAGCTGGGCTGAGTTGGTGGGGGTGAGGGAAAATGTTTGCGGTTGATCCAACGGTTCACGAATCGCATCCAAAGCGCGGTCGGGCAGGCCCGAGACAAGGTAGCACTGCGCCAGCCAGAGCCGGGCGGTCAAGTTGTCCGGCACGAGCTGGCGGACGCGTTCAAAAGGTTCAACCGCCTGTCGGAACAGCCGGTTTTGTGAAGCGAAAATGACCCCGGTTCTAAAGCAAAAGCTGGGTTCGTCAAACGGCCCATTCTCATTGAGCAAGGCGTTCCATGAACTGTATTTTTCGACGTTCACCTTGGCCAGGTCAAGCTGCACGGATTCTCCGGCCTGCAGGCTGCGGTTAAATTCAAGATTGACCTGAGCAACGATGTTGTCGGGATTGAGCTGCTGGGCCATTTCAAAATGCGCGGCGGCATTGGTCAGATCCCCGGCCCGCTGGTTTCGGACGCCCCAGAAATTCAGGCAGCGGGAATAATACGGGCCGGCAATGGCGGCGTTGGGGTTGGGCTCGCGCGGCACATGAAAGCACGCAAGCAGTTTTTCACCGAAGCTTTTTGAGGCAGCGGAATTATTCTGGCTTGCGGCCGCGATGAGCGGCGTAAATGCCGTTTTGTCCGCCTGTGCCCAGAAGTTTTCGTTGGCGGCGATCAGGCTTTTATCCAGGGCCGGCGGCAGCAGCGTGGCTTGCGGGAGCGTATTCAGTTTGTAAACGACGCCATGTGGTTCCGGGTAAAACTGCTCAAAGTAATAACCAAAGCTCGGATGCAGGTAATAAATATCGTTCGTTTTGGCAAGGGTCGCGAGCAGGCTGATGTTGTGCAGCGGGCTGATGCCGTTGGTTTTTTCCGAGGCGCCGACGGTGTCCGGCCATTGTTGCGGGGAACTCTCGTGCAGAAAACTGTGATAGGTTGGCGCAGGTAAAAACTGTGTATCCACCATGAGAAAATCTTTCGCCCGTCCGCTCTGCGTCAGGGCGGCCTGGACAAAAATCAACCGGCGCGGATCGTCGCTCAACACAATGCCGCCGGCGCGCGGCAGATTATCGGCGGCGAACTTGGCGTATTGCTTGAGGATATCACCATTCGTATCCCGGATTTGCGGGACGTTTTTGTAGACCAGGCCAGTGACCACGGACGCAGCGAACAACCAGACGGCTGCGACAATCACGCGGTTCAACGCACCGAGCGGCACTTTCCTGATTTCCTGCGAGCGGCTCTTGCTCCGCCGCGAACCGTCTTCCGCCGGCTTCCCGAAGATGAGCAGGAAATAGCCAATAAAATATCCGATGCCCAGCGCGCCCAGATAATTGAAGGTCAGAAACGGCAGGCCCTGACCCTCGTGGCGTGCGCCGATCGGCGGATCGAAAGCAACCCAGACGCACACCATAAGAATGAGGGCGTGGAAGATGTGGAACATCAAACTGGTGAGCGCCAGACCGAGCTTGCTGTTGTCGCCAAATGACGATTTCCAGCGGATGGCCATCACCAGCATTGGAACCAGCGACGTCGGCGAGAGCAGCAGCACAGTGCGCCGCACCGATGAAACGGTAAAAAACGCCTTGATCACCGTCCATTGTGACAGCAGGCCCAACTTCAATGTCTGCCAGAAGGTCAGTTCCACTTTGTGCGAAACCGCCGCCAGCAGCGGCATCAGCAGGTAGAACAGCATCCCCGCCAGCCCGCATAAAATCATCCGTCGCAGAAAACGAAGATTGAAGAAACTCAGGCCGCGAATCCAAATGATGGCGCCGATGAACACGGGCAGGAAGCCGGCCATCGCCCAGTTTTCCGCCATGCCGGCGCCATAAACCAGGGCGGCCAGATATAAACGTCCCGTGCGTTCATCCAGCCGGTATTCCAGCAGCAGCCAGATCACGAACGCGAACAGCAACAGGTCGAACATTTCCGTGGTGCAATTCGTCGCCTGTTCCCAGAACGTCATTTGCAGGCCGCAGATCAGCACGGCGAAAACCGGGGGCAGCCACGCGCTCTTCATCGTCAGAAAGGAAAAAGCGCTGTGTTCCCGCTCGCGCTGCGCGTCCGTGCGATCCTGCGGCAGAATGGCCACCGAGCGCGCCAGCAAGCCGAGGGTTACGGCAGCGCACAAGGCGGAAAACAAATTCAGCGCGATGGGGATTTGCGCCGCGGGCAACCAGCGGAACGGGGCGGTGACGGTGAAAAACAACGGGTTGTAGATTTCCGGCTGCCACATCCAGCCCGAGATTTTGGCAACGGCGAGATAATTGAACAGCGATACCCAGTGGTTCAACGTCAGTGCGTAAATCACGAAGACAGCCACCGCCAGCAACCACGGCAAAATTTTCGGGGCAAAGTTTTTGCGCGGGTCGGTTTGATTTCTAATGGCCATGAATTACATCAGTTTGAATTGAATCCGGGCGGCTTGGCAAGTTTTGTCCTGCCCGCAGATCCGCCACGCATTCGACGTGCTGGGTCTGCGGAAACATGTCCAACGGCTGCACGCGCGCCAGTTCAAAGACACCGTCCGCGCACAGGATGTTCAAATCCCGCGCCATCGTCGCTGGATGACACGAGACGTAGATGACCTGCGCCGGCCGCGTTTCGCGCAACAGCTGCAAGGTCTCCGGCCAGCAGCCTTTGCGTGGCGGATCCAGGATCACCGTCGTGGCCGCGGGTGAAAATTTCTGCAGCAGCTCCGGCAGGATCTCCTCCACCGCCGCCGGAAGGAATTCGCCGTTGGTGATCTTCCGCGACTCCGCATTTTTGCGCGCCGATTTGATGGCCGGCTGATCCAGTTCCACACCGACGAACGATTCGACCGCATCCGCCATCTCAATCCCGAAAAAGCCCACGCCGCAATACAAGTCCACCAGATGCTTCGTGCCGCTGCTTTTCAGAAAGCCGCGCACGGTCTCGACCAGTTTGGGCAGCAGGAAAAAATTGTTCTGGAAAAAGGAATCCGGCGGCACGTTCCAGCCTTCCGGCGGAATGCGCAACACGACCTTGATGCCGCCCTTCGGCGGCGGATTGGCGCGGACCTCCTTGATCTGTTCGCTGATGGCCGGCTCCGCGATCTTGCACTCCTCGATGTCCTCCACGAAATTATTATCCGCGCGGATGAAGCCGATGACGAGCTTTTTGGCCGGACCGTTCCACTGGCTGCGGATCATGATCCGGTTGCGATAACCGTAGGGCGAGGGGCAGGGGATGACCGGCGCGACCTTGTCGCGTGGGATTTTTCCAAAACGCTCGAACAGATCCGCGATCTGCTTGTGCTTGAAGTGCAACTGCGCCGGATAGTCAATGTGTTGATACTGGCAGCCGCCGCATTGCGTGAAGTAACGGCATTCCGGCGTGACGCGCTCCGGCGCAGGTGTGATCACACGCAACAGTTTGGCTCGCGCAAAATTCTTTTTGACCTCGGTGATCTCCACCTCGACGGTTTCCCCGACGATGACGAAGGGCACGAAGACGACAAAAGAATCGGGTGCCGGGTGAGGGGTGGCGGGCGACAGGGTTTCACCTTCGGGCGTCGCCGGGACATTTTTGTCACTTGTCACCTGTCCCTCGTCACGCGCCACGCGGATGCGTCCGACGCCTTCGCCGCCGAAGGCAAGGTCGTGAATGTTCAGGGTGATCTTATCCGCGATTTTGAGAGACACACCTCCAAGTTAGAGAAAAATGCAGCATGGCAAAAGATTTTTCGCGCAGCGGCTTCCTGGCAGAGCGCCGCAAACGTCATGAAGAACTTAAAATGGCCGGGGCGGCCGGCGCGACGCTACGGCTTTTTCAGGCCGGCGATCGCTTCCTTCATTTCGTCAAAGTGCGTCTGCGGATTCATGGCGTCAGTGACATGCACGAGTTTGCCGTCCAAACCGATCAGAAAACTGACGCGCTTGGACATGTTCATCAGCGGCATTTTCGCGTCGTAGGCTTCGATGATTTTTCCATCCGGATCGGCGAGCAGGGTGAAGTTCAATTTGTATTCGTCGGCGAACTTTTTGTGGCTTTCCACGGAATCGTGGCTGACGCCGATGACCACGACGTTGTTGGTTTCCAGTTCGCCCATCCGGTCGCGCAGGCCGCAGGCTTCCTTGGTGCAGCCGCCGGTGAAATCTTTCGGATAAAAATACAGCAGCACGATCTTCTTGCCGATGAAGTCGGCGAGCTTGACGGTTTTGCCGTCCTGATCCTGGCCCTGGATCAATGGCGCGGTATCGCCGGCTTTGGGCATCGCGGCCGACGCCGTGGTGGCGGAGAAAATGACGGCGACGGCGGCGAACAGGGCGACGACCAGAATTATTTTCATGGGGAGTAAGACGTTATTTTGCGTCGCGAAGTTTCACGCCTTTGATTTTCTCCGCAAATTCAGAGAAGCCAACGGCTTGGGCCTTGAGCCGTTCGACCAGTTCGGCGTCCTTAATTTTTCCCGACGCGTCGAGCAGGTTGTGGATTTGCGGCATGAAGACCCGGGTGGGATAAATATGCGCGCTGCGGTAGCCGAAAATGGCCTGAAGCTGCTCGACCGGTCGCAGGGCACCCCAGATGCCGGCGGACAAACCGGTGAAGCAAACCGGACGATTTTCAAAGCTCTCCGGGAACTTCAGCATATCAATAAAATATTTCAGCACGCCGGGCACGCTGCCGTTGTATTCGGGCGTGACGACGTGCAGTCCGGCGGACTGCAGCACGGCGTCGGCGAACGGCTGGAATGATTTCGGTTTCTCGGCGTAGGAGGTGGGCGCGAAAATTTCCGGCGGCAGCTTGGCCAGGTCCAGGACGTGCAACGGCACTTTCAGCTCGGCATAGATGGTTTCGATCTGGGCGGCGACTTTGCGCGTGTTGCTGCCCGGGCGGTTCGTGCCGACGATCAACGTAATCATGGCCAACACTCTAAAACGCGCTTCGGTTTTGGCAATCGTTTGTTTGCTCGGTCAATTGGATTCACTTTTTGCGGCACACGGAAAGAAAGGAGCAGAGCCGCAATACAAGCGACTGATCTTTTACGAATCTTCGCCCTTGAGCGATGCCCAAAATTGTTCGAATCCCAATTTTAGATTTGGCAGATGATTGCTATCAATAGAATCGCTTCGATAAAAATAAACGGCCCCCTCCACAGTTGAACAGTCGACAAAAAAATAATCGCCACCACCATCAATCGCAAAAGGGAAGAACTGTTGTGGAACTAATTTTTTATCGAGAACCAAACGCTCATATGATTTGAGAGCTGTGCCCTTGCGTCCAGACTTTAGCGGAAGGAATTCCGTCACGACTGTATCAACGTGCGCGTCTTCAAACACATGAGGCTCTGGATTTCCTCCGTTAGTTGAAAAGTAGAGATTACACACCGGAGACGGAAAACTGACACCAAGAATTGCTTCGACATTCGCGATATCTCGCGCGTTGATTGATGGCTCTGAATTCGTGAATCTCACAAAAAAGTCAGTCCCTATTATTGAAATTTGCCCCGCACTTACGCGGATTTATTTTTCACCCGCGGCCAGCGGCGCAGGCCGTTTTGCAGCCAGAGCCACCAGACCATCCAAAACGCTTCCACCACAATACCGCGGGACAATTTGGAAGTGCCTTCCACGCGGTCCGCGAAGGTGATCGGCACCTCGGCGACCTTGAATCCGTCGCGCCAGAGCCGGTGCGTCAGTTCAATCTGAAAGCTGTAACCGTTGGATTTGATGGCGTCGAGCTGGGCGGCTTGGAGCGCGCGGCGGCGGAAACATTTGTAGCCGCCGGTCGGGTCGGTGAACGGCATGCCGGTGATGAGCCAGACGTAAATGCCGGCGCAACGGCTCAACAGCAGCCGTTTGAGCGGCCAGTTCAGCACGCGTACGCCGCCGGTGTAGCGTGAACCCAGGATGAGATCGGCGTTCTGCGCGGCTTTGAGAAAATTTGGGATCTCGTCCGGATCGTGCGAAAAGTCACAATCCATCTCGAAGATGAATTCGTAATTTTTTTCCAGCGCCCACTGGAAGCCGGCCAGGTAGGCGCGGCCCAACCCGTTTTTCTTGGTCTCGTGGAGGACATGAATTTCCGGGTGCTGGGCGGCCAGTTCATCTGCGATCTTCCCCGTGCCATCCGAGGAGTTGCCGTCCACGACGAGCAAATCCACGCCGACCGGCAGCGATAATAGCCGTTGCGCCACGCGCGGGAGATTTTCCCGTTCGTTGACAGTCGGCACGATGATGAGCGTCTGGTTCATGCTGGCGGCGCAGATGATTCAAGAATTCACGGGCCGAAACAAGGTGAGAATTCGGATGGCACATCTCGATTCAGAAGAAGTGGAGCTGTGCCGAAGACCAGTCGCAACATTCTTTGGCGCCGAGGCTGATGTTTCGCGCACCGTCGCATCCCGTTGCCGTCACCTTACGGCGGCGGCGAGTTGGTCGGCGGGCGCGCCGCGGCCAGCATCGCGGCGGCCAGTTGTTGGGGCGTCCATTGGTTGCCGTCGAACTGGCGGGCGATATGGCCCTGCGGATCCAGTACGACGGTGCGGAGGTTGTGCGAGATGGTGTTGTCTTCGCGGGCGATCTTCAGATCCAGCAACGGTCCCAGAGCGGCGAGCGTGTTGGTGTCGGCTGCCGAAAACAACCAGCGGTCAGCATCGGCCTGCCGGTAGTAGGCCGCGTAGTTGGTCAGCGTGGCGGGCAGGTCGAATTCGGGGTCGAAGGAGATGGAAAGGAATTGCCAGTTGGTGGGTGCATCCGCCGCCGTGCGAAGCAACGCGCGCGTATCGAAAAAATTCAAGTCCATGCGCGGGCAGAAATCCGGCAGCGGGCAGCGGGTGAAAAAAAACGTGAACGCCAGCACCCGTCCGCGAAAATCGGAGAAGTGAATCGTCCTGCCGTCCTCCGCGGTCAGCGTGAAATCCGGCAGCGGATCTCCCGGTTTCAGTTCGGCCGCGGGCGCGTGAAACGTGAATACATGGTTGGTCACTTCCTCCACCACGTGGGAGACGAACCGGACCGACTCGATCCATGAATCCGTTTCCGTCACGAGCAGCTTGAACGTGATTTCATCGCCCGGCGCGATCCGTTGCAGGTCGTTGGTGTTTCGCACGGTGAAATCCATCGTCATCGCCCCCATGAATCCAGGAATCGCATCATGCTTGATGGTGGCCTCGCGCCGGTCGGGCGTGATTCTCCGGACGATGCCGTGCGCGTCGTAACTGCGGGCGGCGGGGGCATCCGCTTTCGGCGCGGTTGGTGCGGGCTTGCAGCCGGCAAACACCAGCAGTAATCCAGGCAGGAGCGGGAAAAGCTTTTTCATAATGAATCGTTGTTGGCGCGCAATTGATTAATCTCCTCGGCCACCGCTTGCGATGTTTCGGGTTTGAGTCCGTCAAAGAACGTGCGCACATGACCCTGGGTGTCCACCACGGCGATGCGTTCGGTGTGGGTAAACCCGCCGGGCATGAAATTGTAAGCATCGTTCGGATCGCGCGGAATGAAACTTTTTTCGATCAACTCATAAAGCACCGCCTTGTCGCCGGTGAGCAGGAACCAGCGGTTGGTGTCCGCGCCGAAACGGTTGCCGAACTCCGCCAGCACGGCGGGCGTGTCGCTGCGCGGGTCCACTGTCAGGGAAACCAGTCTTACATCGGGGTGCGTGGCGGTGAGTCCCTGGATTTCCGCCATGCGCCGGTTCACGTCCAGGCAGGTGATGGAACAGCCGGTGAAAACGAAATTCACCACCAGGAATTTTCCAGCCAACTCCGCACGCGTGACCGTGCGTCCGGTGCGGTCGGTCAGGGAGAAACCCGTCAGTTCGCGCGGAGCATCCGGCGGTATGCCGCGGGAGGTTTTGGCGGCGGCAACGAACCAGCCACCCACGCCCGCCAGGGCGGCGAGCACCAGCACAACGACGAGAAAGGTGTATTCCTCGCGCCAACGTCTGGTTTTCACAGTTGCGGACATGTAATTTTAAAACCCGGCCGGTGTTGCGCCGGATTAATCAGCCACATCAATACACGAATTCCCATGCAGGTGTCAGGCAATTTGCGTTGGAATCAGGCCGGACATCATTTCGCCAGGCGCATTGGGGACAAAAGAATGGCCGTGGAAGCCGCCGCTTCCCGGGATTAAAAGTTTAACCTGACCTGGGTTCATTCCGGGTTTTGGCAAAGGACGAACCGCCGCCGCCAAATTCAGCGTTGCTTTTTGATTTGTTTGTGAGCATCTTCATTGCCCCTGCGTCGGGGCGTAGCGTAGCCTGGTAGCGCGCTTGTTTCGGGTACAAGAGGTCGTGAGTTCGAATCTCACCGCCCCGACCATTTTCCCAACCCTTGGATTTAAGTCTTTGCCGGGCAATTCGGACATAAACCGGATTCAACTCAATTCCCAGCCAACACGCTTGGGCCGCCCCGGCCGTCGTTCCGGAACCGAGAAACGGCTTCAGCCCAAAGTAACATTTAGCCGTGAGTCAACGCGATCACCGCAGATGATCCGCCCCGGCTTCACTTCACGATCGTTGGAGCGCGCGTGTGAGCGGGTTGGACTGGGTTTGGCTTTCATGGCCGTTGACGTCGTGTTGCGCCTCACACAAACAATGACCCTCCGCCAATTCAAGACAAGCCCGCAAAAGCTTGCGCGAACCCGCGCCGGCGGGTAGTTGTTCAGCCCGAATTATTCAAACCAACAGCTAACATTGAGCGCTGCATCACCATCCGCCGCCGAAAATCTGATCGTTCAACTGGACACGATTCTGCAGCCGTTGAAACTCACGGAACTGTTTCAAACGCCGCAACCGCTCGAAGTGGAACTCGGTTGTGGCGACGCCTCGTTCCTCGTCGAATACGCCCGGCGAAATCCTCAAACCAATTTCATCGGGGTCGAACGCCTGCTGGGCCGGCTCCAGAAAGTTCATCGCAAAGGCAGCCGGATGGGGTTGCACAATGTGCGCGGCGTCCGGATCGAATCGTCCTATTTTCTGCAATACCTCCTGCCGTCGCACGCGGCTGCGGCCCTGCATGTTTATTTTCCCGACCCGTGGCCCAAGAAGAAGCACCGCCGGCACCGGCTGATCAATGAACACTTTCCTGCACTCGCACGTGCCGCGCTCATCCCCGGCGGCGTGGTGTATTTGCGGACGGATGACGCGGATTACTTTTCACAAATGACCGAGGTGTTCGCGGCGGGCAAAGAATTTCAAAAAATTGAAACGCCAGGTGTGCTGGCCGAAGTGCTCACGGATTTCGAAAGGGAATTCAACGCGCGGGGCATCCCGACGTTGTTGGCGGCGTATCAACTCAAATAAACGCTCCAAGCATCAAACCGTCGGGCAAAATTGGACGTTGAAGTTTGGAGCTTCTCTGGAGTTTGGCGCTTGGGATTTGGAGGTTCAATTCAAACATCAATCACCGGGCCGTTGCCGTCGTCGTCAGGCCTTTTATCGGACGGTGGCGGGCGGCGCTGGAAGGAGACGCGCGTTTTTGTGTTGCCGGTCAAAATGTTCAACGCGCCGGAGATGAGGCTGATGATCAATGCGCCGAGCAGTGCCGCGCCAAACGTGTTCACTTGAAAATAGGGATGCATCAGCCAGCTCACGAAGCAGAGCATCAGCGCATTAATCACGAGCATGAACAGACCAAGCGTCAAAATCAGCAACGGCAGCGCGAAGACCACAAGAATCGGGCGGATGAAGGCGTTTAAGATACCCAAAACCAATGCGGTCAACACGGGCGCCAGCAATCCGGGATCGCGAAAATGAATGCCCTTGACGACCTGCACCGCCACCAGCACGGCCAGCGTGTTGATGAGCCAGCTTTGCAGAAAACGCAGCGATTGTTTTAGTCTGGGATCCATGTCTTGCGCTGAAGATTCAGCATGCGCTCAAACTGCGCCAGTTTTTGCCTGAAAACAAGATTCAAACTAAAAGAACAGAACTGGCACGTGAAATTTTTTTGCGGTTTTTAATCGCCTGATTTTTGCAACTATTGTAAACCGTTTCCATGATTGCCCCAAGAATCCTCATTCTAGCTCTAGGACTGGCTTGCTCCGGTATGGTTGTCCTTCCACTTGTGGCGGCGGAGGGCGTCATCGCTCCCGGCGCGAAATTGGAGAAGCTTGCCGGCAACTTCCTCTTCACCGAAGGCCCCACATGTGATAAGGCCGGCAATCTTTTTTTCGTGGACCAACCGAACGACCGCATCATGGAATGGAGCGCGGACGGAAAACTTTCCACGTTCCTCCAGCCGTCCGGTCGCGCCAATGGCATGTGCTTCGATGCGAAAGGCAATCTGATCGCCTGTGCTGATGAGCACAATCAACTGTGGTCCATCGCCCCGGACAAGACCGTGACCGTGCTCGTCACCAATTTTGAGGGCAAATATCTCAACGGGCCAAATGACGTCTGGATTGCACCCAACGGCGCGATGTATTTGACCGACCCGTTTTACAAACGCGCCTGGTGGGATCACACCACGATGGCGCTGACGAACCAGGAGGTTTTTTATCTTTCGCCCGACCGCAAACAACTGGTGCGAGTGACCGATGATTTAAAACAACCCAACGGCATCACCGGCACGCCCGACGGCAAAAAGCTTTTTGTGGCCGACATCCGTGCCAATCAGACATGGCGCTACGACATCCAGCCCGACGGTTCGCTCACGAACAAAACTTTTTTCTGCGCGCTGGGTTCCGACGGCATGACGATTGACGCGGAAGGCAACCTTTATCTCACCGGCAAGGGGGTGACGGTGTTTGACAAAACGGGCAAGCAGATCGACCACCTTGACGTGCCGGAAAAATGGTCGGCCAATGTTTGTATCGGCGGCAAGGATCATCAGACGTTGTTCATCACCGCGTCGGAATCGCTTTATTCCATTCAACTGCGGGTCAAAGGCGCCAATCCGGCGAAGTGAGTGTGTCACCGCACACATGGGAATGTGCCTGTCTCACGTTTCAGAAATAGGTGTGGCAATGGGATTTGATGCGTTCAACCTCTCCTGCTTGATTCGTTGCTGATTCAAGAAAAAGAAGATGCAGAGAAGTGGTGAAATTGGTATTCCGATTTTGCAGGCAAAAAGAAGAAGATAGCCGATGACGATGAGCCATTTGACGCGTAACTGCCCCGAAGTGTTTTTTCTGAAAACATCGCCATCGGAAAACGAATAAACATAAGGCACCCAATTGTTGTAAGAATCAACCGCCCGCCCGCAATGCGGGCAAAACAACGCCGTCGGTAACAGCGGCGTGGAGCAGTGCGGACATGCTTCCGCCGTTTCCGGCTCCAATAATTTTTGTTCCACTTCCGCGCCCCATGGTTCGGGTTTGGGTGTTGCCGCACGCACCCAAAGAATCAGCCGCAAAAAAGCGGCGAGCAGCAGGCCCGCCACTCCAAACCAGGCCACGATCTGATTGGGATCATTGATTTCAACCATAAGTCTCGGTCGACTTGCCCACTCTGTCTTTCGCGGGTCGACCGGACAAGCTGAATCCGACCAAAATTCGGGGTTAAATCATTTTCAAAAAACTTCAAAAGATTGGCCGCCTTCGTTGGTCTTAATAGCTAGAATTTGAACCGCATGGTCGAAACCGACGAAGAAAACGCCCGGGTCTCGCAAAGCCAGAACGGCGATCATGCGGCTTTTGAATCGCTGATCCGCACGCACCAACGCATGATTCATTCGCTGACATTCCGGATGACCGGCTCCCTGGCCGACGCCAAAGATTTGACACAGGAAACCTTCGTTCGCGCTTTTCGCCAGATGGACACCTATCGAGGCGACAGCAAATTTTCCTCCTGGTTGTGCCGTATCGCCGTGAACGCGTCTCTGAACTGGCGGGCTCGGGAAAATCGCCGGACGGAAATTCACCAGCTTTGGTCCGACGAGAATTTGGATGGAACTGCGTTCGCTGAGCCTAGTGTCGATAAATTGACGTTGCGTGTGCAGGCCGCGCTTGACCGGTTACCGGCCAAACAGCGGGCCGCCATCATTTTGACCGTGTATGAAGAGATGAGCTTGGGGGATGCTGCCCGGGTGATGAACTGCACCACCGCCACCGCCGGTTGGCGGGTGTTTTCCGCGCGCGCCAAACTGAAACAATGGCTCAAACCTAGAGGACCGAACCATGAATAAATTTGACCTCAACGCCGTGCTGAAAGCCGCCAAACCGACTGAAGGTTCAGACGAGTATTGGAATGACATCCCCCGCGAAGTGCTGGCGCAACTGCGTCGTCCGGCGCCAGCATCGCCGCGCAACCGGCCGCGTTGGTTTCCACGGCTGGCCTGGAGTTTTGCGGCCACGGCGGCCTGTCTGGCGGTGATTTTGGCGATCAGTCATCGGCGGGGCGGGACCACATCCAAAGACGATTTGCAAAGCACGAAGCTGATCCGCGAAACCCTGGCGATGTTTCCCAACCGCGTCCGGGCCATCGTGCAGGATGAACACGGTTTGAACCTGGTTCTGTCCGAGAACGAGGACGTGCCGGCTTCGACGCCGATTTACGTCCGCATTTGCGACGGCAAACAGTGCGCGTCTTTCGTTACCTTCAGCGGCCAGGAGATCCAGGCTGGCGGGCAAACAGTGACGGTGCTGGCCGACGCGCGCGGCGGCATTATTTTGACGGGCAACCGATTTGTCTGGTCGAACACGGAGCGGAATCGCGGAGGCAGCCGTTTGAAAATCGAGGCCAATAATCTCGGTTCGGTGGCGATGTGAACACATGAAAAGTTATTTATTTGTTTTGGTGATTTTAATTTCAGGGCTCCGGCTGTCAGGGCAGACCAACCTGCCGGTCCGACTGGCGTTGATTTCCGAATCAGCGGACGCATCGCCTGCCGCCGATGTTTTGACGGCGGAACTTTCCGGCCATAAAAATCTGCAACTGCTGGAGCGGAACGAAATCGAGAAGGTTTATCGAGAACAAGGCTTGTCGGCGGGCAACAAGGATTATGTGAAACTCGGCCAGATTCTTGGGGCGGACGGATTGTTGCTGCTGGAATCGGTCGAGGAAAACACCAATCAGCCTTCAAACCTTCCGTTTGCCGCCGAAAAACCGCTCATATTGAATGTCCGGTTGGTCGCATCAAAACCAGGCGTGGTGCTGGTGGCCGAAAGATTTTCATTGTTGATGAAAGATTTGCCGGATTGGTCGACATCATTTTCAAAACATCTGAATTTGTTCCTGCCCAAACTCACCGTGATGGCAAAAGATGCGATTCCCATTTCGGTGGTGAATCTGCGGTCGGCCGTTTCGTCAGCGGATGCGTCAACAACGGAGCATCAGTTGAAGGTGCTGACCATTGAACGGCTGAGCCGGGAACCGCAGTTGTTCGTTCTGGAGCGACAACGGATGGAGTTGCTGGCGGGAGAAAAAGAACTGCATTCCGACGAGTCGGCGTTTTGGAATGGAAGTTATTTGCTGGATGGTGTCGTGGATCAAAACGGGTATTCCAAGGAGGACGTGACGATCAACGCGCGTCTTACCCCGCCCAAGGGAGGCCAGCCACTCTTGTTTGAAGTCAGCGGCAGCCGGACGAATCTCGCAGAGGTCGTCAATCGGCTGGCAGTCAAGCTTTCCGAATTGCTGAAAGTAAATTCCGCGAGCAAGGAATGGAATGCTGCCGACGAAGCCGAGCAGTATTTTAATGAAGCGCAGTGGGCGTTGCGCTGGGGAATTTTTGCAGAAGCGCAAACCGCGGCGGAATCCGCCTGCGCTTTGGGCAAAAAGGATCTGGAATGCGCCCAATTACGGGTTTCGGCTTATATGGCTGATTTGCCAGAAGTGCTTCAACCCAACTTTGCAAAATATTTGAGGACGCCGGGTTATCGTTTTGTGCATATCAATCAACCGCCTGATGTTAGAGACAGCGAGATGGCCACTCGTGCTTTGGAGTGTTACTACGAATTCTGTCGCACTTCATCTGATGGCGAGCCGCGCATTTTGTCCGGTGGAGGTAATGGCCGGCGTAAATCAGACTGGTATCAATTGGGGATCGATGTCCTAACCTCCTCTTCAAGTGTCTTGCGGCACTTTGATTATTTCCCGGAATCGCAAGCGCCTATCAGCGACAAACTCGCCAATCTACGTGCATTGGCGCGCTCGGTTGCCGCACTGATTTTAAAATCACCATCGGTGAACGATAGCTACTTTGTCGGCTCTTCCCTTGTCTCGCCAGAGGAATTTAACCAGGAACCGTTCACCGCCTGGATAAACGTGGGACACATACGCTTTTACAGGGGGCTAACACCAAATATCTTTGAGTGCATCATTCAATGGGGTTGTTTCTGGCAGGAACGTCCGGAAGAAACGGTCGCGCTCTATCGCGAATTGATGGCCAGCCCGCTCTTCTTTCGCATTCACAGCGGCCTCTGGTTCAGGGAGGCAGACTTTCCCCGGTTGGTCGCGTGGAACGAGGAGGATAAGAAACGAATTCCGGAAGTCTGGCGCGGTTTCATGGACGAACTCGACGCATCCACCAATTCTTTTTGCCGCTTTGAAGGCGAGGCTTTTGCTTGCGCCGATGCCAAGGCCAAGGCTTGGGCTGGAAAGGATTCGAGCAGCGTCGGAATTGCGAAGATCGTCGCTGCCGACCCGGGATGGAAGGAAAGCCGTGCGGCATTACTGGACTTTATTTCAACGAACTATGAAGCCATCGTTGAAAATAATGACAATCTTGCAGTCAATGATTGGGCGATGGGTTCCCTGCTGGGCGAAAAGTCCGAATACGCTTCACGGTTTGCTGCCATTCAACAAGCTTACAGAAACAAGGCTGGTGAACACTTGAAAGAAAGCGCCAGCCGCGTGGTTTTTGAAACACAGAAACGCTATCTGGAGAGTTTTAAACCGTATGACAGGGGTGATTTTAACAAAGTTTTCAACTTTCGGGATTATACCAAGGCACAGGCCACCGAACTTCAGCCTCTGGTTGCCGCCTACAAATCCAATTTGCTTGCACAGGTGTCAGTCCAAACGCCACAAATTGAACAAATCAAAGCCAAGAGCAATGCGCGATGGATAGGCGTCTATCTGGAAGGACGTGTCAACGCAGCACTTAATCCACCCGTGCCGGTTCCGCAGCCACCAGTGCCATCACTACAGCAGACGCCGCCAGTGATTTCGCAACCGACTTTAACCGCCAGGAGCAAGGCAACCAATCTCGTTTCAAACCAAACGCCGGAAGTTGTCACCAATGTTTTGCTGGTCAAAAAATTCCTGCCAATTCCGATGGACGGTCTGCCGGGCGACAAAATTTCCGGCGCCACCATTACCGCCCATCATTGGGTGGAAGGAAAGTTGTTGCTGGATTTTCAATATGGCGCTTTTGCCTATGCGTTTGACGAAAAGGGAAACTGGAAGAGCACCCGCAACGTCACTTTCCCGGCCATCGCCATCCTAGATCCCGCGTCGGAACACTGGCAGGTCATCAGCTGTCCGGAGGCGGAGCTGTCCGGCCAAAATCACTTTTATCATCGCAGCACGCTCTTGAACGGGGAACTTTTCGTGAGTGATAGCGGGCAGATTAAAAAATACGACAGCCCCAGCCGCCAGTGGCAGGTGTTGCCGGTTTCTGACGGTAATAATTACGAACTTTTCACCGTCAGTGGTCGCCTTTACGCGGCCAATGAGAATGCGATCTTCGAGATTATTGATGGGGGAAAATCCAGCCGCATTCTCGCCAGCGCGCGAAGGCAGCCGCCAGTCTCCGCCTTGGACACGCATGATCTTGGCAAACCTTCAATGTTTGAAGGACCGGGGCATTCGCTCCGGGTGAGCACTCGGAATGGAATGTTCACTTGGACGGGCAATGACTGGCGCGAGGAAGCTGCCAAATTGCAAGGCCTGTTTCCGCCGCAGATTTTCACGGATGGAATTTTATTCCAGCAGCCGATTGACGGTATAGCCCGATCCATCAGCCTTTGCTTTCT
This sequence comes from Verrucomicrobiia bacterium, assembly GCA_035577265.1. GTDB lineage: Bacteria > Verrucomicrobiota > Verrucomicrobiia > Limisphaerales > UBA11358 > UBA11358. The sequence continues at coordinate 12,745 of DATLVR010000079.1, read as the reverse complement.
GGCCGCAGATTCCAGCGAGGTGAAACTTTGCCTGTGCCAAAAGGCCGGGGCAGCGAACCGACTCAATTTCGCCGGTGCCAACCAGCCCGCCGGAAATCCAATTCGTGAGCCGGAACCGTTGTGGAAATTGCCGCCTAATTTGCGTCTGGCCGGTTTACCCGCCGCCACCTGGCAGTCCAATTTGTATTTGCTCGTGGATCATTCGGAAGCGCAAAACATCGTGGATGAGCAGCGACATGTCATCGTCGGCGAAAAACTTCTCGCACATGATGGATATCATGCCGCGTTGCTCTGTTTTTCTCCTGAGATGCCATCGCCGCAAAAGCTGTTTTTAAAATTCGAAGTCACCGATGGTTGTCCGCCGGTAGCCGGCACTAACCGGGCTGGCCTCCGGATACTCTCCGGATTGCCGCCGGCTTGGATGATCTTCTCCACGGATTTTCTATTTTGTGGCATTGAAAAATCTGATCGCTTTATGCCGGCAGGAACGGGAAGCAGCGGTTGCAATCCCGGCATATGGATGATTCCGCTGGGGCAGATTGAATCAGCGGCCGCCGCGCAAAAGAAGGTGCTGCTGGCCCAGCTGGCGCAAAAAAAATCGAAAGCCAGCGACGTAGCGGAACAGGCGCGAAAACAGAAGGAGCAAGCACAGCGGGAGCTGCTGGCAAAAGGTGACCGGAATCACAATGGCATGATTGATCCGGACGAACGAGAGGATGCCTTGGATGCTCCGGCCTTCATCGAATCCGAGTTGGACAACATTGATACCAATCACAACGGCTGGCTGGAAGCGCCCGAACTCGCTTATTTTGACGCCAACCAAAATAAAACCCTGGACCCTCAGGAACAGGCGGGCATCGATATCGCTCAACATTTGCTGGCGGTCAGGCTGCTCAAACAATTCGGATCGGACGACGAGGATGGGCTTAACGGCCGGGAATATTACGAGATGATTCTATCCACGCTGCACGCCAACTCCCATGGAGAATTCGAACTGCAGTTTCCACACGCCGATGAAAACCACGACAGCCAAGTTGGTCTCGAAGAACTGGAACATCTGTTGAAATGGCGCACAAATAGGGAACTGCTGCCACGCGGAATGAGAGGGCCAGTTTTTAACTCCATGGGAAATGGCGTCCGGCAACCGGCTGACCCCAGACAAATGTTCAAAGCGGACGTGGAAACTTACTGGCAAAATCCCGGCGGCGTCCCCCACCGTCCGTCGTTCCGGAACGGGATGCCGTCGGGTGCCGGCTGGGTTCCACAACCAGCCCCGAGGAGTGCGACAGAATAAGCCAAATAATTCCGAATCATTTGAAAAACGAAACCAAATCTCTTGGCATGGTGGCGATGTGAACACATGAAAAGTTATTTATTTGTTTTGGTGATTTTAATTTCAGGGCTCCGGCTGTCAGGGCAGACCAACCCGCTGATTCGGCTGGCGATTATTTCCGGATCAGCGGATGCGCTCGCTGCCGCCGATGTTTTGACGGCGGAACTTTCCAGCCATGCAAATCTGCAATTGTTGGAGCGGAATGAAATCGAGAAGGTTTATCGCGAACAGGGTTTGTCGGCGGGCAACAAAGACTATTTGAAGCTCGGCCAGATTCTCGGCGTGGACGGATTGTTATTGATGGAAGTTGTCAGAACGCCGCAGGCGACCAATTTGATGGCCCGATTGATCGCCGTGAAACCGGGGGTCCTGTTGTTGGATGAAGGTTTTCCATGGCCACTAAAAGACATCGCTGGCTGGGCACCTTTGTTTGCAAATCATCTGAACCCGTTTGCGCCCAAACTGACCGTGCTGGCCAAAGACGCCATCCCGATTTCAGTGGTGAATCTTCGGTCTGCCGTGCAATCAAGTGAAGCGCTGGAAACAGAGCGGCTGGTGAAATTGCTGACGATCCAGCGACTGAGCCGCGAGCCCCGGTTTTTCGTCCTGGAACGCGAGAAAATGCAGTTGTTGAGCGAAGAAAAGGATTTGAAGCTGGATGATTCGGCGTTTTGGAACGGCAGTCACCTGCTCGAGGGTGTCGTAGATCAAAACGGTTATTCCAAAGAAACCATCACCATCAACGTGCGGCTGGCTCCACCCAAGGGCGGGGCCCCGGTGTTGTTTGAAGTCAGCGGCTGCCGGACCAATTTACCCGAGGTCATCAATCGTTTGGCGGCAAAAGTGAACGCGGCGTTGAAGATCAATTCGGCCGTTAGTGAATGGAATGCCGCTGATGAAGCGGCCCAATATTTTAACGAAGCGCAATGGGCGCTGCGCTGGGGCATCTATTCGGAGGCGCAGGCCGCAGCTGAATCTGCCTGGGCACTGGGGAAGCATGACGTGGACTGTGCAACCATTCGGATAAAAGTCTACGCATATGCAACCGGACGAAAAATAATCGGGAATGGCGGCTACGACAAATCAACAGCCAGCAGCATCGAAGAGGCAGACCGGGATTGGATTGTTAGACATCTCAAAAAGGATGACGATGATTATCCAGGAATTGTTTACACGTTGCATGCCCAAAACGCAACGACCCCCATCAATTCTCTGGAGATTTATAATTCGCCAACTCCTCAAAGTCTGGAACACGCAATCCGCGCCATGGACTTGTATCGCGGTTTCAGTCAAACACTGTCCGCGTCCGCCAGCCATTCTGCGTGGCATGAATTGGGGATTGATAATCTGACGATGGCTTCGGAGGTTCTACAGCACTTTTATCTGGTTTCCAAATCCCAAAACGGGGAAGCGGACAAACTCGCGGAATTACGGGCATTATGCCGCTCGGTCGCGGCATGGATTTCCAATTCGCCTGAAGTGCTCAAGCGATACAAGCAGTGCGAAATGGCGTGGGGTTGCTTCTGGCAGGAGGAACCCGAAGACGGAGTGATTTTTTATCGTGGCTATTTGACAGATCCCGCATTGGACAGTTCTTCTTTTGCCCGTTTCCATGAAGATATACGCGCTCGGGAACTGGATCGTCCGCGGTTGATTTCATGGAGTAGCACCGACAGGAAACGTGCCCCAATCGTTTGGGATCAATTCGTTCAAGAATTGGGCAATTCCACCAATGAATTTTTACAAGCGGAGGCAAAGGTTTTGAGCAAAATAGGATTTGCCGGTCTCAATGCCGAAGAAATCATCCCCAAATACCTGGAATACTGGCAGGGCCTGGCGGTGAAGACTAAGACGGATCCGGAATTCGTCACAACCAGGAGGCCAGGATCCGACGAAGACCTCTTCGATCAGCCAGGCCAAATCCTTGTAAAACGAGAGCAACTTTTCCAGCTCAAAGCCCAACAGGCGCAGCAACAGTCGGAAGCGGCGCGGCGCCGCACCGAATTTGAACGGAGGATAATATATCTGAACACACAGACCAATTGGAATCGCAATTCCTTTGCTGGAATCATGCTCAATTTTGATTATCGCCCCGACGAAGCCGGCGAATTGCTGCCGATTCTGACCAACTACGAAGCACGGATTGCTGGATCAAAGCAATTGCATACGGGGAACATGATTTTGGTGTTTGAGCACAGGCTTCAAAACATCATAACACCGCCGTGGCAAAAATCCGTCACGCCGGCCCGGCTCGCCGATCGAACAACGGTCCAGAACAACGGTTCACAGCGATCACCGACTGTGCCGCCGGCACCGGCCACAAACATCCTGTTCGTGAACACTTATTTTGGAATTCCGCAGGAGCAGTTTTGGACGGATGTATTTGTTTGGCCGGGCGAGGAATCCACCCACGGAATTCGTGGCGAGCAGGTTTGGAGTCATTCGTGGCAGGAAGGAAAGCTGGTGCTGGGCGTCCAGTATAGCTGTTCAATTCGCAACTCAAGTTACGCCGGCGAGAACATCGGTGCCGCCGCCATATTTGACCCGATTGACCGTCACTGGGAAACTGTCCTTTATCCCAGAAATCCGCCTGATAGCCGGCATGAAGTCCGATCCCTGGCCCTGTTCCAAGGCGACATATATTTGATGGACGATGAGTCCGTCATTGATGAGGGCAATCGTGCCGGCCACAACCTTTCGATCAAAAAATATGATCGCAAGACCGCTCATTGGCAGACGCTCGAAATTCAGTTTCCAGACAAATTCGAGCAGAAGACCGTCTTTCAGGGGCCGCCTCAATTATTCGTGGTGAACAACCATTTGTTTGCGGCGAACTTTCAAAGTATCTTTGAGATCACCGAAGATGGACACGGCACGCACATTCTTGCCAGCACTCGAAGGCGTCCAGCGGCAACCAGTTTGGATAGATTGGACGATCTGGGCTCGCCGGTGCTGTTTTCAGGATCGAATAACACATTGCGAGGAAGCATTGGCAGCAAGATCTATTCGTGGGATGGAAAGGATTGGCAGGAAATATTTGATTTTGGTTTTGTGCCACAAACGGATGTTTTTGAAGATGGCGTTCTTTTTAGAAATGGCATGGCATTTTTCCCCTATGAGCCACCGGCGTTGCAGGACAGGCACTACAACGACGAGACTCTATGGCTTTTGCAAAAAGACCAACCCGATCCGGAGCTTTGTTTATATGAAAAAGCCAAACTACATAAATGGAACAACCAGCTGAAACCAGCTGAACAGCCACGCCATCCTTTTTGGAAGCTGCCGGATACGAATTCCCTGATAAGTGAGAGCGCGACGGTTTACAAATCAAATTTATATGTCTTCGTTGACCATGCTGTCGTGACCAATGTTTCGGATCGATACCATTGGACGGTGGTGGAAAAAGATGGTTGTCACGCCCAACTGGTATGTCTGAGCCGGGATTGTCCAGATCCCGTCATCGTGCCCTTGAAATTTCATTCGGACCTTGGCCAACTCCCGCTTAAAAGTCTCGCAGACAAAACTGGCGATTCTATCGCCCCTGTTTCTAACGATCCGCAGCAGACATGGTTGTTTTTTGGCGGGAATATGCTCTACATAGGGCAAAAACATACGCCGGGTGTTTGGGGAATTCCCATCGCGGAACTGGAGCTGGCTGTCACCGCGCAAAAACAGATTCAACTCGACAAAAAAGCACAGGAAGCAGCGCAAGCAAGCGCCGCTGCCAAACAGGCTCAAATCGAGAAAGAGCGAGTCCAAAAAAATCTTTTGTCACAGTATGATTTGAATCGCAATGGCATCATTGACCCGGACGAGAAAGAAGCGGCACTGGATGATCCAGCTTTCATTGCATCGGAGTTGGATGGAATTGACGCCAATCACAATGGCTGGCTGGACGCTTCCGAACTCGCGTATTTCGACGCCAACACGAATAAAATTTTGGAACCCAAGGAACGGACCGGAATCGAGCTTGCGCAGCATTTACTTGCCAAGAATCTTTTGAAGAAATTCGATGCAAGCGACGATGGGTTTCTTGATCGTCAAGAATTTAACGAATTATTTCAACCCAGCATGGCAACCAGCATCCGGTCAATGCCCGGCATGTCCGGCATACCGTTTCCGTTTCCGGATGATAATCGCGACGGTCACATTGATCTGGGAGAACTGGAAACCTTTCTCAAACAGCAAACACGCGGAGGGGTTCGTTTGCGCGGGCTGCCTGGCGCAGCCGTTTTCAACCAAATGAGAACGGGAGGAAACCAGCCGGTTGATGTCGGGCAAATATTCAAACTGACCGTGGAAGCTTACTGGCAAAATCCCGGCGGCGCGACCAACCGTCCGACGCTTAACAACCAGGAGCGTGCGGGTGCTCGTTCGGGTTCGGCCGGGATGCCGGATAACCTGAAACCATGAACAAGGCCGCATTTCCCCCAAAAGATTTACCGGCTTGAAATGTCTTAATATTGGAAATGAAATCATTCAAGCCATTGACGCTGCTGCTGGCCGCCGGTTGCTGGACGAGTGCTGCCCTGGCCCAGATGCAGCTGGTCACCAACGCGGAACCGCAACGGGTCTTCGGCGGCGGGACAAAAATGATTTCAGTCATGTTTCACAATCCGGGCGACAAAGGTTTTGCGGATGAAGTGCGCACACGGCTGTGGCAAACCACCTCGGCAACCGCCATTCAACTGGGCGAGACGCCGTGGAAAAAACTCCAGATATTGCCGCAGCAGACGGTGGTCGAGTCGGTGCAGTTGGACTTTCCAGCGGTGAAAGCGGAAACAAGATTTTTCGTGCAATGGCTCGAAAATACCAATCACATCCTTGGCAAAACTGAGGTGCTGGTTTATCCAACAAATCTGCTGGCGGAATTGAAGCCGCTGACAGACGGTGAACCCTTGGGCGTTTTTGATCCGCGAAACCAGCTCAAGCCGCTGCTAAAAATCCTGAAAGTGGAATTCAGCGACCTGGAAATTTCTGGTCTCGAAAATTTTTCCGGCAAGCTCGCCGTCATCGGCCCGTTTCAATCGAAGGCTCAAGTACGCGAAGGCCTGGCGAACCAGGTCCAGGCGCTCGCCAAAAAAGGCACGGCGGTGGTCTGGCTGCAGCCGCCGCCGGGAAAGCGCGACAAGCTGTCGCCGTTGTTTTATTCCGTCATGCAGAACACCAATGCCGTGGTCATCGTCCAGCCGGAACTGGTGGTGGATCTGCCAGGCAACCCGCAGTCACAGCTCAACTTGATTTATTTTTGCAAACTGGCGCTCAATTCGCAGCCACTGACTTTGCCCGATCTCTCACCTCAACCATAAACAGATTATGAAACTAAAATGCATCGCCGTTCTCACACTGATGTTCATCGCAGGCGCGGTTGCTCACGCCGAGTTGCAACAACCGTTGCCCGTCGCCGTGTTTGATTTTGAATCGAAGGACGAAAATGTTCGCGACCTCGGCTCCAAAATCGCCACGCTGGTAAACGTCAATCTGTCCGCCGATCCGAACCTGATTACGGTGGAGCGCGCGGAACTGGAAAAAGCGCTCGGCGAACAGGAGTTGGGTTTGTCCGGCACCGTCTCGCCGGACAGCGCGGCGAAGGTGGGCCATCTGACCGGCGCCAAAGTCCTGGTTACTGGGCGGGTGTTCAAGACGGACTCGGAACTGTTCATCGTTGCCAAAATCATCGGCACGGAAACCAGCCGCGTTTATGGCGAGCTGGTCAAGGGCGGCGTGAACGCTTCCATCTCCGATCTCTCCGAAAGCCTGGCCAAGAAAATCGCGGCCGATGTAACTCAGAAGGGCGACACACTGGTGGCAAAAGTGGAGACGCGCGAAGACCGCGTGGCGAAAATTAAAAAGGGATTGGGCGATAAAAAGCTGCCGGTCGTTTCGGTGAAGATCACCGAGCAGCATTTCGGCCAGCACGTGATTGATCCCGCGGCGCAAACGGAGCTGTCGCTGATCTTGCAGCAATGCGGCTTCGCGCTGGCGGACGACCATTCCACCAATCAACCGGCCATTGAAATCACGGGCGAGGCGTTCAGCGAATTCGGGATGCGCAAAGGAAATTTGCAGAGCTGCCGCGCGCGGATCGAGATCAAAGCGCGTGACGTGGCGGGCGGGAAAATCCTATTTGTTGATCGGCAGACGAGCGTGGCCGTGGATCTGGCTGAGCATGTGGCCGCCAAAACCGCATTGCAAAACGGCGCGGATGAATTGGCGGAACGGCTGCTCCCCAAATTGGCACCATGATTATCGGCACCAGGAAATTTTTTACACCATGAGCAAACGCAAAATTATCTGGATAGTTGGAGCTTTGCTGGCTGGGGGACTGGCTGCTTTTTGGTTGTTATGGAGCAACAATATCAACCACGACCCCTCAATTTTTGCAGCTCCTACAGACAAGGATCGTGCTGCATTCGCAGCCAAATACGGGCAAACCAACATGGCCGCTCCGACACCGGTCGTATTGAAGTCACTTGCATTGTCGCAGCCAGTGCGACTGGCCATCGGCGGCCTCGGCCTGGCGGATGATTTTGAAAACCGCCAGTTGGCGGATTTGGTGACGGTGGCACTAGCGGAGTCCCAGGGTTTGGAATTGGTGGAAAGGCAAACGCTTGATCGGGTGCTACGCGAACAAGATCTGTATTTGTCCGGTTTGGTTCGGGCCAAGGACGCGGTGCGTATCGGAAAGTTATTGAAGGCCGATTGGTTCTTGTTGGGGACGGAAACACAAATCAATGAAAAGAAATCTCTCGTGATTCGAGTGGTGGATGCACGCACTGGCATCATGCGCGATGCCGGAGTTGTTTCTGCCGGTCAGTCACCAGATAAAGTTGCGGCGGACGTGGCGGCGTTTGTGCGTCAAAGCCGGCAGAACGCGGCGGTGGCCAAAGTGCAGGTTTATCTGGCAATCGGATCGTTTGAAGATTTAAGCATCAACAACCGATTGGCGGATTTTCCAAAACAATTGCAGGGTTATCTCATTGCTGCCTACCAAGGAAGCAATGTAATCCTGCTGGAACGTGAATATGTGGATGCCTTGCTGCAAGAAGTTCGGCTCGATCTCGCAGGGCTGACGGATGACAACGATGAGAGTTCGGCTGCTCCTATGCAATCTGCGTTTTGGCTGGTTAGCGGTCAGTATCAATCTTACGAAACGACCAATTTACAAGTAGAGGTTAATCTAGATGTCCAGCGCATCTTTGGAGGCGTCAAACATTTTGCCGTGAGGAATCTGCCCGTGGAACCCGTTGGTCGACAAATCAAGGCGGCCATTGATGGAACCATGAATCAAAAAAATGAGAACATCATTCCCTCCCGCTGGAGCGAGGCGCGAATGCAGTTGGCGGTGGGAAAAGATTTGTGCCAGATCAATTCAAACCCAAACATGGGAGATCAAGCGTTGGTCTGGGTTGGCGGGCAGTGGGACATGGAACCGCAACTGGCTGCCAGAACCAAACGCAATCTGGAACAGTCGATGCGCGCATTCAAAACGGTTTTGCTGCTGGAGCCTACCAACAACGAGGCCAAGATGTATCTCGCGGCCTGCCTACGCATCCCGATTATTTATCGTTGGGAAGAGGCGCGGAATTATTACCGGGAAATCATTGACGAATCGAAGCCGGACAAATGGACGAGCCTAGCTCAACGGGCGATTGGTGAAACCTTTCGCTGGGCGGGATCCGATGAGAGGTTGAAGTGGTATGAATCGGCGGCGGCTCAAGCGACTAACCCGGTTGCCAAAGCGTTTTACCGCATCCAAGTGGGGGCGGCTCAAAATGAAGTGACCATCCATTCGGGCGATTCACCCAAAGCGGAGGAACTCGCCGAGAATAAACTTTACGATGCGCTTCGGTCATTCAAAAGTGTGGTGCAAGGTAAAGGCGGGACATACAGCGCCGACATGGGCATGAATGACTTCGTGGCGGCGTTCAACTGGGACAAAGCGACCGTCGCCAAAAAACTCGCGGAACTCCTGCCAAAAATGGAACAACAGGTGCCCGGTCTGGAGCCTTATCTGCGCGCAACAGTGCTGACCTACCAAGTGGACACGAATACTCTATTGGCTGCTGAATTTCAACAGACGCTCAAACAGTGTGTCGAAAACCCCGCGCAGATTTTGTCACCACAATATTTTTGGAACACCATCCGCTGGTCGGTCTATGACTGGTGCTTAGAAAAAAACAACTACCCGCTGGCGATTCAGTTGCTGGAGGGCGAACGCCGCGCCGGTGCCGAGGGTTACGTGGATTATGATGACCAAGAAAAAATCAAACTGGCCTATGTTTATATGTCCGTGTCGCGCTGGCAGGATGCACTCACTATCTTCGAAAGTTTTACCAACCGCCCGGTCAAGGCCACAGCCGACGGTGCTTGGGGCGCGGCTTTCAAGTCAATATTGACGGACAAACTGGCTGCCCACTGTCGCCAGCAACTCGGCGCGGTGGTGGTAGCAGACACCCGGGTGTTTGACATGGGCAAACCGTTTTTTTGCATGCACACGCCGTCAACTTTTATCGCCGACGACAACGGTGTTTGGATCGGTGTTGGCGGCCGGTTGTATCATTTGGATTTTGATTTGAAAACCAATCTGGTGATCCAACTTCCGGTGGATGACTCCGTGCCCATCACGGCACTCTGTGTGACGGCTTCCAATATCTGGATTGGAACGCGCGGCGCGGGACTGATTGATTTTGACAAGGCCAGCCACCGATGCCGTAGCCTGACGGAAGCGGACGGCTTGCTGATGAATGATCTCGGGAGCCTCACGCTGACCGGTGATTCACTGTGGATTGGCTACGGCGGCGCAACCGGCGGCGGTCTGGGCCGGCTGGATTTGCGTTCGCAAAAATTCATTTCCTTTATGCCCAGCCTCCATGCCGATGCCACAGCGCAGACCGGCGAAACGCCGGCGCGGGAACCGATCTCCAAAATCACCGCCATCAACAACGACGAATTGTTGTTGCTTGTCCACGGCGGACTTCGGGAATTTCATATGACTCGTGGGGTTTGGGGAACGTTCCCGAACAAAGCCGGTGACTGGGTGAGCGCGTTCTCCGCAGATTCCGCATGGTTCGTCGAAGCCGGCGGCAACCACTTGACCGAGATAATAGTTTCGGACAAGCCAAACCGCAATGGGCCGACCAATGAGGTCAAAAAAACAAACATGGTGGTGACCTCTGCCGAGTTGTCTCAGCTTAATGCCAGCCTGCGAACCAATGGCAGCGGTCAATATGTCAGTTCCATTTCGTCGGGCAGACTGGGTCCGCGAGGTTCGCTGGCCATCCAAAATCTCCGTGACCATCGCTGGCAAAATCTGGTGGACGCCGATGGCTTGCCCAATCCACCCAGCACGTTGACGCTGGACGGCAACAACGTGTGGGCCGGTGGCGAAGGTGCGATAGCGCTCGTGGATTTGAATGAAGCCAAAGTCAAAAAATTTTGCCACATCAAGGCCGCCGGAGTTGAGCGCATCCAAATCGCGGGCGGCTATGTTTGGGCACAGTTTGACTCGCATTTGTATCGGGCGCCATTAAATGAAATACAATGAAACGATTTCCCCTAGGAAAATAATCATCGCCACACTGTTTGGCAAACCGGCAGCGGATGAACTGGCGGAACGTTTGCTTCCAATTGACGCAATAGTCAACGCGCGATTGAATTCGTGGCTGTGATCACGGCCTCGCCGGTCTTGATGTCCAGCGTCCATTCACGGGGTTCCGGCAGCCAAAGCTTTCCGTCGCCAATCTGCACCGGCATCCACAGATAGCGGGAATCCCACTGCGTCGCCGGCTTCCAGATATCGCCCATGAAGATCACCGATGTGGTTTTATCGCCGACCACTTTCAAAAGCAGGGTGGACTGCGAGCCGTAGGTTTTCGTTTCCGGCGGCGCGATGTCTTTGAATTCCGACCACGGGCCGGCCAGATTCGTCGCGGTCGCAAATTTGTTCGTGTTGGGCGACCAGCCGGTCAGCGCGGAACCGATCGCGTAATAAAGATTTCCGTAATGCACAATCGCGCCGCCTTCCATGTGTTCGGGGATGAGGCAGATTTCCTTTTCCACGGTCAGATAGTCATCGGAAAGTTTTGCGATCCGGAAACCAAACGGACGATCTTCAAAAATCAAATAGGCGGTGCCGTCGTCGTCCACGAACTGCCCAATGTCGCGGCTCTCGTGGCCGAGCGGGCGGAAGCTTTTCAGGTATTGGTAATCGCCATCCACCGTGTCGCACACCGCCACGCCGACGCGGGCGAGCTGGTAGCCGCCTCTTTGTCCCGGCAGCGGGTCGTCAATATGCATATACATCACGAACTTTTTGGTCTTCGCGTTGTAAAAGACCTTGGGTCGTTCGAGCACCCAGCCGCGTCCAAAATCTTCCAGGCTGCGCGCTTGTATGACCTGATTGCGAAACGTCCACTGCACCAGGTTCGTCGAAGAATAGCAGCTCACGCAACGCAGCCCGCGGGCGTTGGTCTGTCCCCGGTCTTCGCCAAACCAATAGTAGGTATCGCCCAGTTTGAGAATGCCGCCGCCATGGGCCTGGATGTGCTGGCCCCGGTCGTCCGGCCAGACTTCACCGGGCTTGATGGTTTGCGGCGCGGCGATGGCGCGCCCGGCTAGCAGGCCCGCGAATAAGAGGACGAACAGCATGCGATGGTTGAAAAATATTTTCATCATGATCACCGTTTTATTTTTCCGGGCAATGGTCATGAACGGAGAATCACATTCGTGGCGAAGAGAATCATCATCACGACGCCGATGGAAAATTTGCCCGCGATGCCCAGCAGCAGGCCCAGTGTCGCGCCAACGCCGGCGTGGGCGGCCTTTTTGAATTCCTTGTCGCCCAGCATTTCAAAGAGCATGGCGCCGAGAAACGGGCCGAGAATGATTCCCGGCAGGCTGAAGAAAAGCCCGATGATGCCGCCGATCACCGCACCGGTGATGCCGCGCCAGGTGGCGCCAAATTTCTTTGCGCCCAGCATGCTGGCCAGGAAATCAAATACCAATGAAACCAGCGTGAGCGCGACCAGAACACCCAAGACAAGATTGCTGACGCTGGCTTCGCCGAAATAAAGCCGGTGGCCGACCGCCGCTACTAGCACGAGCGGCGTGCCGGGCAGCACCGGCAGTATGCTTCCGATCAAACCGGCCAGCATCACCAGCAAGGTGAGGCTCAACCCAATGATTTCCTCGGTCGTCATGGCTGGCATTGTAGCAGCGAACGTGAGTTCGCTCCAATTGAAATGAGCCGACTCACGTCGGCTGCTACGATAAATGAAATGTGCTCCGCTGGTGGCTATCTGCAAATGGTGGCTGTTCGCAAGAACCTTGATTTGGTTTGGGTTTGGTTCTACAAAGCCCCCACCCTCTCGACGATTGGGCTAATCATGGAAGAAACTTCCTTTGGGTTGC
>DATLVR010000078.1:0-26983 GCA_035577265.1 Verrucomicrobiia bacterium | reverse complement strand
GCTGAAATTCCTGGCCACCGTGAAAAGCGTCTTGTCGTCGAACGAAGACTCCCTCGCAGATCACGCACCGCTGAACCAATCTCCAACCAGTCCGCTTTCAATCCTGTAACGCGACCAACTGGATCTAAAATGATAGCCGCCGTAAATCCAGCATCAGTTTCACCTTCGGGGCCAAATCCTGCTGAACCACGGATACATCACCCCTCACCACCGGAAGCGGCAGCGGCTCCAGCCGCACCGGTGGCTTCTTTGCCATTGGAAATAAAAAAGGACATATGAATACAATTTACACGGCATTGCCCTCCGGTTGTAAGCGGCTGGGCACAGGATATCCGAGCTTAAGCGCCTCGCGGCAGATACTCGCCCACCTTGGCGGAATGACGCGGGCAGTCATCCGGCATTATCCCGTCAACTGGGCATTCCACTGGAACGGGATTCGCCGCGCGATTTCATCAGGACAAGGCCTCGCTCGAAAGAGGGATTAGAAAATCCGGCGCATGGCTAATAGCTGACAACTCCCCTTCCCTGTAAAGTTTCGATCGTGATCAAGACGAAAACTATAATTGAAACCACTATGAAAATTAAAAACACAAAATTCACGCGGACGGCCTCTCTCCTCGCAATCACTGGCGCCATGCTGGCCGCATCCATTGGCCAGGCGCCCGCACAAACGGATCAAGACTTGATTGACGTCGCCCGCAACGTGGTCCAAGCCAATCGTCAGGCCGTCGTTGTCTCGACGATGAATCTCACGGAAGCGGAAGACAAGGACTTTTGGCCGCTCTACCATGAGTATCGGCACGAAATGGAAAAAATCAGCGGCGATCTAACGAAGCTGGTGCTTGAATATGCGAAGGTTTATCCCAACGTTCCCGAAGACCGCGCCAAAGAGTGGCTGAAGGAATACACCGGCCTGCAGAAGAAGCAGGTGGACACGCGGACAGCCTACCTTGAGAAATTCAGCAAGATCCTGCCGGCGGCCAAGGCGCTCCGCTTTGCCCAGGTGGAGACCCGTCTTGACTTGCTGGCTCACCTGCAACTCGCCGCCCAGGTTCCACTCGTGCCGATTGGAGGTGACAAGTGAAGGTCGAAAGCACAGATCATGACACGCGCGAACCGCAGCGCTTGGTCCTGCGCGTCAAGGAATTTGAGTCCATTTGCTTTCCTTTGCTGGTGAAGCATGTGACCCCAAGTCCGTCCAGAGCGCGACCGGGCCGATGCCGGATCATTCAACCACTGCCTGGAAACAGCCGATGCCGGATATTCTGATCTCCCTCCTGGTTCTGGCCCTCGTTGTTGTCATTCTCACAAATTTTGAATCACCAGACAACGAATGAGAACTACGGGAACAAAATGACATCGGAATACCCTGTGGACGCGGTGGAACAATGTTTCTACCAAATTGCCTACGCGCAGCCGGCGGAACTTCGGGAGATTGAAAAACTCATTCCAGTTCTCACGCCAGACAGCGACGAGCAGTCCGAATTGCTGCACCAGATTCTTGAACGGTTCGCGGTTTTGAACGCGGGAACCCGTTGGTCGAATAATTGAATCATACCAATTCCCAATAAGAAACGGTGGAATATCCAAACGCCCCCTCACCCTGCCCTCTTCCCCCGATGGGGGAGAGGGTGGCTGATTCCGCTCTCCATCCTGCTTTACCGGCGTGCCATCGGTTTCAGCCGGCAACTGGCAGAACTGAACTCAAAGGATTGGTTCAGGACTCGCGGACAATGATTCAGAACCTCAGCTCTGTCACCATCCACGCCGATAAGCAGCTGGACGAGCTGGACCGCATCGTCGGCATCATCAGAACATGGTCGGAGCGGGCGGATCAAGTCATTGAGGAAGCTGGATCAGTGGTCACAGTGCCCGTATTAAGGATGGCGCACCTCATCAAAGTCTTGCGCCATACCTGGAGACTCATCACGGATGCAATTTTGGGGGACTCTCAGCCGACCGACCACAAGGACAAAGCCAGCGGCGAAATCAAGCGGTAAAGGCGAACAATTTTTTCGTCCACCAAGATGCGCCATAATCATCCATCGAAAGAGAGTCTTTGCCTTCGTCCAGCTGGTGAGTTCGGCACTGGCTCTTTTGGGGCAATTTAAATCTGCCCAAGGCTCAATAGTCGAACGCCGCCAGTCGCTGTTAAGGTATCCCCATGATAGGCAGATCACAGAACGATCCGGAACTCCTGGGAATTGGGGGAAATAAACAGAGCAACCGGGTGCGGCCGGAGGCGATGACGCACCCGCTGCAGCCCCACAACAAGGACGATTAACCATGCACACAGATTGCCGTCTATGGACGTTTTAACCTTATCCCGAATCCAGTTCGGCGCGACGATCTCGTTTCACTACATCTATCCGCCGTTGAGCATCGGGCTGGGGCTGATGCTCGTGCTGATGGAAGGCGCCTGGTTGCGCACCGGCAATGATCTCTACCACCAGATGGCGCGGTTCTGGACGCGCGTGTTTGCCTTGACGTTCGCCATTGGCGTGGCGACGGGTATTGTGATGGAATTTGAATTCGGCACCAATTGGGCGACCTATTCGCGCTTCGTCGGCGACGTTTTCGGCAGCGCGCTGGCGGCGGAGGGGATTTTTGCGTTCTTTCTCGAATCCGGCTTTCTTGCGCTGTTGCTGTTCGGCTGGGACAAGGTCGGGCGCAAGTTGCACTTTTTCTCGACCTGCATGGTTTGTCTTGGCGCGCATTTCAGCGCGGTCTGGATTGTGGTGGCGAATTCCTGGATGCAGACGCCCGCCGGTTATCACATCGTCGGCGAAGGCATGCACGCCCGCGCCGAGGTCACGAATTTCTGGCAGGTGGTGTTCAATCCCTCGATGCTCGAACGCCTGTCCCACACGGTTTGCGGCGCGTGGTGTGCAGGCGCGTTTCTCGTCGTGAGCGTGAGCGCCTGGTATCTGCTCAAGGGCATACATGTGGAGTTCGCCCGCAAATCGCTGAAGTTCGGTCTGGCTGTGGCGCTGGGCGCGTCGCTGTTGCAGGGGGCCACCGGCCACCTCAGCGGGCAGGGCGTAGCCAAGAATCAGCCGGCCAAACTTGCGGCGTTTGAGGGGCTTTATGAAACCACCTCCAACGCGCCCCTCAATGTGATCGGCTGGGTGGATGAAAAGAATCAAAAGACCCATGGCCTTAAAATACCCTTCGCCTTGAGTTTCATGGCGCACAACGATTTTCACGCGCCGGTCACCGGCCTGGACGCGTTCCAGCCGGAGGATCGTCCGCCGGTGCCGGCGTGCTTCCTGTTTTTCCACGGGATGGTGGGCATTGGCTGCGCCATGATTGCGATTGCCGCGCTGGGATTCTTGTATTTCCGCCACGGTTCGCTGCCCGGGCGCCGCTGGCTGTTGTGGATTCTGGTTTGCTCGGTGCTGCTGCCACAGCTGGGCAATCAGCTGGGCTGGTTCGCGGCCGAAGTCGGACGCCAGCCGTGGCTGGTTTATGGCGTGATGAAAACGCCTGAAGGACTTTCCGCCGTGGTGAAGGCGCACGTCGTTCTCGCGTCGCTGATCCTGTTCACGTTCATCTATTTTCTACTGTTCACCGTTTTCATCTACCTGCTCAACGACAAAATCCAGCATGGGCCGCACGAGGATGATTTGCATCCGTCGGGCAAACTCGCCCTGCCGGATCAACTGACCCATCACACATAACATGAATAGACACGAAGGTTTTTGTGGAGCGCGAGTTGTCTCAACTCGCAGCACTTCGCTGGCACCGCAAGGATGGGAAGTTCGTGCGTCATGGTTGCAATCCACCTGCTGCGCGTTGGGACAACGCGCGCTCCGTAATTCGTGTTCATTCGTGTCCATTCGTGGTTTCCAATTATGCACCTTGATCTAAACACCATCTGGTTCCTCCTCGTCGGCGTGCTGTTCACCGGTTATGCCATGCTCGACGGCTTCGACCTCGGCATCGGCGCGCTCCATCTGTTCACCAACAAAGACGAAGAGCGCCGCATCATGCTCAATTCCATCGGGCCGGTCTGGGACGGCAACGAAGTCTGGCTCGTTACCGGCGGCGGCGCGCTGTTCGCCGCGTTTCCCAACGTGTATGCCACCGTCTTCTCCGGTTTTTACCTGGCGCTGATGCTGTTGCTGGCGTCGCTGATTTTTCGGGCGGTGGCGATTGAATTCCGCAGCAAGCGGCCCGAACGCTGGTGGCGGCAGCTGTGGGATGTGAGCTTTGCGGCGGGCAGTGTGTTGGCGGCATTGCTCATCGGCGTGACGCTCGGCAACATCGCGTGGGGCGTGCCGGTGGACGAACAGGGCGAATTCGCCGGCACCTTCCCCGGCCTGCTGACGCCCTATCCGCTGCTGGTCGGCGTGACGACCGTGGCGTTGTTCATGATGCACGGCGCGATTTACGGCGTGATGAAGACCGAGGGGGAATTGCACGACAAACTGCGTGTCTGGGCGAAGCGCGGCATCATTTTCTTTGTGATCTGTGCCGTGACGCTGACGATGGCGACGCTGCTGTTCGTGCCGCACATGGCGGCGCGCGTGCGGGAAAATCCGTGGCTCTTCACCGTGGCGCTGGTGAACATGCTCGCCATCGCCAACATTCCGCGCGAATTTCATCACGGCAAAGACGGCAAGGCCTTCCTTTCGTCGTGCGCCGCCATCATCACGTTGATGGCGCTGTTCGCGCTGAACATTTTCCCGAACATGGTTTACAGCCTGTCGAATCCCGAAAACAGCCTGACGATTTACAACGCCGCGTCCTCGCCGAAAACGCTCGGCATCATGCTCGTCATCGCCTGCATCGGCGTGCCGGTGATCATTGCCTACACGGTGAGCATCTACTGGATTTTCCGGGGAAAGGTGAAACTTGACAGGATGAGTTATTGAAATCATTCCACAGCTGCGAACCATTGACCGCAGCCATCTTGACGATAGCATTCGAGTCGCCGGCCGCAATGCGGGGGGAACCGAAACCGGCGGCTCGGATGCAGTCTTGAGAGTCACCAGCCACCGGCCTCAATGGTCGGTGGCGATGAAGCAGGTCACATGATAACCCAATGAAAGCTGACGGAAAGCTGATTGATGCGCTGATTCGCTCCGAGTTGTTTCAAAACTACCAGCGCGCCTTCAACGAGGCGACCGGGATGCCGTTGACGCTGCGCCCAGTCGAGACGTGGCAATTGCCATTCCACGGCAAGCGCAAGGAAAACGCCTTTTGTGCATTGATGGCCGGGAAGAGCCATACTTGCGCGGCATGTCTCCGCATGCAGGAAAAACTGGCCCATGATGCCATGAACACACCATCCACTACGACCTGCATCTATGGTTTGTGTGAAACTGCCGCACCGGTGAAGATTGGTCCGCAGACCATCGGGTTCCTGCAAACCGGCCAAGTGATGCGCCGGAAGCCGACCGCAGCTGCTTTCCAACGTGCCATTGATGAAGCCTGGAAGCTCGGCGAGGGCATCGATAACGAAAGGACCAAGCAGGCTTTTTTCGGAACCTTGGTTGTTTCGCAAAGCAGACTTAAATCCGTGTCTGCTTTGCTTGGCATCTTTGCCGAACATCTCGCGATTAAGAGCAACCAGTTTATGGTGCAGGCTGTAAACGTGGATTCGCCGATCATTGCCAGGGCCAAGCAGTTCATCCGCGACCATAGCGCGGAAAAACTTTCACTCCGAAGCGTTTCCAGCGCCATGAACATAAGCGTATTCTATTTCTGCAAACAGTTCCGCAAGGGCACAGGCTTGAAATTCACGGAGTTCCTGGCACGCACGCGGGTTGAGTTGGCGAAAAACCGACTGCTGAATCGTAACTTGCGCGTTAGCGAAATTGCTTACGAGGCCGGGTTCCAGTCGCTCACACATTTCAACCGGGTTTTCAAACAAGTCGCAGGCCAATCACCCACGGACTATCGCGTCAAGCTGCTTGCAAAGCAGCCAAATTCGGCTGGTCCGCCTTCGCTAAACCGCAACCAAGACATTTCCGGAACAGAGTAGCAGGGATGAATGGATTCTCGCAAAGCTCATCGGCTGCCTTGCTGGAATTGCCGCCACTGCCAATATCGCCACCGCCTCGTTCAAGCGTTGCCAGGGCGTGACGCGGATGAAATCCTCTTGCGATGAGGCTCAAGCAAGATCAGCCCAGTTGGACCAGGCCACGATGCACCGCCTCCCTGACAGCCAAAGTTCTGCCGGTGACACCGAGCTTGCCAAGCAGGCTCGCCACATGGGTTTTGACCGTGCCTTCCGAGATGAAAAGTTGAACCCCAATTTCCTTGTTGCTCTTGCCGGCGGCGATGGCTTTCATGACCTCCAATTCTCGTGGGCTTAATTGAGGTTCTTGCAGCCGGTTCACGAGTTTTTGGGCGATTTGGGGCAGCAGAAAAACCTCGCCGAGATAAACGCGCCGGATGGCTTCAACCAAAATGTCCCGGGAGCAATCTTTGAGCAAGTAGGCCCGTGCCCCCGTTTTTATGGCCCGTTGAACGTCCTCCTGATTCTCGAAGGTGGTCATCACGATCACCTTGGTGGGAAGATGCAGCGCGTTGACTTCGGCCACCACCTCCAGACCGTCCATGCGTGGCATCCGCAGGTCCAACAGCACGACATCGGGCGAGTATTTTTTGATGAGTGCCAGCGCCTCAACGCCGTCGTTCCCCTCGGCCACGACCTTCATGTCCCGTTGCGGCTTCAAATTCGCAACGATGCCCTCCCGCACGATGGGATGATCATCCACCACCACGATCCGAATCAGCGACTTCCTGGCCGCCGGTCGTTTTCCCACGAGTTGGTTCGGTTCCAAGCTGGAAAGCGTCTTCGCCATAAGGCAGAATAAATTCTACGCTCATCCGGAAATCCTGCAATACCTCTTTAGGGGCATCCTGATATCTGCTGCAAAGCAAATTGCCCGCTGTTTGATTCGGCCCTGGTTTTTTGCGCGAGCCGCATGGTGCGCCGTCTTTGCCGCCTGGCTTTCAGCCGGACCGATCCATCTGGCGGCATTCAAGACGGCTTGAACACCGGATATTTTTCATGAAGCTCACGGGCGGCTGGTGCAGGATTTCTTGGGCGAACTCTGGCAGGTGCAATGAATCGGCCCTGGGGGATCGTATCTTTCGGGCAACCACCTCCACGACCGGTCCATCGGTGCCGATGTTGCGTTCCGGTTTTGACCTGTATTAAAGAGGTTCCACGTTTCCAAACCGGACGGCAGTTGCAGCCGGCGACGGGAGCAAATTGCCTTGGAAGCTTTCTTGGTGGGATTCAGTCCCCCTTCCCTCCGACACAGGTCTCTCCCGGAAGAGAGAATGGCTGCTCATTCTCTAGTTGCGTCCGGCACCTGTCCTTTTTAGGCAGGCCAGAACCCGTCGAAGGCTCCATGGTCGCAGGCTGGTGAGTGAGTTAGTTTGCCAGGCAAGTTTAGCAACTGCGGGTTGAGTCATGTGCAAGCAACCGTGCGAAGAAACATGGCATGACCCCGTGGAACCGCCATGAATCAAAGGAACCAATAGACATGCGAATCGGAATGATCGGGCTGGGCCGGATGGGCGCGAAGATGGTTCGCCGGCTCATGAAACACCGGCATGAATGTGTCGTCTATGACCGCGCCCGGACGGCGTGAAGGCGATGGAAAACTAAATGGCGGGGGCGCTCCATAAAACCAAAATGCCGCCGATGAAACGGACGCTTCAACCTGTAAACCCTCAACCAACCAAAACCAATGAAAGAAACCATGCCAGCAACCATTGAAAAAAAGTCGGCGGGAATTTCCGCCGCAAAATTCGACGCCGGTTCCGCCCGGGTGAAAGAGATCCTGGGTTGGTATGGCGCTGACAATCCGGGCACGCTGACCAACCTTGCGCGCCTGTTGAATCATGGCCGGCTCGCCGGCACCGGCAAGCTGGTGATCCTGCCGGTGGACCAGGGATTCGAGCACGGGCCGGCGCGAAGCTTCGGCCCCAATCCGCCGGCTTACAATCCGCTTTACCATTTCGAACTGGCGATTGAATCCGGCTGCAACGCTTACGCGGCGCCGCTGGGATTTTTGGAGGCGGGCGCGCGCGATTTCGCGGGACAAATTCCCTTGATCCTGAAGGTCAACGACCATGACGTTCTCAACGATGAAAAGGATCCGCATCAGGCCCTGACCGGAAGCGTGCAGGATGCGTTGCGGCTCGGTTGCGTCGGCATCGGCTTCACCATTTATCCCGCCTCCACGCATCGTCTGGAGATGTATGGCCAGATTCGGGCGTATGCCGAGGAGGCGAAACGGGCGGGCCTTGCGGTCATCATCTGGTCCTATCCCCGCGGCTCGAGCTTGAGCAAGGAAGGCGAAACGGGCATTGACGTATGCGGTTACGCGGCGCACATCGCGGCGGAACTCGGCGCGCACATCATCAAGGTCAAACTGCCCAGCGCCCACATCGAGCAGGACGCGGCGCGCAAGGTCTATGAGCAGGAAAAAATTCCCGTCGGCACCTTGACCGAGCGCGTCCGCCACGTCGTGCAGTGCTGCTTTGGCGGACGGCGGATTTTGATCTTCTCGGGCGGCCCGGCGGATGCGACGGAAACCTTGCTGGAGGAAATCCGGGCCATCCACGCCGGCGGCGGGTTTGGTTCCATCATCGGCCGAAACTCGTTTCAACGGAAGAAGCCGGACGCGCTCAAACTTCTCGGTGACATCATGGCAATCTATTCGTCAAAAAATTCGTAACCCAGGCGATTTCCAGCCATGCAAATGTTCCGACTCAGTTCAATGTCGTATGTTCTGATTGAAGGCCAACGCGCCGGCATCTGGCGCGGCCGTCGAGGCGGAATTAGCGATGGCAATGGGGAACACAATCGTGCGCGCGCCTTTCTGCCGCGCAAACGAACCCGCCTGCCTCAAGAGGGAATATCCAGGACATGAGCACCAAGCAAAACCAAAATGGCGTTGGCCAGATTCCCCAGCCGCCTGCCATTGGAAGCAGCGGTCTCGCCATGTGGGAGCGGCAAGAACTGTCGTTCATCAAGCTATACATGGAGATATGTGGCGCGAGCGAAGCCCAGGCTAGCATCGTTTACAGGCTCCACTGTCACGAGAACAATGAACGCAACCGGCATTGGTCGGATCAAAACCCTAACGTGGTTTCTCCAACATGAAAATTCTCGTCTGCAACTCCGGTTCCAGCAGCCTCAAATTCAGCCTGTTCGAGGCGAAAGACGAGGCGTTGCTGGCCGAGGGCAGCATTGATTGGACGACCACGCCGACACGCTTGATTTTCCAATGCCGTGGGCAACCCGAGGTGCGGGAAGATCTGGACTTGCTGGAACAGAAGGATGCCATGGCCAGAATTCTGGATGACCTGCAATCCGGCCCGCAGGCGCCGCTGAAAAATCTTTCCGACCTGCAAGCCGTCGGCCATCGCATCGTCCACGGCGGGGAACATTACACCACTGCGGTCAAGGTCACGCCGGAGGTGGAGCGGACGATTGAAGATTTGGCGGAACTGGCACCGCTGCACAATCCGGCCAGCCTCGATGGCATCCGGGCGGTGAATCACGTTCTGCCGGGAATTCTCCAGGTGGCGGTTTTCGACACGGCGTTTCACGCCACGCTGCCCGAAGCCGCCCGGACCTACGCGGTGCCGCAGGCCTGGACCCGCAAATGGGGCTTGCGCCGTTATGGTTTTCACGGCTTGAGCCATGCCTATTGCGCCACGCGCGCCGCCGAAATGTTGGGGCAGTCGAATTCCAAATTGATCATTGCCCACCTTGGAAATGGCGCGTCGGTGTCGGCCGTCCGAAATGGAACCTGCATTGACACTTCGATGGGTTTCACGCCGCTGGAAGGACTGGTGATGGGCACGCGGAGCGGCAGTGTTGATCCCGGCATGATTCTTTATGTGCTGCGTCACAAAGGCGTGAGCGTGCAGGAACTCGACGATGCGCTGAACAAGGAATCGGGCTTGCTGGGGTTGTCCGGGTTCACTTCCGACATGCGGCAAATCATCGCCGCGAGCCGGGACCAGCCGGAAGCCCGCCTGGCGCTGGAGGTTTATGTTCACCGGCTGCGGCAAACCATCGCGGCCATGTCGGCATCGCTCGGCGGGGTGGACGCCCTGGTCTTCACCGCCGGCGTCGGCGAGCACGCGTGTGAAATCCGCAAACGCGTTTGCGAGAACCTCACCCATTTGGGGATTGAGCTGGATCTTGCCGCCAATGCCCTCCGGAAACCGGATTGTGACGTGGCTTCGCGGGAATCCGATTCACGTGTCTTCGTCATTTCGACGCGCGAGGATTTGACCATCGTTCGCGAGACGCGGAGTTTGATTGAGGCCGGGGACGAATCAACCAAAGCAACCGTACCCATGGATTTCCGGGAGCTACAACCAAGATAAGTAAAAAACCATTATGCCGTCTCCGGTTTTCAACTGGAGACATAAACCAAGGAAATCCCATGAAACCTGCGTCGAATGCGATCGAGTTAAAAAGCAACAGGACAACCAAGGCTCCAGTCCAGCGCGCCGTTGAGCGATTGTCGACGGACGAACTGCGCAAAACCGACGCCTATTGGCGGGCGTGCAAATATCTGGCGGCGGGCATGATTTACCTGCGATCAAATCCACTGCTGCGCGAGCCGTTGAAAAAGGAGCATGTGAAAAAGCGTTTGCTGGGGCACTGGGGTTCGAGTCCCGGCTTGAGTTTCATCTATATCCATCTCAACCGCCTGATCAACAAGTATGACCTCGACACGATCTTTCTGGCGGGACCGGGCCACGGGGCGCCGGGTGTTCTGGCTCCGGGCTACCTGGAAGGCACTTACTCGGAAGTCTATCCGAACAAGGGCGAAGACGCGGAAGGCATGCGCGAGTTCTTCAAGGATTTTTCTTTTCCCGGCGGCATTGGCAGTCACTGCACGCCCGAAACGCCCGGCTCGATTCACGAAGGCGGCGAACTGGGTTACAGCATCTCGCATGCGTTCGGCGCGGCGTTCGACCATCCCAACTTGCTGGTGGCCGTCGTGGTCGGCGATGGCGAAGCGGAAACCGGGCCGTTGGCGACCGCCTGGCATTCCAACAAATTTTTGAATCCGATCCGTGACGGCGCGGTTCTGCCCATCCTGCATCTGAACGGCTATAAAATCAACAATCCCACCTTGCTTGCGCGCATTCCGCACGAGGAGTTGGAAAGTCTGTTGGCAGGCTACGGCTGGACGCCCCACTTTGTGGAGGGCAGCGATCCGGAAATCATGCACCAAAAAATGGCGGCGACGCTGGAGGACTGTGTTCTGGAAATCCGGCGTATCCAGCAGGAGGCACGCGCGAGCGGCAAGGCGACCCGCGCGCGGTGGCCGATGATTGTGTTGCGCAGCCCCAAGGGTTGGACTGGTCCGAAGGAAGTGGACGGACACAAAGTCGAAGGCTTCTGGCGTGCACATCAAGTGCCGCTGGCCGGCGTGCAGGAAAACCCGGCCCACTTGAAACAGTTGGAAAACTGGCTGCGGAGTTACAAGCCGGAAGAACTCTTCGACAAAACGGGGAAATTACTCCCGGAACTGAAGGCGCTGGCTCCGAAAGGCACACGGCGCATGAGCGCCAATCCGCACGCGAATGGCGGTGTGCTGCGCAAGCCATTGCGCCTGCCAGATTTTCGCGACTACGCGTTCAAAGTGGAAAAGCCCGGCCGGGCTTCGGCTGAAAACACGCGGCCGCTGGGGCGGTTTCTGCGCGACATCATGCGCGAGAACATGGAGAATTTCCGCGTCTTCGGCCCGGACGAAACCACTTCAAACAAGCTTGATGACATCTACTCGGCAAGCAAAAAATTGTGGCTGGCCGACTACCTGCCGGAGGACGCGGACGGCGGTGAATTGTCGCCGGACGGACGCGTGCTCGAAATGCTTTCAGAACACACGCTCGAAGGCTGGCTGGAAGGTTATCTGCTCACCGGCCGCCACGGATTTTTCTCCACTTACGAAGCCTTCGTCCACGTCATTGATTCCATGTTCAATCAGCACGCGAAGTGGCTGGAGAGTTGCCGGGGAGTTCCCTGGCGCGCGCCGGTTTCCTCGCTGAACCTGCTCATCACCTCGACGGTTTGGCGGCAGGATCACAACGGCTTTACGCATCAAGATCCCGGCTTCCTGGACGTGGTCCTCAACAAAAGTCCGGATGTCTGCCGCATCTACCTGCCGCCGGATGTGAACTCATTGCTCAGCGTTGCGGATCATTGCCTAAGGAGCACCAACTACGTCAACGTGATTGTTTCTGACAAACAAAAACATCTCCAGTATTTGACCCTGGACCAGGCGGTCGCGCATTGCGCCAAAGGGATCGGCATCTGGCCGCAGGCGAGCAACGACAAAGGAACGGAGCCGGATATGGTCATGGCTTCCGCCGGCGACATTCCCACCAAGGAGGCATTGGCGGCCATCATCCTGTTGCGCGAGCATTTTCCCAGCTTGAAAATCCGGTTCGTCAATGTGGTTGACCTTTTCAAGCTCACGCCTTCGAGCGAACATCCACACGGACTTCACGACCACGAATTTGACAGCCTGTTCACGACGGACAAGCCGGTGATCTTTAATTTTCACAGCTATCCCTGGATGATCCATCGGCTGACCTACCGGCGCACCAATCATAAAAACATCCATGTGCGCGGCTACAAGGAGAAGGGCAACATCAACACGCCGCTCGACCTGGCCATCCGGAACCAGATCGACCGTTTCAGCCTGGCCATGGACGCGATTGACCGCGTGCCCGCCCTGAATGCGGTCGGCGCTCACGTCAAGGACAAGCTGCGTGACCTGCAGATTGATTGCCAGAACTACGCCTACGAGCACGGCATCGACAAGCCCGAACTCGATCAATGGACCTGGCCAGGTTGATACGAATCACATGAACGAACTTTTTCCAACCATCTATCTCGCCCGTCATGGCGAAACCGCGTGGAGCCTTTCCGGGCAGCACACGGGGCTGACCAATCTGCCCCTGACCGAACACGGCGAGCGCAACGCCCGCCGCCTCGGTAAGCGGTTGAAAGGGCTGACCTTTTCCAGCGTGTTCACCAGCCCGTTGCAACGCGCCACCAGAACTTGTGAGCTGGCCGGCTTTTGGAACGTGGCCCGGATTGAACCCGATTTGGTCGAATGGAATTACGGTGATTATGAAGGGCTTCGCACCGCCGAAATCCACGCGAAACATCCCGGCTGGGAAGTATTCCGCGACGGTTGTCCCAACGGGGAATCCGTGGCGCAAATCGGTGCGCGGGCGGACCGGGTGATCCGCGAGGTCCGTGCCGTGCCAGGCGACGTGCTGGTTTTTTCAAGCGCCCATTTCCTGCGGGTATTCGCCGCGCGCTGGCTGGGACTGGCACCTGCCGCTGGACAATTTCTCCTGTTGGACACGACCAGCTTGAGCGCCGTGAGCTATGAAAATGCATCGTCACAACCGGCGATCCGGCTGTGGAACGATTCTCATCATCTGACCGGTTAATTGTCACCACCAAACCAAACCAAATATTATGAGCGGCCCAAAATTAAAACCTGCCTCGACCATCACGACGAATCCGCCGGGTGAATTGAAACCCCAGCCTGAAGCCATTGCCAGACTTGTGGAGCAATATGGTTGCGGCCCGATCCCGTTTACCGGCACCCACAATGCCTTCTACGAGCGGCATCTCGTTTTCGACAACGTCGTCGGACTGGACGCCGCCTGGCCGCGCGAACGGTTCGAGGCGTTTGCGCGGTCCGTGCGCGATGTTCTGTCGCAACGCTGGCTGCGCACGGAAGAAACTTACGCGAAACAAAATCCCAAGCGCATCTATTATCTCTCGATGGAATTTCTCATCGGCCGGTCGCTGGCAAACAATCTGACCAATCTCCTGCTCGCCGAACTCAGCAGACATGCGGCGGCGGAAAAACATCTGGACTGGCTGGAACTGCTGG
Organism: Verrucomicrobiia bacterium; assembly: GCA_035577265.1. Taxonomy (GTDB): domain Bacteria; phylum Verrucomicrobiota; class Verrucomicrobiia; order Limisphaerales; family UBA11358; genus UBA11358. Next base: position 13,064 of record DATLVR010000078.1, on the reverse strand, counting down.
AACAGGAGCCGGACGCCGGGCTGGGCAACGGCGGTCTCGGCCGGCTCGCGGCCTGTTTTCTGGATTCCATGGCCACGATGGAACTTCCGGCGATGGGCTACGGCTTGCGCTATGAATACGGCATTTTCAAACAAACCATTCAGGACGGCTGGCAGCAGGAACAGCCGGACAACTGGCTGCGCCGGACCGATCCCTGGGAAGTCGCGCGGCCGCATGAAAAAGTCGAGGTGCATCTGAACTGTTCCTTCGAGGTGCGCTGCGGCAGCCTGCGCGCCATCCGCGGGCGGCCCTCGAAACTGTTCGGTGTTCCGCATGACCGGCCCGTCGTCGGCTTTGGCGGCAAGACCATCAACACGCTCCGGCTCTGGTCGGCCACGACCCCGGATTATTTTGACTTCCAGGTTTTCAGCCACGGCGACTTTGTCGGCGCGGTCGCCGAATCGCTCGTCGCCGAATCGCTCACCCGCGTGCTGTATCCCGACGACTCGACCAGCCAGGGCCAGGGACTGCGCTTTGTGCAGGAATATTTCCTGGTCGCCTGCTCGCTCGCCGATCTCGTGCGCCGTTTCCGCAAAACGAATTCCGACTGGAGCCAACTGCCCGAGCACGCCGCCATCCAACTGAATGACACGCATCCGACCATGTCCGTGCCGGAGCTGATGCGCATTTTGCTGGATGAAGTCAAACTCGGTTGGGAGACCGCCTGGGACATCACCAAACGCACGCTCGCCTACACCAACCACACGCTGCTGCCGGAGGCGCTGGAGAAATGGCCGGTGGCCTGGTTTGAAATTCTCCTGCCGCGCCAGTTGGAAATCATTTACGAAATCAACCGGCGATTGCTGAACGACGTGCGGGAAAAATTTCCGGGAGACGAAGGCCGCGTGGAACGCATCAGCCTGGTCGAGGAAACGGGCGGGCGAAAAATCCGCATGGCGAACCTGGCCATCGTCGGCTCGCACAGCACGAACGGCGTGGCGGCGATCCATTCCGGTTTGTTGCGGGCGATGACGGTGAAGGATCTGGCCGAGATGTTTCCCGAACGCTTCAGCAACAAGACCAACGGCATCACGCCGCGCCGCTGGCTGCTCCTGGCGAACCCGTCGCTCGCCGGCGTGATCACCGGAGCCATCGGCGACGGCTGGATCACCGACCTCGACCAGCTGCAAAAACTCAAGCCGCTGGCGGAATATCCAAATTTTCGTGGCGCGTTTCTCAAGGCCAAGCGCGACGCGAAAGTGCAGTTCGCCGCGTGGCTCAAGAGCAGTTCCGGCCAGGTGGTTGACCCCGACACGATTTTCGACTGCCAGGTCAAACGCATCCACGAATACAAGCGGCAACTGCTCAATGCGCTCCGTGTGGTGGTGCTCTACAACCGCCTCCGCGCCAACCCGGATATGAAAATGACGCCGCGAACCTTTTTCTTCGCCGGCAAGGCCGCACCGGCGTATCACCTCGCCAAAGTCATCATCAAGTTCCTCAACAATCTGGCCGGCACGATTGACGGCGATCCGGCGGTGCGCGGAAAAATCAAGGTGGTTTTCCTTCCGGAATACTGCGTCACGCTCGCGCAGCGGCTGATTCCGGCGAGCGATGTTTCCAACCAGATTTCAACGGCGGGCTACGAGGCCAGCGGCACGAGCAACATGAAGTTCATGCTGAACGGCGCGCTCACCCTCGGCACGCGCGACGGCGCGACCATCGAGATGGCGGAAGAAGCTGGCGAGGAAAACTTTTTCATGTTCGGCCTGACGGCGCAGCAGGTGGCCGACAGCCGGGGATGGTATGACCCGCACTGGCATTATGAAAACGAACCGGAAACGCGCGCGGCGCTGGATTTGATTTTCTCCAATCATTTCAGCCGGAACCAACCGGGCGTGTTCAACGAATTGCGCGATGTGCTGCTGACCCATGGCGATCATTACCTGCATCTGGCGGATTTGAAATCCTATCTCGGCGCGGATGAAAAACTCGCCGGGCTGTATGCCGATCAAGACGCTTGGGCGCGCAAAGCGATTTTGAACGTGGCCGCATCCGGTAAATTTTCCAGCGACCGCACCATTGGGGAATACGCAGCGGAAATCTGGAACGCAAAACCATGTCCGGTGACCTGACGAAAATCCAACTGTTAACCATGACTAATGAAATGAAAGCAACGCAACGCCTCCACAACGTGGGCCAGAGCCTCTGGCTCGACAACATCACCCGCGACCTGTTGAACAGCGGAACCCTCCAGCGCTATATCGACGACCTGTCGGTGACCGGGCTTACCTCGAATCCGACCATATTTGACCACGCCATCAAGAACAGTCCTTCCTACGATGCCGCCATCCGCAGCCGGCTGCTACAAGGCAGCTCCGGGGAGGAGCTGTTTTTCGATCTCGCGCTTGAGGACATTACGCGGGCCGCCGATCTGTTTCGCCCCATTTTCAACCAGACCAACGGCGTGGACGGCTGGGTGTCGCTGGAAGTGTCGCCGCTGCTGGCGCATGATGCCGCCAATACCCTGGCGGCGGCCCGGGAACTGCGCAATCGGGCGGGTCGTCCGAACGTGTTCATCAAAATCCCCGGAACCAAGGAAGGGTTGCCCGCCATTGAGGAGGCGATTTTTGCCGGCATCCCGGTCAATGTGACTCTGCTGTTTTCCCATGATCAATATCTCGCGGCGGCGGAAGCCTTCATGCATGGCATTGAACGGCGCATGGCGGCGGGACTCAAGCCGGACGTCGCGTCGGTCGCGTCGGTTTTTGTGAGCCGATGGGACACTGCGGTTGCGGGCAAAGTTCAGGCCAATTTGAACAATCAACTGGGCATCGCGGTGGCCAGCCGCACTTACAAAGCCTATCGCCAGCTCTTGAGTTCGCCGCGCTGGCAGCGGGCGTTCAACCTCGGGGCCCGGCCGCAACGGCTCCTTTGGGCCAGCACCGGAACCAAGGATCCACAAGCATCGGACATCCTTTATGTGAAGGCGCTCGCGGCTCCATTCACGGTGAACACCATGCCCGAAGCCACTTTGAAAGCGCTCGCCGACCACGGCGAACTTGGCTCAATTCTGGCGGCGGATGGCGGCGATTGCGAAAAAGTTTTGGCACAATTTGCAAACGCGGGGCTCAAGCTGGAGGCGCTGGCGGCACAACTTCAGGAAGAAGGCGCCAGGTCGTTTGTCAAGTCCTGGAACGAATTGCTGGGAGTGATTGCGTCCAAAAGCGACACGCTCAAGCAGGCGGCTTCACCCTTGGAGGCGTCTGCATGAACATACTGGTGGTCGATGTTGGCGGAACTCATGTCAAGATCCTGGCTGCTGGTCAGGATATGCCCCGGCAGTTTGATTCCGGCCCGACATTGACACCTCAGAAGATGGTCTCCCAAGTGCAAAAGCTCGCCTGCGATTGGAAGTATGATGCGGTGTCCATCGGCTATCCCGGACCGGTTCTCCGCGGGCGGCCCGTGTCGGAACCCTATCATCTTGGAGCGGGGTGGGTGGGCTTCAATTTTGAAGCTGCGTTCAAATTGCCGGTGAAGGTTGTGAACGATGCCGCGATGCAGGCGCTGGGATGTTACCAGGGTGGCAAGATGCTTTTCCTGGGATTGGGCACTGGTCTTGGATCGACCATGATCGTGGATGGTGTCGTGGAACCCATGGAGCTGGGCCATCTTCCCTACAAGCAGGCGACGTTTGAAGATTACGTCGGGATTCAAGGGCTGGAACAGCATGGACAAAACGAATGGCGGCAGTATGTGACCGACGTGGTCAAACGCCTGGTCGCGGCGCTCGAACCGGATGAAGTGGTTCTGGGCGGAGGCAACGTTCACAAACTGGAAACGCTGCCAATCGGGTGCCGGGCGGGCGACAATGGCAATGCCTTCCAAGGCGGCTTCCGGTTGTGGGAAGCACCGGGCAAACCCATTTCGCTCGGCGTCGCGATGGTTCTTCTGGCGCTGGTGCTGATTGGACCTGCCCGCGCCCAGGAGATGCCTTTGCCGTCAGCATCGTCCATAACGGTGACGAATATGAACCTTGGTGCGGGGATGAACACGAATACTGCAATCGGCTTTTTTGGCGCCCCAAGCAGCGGCAGTCCGCAGACCCCGGTTAATCTTCGTCCGTTTCAACTCGCCCTCCCGCGTGAACATCTGTTCGGTGATTGGTATGGTTTGCGTCCAAAACTGGACGCTCAGGGAATCATTCCGACTTTGACCTTTGTCACTGACATCGCCGGCAATCCAACCGGCGGCAAGAGCCAGGGCGTTGCCGAAGCCGACAATCTTGGTCTGGATTTATTATTCGATCTGGACAAGCTCGTCGGTCTCGAAGGCGGTTCATTTCTCGTATCCATGTCGCAACGATCGGGAGAAAGCCTTTCGGCGAACCGCGTCGGCAATGTTTTCACCATCCAGCAAGTTTACGGCGGACAGACATTTCATCTCATTGATGTCGCCTATCTACAGAAGCTCTTTGATGATCGAGTCGAGATTCGACTTGGCCGCATTGCCACAGGCGACGATTTTCTCGTTTCTCAATACAACTATTTGTTCATGCAAAACGGGTTTGATGGCAATCCCGTGGGGATCTTCTTCAACTCACCGGGCATGACGGCCTACCCGAATGCCACTTGGGGCGCGCTTTTGAAAGCCAGGCCGACCAACCGCACTTACGTCATGGGTGGCGTTTATAACGGTGATCCATCCCTCCGTGATATTGACCACAACGGCGCGGACATGTCCATGAATGGCCCCGTGTTTGTGATCGGCGAGGCCGGCTATCAACTCAACGGCCTGCCCGGCGACTCGCGGCGGTTGGGCAATTACAAGGCGGGGTTTTGGTATGACAACAGCGAGTTCACCGATTACAACAGCGTCGGTCATGCCCAACCTCCGGGAACCAAGCGGGGGAATTGGGGTGTTTACACCCTGTTCGACCAGGTGCTGGTTCCGTTCGGGGAGCCGGCGAGCAACCGTGGATTTGGCGTCTTTGGATCGTTCCTGGCATCTCCCGACGAGTCGGTCAGCCAGATGCCCTATTTTTTTACGGCAGGCGTTGCCAGTCGCGGCATGTTTGAGTCACGCCCGATTGACGTGGCGGGCTTCGGTGTGGTTTTTGGCAGCTTCAGCAGCGACTTAAGCAACGCCCAGCAACGGGAGCAATTGCTTGACCCAGCCACGGGAGTGCAGGATTACGAAACGGTCTTTGAATGGACTTATCGGTTTAATCTTCGGAAAGGCGCGGTTTTTTTCCAGCCCGATGTTCAATATGTAATCAATCCGGGCGGCAAGGGACATATCAACGATGCCCTCGTCCTTGGCTGCCAGATTGGCATCAACTTATAACAAGAATATGACAACGACCCACAAAACATTGACGCAACGCCCGGCGTGGAAAGCTTTGGCTGCGCACCACAAAAGGATTTCAAAGATTCACCTGCGGAAGCTGTTCGCGGACGATCCGAAACGAGGCGAGCACATGACCGCCGAGGCCGCGGGGCTTTTCCTGGACTACTCTAAAAATCGCATCACCGGCAAAACGCTTGCGCTGCTAATCCAGTTGGCCAACGAGGCCGGGCTGCGCACGCGAATCAACGCCATGTTCAGCGGCGAGAAAATCAACCTCACGGAAAATCGCGCGGTGCTCCACGTCGCGCTGCGGGCACCCAAAGGCACTTCCATTTTGGTGGATGGTAAAAATGTTGTGCCGGAAGTTCACGCCGTGCTCGATGCCATGGCTGAATTTGCCAATCGCGTCCGCAGCGGTGTGTGGAAAGGGCACACCGGCAAACGGATCAAGAACATCGTTAACATCGGCATCGGCGGTTCCGACCTCGGCCCGGTGATGGCTGGCGAAGCGCTCAAGCATTACAGCGACCGCAGCCTGACCTGCCGCTTCGTCTCCAACGTGGATGGCATTGATTTTGTGGAAGCCACCCGCGATCTCGATCCGGCGGAAACGTTGTTCATCGTTTCCTCCAAAACGTTCACCACGCTGGAAACCATGACCAATGCGCAGAGCGCCCGCGACTGGCTGCTGGCCGGTTTGGGCGGCGATGTGAAGGCGGTTGCGAAACATTTCGTCGCCGTCTCAACCAACGCAGAAAAAGTCTCCGCGTTCGGCATTGATACGGCGAACATGTTCGGTTTCTGGGACTGGGTGGGCGGACGTTACTCGATGGATGCCGCCATCGGCCTCTCGACCATGCTGGCCATCGGGCCGGACCATTTTCGGGAAATGCTCGGCGGCTTTCACGAAATGGACGAGCATTTCAGGACCGCACCATTTGAGAAGAATTTGCCGGTGCTGCACGCGCTGTTGTCCGTGTGGAACACGAATTTCCTCGGCACGGAAACCGTGGCGGTGCTGCCTTACGAAAATTACCTGAAACGCTTCCCGGCGTATCTCCAGCAGTTGACGATGGAGAGCAACGGCAAGCACGTCACGCTCGCCGGCAAAAAAGTGAACTGCCAGACCGGTCCGGTTTACTGGGGCGAACCGGGCACGAACGGGCAGCATTCGTTCTATCAGTTGATTCATCAAGGCACGCGGCTGATCCCGTGCGACTTCATCGCGTTCGCCCACGCGCTCACGCCGTTGGGCCGCCATCACGACATGCTGTTGGCGAATGTTTTCGCGCAAGCCGAGGCGCTGGCGTTCGGCAAAACCGAGGCGGAAGTGAAAGCCGAAGGCACGCCGGACTGGCTGGTGCCGCATCGGGTTTTTGAGGGCAATCGCCCATCAAATACAATCTTGGTTGACCGCCTCACGCCGGCGGCACTCGGCAAACTCGTTGCGCTCTATGAACACAGTGTCTTTACGCAGGGAGTCATCTGGCAGATTGACTCGTTTGACCAGTGGGGCGTGGAACTGGGAAAAGTCCTGGCGCAACGCATCGTGCCCGAACTGGAAAGCGAAGCGGAACCGGAGTTGAACCACGACAGCTCGACCAATCATCTGATCCGCCGCTATCGGAAAATGAAAGAGCCAAAGATGTCATGAAGGTGAAGCCAGACCAGCGCACGGTGAAGTTGGCGCCGTCCATTCTCGCTGCGGACTTTGCCCGCCTCGGGGAGCAAGTCGCCCAGGCCGGACAGTCCGGGGCGGATCGCATCCATGTGGATGTCATGGACGGACATTTTGTGCCGAACATTTCCATGGGCGCTCCCATCGTCAAATCCCTGCGCCGGGTGACGCGTCTGCCGCTGGAAACGCACCTGATGATTTCGGATCCGGATTTTTTCCTCGATGAGTTCGCCGCGGCCGGATCCGATTCGTTCATCGTCCATTGGGAGGGCAACCACAATTTGCATCGCACCCTCCAGCGCATCAAAAGCCTGGGCAAAGGCGTCGGGCTGGCCATCAACCCGGCGACACCGGCTTCCGTGTTGGAAGAAGTCCTGCCGGAACTGGACCGTGTGCTGGTCATGACGGTCAATCCGGGCTTCGGTCATCAGTCTTTCATTCGCTCGACACTGCCGAAAATTCAGCGCGTGCGTCAGCTGATTGAAAAAATCGGGACGGATTGCGAACTGGAGCTGGACGGCGGCATTGATGCGACCACGGCTGCGCTGGGCGTGGCTGCCGGAGCTGACGTTTTGGTGGCCGGGACTTCGGTTTTTGGCGGTCGCGATGGAGTGGCTGCGGCCATGAAACGACTGCGGGCGTCCACCCTGGCCGCTTTGAAAATTGAGAAAGGAAAAATATGCGCGTAGGCATCGCCACCGACCACGGCGGATTTGGTCTGAAGGAGGAACTGGTGGCCCATCTCAAGGCGGCCGGACATGAAGTCGTTGATTTCGGCGCACACAACCTGGTGCCGGATGACGACTATCCAGATTTTGTCGTCCCGCTTTCGCGCGCGGCGGCGGCCGGAAAGGTGGATCGCGGCGTGGCGGTTTGCGGCAGCGGCGTCGGCGCGGCGGTCTGCGCCAACAAGGTCAAGGGCGTTCGCGCCTGCCTGATTCACGATCACTTTTCGGCGAAGCAAGGCGTTGAAGACGACCACATGAACATCCTGTGCATGGGTGGGCGCACGGTTGGACCGGCGGTGGCGTGGGATTTGGTGCAAACTTTTCTTGCCGCTGAAGCCAGCCAGGCTGCCAGGCACTTGCGCCGTCTCGGAAAAGTGGCCACCTTGGAAGCAGGGCAAAAATCTTGAATGAGATCAACATTTATGAGCAATCAAAGGATGGAACAACCAACCCCCGACACCACGCGCGCCAAATCAGTTGACGCCGTTCAAGCGACGAAGTCCGGCAAACTCGACGAGCCACCGCGCCCAACAATTCCAATTACTCGGAGGAAACGCTGGCGTTTTGCGAGTATGATTGCCCTGATATTGTTGGGTGCAATCCTGGTTATTCGCTATCTGCTGCAATCTGACTCTGCTGGATGGCTTGAAGGCCTTGGGGTTGCGTTCTGTGTTATTGTTTGCGGCGGATTACTCGTAAGGCGCGAGTTACGTGTGATGGCCGAGGAGGACAAGTTGCAAGAAGAGCAGCTAAATCAAGCGACAGTTTCGCCTCCCGAATCAAATCCCGCCGGTCAAAAGACAAATCTGACGACGCCACCGCCGGGAGCTGGACAAAATATAAATAACAAATCTGAAAATTTATGAATGATCCAAAAATGGAACAACTGGCCATCAATACCATCCGCACCCTCTCCATTGACGCCGTGCAGGCGGCGAAGTCCGGACATCCCGGCACGCCGATGGCGCTTGCGCCGCTGGTCTATACGATCTGGAACCGGACGATGAACTTCGATCCGCAGGATCCGATCTGGCCGAACCGCGACCGCTTCGTGCTGTCCAATGGCCACGCCTCGATGCTGCTCTGGTCCATCCTCCACCTCACCGGCGTCCAGGCAGTCAACGCTGATTACGAACAATTGGGCCAGCCTTCCGTGACGCTTGACGACATCCGCAAATTCCGGCAGCTCGACAGCAAGGCCCCGGGCCATCCCGAATATCACTGGGTCTCCGGCGTGGAGACCACCACCGGCCCGCTCGGCCAGGGCGTCGCCACGAGCGTGGGCATGGCCATCGCCCGCAAGTGGCTCGCCCATCATTTCAACCAGCCGGGCTTTGAGATTTTTGATTACAACATTTTTGCCGCGTGCGGCGACGGTTGCATGATGGAAGGTGTCGCGTCCGAAGCGGCATCGCTCGCCGGCCATCTCGGCCTCGACAACCTCTGCTGGATTTACGACAACAACCACATCACCATCGAAGGCAATACCAACATCGCCTTCACCGAAGACATCGCCGCGCGGTTCATGGGCTACGGCTGGAATGTCCTGCGCGTCGGCGATGCCAATGATCTTGATCTCATCCAACGCGCACTTGAACTTTTCAAAAAGACGAAAGGCCGTCCCACGTTCATCATTCTCGACAGCCACATCGGCTACGGGTCGCCGCACAAACAGGACACTGCCGAAGCCCACGGCGAACCGCTCGGCGATGATGAGATCAAGCTCACCAAGCGCGCCTACGGCTGGCCGGAAGATGCGAAGTTTCTTGTGCCCGATGGCGTGAAGGAACATTTCAATGCCGGCATCGGCCAGCGCGGTGCAGATGCCCGGAAGAAATGGCAGGAACTCTTCGCCGCCTACCGTGCAAAATTTTCCGCGCTGGCGACCGAGATTGAACAGATGCAGAAGCGTGAGCTTCCCGCCGGCTGGGACAAAAATCTCCCCGTTTTTCCGGCCGACCCAAAAGGCATCGCCGGACGCGAAGCCTCCGGCAAGGTGCTGAACGTGCTGGCACAAAATATTCCCTGGCTCATCGGCGGCTCAGCGGATCTGGGGCCGTCGAACAAAACCGCTTTGACCTTTGCCGGTGCGGGAAATTTTCAACCGGACAATTACGGCGGAAAAAATTTGCATTACGGCATCCGCGAACACGCCATGGCAGCAACGGTAAACGGGCTTTCGCTGTCCAAGATCCGGGCTTTCGGCGCGACTTTTTTTATTTTCAGCGATTATGCCAAGCCGGCCATCCGGCTCTCAGCCTTGATGGAATTGCCGGCCATTTATATTTTCACGCACGACGCGATGGGCGACGGCGAGGACGGCCCGACGCATCAGCCGGTGGAGCAATTACTGACGCTGCGCGCCATTCCCGGGCTCGTAACGCTGCGGCCGGGCGACGCGAACGAAGTCGTGGAGGCTTACCGCTACATCATTCAGCTTCGCCACCAGCCGGCCGTGCTGGTGTTGTCGCGCCAGCCATTGCCGACGCTGGATCGCAACAGGTATGCTTCGGCCTCCGGTGTCGCGTGCGGCGCCTATGTGTTGGCCGATGCCCCCGGCGCGAATCCGGAAATCATCCTCATCGCCACCGGCAGTGAAGTAAGCCTTGCGGTCGCGGCGCACGAAAAGTTAATCACCGAAGGCATCCGCTCACGCGTGGTTTCAATGCCGTCGTGGGACATTTTCGAGAATCAGCCGCAGACGTATCGGAACAGCGTATTGCCGCCCGACATAACGGCACGGGTCGCCATCGAACAAGCTTCGACTTTTGGCTGGGAACGTTACGTCGGCACCACCGGCCGTGTCATCGGCATGAAAACGTTCGGCGCGTCGGCACCCTTGAAGGAGCTTCAAAAAAAGTTTGGTTTCGAACCGGATAATGTCGCAGCCGTTGCAAAGGATTTGCTGCGGAAAAAATAGGCGGCTTGCGGGCGGGAAACAACGCTGTTGAATTGAGCGCTCGTTGGCAACGGTTTTCGTTTAGCGGAACATCGGCCATGAACCAAACCATGGCGGAGCGAAGTCAGCGCACTCAACCCCGCAGGCACAACGGGCCAGCGCGACGTTAAAAACAGTCATGAATCAAACTGTCCTCATCACCGGTTGGCATTTTTGCACCTATCAAAATGATTTTGATACCAATTCCCAATAAGAAATGGTGGAATATTCAAACGCCCCCTCACCCTGCCCTCACCCGGTGGGGGAGAGATTCCACGGCCCGCGAAAAGCCGCGATGGGTGCCCCTGAACCGTAGCAGCCGACGTGAGGAGGCTCTAACTCGACGGCGTTCGGATGGAGCCTCCTCACGTCGGCTGCTACGAGGTTCAGGGGTAGGGTGGCCGAAGGCCGGGTGAGGGTGACCGACCAATCCACCGGTTGTCATTGAGAAATGATTCTGATTGGTTACCTGCAAAAACTGGTTATGACCGGTGCATGTTGGTCGGAAATTTGGAATTCACTTTTCAACCCGGATGCTGTTCGGATCCTGAGTTTAATTTGCCAAGGCCCCACCGATTTGCTTTCCACCAGGCAGCAAATCCCAGAGCACCTCGCCAATGCCGATGACTTTAAAACTCATATTTGGCCTTACTCAATTCCCAGGCGTTTTTGCATCTGCTCGAGCGGAACTCCCTTGGTTTCCGGGACCATCGTCTTCACCCAGATCAATTGGAGCACCATCATGAACGCGAAAAAGGCGAACACATAGCCGGGCGCGAAGGCGGAAACCATCTTGGGAAAGAACGTGGTCAGCAACGCGGCAAAAACCCAGTGCGTCGAGCTGCCCAGGGTCTGGCCTTCCGCCCGATGGCGGTTGGGGAAAATTTCTGAAATGAACACCCAAATCACCGCGCCCTGGCCGATGGCGTGCGCCGCGATGAAGGCAAAGATGCAGACGGGCACGATGCCGTAGTGCTGGGTAAAGAATGCCCAGGCCGTCAAGCCAAGTGAAGTGATATAGCCGAACGAGCCGATGTAAAGCAACGTCCGCCGGCCCAAGCGGTCAATCAACCACAACCCGGCAAAGGTGAATATCAAGTTGGTGATGCCGATGCCGACGGATTGCAGCAGCGCCGCCTTCGCCCCCAGGCCGGTCATCTCAAAGATGCGCGGGGCGAAATAGAGAATCGCATTGATGCCGGAAAGCTGGTTGAAGAAGGCGATCAGAAAAGCCAGCAGGATGGGAACCCGCAACCGCCACATCCAAAAGTTTCCGGCGCTGACCCGCTCGGACGAGGCGGCGAGAATCGCATTGGCATCGGCTTCGATCTGGGCCGGGGAGGCGTCCGGCTCGATGAGTTTCAGAACCCTGACCCCCGCGGCGCGGTCGCCTTTGCGCCCGATCAACCAGCGCGGACTTTCCGGGATGCCGAAGCACAATACCGTGTAGAGGATGGAGGGAAACGCCGCCACCCCCAGCATCCAGCGCCAGTCGTTTTCGCCGAGACCGGCAAGCAGCGCGTTGGAAGCAAAGGCAATTAGAATGCCGAAAACGATGTTGAACTGGAACATGCCCGCCAGACGTCCGCGATAAGCCGGCGGCGCAATCTCCGAAATGTAAAGCGGCGCCGCCACCGTGGAGATGCCGATGCCAATGCCGCCAATCACCCGCGCGACGATGAACATGGCAACTCCGTTGGCAAAAGCGCAGCCCACGGCCGAGATGACGTAAAGCAGGCCGATGCACAGCAACGTTTTCTTGCGTCCGAACCGGTCCGTGGGCCAGCCGCCAAACAACGACCCGAGCACGGTGCCGTAAAGGGCGGAGCCCATGGCAAACCCATGCAAGGCGGGGCTCAATCCCCAGAGCGTCTGGATTTTCTGCTCCGCGCCGGAGATGACGACCGTGTCGAAGCCGAATAGAAAGCCGGCAAGCGCGGAAACCAGCGACCAGAAGAAAATTTGTTTCTTCATGGCGCCGCCCCGGGCGGCTGAATTCTGAGGTTCACTGGGTTTGATTGCTGTATTCATTGGCGGTTGTTTTTTTATTTGGCGGAACCCTTCAAATTTGAGGCAAAAAATGTGCCGTCATTTCCACGCGGACGTCAATGGATACACGTTCAATGAAATGATCCGGGCACCGCCGCCCTGACAGGAAAGTTTCAAATTTTGATTTTCCGGCGAAAGGGCTTTCGCCATGGGCATATAGAGTGTTCCGTCGCCAGCGTAGATGTCCGCCGAAGCGCGGTCCACAAAAATACGAAGTGAGATTTTTCCGGCTTTCGCTGCCAGCGCGGCCTGGTTTCCCTGGCAGGAAAGTTTCTGAGCCGTCACATTGTAAACCACCGGCACACCCCGGAGATCAAAGGAGATTTCCTTTGCATCGCCG
>DATLVR010000077.1:0-2014 GCA_035577265.1 Verrucomicrobiia bacterium | reverse complement strand
CGAACAACGCCAAGCATTGGACGCCTTGATCCATTCAACCAATGTCGTCTCACTGTTCCGAGGCGGTGCTGGCACGGGCAAAAGTTTTGTGCTGCGGGAATTGGTCGAGCAAATCGGCCGGACGGGCAAGGGAGTTGTCGTCCTCGCGCCGCAACGTCAGCAGGTCGTGGACATGGAAAGCGCGGGATTCCCATCGCCCACGACAATTGCGAATTTTTTGATCAAGGGTGAACTGGCCACAGGCGCGGTCGTGGTGGTGGATGAGGCTGGCCAGATCGGAGGCCGGCAGATGCACCATTTGTTGCGACTGGCCCGCGAGAAAAACGCGCGGGTGATTCTTTCCGGCGATACACGGCAACACGGCGCGGTTGAAGCCTCCGATGCGGTGCTGGCGATTGAACGTTATTCCGGCATTACGCCGGTGGAATTACGCAACATCCGACGGCAAGATCCGGCGCTGGCCCGCAATCAAAGTGAACGGGCGCGCATCAAGCAATATCGCGAAGCCGTCGAAGCGGCGGCAGATGGCAAACTGGTCGAATCCTTCAAACGGCTCGACCAGATGGGCGCAATTGTCGCCTGCGGATTGGGTGAACAGGCCGAGAAGCTGGCCGCGGAATACCTCCGGTTGGCTGAACAAAACTCCTCGGCCGTGGTTGTTTCGCAGACTTGGGCGGAAGTTCACCGCGTCAATTCGAGCGTGCGCGGTGCCTTAAAATCCAAAGGATTGCTTGGAGCAAATGACGTGGCCGTTCAGGTGCTGGAAAAATCTGACCTGACGAACGCCCAGAAACGCGACCAGCGATTTTATCCGAAAGACGGTGTGATTGTGTTCAATCAAAAGGTCCGTCAGGCCAATCCGGGAGCGAGCGGGAAATTATTGGGCATCGTAACAACTGGCGTGCTGGTCGAGGTGGACGGCAAATGCGTCACCGTTGCCAACAAGTTGCTCGACAAAATCACCGTCTGTCTCCCGCGCGAGATCCCGGTTGCGGTAGGCGAGCGGTTGCACCTAAAGGCCAACCGCAAGCTGGCTGCCGGTGCGCGCACCACCAATGGGGAACTGGTCACCGTCAAATCCTTCCGCCCCGATGGAGGAATTGAACTGACCGACGGCCGGATTTTGGGAAAAAGTTTCCGCGAGTTCCTTCCGGGTTATGCCGTCACGTCCTACGGTTCACAAGGCAAGACCGTGGATCACGTCCTTTTTTCCGACTCCACCATCAAGGCGGCAACGAACGCCCAACAATGGTATGTCACCATTTCACGCGGCCGGCGTGGCATCCGCATTTTTACGCCGGATAAGATCCAACTGCGTGAGAACCTGGTTCGCTCCGGCCACCGGCAGCTGGCAATGGAACTGGCACAGGGTTTTCGTCCGCGCCATGCCAACCGGCTTTGGGAACGGCTGCATGGTTATCTGCTTCGGTTCGGCAAACGGGCTGCCGACACATTTTGCCGTCTGAAAATTTCACGTCACCATCAACGCACACAAAAACATGAGCACAAAATCACCCGAATGTTACACCACTGAACCCCAGGCAAGCTGCCTCCGCGTAGAATTGCTGACCGGGCGCATATTTCTGCTGCCGCTCGATCAATTGGCGTATGCCCAAATGGACACCGACGGTAAGGAGCAACTGCTCCATCTGTCTTTTGCAACCCATGAAATCATGGTTCGCGGCAACACTCTGCGGCGGATTGAAACCGCCCTCCACCGGCTGGAATTATCATTCATCACGCCTTTGCCGGCGAAATATCATTCGCTGGTGGCCGATGGCCAGCCCCGGATTCGGGACATTGTGGTTACGGAGATGAAATCCACCTCCGAGCAGAGTCAGTTAAATTGACCACCTCAGTTAGAAAAGATTTGGCTCAAGGCTTCGGCCTGCGGTTCGGCGAACGGGAAAGTGAAGCGGAGGCGGAGAGACGGATGGACCGGAGCCGGAGCTGAACGACCGTTGCGGAACCGCAGGCGGAAAGCCCGCCGATCCTTCGGCATTAGAATTGCCGC
>DATLVR010000076.1:0-13018 GCA_035577265.1 Verrucomicrobiia bacterium | reverse complement strand
GTCGAACTGTGTCGGGCGCAAAACAAGTTGCATCGCGCCGTTGTCCACGAACATGTGTTCCAGCGTCACATCGGGATAACTCTTACCAACTCGCGTCACGACTTCGCGCCAGAGAATGCCATTCTCCAGCACATTCGTTTTGTCGATACTCGTGAGCTTCTTGCGGCGTAACAACGCGGACTTGAACGCGACATGCGCGATGCGTTCGATCTCGGGCGTGGTGTAAACCATCGTGTCAATCGCGCGCTGATTGCCGCCGCCGAGGTCCTCGGTCTTTTTCGGCTGGCCAAAATACATGCCCCCTGTCAGTTCGCGCACGACAAGGATGTCAATGCCGTCGCCCTGGCGTTCCTTCGCCAACGGGCACGCGTGCGCGAGGGCTTTCGGCAAATTGACCGGACGCAGGTTGGCGAACAAACTGAATTCTTTGCGCAGGCGCAGCAGCGCGGCGCGTTCAGGACGTTCCTCTTTCGGAATCGTCGGATCGCGGTCGGGCAGGCCCACGGAGCCGAACAGGATGGCATCCGATTTTTTGCAGAGCGCGAGGGTGATGTCCGGCAGCGCTTTTTTGGCGAAGTCAATGCCCGCCCAGCCGACGGGCGCCTCGGTGATGGCGAGCTTGAATTTGAATTTCGATTCGGTGACGCGGAGGACCTTGATGGCTTCGCGCATGACTTCCGGGCCGATGCCGTCGCCCGCGAGTGCTGCGATGTTGAATGTTTTCATTAAATAGGAACGCAGAGTCTAATTTTTTACGGCGCGCTGACAATCATAAATCGGACGAAATTGAATGCGATAAACGCAGAGGCGCAGAGAACGCGGAGAAACGCAGAGCTGCTAAACCGATGAAGAAAACACGGGTGGGTAAATATCCGGCTCCATCTCGGCGCCTCTTTGCGGACTCTGCGCCTCTGCGTTTCGCGGTTTTGCGTGGAATGGGGAGTTTAATCTTTCACCGGCGCGTTCGTGGCGCGGACGGACTCCCGCCACGGCTGCTGGTTTTTATAGAGTTCCAGATGGTGGCGGATGGATTCGAGGCTTTTTAGTTTCGCCCGGTCGGCAATTTTGTGTCCATTCCAACATCCAGCCTCCGGGTGAAATAGAGAGGTTCGGCAATGCCTGGTCTCTTTTGTGGGTTTCGTGGGTTCAACGGCTGTTTCCAGGTTCATTGGCGGCGAGGATGTGGGCGGCGGGATTGAGGCCGGAGCATTCGCAGTCGGCCATGTGCGAGAGCCAGGTGAGCGGATGCCAGTTGCCGGCGTGGAAAGTGGTGAACGCCCAGTGGATGCCAGCCGGCTCAGGCCGTTTTGCACGATGCGGTTGTTGACGACATAGTCATCATCGTCGTAATGCAAAAAATTCGTGGCGGGTGTCCGGCAGATAGACAGCCAGCATAACCAAGGCAAGCAGCAGGGCGACGAGGCGCGGACGCGACAGGGCGACACGATTAAAGGATTTCGAACCACTGGCAAAGGCTGTTCTTGCCAATTGAGTCTTCCGCTGAACGCAGTGCCATGATCTTATGCCCGGCAAAATGCACGAGGCGCATTGCCAGGGAAAATAAAAAGCGCGGCAACCTTTCGGCTGCCGCGCATGACTCAAACAAGCCCGAGCTTATTTGGGGAAGTTAAAAGCCGGGTTGGCAACCGAGTTGGTCGCGTTTTGCAGGTAGGTGTGCAATCCGGAAATGGTGGCGGATTGGACGCTGCCATCAGCCAGGCCAAGGTTGCCGGACTTCTGGTGAAAATCATTCTGTGTCCAAGCCCATGCGTTAATAGCTTGCCCGGATGCAGTTGTGTTGTAGACCGCCGCGATGGGATTCGCCGACGTTGTGGGGGCGGCGCTAGTAGTGGTAAACGCATAAGAAGCGGGAGCATTCGCAGCCGTGTTCGCTTGGTTGCCAATGTTGAGGTCGCCGGACATGATGGCCTGCGGGTCGGATTCCGTGGCGTCACCCGAGATGAAATAGCTGATTTTGCCGGTGCCGCCTTGAGCAGCAACCGGATAATTCGCGGTGCCCAGCACGTCGCCATAGTTGAAGTTGGTGGCCGCACCGGTATGAAAGCTGTCGGACGGGCAATAGATCACTTTCGGTGTGGACAGTTCGTTGGACATCACCATGAACACCATGCCGGGGACAAGGAACTTGGTGGCAGCGGTGGCCCCGTGCTGGACAAATTCACTGGCTCCGCCGGAAGCGCTGCTGACGGCCTGGGGGTAACGGTCGTTGTTGTCACCTTCCCAGATGCGGGTGGACAGGCCGACCTGCTTGAGATTGTTGGTGCAGCTGATTTTCTGGGCTTTGCGTTTGGCGGCGGCGAGCGCCGGCAGCAGCATGGCGGCGAGAATGGCGATGATGGCGATGACGACGAGCAGCTCGATGAGCGTGAACGCCGCTTTTGATTTGAATAGTTTTTTCATACGTTGACGGTATTTCAGTTTTTGTTTTGTTCCGGGGACAGTCGGCAAACACTAATGATTTCTTGCGCGCTGTCAATTCGGATTCTGAAACCTCTTTAGCAATGCCGGTGCCAGTCGCATGATTCGCCAAAATCCCAAGAAAACAACAGATCGGTGGCTCGCCCCGAAGCTGACGGCGTATAATTCTCACGCGTCTCGCGTGAGCTTCACGCGGTTGTTCCCGCCAAACTGGACGCAGTTTGACACAACCCCCCGGAGCGCCGGTCTCCGACCCGGCCGGCATTGAGTTTCGCCCGGAAACACGCCGGATCGGAGATCGGTGCTCCGGGGCGAGGGCAGTGCCAGATGCGCCCGCCAAACTTTGCACGCTGCAAAGACAGTTGCCCGCTTCGTGGTCCTGCGGCAAGATTGTCGGTCATGGCCGGAACCGGCGAAAAAGTAAATTCCTTGCGACTGAACCGTTTTGAAACGAAACGGCTGGCGTGGGCGTTGGCGTTGTCGCTGGCGGCGCATTTCCTGGTGTGGGGCGGTTATGAGCTTGGGAAAAAATACCACCTGTGGCAACGGTGGCATTGGCCGGAAAAATTACATCTGGCGAAGAAAAAAGTTCCGCCGCCCATCATTCAGGAATCCGAGCCAACGATGTTTCTGGACGTGGATCCGGACCAGGTTTCGCCGGACGCGCCGAAGGATGCGAAATATTATTCCGCCAAAAATTCCCGCGCGGCCAGTCCCGATGCGGATAAAGATTTGAACCAGCCGAAGCTGACCGGCAAGCAGCCCGATGTGCCAAAAGTCCGCGACGTGCCGCGCACACCCGCCACGAAACCGCAGCCCGCGCCGGAGCCTCCGTCGCCCCAGAAAGCGGAGCAGGCCGCGCCACCCAAACCGGTCGAGCAGCCGGGTGAAACAAAACTGGCGAAACTCGAGACGTCGCCGGAGAAAAAAGAAACGCCGGAAAAACCGCGCACGCTCAAGGAGGCGCGAGCCCAGTCGCAAACGTTGCGACCCAGCATGCAAATGCAGCAGGAGGGCGGGGTGACACGACGGGCGCTTTTGCCCTCATTTGATTCCAAGTCCACCGCGTTCGGCGAATACGACGCCAAGATTGTCGAGGCGATTTCCCAGCGCTGGTATGACCTGCTGGACAGCCAGAAATTTGCGCAGGATCGCACCGGCCAGGTGACGCTGCGGTTTCATTTGAACTCCAACGGCACGATCTCCGACATGACCGTCATGAAGAACACCGTCGGCGATCTGCTCAGTTACGTCTGCCAGTCGGCGGTGACGGATCCCGCGCCGTTCGAGGTGTGGCCATCCGACATGCGGCGGGCGATCGGTGCGAATTTTCGGGAAATCACCTTCACCTTTTACTATTATTAAAAAAGTGCCGCACGTTGCGGCCGAAAAAATTTATGGATCTGCTCATTTATTCGTTGCTGGCGCTGACCTCGGTGGTCGGGCTGGCGTTTATCGTGGAACGTTCGCTGGCCTTGCGCTGGGGCAAAGTGGTGCCACCCGCCATCACTGAAGCGCTGGCCGCGTGCCGGACGCGCAGCGACGTGGACGTCCTGCGCCGCGTCTGCGCGCTAAAACCATCGGCTCTGGGACGCCTGCTGACACTGGGGGCGGATCACCTCGACTGGCCGAAGGCGGACAACGTGGACACCATCCAGTCCGCCGCGCGCCATGAAATCGTCCGACTCGAGCGCGGGATTGTCGTGCTGGAGATCATCGTGGGCATCGCGCCGCTGCTCGGTCTGGTCGGCACGATCGCGGGCATGATGACCGTGTTCAGCGATCTCGGGCAGGCGGGTTTGAACGACGCGGCGAAACTGGCGCAGGGCATCGCGCTGATCCTGCGCGCCACGCTCATCGGCCTGCTCATCGCCATTCCGGCACTGATCGCCTGGAGTTATTTCAGCAAAAAAGTCGAGGTGCTCGCCGTCGAGATGGAGGCGCTGTGCGACGATTTCATCCGCCGGCAATATGCGGAGGCAGCGTCTGGGGTCTCGGGGCTGGGGTCCCGGGCTCCAAACCGTGGATCGCAGACTGCCCCGGACGCCAAACCCTAGACGCCAAACCCTAGACGCCAAACCCCATCCCCCAGCCACCATGCACTTCCACGTCCGCAAACGCCGCAACACGCCGACGGTCATCATCGTCGCGCTGGTGGACGTGCTCGTGGTGCTGCTGATCTTTCTGATGGTCACGACCACGTTCAAACAGCAGCCCACGCTCAAGCTGGCGTTGCCGGAATCCACCGCGGCCCAGAAATCCGGCGTGACCACCAACGAACCGCCGTTCCTCATCAGCATCACCTCGAACGCCGTGGTCGTCCTGGACAAGACGCCGATTCCGTTCGACAGCCTCAAGGCACGGTTGCAGTCGGAGATCGCCAAGAATCCACAACTCCGGATCGCCATCAACGCGGACCGGAACGCGCCGTTCTACCGGATCGTGAACGTGATGGACCTCGCCAAGGAACTGAAGATCAAATCCGTCAGCGCCTCCACGGCGGCGGCGAAGGACGCGACCAAGCCGTGACCAAGCGTTGCCGTAGCGGCTTTCGGGAGAAAGCCGCCATTTGAAATGTAGCGTCGAGTCTGTGATTTGACCGGGTTGAGCCACAGGCTCAACCTTACAACCCTGTTATTTGACTCATTCAAAATGCGGCGCTCTGCCGAGACGCCGCCACGCCAACGACGAAGCCGCAAGCGAAACGCAACGCGAATCGGCTTGGAAAAGATCTGAAGCTGTGGTTTGGTTGGTGAGACAAACGGAGACAAGACAACCATGAAACCTGTCAAAACTCTCCTGCCGGTTACGGCCATGCTCGTGCTGGCTAATTTTGCGTTTGCCCAAACGTGGACGCTGACCAGTGCGCCCACCAACACGTGGACGTCCGTCGCCAGCTCGGCGGATGGCAGCAGGTTGGTGGCCGTGGCGGGCGGCCAATTCTACAATGGTCCGATTTACACTTCGACCAATGCGGGTGCCAGCTGGTTTTCCAACGCCGCACCGGTGACGCACTGGAATTCCGTCGCGTCCTCGGCTGATGGCAACGCGCTGGCGGCGGTCGTCTATGGCGGCGGGATTTACACCTCAACCAATGCCGGGGCGACTTGGGGGACCAATAACATTTCCAATCTCAACTGGCAGGCGATCGTTTCTTCCGCCGATGGATTAAAACTGGCGGCAGTATATTTTAACAATCGCGTTTTCCTTTCGACGAATGGCGGGGGTAACTGGGTTTCCAATGCCACCTCGACTGCGGATCTGGGGCGACTGGCCGCATCTGCCGCCGGAACCCGGTTGATAGCCGGCAACAATGTCGGCCTGACGGTCGCCTCGACCAATTCAGGGGCGACCTGGATTTCGAGAGGCGCGCTCAGCGGCAGTGTCGCTTCTTTGGCGTCCTCGGCAGATGGCATCAAGTTGATCGCCGTTTCTTCCGCCGCGCCCGGGCCGAGGGTTTATACTTCAACCAACGCGGGTATTACCTGGGTGTCCAACGGTGTGCCCAGCCGGAGTGACTGGTCTGCGTGCGCCTCTTCGGCCGACGGCAGCAGGCTGGCAGCCGTGGGACAGAAAGGGGTGATTTATACCTCGACGGATTCAGGCCAGACCTGGATTTCCAACAGCGTGCCCGGCTTGTTTTGGTCAGCCATAGCCTCGTCGGCGGATGGCAGCCAACTCGTCGCAGTGTCGGCCAATGGCGGGATTTGGATTGGGCAGACCGCTGCGGCACCAAAGTTGAATATGACATTTGCCAAACCTCAATTTACTTTTTCCTGGACGGTGCCGGTCACCAATTGCTTTCTGCAACAAAGCTCCAACCTTGTTTCGTGGTTGGACGTGACCAATGCACCCGGGCTGAACCTCACCAGCTTGCAAAATGAAGTGACGCTCTCGCCGTCCAATCGCAGCGGCTTCTACCGGCTCAAGACGCCGTGAATTAATTGCGCAGGAGCCGACGTGAGGAGAATCCCGCGACAGGTGGCCGGACCTCGCCGCCATGACGCGATCGGAGCGCCGGGCACCGTCTCGGCTCGTTGCCTGTTCGG
The DNA here is from genome assembly GCA_035577265.1 of Verrucomicrobiia bacterium. Classification (GTDB taxonomy): domain Bacteria; phylum Verrucomicrobiota; class Verrucomicrobiia; order Limisphaerales; family UBA11358; genus UBA11358. The sequence goes on along the minus strand of DATLVR010000076.1, from coordinate 6,530 downwards.
GTTTGAAACTGGCCGAGACGGTGCTCGGCGCTCCCGCGTCATGGATAGGCATCACTTCGAAAACGGAAACAGTGTTAACCTCCGCCTCATCCCGGCCTTCCCCCGGGAAGAGGAAGAAGTCTCCGCCCTCTTATCGAAAAATCTCCCCAGCAGCCGGTGCGTTGGAAAAAAGACCAGGGCCGGTAACGCGATCAGCAGAAATGCCAGCCACGCCCAACCCGGCATCCACGTTTGCGGTGCCGCGTCGCTGAAACCATACACGTAATCGATGTTCACCGGTGCCAGCGGATTGACGGGATGCGCCCCGGCGGCCGGCAGGAAAAAATAACTGATGAGCATGGCGGTCCACGCCACCGCGGTCCAGGCAGGCAACGCGCGACGGTCATAGCCCAGCCGGGCGACAAGAAACAACAGCAGGAACGGCAGCCAGCCGTGGAAAAAGGAAAGGCCGCGCAAAAACAACGGACGGCTCGCATCGAACATGTAATCCGTCATGCCGATGAACTTGACGCCGGCGAGATGCGCCACAAAATCGCCGCACCAAAGGACGAGTTGCGGCAGAATGATGCCGACGGCGGCCGTGCTGGCCATGAGCCGGTTTTCCAGCCATACCGCGGCCAGTGTGAAAAACAGCGCCAGGTCGCAGAAATATAAAAAGTTTGTGGGGCCGTATTTGCTCCAATAAACGGGCACCAGCACGGCCATGAATGCCGTGAATCCCAGTTTAATCGCAACTGGAATATGGCCGGCACGGCCAGCAACGCTTACGGTCAGGTTTGGATTCTGATTTGTCGGTGACTTGTCATTTGTCATGCGCCGACCATAGCCACAGTCGGCTCGATGGCGTGAATCGAAAAACCTGAAGTGACATTGATCCAACCGATGCCACGCCCCAGCGCGCATGGCCGCGGCGGCGGGCAATCTGACGGAGATATCCTTTACCCCTTCTTTTTATACATCTGCTCCGGCGTGAGCAATTGCTTCTCGGTGGTCTTGAAGGTCTCGCCGTTGCCTTCGATGGAGCGGAAGAAACAGGAATTGTAACCCTCGTGACAGGCCGGGCCGTTTTGCTCGACCTGGATCAGCAGCGTGTCGCCGTCGCAATCGAACGCGACGTCTTTCACGGTCTGGGTGTTGCCGCTTTCCTCGCCCTTCATCCAGTATTTCTGGCGCGAGCGGCTCCAGAAGTGCGTCTTGCCGGTCTTGATGGTGTCTTCCAGTGAGGCGCGGTTCATCCACGCCATCATCACCACGCGTCCGGTCTTCTGTTCCTGGACGATCGCGGGGATCAGGCCGTTGGCGTCAAATTTCAATTTATCGTAGAAACTCATAATCGGATATTTAACCACCAAGGCGCGATGACACAAAGTTCAATTTCTTGAGACGGAGCGCTGCGTGTGCGGTCACCGCAACCCCGCCCGTAACTCACGCCCGCGGATGAAACTTCCGGTGGATCTCCCGCAGCCGGTTGCCGGTGACGTGCGTATAGACCTCCGTCGTGCTGATGTTCGCATGACCCAGCAGTTCCTGGATCACGCGCAAGTCCGCGCCGTGTTCCAGCAGATGCGTCGCGAAGCTGTGCCGCAGCATGTGCGGCGTGATGTTGCGCTCCACGCCCGCGCGCCGGACGCGATTCTTGATGTGCAACCACAAGGTCGGTGCCGCGAAGGGTGTGCCGCGTTGGGTGAGAAAAACATTCGCCGGGGATTTCGGTGTGACGAGTTTGGGACGTCCCGCCTCGAGGAAACGATTCAACGCGGCCACGGCCGTTCTGCCCACCGGCACGACGCGCTCCTTGTTGCCCTTGCCGATGACGTTGATGAAGCCGGCGTCCAGATGCAGCTGTTCCAGGCGCAGATTTTTCAATTCAGACAGCCGCAAGCCGGAAGCGTAGCCCAGTTCCAAAATCGCCTGATCACACAAACTTTCCGGCCTCTCGGGCACTTCCGGCGTGAGCAACTTGGTGATTTCGTCGTGGCTCAGGGCTTTGGGCAATCGCTTCCAGCGGCGTGGCAGCGAAAGGTTTTCCGCGAGATTCGCCGGCAACAACTTTTCGTTCTCGGCAAACTTGTAAAATGCCCGAAGCGCCGCGATTTCCAGATACACACTCTCGCCGCTCAAGCGGCCTCCGGCCACCCTCTCCGCTTCGAGGGGAGAGGGACGGGGTGAGGGGTCGGCGGCGTTGTCTGCCTGGCTCGCTGCGAACTTTCCGCGTCCCCGCCCCACCGGCAGCAGATTCCGGGCGCGCTCATGTTGCAGGAACGCCATGAGATGTTTCAGCTCAACCGATTTCCAATCCGCGAGGTGCTGCTGCGCCGCCCAATCGGTGAATTTGCCGAGCAACGCGGCGTATGTCCTGGCCGTGTTGTCCGACTGCCCGCGTTCGTGGCGCAGGTATTGCAGAAAATCTTCAACGAGCGTTTGCATTAAAAATTATCTGCCAAGCTCGCGCCGCCGTTCCCGCAACCAGCGGGGGTGGCGTGCCCCGTGATGGATGGCCAGCACCCACACTTCCTCGCCAACGACGAGATGGAAGATTCCATATCGGGGAATCGCCGCAATCGGACGCACCGGACATCGGCAAAGCGAACGGAATAAATCAGGGGATTTTCGGCCAGTGCGGCAATGGCTGCATCTACGTCGTCGAAAAAGGCGTCGCCCAATCCCGGCTGCTGCTCGTCATACCAAGCCGCCGCCTTGAGTGCATCGGCGTCAGCGGGTCTGAGCTTTCTGACGGCGAATTTCATTTAGTTGCGCCCGCAGACGCTCCGTTGTTCCATCCCATGGTTCCAGCAGTTCCGGATGCGCCAGCGCCACCTCGCGGCGGCGAAGTATTTCCGCCTGCACGTCCGGGTGAATCTCACCTTCCACGCCGCCCACCAACTCGTCTTCGTGTTCGTAAAACCAGTCGGCGAACTGACGGCGTTCATCCGGCGGCAGCTTCAACAAACTGGCTTCAATCTGTTCCACGCTCATGGCTCAAACTTTACTGCGCCCCGCGTGGATTGCGAATAAAAAGTGGCCGGCGTTGGCACATCAGGAGAATAACGACAGTTGCGTGCCGCCGGCACGACGAAATGCCGCCGTGGAAAGTTCGCCACCTTCATTCTCAATGCCCGCCTTGCGCCGAGCGACCTCGAACATCTGCGCGATTTGCTGCGCGAAAATCCCTTCGCCGCTGAAGCGCTTGCCCCATTGCGCGTCATACAATTTCCCGCCGTGCATCGCGCGCAGCCGGTTCAACACCTTTTCCTTCCGGTCCGGGAAATGTGTCGCCAGCCACTTTTCAAACAACGGCGCGACGGCATGCGGCAACCGCACGACCGTGTAACCGGCAGAGGTGGCGCCGGCTTCCGCCGCCGCCTTGAGAATCGCCGGCATCTCGTGATCGGTCAGGCCGGGAATGATCGGCGCGACGTTCACGCCCACGGGAATTCCGGCTGCCGACAGTTCACGAATCGCCGCCAGCCGTGCCGCCGGTGGCGACGTGCGTGGCTCCATGACCCTGCGCAATTCCACATCCAGCGTGGTGATGGAAAGCAGAACCCCGACGGCATGATGCCGTGCCAGTTCGAACAACAAATCAATATCCCGCGTCACCAGATGATTTTTTGTGACGATGAATAGCGGGTTGCGGAATTCGGTCAGCACTTCGAGACAGCGGCGCGTCAGTTTTAATTTCCGCTCCACCGGCTGGTAACAATCCGTCACGCCGCTCAGAAAGATGACCTGCGGCTGCCACTTCGGCGAGGACAGCTCTTTCCGCAAGAGCTCCGGCGCATCCTCCTTGACCATGATTTTGCTCTCGAAATCAAGCCCGGCGGAAAATCCGAGATATTCGTGAAACGGTCGCGCGTAACAGTAAATACAGCCGTGCTCGCAGCCGCGATACGGATTCAGGCTCGTCTGAAAACCGATGTCCGGGCTGTCGTTGCGGCTGATGACGGTCTGGCTGTGGTCCTTGAAAAACTGCGTGCGCGGTCCCGGGCCACCCTCCGTGTCCGCGTCCGGATTCCAGTCCGCGTCCGGTTCGAGATGAATTTTCTCGAACCGGTTCGGCGGATTTTCTGCCGCGCCGCGATGCGCCGAAATCAATTTCTCCGCTTGCACGAAATGATTTTAGCACAGGAAAAATGAAGGTGCGAAAGGAATCAAATTCATTGGTTAAAAACGTCCGCCCTCACCTGTGTCCTCTCCCCCGGGAGAGGATTTCACCCATCCCGTTTTTCGTCGATGCTGACCAACCTCCGGCCAATCCAGGCGTGAGTTTTCCCGAACAGCGGGGAACGTGAAAACCATCTCCGTGGGGAGAAGGGTGAGGGAGGTCGTCAATCAAAAATCACGGCGGAGGCAATACGAAAAAACAACCTGCTCACCGTTGAACGTGGCCGGTGGTCACCCGTTCCTCAAGAACACTTTTCCCGGCAGTTGTTTCACCAATCGTTTCATTTCCAGGCTGAACAACGCCACGGAAACCGCCGAACTGGGCAGGCCGCATTTGCGGATCACTTCGTCAATGGCCAGCTCCTCCTTGCCCAATGAATCAAAGACCAGCTTTTCGTTCTCGCTCAATTCCAGTGCGGGCAACACGCCCGTGCCGCCGGGCGATGACGGACGGTTGCTGGCGGGAAACAAATACTCGAACTCGCTCAGGATATCCTCGACGCCTTCGCACAGCTTGGCCCCTTTTTTAATGAGATCGTGACAGCCTTTGCTGCGGGGGGAATCGATCCGCCCCGGCACCGCGAACACCTGGCGCCCGTATTCCGTCGCGAAGTTCGCGGTGATCAGCGCGCCGCTGGAAAGGCTGGCTTCGACGACCACGGTGCCGAGCGTCATGCCCGCCACGATCCGGTTGCGGATGGGGAAACTCTGCTTGTCCGCCGACCGGTTGAAGGGAAATTGCGTGAGGATCGCGCCGTTGGCCGCGATGCGCTCGTAAAGCTCGTTGTTCTCCGGCGGGAAAATCAAATTGATGCCCGTGCCCAGCACCGCGACCGTCCGGCCCTTCGCGCTCAACGCGCCCTGATGCGCCGCCGTGTCAATGCCGCGCGCCCCGCCGCTCACCACCGTCACGCCCACGTAGGCGAGCTGATATGCCAGCTTGCGCGCCGTCTCGATCCCGTAATGCGTCGTCTGTCGCGAGCCGACCAGCGCCACGGCGTTCTTGTCCTTCGCGGTCAATCCGCCTTTGACGTAGAGAGCGAGGGGCGGATCGTAAATCTCGCGGAGCGACGCGGGATATTGTTCATCGCTCTGAATCAAGACGTGACAGCCGAAATCCGTGATGCGTTTCAATTCACCCGCGAGGTCCACGGATTTTTCCCAACCGGCGATGGCGTCAGCGACCTCCTCGCCGATGTTGCGGACGTGGAGCAGTTGCGACTTGGACGCGGACAGGATGGCGGGCGCGTCGCCGAAATGTTCCAGCAGCGTGCGGGTGCGCACCGGCCCGACGCCTTCGATCAGGTTTAACGCGATGAATGCCTCGCGCGAGTCCATGACGCATTAAAACGGTTTAAAGTTGAAGGTTGCAAGTTTCAAGTTTGCCGGAGACGAGGCGGCAAAATTCCAAATTCCAAACACCAAGCACCAGAGAAACTTCAAACATCAAACTCCAATCCAAAAGGCCCGCAGCATTTTGAAATTTGGGTGTTGGAATTTCTCTGGAGCTTGGACGTTGGTGCTTGGAGCTTTTTAACTGGCGGACGCGGCGGCAAGGATTTGTTTCAGGCAAAATTAACCTGATGCATTTGCAGCCTTTGCTGGAGAGAAATCACGCGGCATTTCCGTCAAAGAAATATGCTGGACAACCTTTTAGGCCCAGCGCAACCTCGCATTCATGAAACAGGATAGGCTGCAAAGCCAGCCGCCGATTATCTGTTAGGCGTCATTCACGTTTGTTGACATTTATGTTTGCCAATCGAAAGAGTCCATTTGTGAAGCAGACAGACCGCCAGATTCGTGGCGGCCTGATCTTTGGCACGGTCGTTTATCTTTCATACTTGGTGCTGACGTTTTACGACTCGCATCCGCAGAGCTGGTTTATTTGGTTGAGTCGAGTCGTGATTTCGGTGTTATTCGTTTATTGCTGGTATGAGAGTTTGAGAGAGATTAAACGAAGACGAAAGCCATGACGCCTCCTGATAAGCTGTTGCATAACTCGTTGCAGCAGAGCGGCACCGTTCCCCAGCTTGTCGTGTCATTGCCCCGCCTCGGCTGCGGGTGGAGTGCTAACCATGCACCGAGCCAACAGCCGTGGGCGTCCTGGGATTCGCGCAAGAGCTTTCTGTTTGCCACGTCACAGTTCGGCTGTGGCTCAGCTTTTGTCGTTAGCCAATGAGCATATTACCAATACCCGAGGGATTTACGGACGACTGTTCTGTTCGGTTGCGTCCAGGATGCACACTGGAGGGGCTTGTGGATTTCGTCATCAAGCAGCAGGTTGCGAAGGCATCCGCCGATTTCACAGTCCAGGAGTTGGTGGCGTGATTCGTGGTCGAGGATGACGCGGAGTTTGCACTGGACCG
>DATLVR010000075.1:0-18686 GCA_035577265.1 Verrucomicrobiia bacterium | reverse complement strand
CCCGGGATTCCACCAACTCCGCAAAGTTGTTGCTTCGGACACGATGCGCCGGTTGAATGATCGTAATGATGGCCAAACGTGTCATTCCGTGCCTCGATGTTCACGACGGCAAAGTCACCCGCGGCGTGCAATTCGGCGTCGCTGAAGAGGGTGGCCTGCGCAATGTCGGCGATCCCGTCGAACTCGCGCTGCGCTACAACGAGCAGGGCGCGGACGAAATGGTGTTCTTCGACATCACCGCCACCGCGCACGGCCGCGGCACGATGGTGGACGTCATCGAACGTGCCGCCGATCAATGTTTCATGCCCCTCACCGTGGGCGGCGGCATCAAGTCCGTGGACGACATGTTCACGATGCTCCGCGCCGGCGCGGACAAGATTTCCATCAACTCGAGCGCGCTGGCCCGGCCCGAGCTCATCCGCGAAGGCGCGGAGAAATTCGGCAGCCAGTGCATCGTCGTCTCGATTGATGCCAAGAAAATCGCGCCGGACAAATGGGGGGTGTTCTCGCACGGCGGCCGCAAGGACACCGGCCTCGACGCCATCGAATGGGCGAAGAACGCCGTGGCGCTCGGCGCGGGCGAAATTGTGCTGAACTCCATTGATGCCGATGGCACCAAGGCCGGGTTTGACCTCGTCATCACGCGGCGCGTGAGCGAAGCCGTGGGCGTGCCGGTGGTGGCCAGCGGTGGCGCCGGCAGCAAGGAACACATGGCGGAAGTGTTGTTGGAAGGCAAAGCCGACGCCGTCCTCGCCGCGAGCATTTTTCATTTCGGCACCTACACCGTCGGCGACGTGAAACGGTTTTTGAAGGAGAAGAATATTCCGGTGCGGTTGTGAATTGAAGAGGCCTTTTGGTCCAGCGCCGGCAGCGTGAGGATGTCTGTAGAATCCGCCCCAAATGCTTTTTAGCTCCGTCTTCTTACAAATGTTAGGCCGATTTACATCCGCTGCTAGGGATGCAACAGGCGGAAGAACAAACTTCCGGGAGGCGGCAAAACAATCAGGCTCTTGTTGGTTCCATCGTCCGTAATGCCATAGCCGTTGTAACCGCTGGGTGACCAATTGCCGGTCGTCAAACCTGAATTCTGTTGCAACGACCAGCCAGCCGACGCCGACGGCCACGACACGAGCATTCTGTTGCCCGAAGGATTGATGTTCAAAGTCGGCGTAGAAGTTGGGGGTGGAAAAGTCGAAGCATTAGTCAATACCGATAGCGTGTTATAACCACTGTTCGCGCAGATCAAGTCAGGTTTGCCATCCCCGTTGACATCCGCCGCAGTGACTGACCAAGGATGGGATCCCACGACCAAAGTAGCGGCGAGCACAAAACCACCATGGCCGTCGTTCGTCAATACCGTCAATGTGTTTTCATCGGAGTTTGCGCTGATTAAATCCACTTTGTCGTCTCCGTTGACATCCGCCGCACAGACGGTTCGAGGGTAAGTACCCACGGCGGGTGAGGAAGCCAGCACGAATTCGCCACTCCCATCGTTCGTCAATACCGTGAGTGTATTGGTCTTAAAATTCGCGCTGATCAAATCCACCTTGCCATCCCCGTTGGCATCCGCCGCAATGACGCAACGAGGAGAGAGCCCCACGCCGGGCGAAGAGGCGATTACAAAGCCGCCGCTGCCGTTGTTAGTCAGCACTGTCAGTGTGTCGTCAAACGCATTCGCGCTGATCAAATCCATCGTACCATCCCCATTGACATCTGCCGACGCCACCGAATTAGGATAGCTGCCGACTCCTGGCGTAGAGGCGGTTAAAAAGCCGCCGCTGCCGTTGTTGGTCAGCACCGACAGCGTGTGGTCCCAGTAATTCGCACTGATCAAATCCACCTTGCCGTCCCCGTTGACATCTGCCGCCGCCACCCAAAAAGGATTGGTGCCGACCCTTAAAAGAGGGGCGTTTACAAAGCCGCCGCTACCGTTGTTAGTCAGCACCCCAAGAGCCGGGATACTATTGTCGATCGTATATATCAAATCTACTTTGCCGTCACAATTGATGTCCGCCGCCGTAAGAAAAAAAGAACTACCCATGGTGGACGGCGATGAGGCAAGTATGAAACTACCACTCCCATTATTCGTCAATACTCTCATGTTGCCCCCTCCACCACCCTCGTTCTCACTGATCAAATCCACCTTCCCATCTCCGTTGACATCCGCCGCACAGACAAAATTAGGGTAAGTGCTCACGCCCGGCGATGCGGAGAGGATAAAAATAGTTTGCGCGTGCAGGTGGGTGGCTACGAGGAACAGCAAGTGCACAATTAAAAAGTGATAAACCCTGCTTTTCATAAAAGATTCAATATACCGTTTACCCCGCTTCGACAGCACTTGATTTTGATAGTTGTTTTTATGCTATGTCGAATTGAACGTCAAACAGATAGCTCTATTCGTTTTGCCTCGAAATAACGACATTCCGATTTGACTCCTTTGGCCCGTGAATTCATTTTCTCCGGCATGGATATTACTTCATCCCGCTGGCTGCCCATCGTGTTGCTGACGCTCTCGAACATTTTCATGACGTTCGCGTGGTACGGCCATTTGAAATTCAAAGGCAAGCCGCTGCTCATCGTCATCCTGGTGAGCTGGGGCATTGCGTTCTTTGAATACCTGCTGCAAGTGCCGGCCAATCGCTGGGGCAGCAACACTTACTCGCCTTATCAGTTGAAGATCATCCAGGAGGTGATCACGCTGGCCGTGTTCGTGGTGTTCGCGTTCTTTTATTTCAAGACCTGGCCGGCGTGGAATCATATCGCAGCCTTCCTGTGCATCCTCGCCGCGGTGGCCTTCGCGTTCTGGCCGCAAAATCATTAACCTCCAAGACACGAAGAAATAATATTAACCACGGATGGACACAGATGGACACGGATAACTGAACTGGAATAGGCGCTGAATAAATTTTCATCCGCGTTTATCCGTGTTTATCCGTGTCCATCCGTGGTTGAAGCGCCTTTCCCCTCATCTCGCTGCGGTTTCTTGTCTGAAAACTCGCTTGGCTATCGGGAAGCGTTCTGTTTAATTGGCCCAGCTTGATGAGAAAATTTCCCGCCTGCGTGGCCGTAGCCGGCATTGCACGCGCGCAAACCAAAAGTCGCCGCGACCCGCATGAATCCGCGGTGGTCGGCACTCCAGCGTGGCGAAGGCTCGCCATCGCCGCGCTCGCCTTGCTGTTCGCGATTCTTCCGCTGGCGGTCTGGGCGCAGGAACAGCCGCAGTGGGAAATCTGGGCGCTCAGCCAAATCATCCCCGGAGAGCCGGTCGGCGAGATTGAATTCGACCCGAACGGCAACACGGCCTCCGGCACCAACGGCATCTGCATCCGCTACGGCGGGATCGTGCTCACGGCGGACAGCGCCTCGGTGAACCGCGACACCGGCGACGCAATGGCCGACGGGCATGTGCGCATCGAGCAGGGCGACCAGCTCTGGACGGGCGACCATATCCGCTATAATTTCAAGACGCATCAGATGGTGAGCGAACAGTTCCGCTCCGGCAAACCGCCGACGTTCACGACGGGCAAAAATCTGCAAGGCGACATCACCAACCAGACTTACAACGCCCGTCATGCCCTGGCGACGAGCGATGATGTGAAAAATCCGGCGACCTACATCCGCGCCAGCCGCATCAAGATCATTCCCGAAAAATACATCGAGATGTGGAACGCCGTGGTGTTCGTGGAAAAAGTGCCGGTGTTTTATTTGCCGTATTACCGGCGCAACATCGGGCCGCACGCGAACAACTGGACCTTCACCGCCGGCGACCGCACCACCTACGGGCCGTTCATCCTGAACACTTACACCTGGTGGCTGAACGATGCGATCGACGGCAGGCTGCATCTGGATTACCGCGAGAAACGCGGCATCGGGCTGGGGCCGGACGTGGACCTGCATCTCGGGCAGTGGGGCAACGCGACGTTCAAATATTATTACACGCACGACCACGACCAGAACGCCGGCACCAACGGCCTGCCGGATTTCGGCGCCCCGCCCGAAAACCGGCAGCGCGTCTATTTGGGCTGGCAGGCGACGCCCGCCACCAACCTGAACCTCAAGGCGCTCGTGAACTACCAGAGCGACGCGTATCTGGAGCATGATTTCTTTGAAAGCGACTACCTGCAGAATCCCCAGCCGAACACGTTCTTCGAGCAGAATAAATACTGGAACAACTGGAGCCTGGACGCGTTGACCACGCCGCAATTGAACAATTTCTTTGACCAGGTCGAACGCCTGCCCGACGTGCGCCTCACCGGTTACCGCCAGCAGGTTCTGAACACGCCGGTCTATTACGACAGCCAGAGTTCGGCGGGTTATTACAAGATGTATTTCGCGAACACCAACGGTCCGACACCGCCCGCCTATTCCGCCGGCCGCATGGACACCTTTCATCAACTGGTCCTGCCGTGGACGTTTTTTAACTGGCTGAACATCACCCCGAACGTCGGCGGACGGATGACCTATTACACCTCCGAATCCGGACCGGGCGGCACCAACAGCGAAGCCTGGCGCGGAGTTTTCAACACCGGCGTCGGCGCGTCCTTCAAGGCGTCCCAACTCTGGCCGGGCGTGAAGAGTTCTTTCTGGGACGTGGACGGGCTGCGCCACGTCATCGAGCCATCGGCGAACTACGTGTTTGTGCCGAACCCCAGCAAGGCGCCGTCGCAACTGCCGCAGTTCGATTCTGCGCTGCCCAGCCTGCTGCTGCTGCCCGTGCAATTTCCCGACTACAACAACCTGGATTCGATTGACAGCGAGAACGTGATCCGCCTCGGCCTGCACAACACGCTCCAGACGAAACGCGATGGGCAGATTGACAATCTACTCGACTGGAATCTTATGATTGACTGGCGGCTCGACCCCAGCAGCAACCCGAACAACCTCGACGAACCGTTCAGCCCGCAGCAGACGTTCAGCGACCTATACTCCGAGTTTAAATTCAAGCCGCGCTCGTGGGTCACGTGGGAATCCCAGTCGCGCTTCGACGTGAACAACAGCGACCTTAATTTCGCTTATGACCAGCTCACGTTCATGCCCAATGAGCGCTGGAGCTGGGGCATCGGCTACTGGTATTTGCGCAACGGAGTTGACGGCTTCACGTCCGGCGCGAATTACGTCACCACCACGGCGTTTTACCGCCTGGATGACAACTGGGGCTTGCGCGCCACGGAAAATTTCAACGCCGACGACGGCCGCTTGCAACAGCAGTATTACACGCTCTATCGCGACATGCGGAGCTGGACCGCCGCGCTGACGTTCCGCGTGCTGGACAACAGCACCGGCCCGACGGATTACACCTTCGCCTTCACCTTCTCGCTCAAAGCCTCGCCCAGCCGCCACGTCGGCGACGACACGGTGGACCCGTATCACCTGCTGGCGCAGTAAAAATTCACGCCGCATTTACCGGCAAGGAAAGGCTGAACACCGAACATTTCCCCGGGTCGCTCCGCACCGAGATGGTGCCGCGGTGTTCCTGCACGATGCGATGGGAGATCGCCAGCCCCAGACCGGTGCCGTTCCGCTTGGTGGTGAAAAAGGGGACGAACAGGTGTTCGAGATTTTCCGGCTTGATGCCCACGCCCGTGTCCTGGATCTGAATCTGCAAACTCCGCGTGCCATTTTCGCCGGCCATCACCTCCGTGGTGACGGTCAAGGTGCCGTTCAGCCCCATCGCTTCCAGCGCATTCAGCAGCAGGTTCATGAACACCTGCTGCAACTGCGCGTCGTCGCCCAGCACCGCGTCGGTGTCGGAATGATAATGCTTTTCAAGGGTGATCAATTTGACGCTGATCTGCGGCTGCAAGAGGCGCAGCGAATGATCCAGCACCTCGTGGACGCGCACGGTCTGGAAGGCCGCGTGGTTGGGTGCGCCAATCCGCAACATCTGCGTGGTGATGGCGTTGATGCGCTTCAATTCGTGCCGGACCACTTCGCCCAGTTCCGCGTCCTGGTTTTTTTCCAGCAGCAGATCTACGAAGGTCTGGATGGCCACCATGCCATTCTTGATCTCGTGCGCCATACCCGCCGAAAGCATTCCCAGATTCGCCAGCCGGTCGAGCCGTTGCATTTGCTCCGGGGACGCCAGCGCGGCATTCCACACGGGAGGGTTTTGCGGGTCACCAATTTTTTGCGGGACGGATGACATAATCAGGCCACGAAACTACGACTCGCCGCCGCGCCGCGCCAGCGAAATTGCAAGGAGAAATACCGCTCCCCGTGGCGGCGGTCGGCAGACCGCCGCATTCTGCTGAATTTGAATTGTCCGGCTTTCTACCGAAAGCCGCTACGTTCGCATTGAACTGAATCGGCTGGAATTCGCGCGGCAAAAGGTTACGCTGGGCACGCTGAATGAAAAAAACGTTTGATCCCATCGAATCCGTCATCGCCGACCTCCGCAAAGGCAAAATGGTCATCGTGGTGGACGACGCCGACCGCGAGAACGAGGGCGATCTCGTCATGGCCGCGCAACACGTCACGCCCGCCGCCGTGAATTTCATGGCCAAGTTCGGGCGCGGCCTCATCTGCGTGCCGACCACGGGCGAACGGTTGCAACAACTCGGCGTGGACCGCATGGTGCAGCACAATCGCGAAAGTTTCCGCACCGATTTCCAGGTGAGCGTGGACGCCGCGCACGGCATCGGCAGCGGCATCAGCGCCGCCGACCGCGCGAAGACGATTCTCCACATGGCCTCGCCCACCGCCGTGCCGGATGATCTGGTCCAGCCCGGCCACATTTTCCCGCTGCGCGCCCGCGCCGGCGGCGTGCTGCAACGCGCCGGCCACACCGAGGCCGCCGTGGACCTGGTGCATCTTTCCGGCTGCCGCTCCATCGGCGTCATCTGCGAAATCATGAATGACGACGGCACGATGGCGCGTTTGCCGGCGTTGCTGAAGTTTGCCAGGAAACACAAACTGAAGATCTGCACCATCGCCGCGCTGATCGAATACCGCCGCACGCGCGAAAAACTGGTCGAGCACATCGAGGTCGTGCAGATGCCGACCGATTACGGCGAATTCGCCCTGCACCTTTACCGCTCCAAACTCGACGGCAAGCATCACCTCGCGCTCGTGCGCGGCGATGTGGCCGGCAAATCGAAAGTGCTGGTGCGCGTCCACAGCGAATGTCTGACCGGCGACGTGTTCGGCTCGCGCCGCTGCGATTGCGGGCCACAACTGCACCAAGCCATGCGGCAGGTGTCCGACGAGGGTTGCGGCGTGATCCTGTATATGCGGCAGGAAGGCCGGGGCATCGGGCTCGCGCCAAAGATCCAGGCCTACAAATTGCAGGAGCAGGGCCTCGACACCGTGGAGGCGAACGAAAAACTCGGCTACGGCATGGACCTGCGCGAATACGGCCTCGGCGCACAAATTCTCTGCGACCTCGGCCTGAAAACCATCCGGCTGCTGACGAACAATCCGAAAAAAGTCGTCGGGCTGGAGGGCTATGGCCTGAAAATTGTCGAGCAGGTGCCCATTCGTGTTAAGGCCAACCCACACAACGAAAAATATCTGAAAGCCAAGCGCGAGAAGATGGGGCATTTGTTGTGATGCATAATCAAATCATGAAACGGGGCTTGCTGATTCTTTGGTTGATTTACGCGGCATTGAATTGCGGCGCGCAAAATACAAATTCAGCCAGGTTGGATTTTCATTTGCCGAAAGGGGCAAAATACACGGTGACAAATCAACAGTTTGAAACTGCCAGGAAAAGTTTACAGGGGAGATTCCTGCCAGATACAAACCTGCTTGCCACAATGATCTCTCCACCCTGCATGTGCGGTCCGGGACTTTGGCATTTGCTCAAAGATTCGCCATTTTTTTCTACGCCGCCGCGAGCAAAAACTGTTTGCAAAATTCCACTGGCGAACGGGAAGACGCAAGAATTGCCCGCTGCATTGATTCAGGGCGAAACTGAAGCGGCGAATTTTAGGGCCGCGCTTGCGGTATTAATTTCAAAAAACGGAAACCTCAAATTTCGACTTCCAACCGAAAGCGAATTCAAAACATTTTGGGCAACGGTTCCATTTGATGAAATTAACGATGCGCTAGTTGTCGCCGAAGGCAACGATTGCAATGTGTTTATCTCTTTTTCAAAAGGGAAACCGTTCTGGTTTGATGAGGTGAAGAATTTTGGAAGAAAACAATAATATCAGCATGTCAAAACCCATCAAAACCAACGGAACTCGCGCCATCGTCGGCATCGTCGCCATCGTCGCGATTGACAATGGCGGATGGCGATTGTTTCATTAAGCGTCATGCCCAAACTGGTCGTCCTCAACCGAACTTTGACCGCCATGGCCCATGAACTGGGCGAGAAATGGGTCACCATCGGCCGGCACGATGGCAATGTGTTCCAGATTGGCGACGCGTCGGTCTCCGGCCGGCATTGCGAAGTCCGGCTGCGCGGCGACGAACTCATCGTCCGCGACCTGCAATCCACCAACGGCACGTTCGTGGACGGCAAGAAAGTTTCCGAAGGCGTCGTGAAGCCGGGCCAGACGTTGCGCGTCGGCGAAGTCGAATTGCGCCTTGAAGCCTCGGCCCCGGCGGAGACGTCCGGCGGCTCGTTCACGAGCAAATTGCTGGCGGCCAAAACCGCGCCGGGCGCGACGAAGCCGGCGGAGCCCGGCAGACCCGCTCCCGGCGCTGAAACCAAACCCGCCGCGCCGGCGGAATCCGCCGGCGGGCCGGTCAAAAAATATCAGGTGCTGTTCGTGGACGACAGCCTTGCGTTCCTCGAATCGTTCACCGAGCTGTGCCTGGCCTTGTCGAATCAGGTGTGGGAGATCCACACCGCGCCTTCCGCCGACCGCGCGCTGGCCATCCTGCAGCAGCACACGATTGATCTTGTCGTGCTGGACATCGTCATGCCGATGGTGGACGGCCTCCAGTTGCTCGGCGTCATCGGCCGGCGTTATCCGGGCCTGAAGATCGTCGTCATGACCGGCAAGGCCAATGACGCCCACCGCGCCGCGTGCCTGGCCGGCGGCGCGGAACTGTTCATCGAGAAACCGGTTTCGCCCGAGGCCATCAAGATGGTTTTCAACATGCTGAACGACCTCGTTTCGTGGACGCATCGCGAAGGGTTCAGCGGCACGTTGCGGCAGGTGAACCTGCAGGAAGTCATTCAGATGGAATGCATCGCGCGGCATTCCTCGATCCTGGAGATCCGCAACCAGCAGATGCTCGGCCAGATTTTCATCGAGGCCGGCGTGGTCACGCACGCCGCCGTGGGCATGCTGACCGGCGAGAAAGCCTTCAACCGGCTGCTGTCGCTCGCCGGTGGGGAATTCGAATTAAAGCCGTTCAAAGCGCCGCCTCAACGCACCGTGCAAAGCGGCTGGGAAATGCTGCTCATGGAGGCCGCGCGTCACAGCGACGAAGAAACCGTGGTGACGCCCAAAACCCCGGCGAATGTGCCGCCGCCACCGGCCCCGCCCGCTCCAACGCCGGCGGAACACGCCGTGCTGGGCGATGACATCGTGGTCGTGGCGACTTACGACCCCAACGACGGCCAGTGGAACCCGGCCGATGAACCAAAAACAAACCCGCCGAATTGATTTCCGCAATGCTTCAAAAGATCCAGTCGAAAAAAATCCAGGTGCGCGGTGGCACGTTCGCCATCATCGCCTCCAAATACAACACGCGTTATGTGGACGCCATGCTGCGGGCGGCGCAGAGTGAATTAAAGCGCGCCGGGGCAAAGGTTGTGGTCGTGCGGGTGCCCGGCGCGTATGAGATTCCCGTGGTCGCCGCAAAACTGGCACGGCTCTCAACTCTCAACTCTCAACTCTCAGCGGTTATTTGTCTGGGCGTGATCCTGCGTGGCGCAACGACGCACGCCCAGCACATCGGCGAGGCGGTCAGCAACGCGCTGGCGCAGATTCAGATCACGCACGAGATTCCCGTAATCCACGAGGTATTGTTGCTGGAGAATGAGCAGCAGGCGAAGGAGCGTTGCCTGGGCCGGAGGCACAATCGCGGCACGGAAGCGGCGCAGACGGCCTTGGAAATGGCGCGGGTAATGAAGGGGCTTTAACCACGAAACACACAAAATACACGAAAAGTTTTCACAGACATCCTCCGGGAGTTTTCGCCCAATTTCGTGTGGTTCGTGTATTTCGCGGTTTCACTTCCCGGGTTTGAAGCTTGCCCAATACTCTTTCACCAGCTTGGACAATTCCGCGCGCACGGACGGATTCTGAAGGGAAAAAGTGCTGCGTAAAGCAGGTTCCTGATTAGGCGCAGGCAAACCTTTTAGGAGCTTGTGAAAAAATTCACGAAGAGCTTGACCCGGTGTTTCCGGGTGCTAACTTCTATGCGAATAATATGAAAATATCCTCCCTTTTTCTATTGCTGGCGGCAATGGCACTGGTGCCGGGCACGCAGGCCGCGGACATCACCGGGGTCATCACTTTTAAGGGCACGCCGCCCGCCGAAAAGGAAATCACGCCGATCATGGACGACGCGAATTGCAGCGCGAGCTACACCAAAGCCCCGCTGACGCATTTTTATGCGGTGAATGCCAAAGGCGAGCTGGGTGACGTGATTGTTTCGTTGAAAGGTGTCACTGGCCAATCCACCGGTGCGAGCGCGCCTCCGGTGGTCATTGATCAAAAAGGCTGCCTTTATATACCGACCATCGTGGCTGTGCAGACCGGCCAGAAAATCGTCGTCAAAAATTCCGATAGCTGCGTCCATAACGTGCATGACAAGCCGACCGTGCCTGGCAACAACGAATCGAATGATGTCCAAATGCCCGGCGGTGCCGATTTGACCTATACCTTCGCCAAGCCGGAACCGTTCTTGAAATTTCAATGCGACGTGCATCCGTGGATGTTCGCCTGGGTGACGGTCAGCGACAGCCCCTATTTCGCGGTCAGCGACAAGGACGGGAAATTTACCATCAAGAACGTTCCGCCCGGCAAATACACCGTGGAAGCGGTGCACCGCAAACTCGGCACCCAAACCCTGGACGTCGAAGTCAAAGACGCCGCCGTTCCCGCGAATTTTACCTTTGAAGCCAAATAATTTTTAAGCTACGGAATACCCGCTGCGTTTGTGAAAAAACGCAGCGGCTGTTTTTTTAGGAATGAGCATATCCGCCCCCAAAACATCGAGTCCCTGGCTGTTCCGGTTCGCCGGGCTGACGGCTTTGGCCACGTTTTTGTTGATTGGCCTGGGCGGTCTGGTCACCAGCCATGGCGCGGGCATGTCCGTGCCCGACTGGCCGAACACGTATGGCTACAACATGTTTGCCTTTCCGATTTCCAAATGGGTCGGTGGCATTTTCTACGAACACACGCATCGCCTGCTCGCCTCGGCGGTCGGCCTGCTCACAACGATTCTCGCCGTTTGGCTGTGGCTGGCGGACCCGCGCAAATGGATGCACTGGCTTGGCGTCGCCGCATTTGTCGGCGTCCTCGCGCAGGGCGTCCTCGGCGGGCTGCGCGTGACCATGCACATGGATTCGCTGGGCGTCTTTCACGCCACCATCGCGCAGTTGTTTTTCATTTTGATCTGCGCCCTCACACTGTTCACCAGCCGGTTTTGGAAGGAACTGGCCGCTCACAAAAAAAACTTTTCCATCGCGCTGGGTTTGCGAACGCTGGCGCTGGCGGCGACACTCTTGATTTTTGTCCAGCTCACCATCGCGGCGACCATGCGGCATCAGCACGCCGGTCTGGCGATCCCGGATTTCCCGCTCGCCTATGGCAAAGTCTGGCCGGACACGAATCCCGAAGCCGTCGCGAGCTACAATGCCCGCCGCGTTTCCGTCACCGAGGAAGCGCCGGTTACCGCCTTTCAGATCAATCTGCAGATGGCGCACCGCCTCGTGGCGCTGGCGATCGCCGCTTTGATCGCGGC
The DNA here is from genome assembly GCA_035577265.1 of Verrucomicrobiia bacterium. Classification (GTDB taxonomy): domain Bacteria; phylum Verrucomicrobiota; class Verrucomicrobiia; order Limisphaerales; family UBA11358; genus UBA11358. The sequence continues at coordinate 6,818 of DATLVR010000075.1, read as the reverse complement.
CTGCGCCTGGCTGGCCTGGAAGCGACTTGGCGGAAAGGATTCGCTGACGAAGCTCGCGATCTTCTGGCTGGCATTGATTTTTGTGCAGATCGGGCTGGGCGCATGGACGATCTGGTCGAACAAAGCGGCGGACGTGACCACGCTCCATGTGATGGTCGGCGCGCTTTCGCTCGTGACAGGCGCGCTGTGGTGCCTTATTGGTTTTGGCCGTTCGGTGTCATTGCCCCAGACCCAGGCGCCCGGCGTGTTCGGCGTGCAGACGTCCATGATGGCAAACAAGTGAAATGAAAGAAATCTCCGCAGAAATCTTGAGCCCGGCCGCCGCTGAAAAAAGCTGGTCGGCCGTCTTTGCCGATCTGGTCAAGGCGCGGCTGACCACGCTCGTGCTGCTGACCACGCTGGTCGGGTTTTATCTCGGCTGGAATGGGGCGATGAATTTTGCCCTGATGTTCAACACGCTCGCCGCCACCGCCCTCGTGGCCGCCGGCGCTTCCGCGTTGAATCAATGGCTCGAACGTGATTACGACGCCAAAATGCGCCGCACCCAAAGCCGTCCGCTGCCATCCGGCCGCCTGCAGCCGGCGACGGTGGCGATTTTCGGCGGTGTGTGTTCCGTGGCCGGTTTGATCTATCTCGCGCTCGCCGTGAATCTGCTGACGAGCGTCATCGGCGCGGTCACGCTGGTCAGCTACCTGTTCATCTACACGCCGCTGAAACGCGTGACGTGGCTGAACACGGCGATCGGCGCGGTTCCCGGCGCGTTGCCCCCGTTGATGGGCTGGACGGCGGCGCGCGGCGAATTGAGCAGCGAAGGCTGGGCCTTGTTCGCGATTCTGTTCTTCTGGCAACTGCCGCATTTCTTCGCCATCGCCTGGATTTACAAGGACGAATACGCGAAGGCCGGCTTCAAAATGTTGCCGGAGATTGACCCGGACGGCCAGCGCACGGCACAGCAGGCGGTCAGCAACACACTCGCGCTGCTGGCGGTGAGCCTGTTTCCTTTTGTTTTCAAAATGGCGGGAACCATTTATCTTGCCGGTGCGCTGATGCTGGGCGCGGGGTTTTTGTGGAGTGCGATCCAGTTTTCACGGCAACTGACCCTGGCGCGGGCGCGGCAACTGTTTTTTGCGTCCATCATTTACCTGCCGCTGCTGCTGGCGCTGATGGTCTGGGACAAACTGAAATAAATTATGGAAACGACCGTTCAACAATTTCCGCCGTTTCGCGAGGCTGATGCCCATCACGGGCATGGCGAGCACGCGCATCATGAACCCGGCTTCTGGGAGAAATATATTTTCTCCACCGACCACAAGACCATCGGCATCCAATACGGCCTGACCGCGCTGATGTTCATGCTGTTCGGCTTCGGCCTGATGATCCTGATGCGCTGGCAGATCGCGCATCCGGGGGTTCCGGTTCCGTTCCTCGGCCCGCTGCTGGAAAAAGTGCTGGGTTCCGTCGTCGCGCCGCATGGGGCGATTTCGCCGGAACTCTATAATTCATTCGGAGCGATGCACGGGACGATCATGGTGTTTCTGGGCATCGTGCCGCTGGCGTTCGCGGCGTTCGGCAACTACGTGGTGCCGCTGATGATCGGCGCGCCGGACATGACGTTTCCGCGCGTGAACATGGCAAGCTATCAGGCGTATTTCGTCGGCGGCCTGATCATGCTGGTGAGCTTTTTCATCCCCGGCGGCGCAGCACAGGCAGGCTGGACCTCCTATTCGCCGCTGGCCACCACGATTCCGACCGACGGCCAGCTGTTCTGGATCATCGGCATGGTGTTCCTCATTTCCTCCTCGCTGCTGGGCGCGGTGAATTTCATCGCCACCATCATCCAGCTCCGCGCGCCCGGCATGACGTGGATGCGCCTGCCCTGGTTTGTCTGGGCGCAATTTGTGACGGCGTTCATCTTGTTGCTGGCCTTTCCGCCGCTCGAAGCCGCGGCCGTCATGCAGTTGATGGACAATGTCGCGCACACGAGTTTCTTCCTGCCGACCGGCCTCGCGGTGGGCGGCCAGCTGGCCAACGTCAGCGGCGGCGGCAGTCCGTTGCTATGGCAGCATCTGTTCTGGTTCCTCGGCCATCCGGAAGTTTACGTTTTAATTCTGCCGGCGATGGGCATCGTCTGTGAAGTCATCGCCAACAACACGCGCAAGCCGATCTGGGGCTATAAATCGCTCGTGTATGCCGTGCTGGCCATCGGCTTCCTGTCGTTCATCGTCTGGGCGCATCACATGTATCTGACGGGCATGGGCACGAAGATTTCCACGTTCTTCCAGGCCACCACGATGATCATTTCGATTCCGTCGGTCATCATCCTGACGTGTTTTTTCATGTCGCTTTGGGGCGCTTCCATTCGTTTCACCACGCCGATGCTGTTCGCGCTCGCGTTTCTGCCGATGTTCGGTATCGGCGGTCTGACGGGACTGCCGCTCGGCTTCAACGTCAGCGATATTCATCTGCACGACACGTATTACATCATTGCACACTTCCACTATGTCGTCGCGCCGGGAACTATTTTCGCGCTCTTCGCGGGCGTTTATTATTGGTATCCGAAAATGACCGGGCGGATGATGAATGAATTCTGGGGCCGTGTTCATTTCTGGGGGTCGCTGGTGTTCATGAACGTCGTGTTCATGCCGATGTTCCTGCAGGGCATGGCGGGCATGCTGCGCCGCATGTCGGACGGTGGCGCGAACTATTCAGCGGCGGTCAACGCCCGCGGCGGCGCGGAAGTCATCGGCGGCCTGAGTGGCAACATCATGGAACTCCATCAAGGCATTCTCATCGGCGCCCTGTGCCTGGGACTCGTGCAAATTCCGTTCATCATCAATGTTTTTTGGAGCATCAAGCACGGTGAGAAAGTGAAGAGCGATAATCCGTGGGACGCCACCACGCTTGACTGGCAGACGCCCACGCCGCCGCCGCACGGCAATTTTGAGCACGAGATGCACGTCTATCGCGGCCCTTACGAATACAGCATGCCCGGCCACGCCACCGATTTCACCCCGCAAAACGAACCCGAAAACGGCGCCGCGCCGAAACCCATGGCCGCCGCGCACTAACTCATTCATGGAAATCCCCTACACCTCCAAGCCCCGTCCGGACACGGGCCTCTACAACGCCAAACTTGGCATCTGGCTTTTTCTGGCCTCCGAAGTCATGCTCTTCGGCGGGCTTTTTTCCGCTTATGTCCTGTTGCGCGTCGGCGCCCCGCAGGGCGAATGGCCGCACGGCTGGCTCAACGTCTGGCTCGGCACGCTGAACACCGTCATCCTTGCGCTCTCCGCCATCACGACGCTGCTCGCGTGGGTTGCCTGCAAAGTCGGGCAGTTCCGCAAATTCAAATTCTTCCACGCCTGCACGATCGCGCTCGCGCTGACGTTCCTGTGCGTGAAGATGTATGAATACCACGACAAATGGATTCACTACGAGATCAAGCTGACGGACGGGAAATTCGCCGACGGCCATTTTGAAAGCGCGGTCTATGTGAACAAGGCGACGGACAAGGAACTGGAAGAACACAGTTTTCGCGGCATGGCTTTTTCCGAGGTGTCCGGCGGCGTCACCAACCATTACGAACTGGCTTCCGTGACGCTCGAAGGCCGGACTGTCAGCGACGAGAAAGAACTCATGGATCTGCGCTCGCAAAAGCACATCGAGCTCGGGCCCGTCAAGGTTGAGCGTGCGCAGATCAAGTCCATGCAGAACTACGGCCCCTGGCACAACACGTTCCTGGCCATCTATTTCACCCTTACCGGCCTGCACGCACTGCACATCCTCGGCGGCACGCTCGTCATCGGCTATCTCTGGGGGCCGGGCCGCAAGATGTGGAAGACCGACCCCGAACGGTTCACCAACCGCATTGAGGTTTCCGGCCTGTTTTGGCATTTCGTGGACTTGGTCTGGATATTTCTGTTCCCGGTCCTATATTTGATGTGAAAAATTTATGAGCGAATCGCATTCAGCCGAACACGCCGTTGATTTCAAAACCTATTTCCGGCGCTGCGTCTATGTTTTCATCGCTGTCGTCTGCACGACGTCGCTGATGATTGGCGTGTCCTTTTTAGACCCGAAACATTACAGCTGGGCGGCCAAGGTCGCCATGATTTTGGTCGTGGCCTGTGCCAACGCCTTTGTCGTTGCCGGCTTCCTCATGCACTTGTTGTCCGAGAAAAAGCTGATCTACACCATGCTCGCGTTCACCGTGTTCTTTTTTGCCGGCTTGATGGGATTGACCATTTGGGCCATGCACGATCTGCCGCTTGGCAGTTCCCACTGATATGTCGCTGAAAGCCTTTCATCTGATTTTTGTGACGCTGCTCACCGCGCTGTCATTCGGCTGCGCGGCCTGGGCGTTCGCGTCCGGCAAACCGGTTTTTGGCGGAGCGTCGGTCGTCGTGGGGATTCTCGTCATCATCTATGGCGTGTATTTTTTGAAAAAGCTGAAAAAGATCAGTTACCTGTGAAATCCTCCCGAAAAAATTTGAAAACCTTTCTCGCCGCCGTCGTGCTGTCGGTGTTCATGGCACCTCAATTGTTCGCGTGCGCCTCCTGCGGCAGTGGCAACGGCGACATGCCCTCATCACCGCTGACCAACGGCATGAATCTTGGGATTCTGACCCTGTTCGTCGTCATCGCCACCGTGCTGGGTTCCATCGCCGCCTTTTTCGTTTACCTGATCCGCCGCGAAGCTGCGCTCGCCGCCAAAACCGCCACTCAAAATTTGTCTGAAGCCAAAGCATGAAGGAACTGACCTCCAAATTATTGGGATTGCCGCCACTTCACTCCGCCAACGGCCAGGACGTGGACAATCTGATCATCTACGTGCACTGGCTGATGTTTGCGTTGTTCGTCGGCTGGATCATCTATTTTTTTTACGCCGTGAACCGTTTCCGTCGTTCGCGCAATCCCAAGGCGGATTACGTCGGCGTCAAAAGCCACGCTTCGACCTACATCGAGCTTGGGGTCGTTGCGGCTGAAGCGGTGTTGTTGATCTTCATCGCCGTGCCGCTTTGGGCCAGGGCCGTGGAAAAATTTCCGGCGGAGAAAGATTCCACGGTCATCCGGGTCGTCGCCCAGCAATACGCTTGGAACGCGCGCTATCCCGGGTTGGATGGTGAATTCGGCCGCCAGGAAATGAAATTTGTCCAGTTGGACAACGTCTTCGGCGCGGATCCGTCCGACCCGAAGGGCAAGGACGACATCCAAGTGCTCAATGAAATTCATGTCCCCGTCGGCAAGCCGGTCATCATCTACGTGAGTTCCAAAGACGTGATCCACTCGCTGAAAATCATCGCCATGCGGGTGTGCCAGGATGCGATCCCCGGCCTGCGGATTCCCTGCTGGTTTGTGCCGACGCAGGTCGGCCGCTATCAGATCAATTGCGCGCAGCTCTGCGGCCCGCTCCACGCCAACATGACCGGCGGTTTTCTGGTCGTGGACAGCCAGGCCGATTACGACAAGTGGATGAAATCCAAGACCGGCGCCCAGACGAGCTTCGAGTGACCCAAATTCTTCTCCCTCTCCGCTTCGAACCGGGAGATTCCTTCTCCGCTCTGGGGAGAAGGTGGCTGCAGGCCGGATGAGGTGCGGCGCACAAACTTCTTGTATTGCGCCGGGTGAGGTGAGTCTTGGCTTTCCGCTCAAACTCTCAACATTTAACTCTCAACTCTCAACCAATTTTTAACCGTGTCCCGCGATGAGATTCTGGGCATATCACAAACTGTGCCATGCTTGGGCAGCCTCAAATTTTCCAAAAGCGTCCACGTCTTCACTGGGCACGGCGCACTTCAGGCGGCCAACGTCCTGACAGTCCGCAGGCGGTGCAGATGAGCCTTTACGTCAGCCGCGCCTTTCTGAAGATGCGCGAGGAACTCACCGCCAACGCCACCATTCTCAAGCGGCTGGCGGAAATTGACCGGACATTGCTGGAACATGACTCGACGTTGCGGGACCTTTACCGGAAACTGCTGCCCTTGCTGCAACCGCCACCGGACCCGCCCTGAGGCCGGATCGGTTTCAACCAGGATGACGCGCCGTGATCCCGCTCAAACTTTTCATCTGCAGAGAACGCAAGGAACGCAAAAAGCTTTCCAACCGCTGAAGAACGCTGATGGATGCTGGTTTTTCTCCCTCTCCGCCTCGAATGGGGAGAGGGAGAAGCGTCTGTGTTCTTTGCGGTTGGATTGAATCCGTGTCCATCCGCGGTGAATTTAACAAACCCCTTGATCTGTCCAAGGTTGCTCGCAGGATGGACGGCCATTGTCAGCGAAACTGTCAGTAACGCGGAGAGTCGCAGCACTATTCGCCACTACTGATAGAACTCGCTGAAACTTTGCCCCTACTCGCGTTCACTCACGCGGTAGAAGCGGGACTGGTTACTCGATTCGAGCAAACCAGTTACCGCACGAAAATTCCGGCCCTCCTCCCCTCGTTCGAGGGGGGGCGTACGCCGCAGCCGCTTTATGCAGCGTCGGACGTCAGGCGGATTCGGAGCGCACGGCCAGTTGTCCGGGCGCGGGGCCGGGTGCGTTGCTTGAATCAGTGTCCCGGTGGATGCGGACCGGAAGGCGGCTGGCGGATGCGAGCACGAGCAATTGAAGCATGATGAGCGCCGCGAACGGAACGAGGAACGCGTGCGCCGAAGCGGAGGACACGTTGGCGGACAAGGAGACGGTGATCGCAATGACGGTCGTGATTATGGGGCCGCCGAGCCTTTGGACAATGTTCACAGCCATCGTGGCGAGGCTCAATTTTTCCCTCGGGACGGAGGCGTAGGCCGCCGCGATCGAAGGGATGCCCGTGGCGCCCTA
>DATLVR010000074.1:0-81655 GCA_035577265.1 Verrucomicrobiia bacterium | reverse complement strand
GGTCCGCGATCAGTTCATCCGTCTTGCCTTTCAGGAACAGGTCGGTTGCTGTCGGGCCGGGGGCCACGGCATTCACCGAGATGTTACGCCCGCGAAGTTCCTTCGCAAAAATGTTCGTCATCGTTTCGACCGCCGACTTGGTCCCGGCATAAACCGAATAACCGGGCATCGCGCGCGCCACAATGCTGGACGAGAGATTAACGATGCGGCCACCTTGACGCAGCCGTTTGGCCGCCAGCCTGAGGGTGTTGAATGTACCTTTCACATTGATGGCCAGCATCCGGTCAAACAGCGCATCATCCGTTTCCGCCAACGGGACCAGACCTGGCTGCATGACACCGGCATTATTGACGAGAACATCCATGCCGCCGAAGACGGTTTCGATCTGTTCAAACATGGCCGCCACCTCGGCCGCGCTCGAAACGTCGGCCTGAATCGCCGTGGCCCGTCCGCCCGCAGCTTGAATTTCCTGAACCACCGCGTTCGCGTCCGCCGCACTTCCGGCATAGTTGATGACGATGGCGAAACCGTCCGCCGCCAGGCGTTTGGCAATGGCCGCACCGATGCCGCGTGAGGAGCCGGTAACGAGAGCCACTTTTGAATTATTTGATTGAGCGTTTTTCATATTTTTACCTTTCATTTGTTGGTTTGTGGTTACGTGCCGCTTAACGTCTCCAGCATCGCACCGCCGTTATTTTTCTGTAGCCGTTCAATGTGGATATCGGCTATTCATAAACTGCATGACCGCATTTGAAGACCTCTCACTGCTGCGCGCCTTTGTGTGCATAGTGGAAAGCGGCAACATTTCCGCCGGCGCACGTCGGCTGAAAATTCCCCAGCCCACACTCAGCCGTTACCTGCGCACGCTGGAAGAACACTGTGGCGCAGCCTTGCTGCGGCGTGATACCCACCGGATGAGTTTGACTGAGACTGGTCACCGTCTGCTGGCGGACGCACGGGCAATGCTTGCACTGGCGGATGAAGCGGGTCAGCGACTGCATGAAGACCAAACCGTGTTGCGCGGTCATTTGCGCCTGTTTGCCACCATTGACTCCGGACAGTCAATATTCACCCGGCTGATTACCAGCTTCATTCAAGCTAACCCCGGCATCACGGCGGAGCTTAGTTACACCAATCGCCCGTCGCGCATGATTGAAGAGGGCTGTGACGCCGGCGTCGTGGCGGGCGACATCACGGACGACAGCGTCATCGCCCGGCCAGCCGGCACAATAGTGCGTTATCTGGCAGCGTCACCGGCTTTCGTTAAGAGCCGCCTCCCGGTGAAAGCGCCTGCCAATCTGAAGTCATGGCCTTGGCTGGTGCTTTCTGGTGTCCATTTTGGCGTTTCCGACAAGGTCACACTTTCTTCCCCAAAAAAAGCCGATCAAACCATTCCCATGAAACCTGTGCTCATCTCCGAAGGTGTCACCAGTCTGCGAGAAGCGGCCAGAGCGGGTCTTGGTGTCGCGGTCTTGCCGGATTGGCTGATTCGAGAAGATATTGTCTCGGGAAAACTCGTCCGCGTCCTGCCGCAGTGGAATGCAAAAGACCTGCCGTGCCATGTCGTTTATCAAGGGCATCGGATGCTTCCGGTTCGCGTCCGCACATTTATTGATTTCGCCGTTACCTATATGACAACCGAGTTACATTCCAAAGAGTGACAGCTGTCCGGGAAGTACTGTCACCTTTATTCGGGCGAGTCTGGACTGCCAGCGAACCGGTCAGTAAGACCACTGAAAAGTAACGAAAAATAGTCGTAAGCAATGGCAAATTACCTTTATTTTACAACGGTTTTTTCTAATTTTCTGGCATCTGATTCGGGTTTGCAGACCGCGTCCATCCGTGGTTAAAATATCGCGCATGAATTACTGGCTCGTAAAATCCGAACCCGAATCCTATTCCTGGACGACGTTCGTCAAGGACGGCAAGGCCGCCTGGACCGGCGTGCGGAATTTCGCGGCGCGACTCAATCTGCGCGCGATGAAAAAAGGCGACCTGGTTTTCTTCTATCACAGCGTGACGGATAAACAGATCGTCGGCCTCGCCCGCGTCGTGAAGGAATTCTATCCCGATGCCACCGCCGAAGAAGGCGACTGGTCGTGCGTGGATCTGGTTCCGGTGAAGCCGGTCGCCAAGCCGGTCAGCCTGGAAACCATCAAGGCCGACAAACTGCTCCGCGAAATGGCGCTGGTGAAACAGTCACGATTGTCCGTGGGGCCGGTGACGGAAGCGCAGTGCCAGCGGTTGCTCGAACTGGCCGGGACAAAAATCTAATCGCACTGTCGTAGCGGCGGGTCGGCAGACCGCCGCATTTCTTCTGATTCAATCAGCGGCGGTCTGCCGACCCGCCGCTAGGAACTTTGCTACTGTCGGTTGACATCGCGCAGGGTTTCTGCCGAAATACGCGCACTCCGAACCCAATATGGCGAACGAATCCATTTCTTCCGGCGCAACGACCATTCCAAACCAAGGCTGGCGCGTGGCGTTTGCCGGACTCGGCATCAATCTCGCCCTCGGTATTCTCTACACTTGGAGCATGTTCAAGGATGCCATCGCGAAAGATTTCGGCTGGCAGGGCAGCCAGCTCAATGATCCTTACGCGCTCTGCTGCCTCGTTTTCGCATTCGCGATGATTGTCGCGGGACGTTGTCAGGATAAATTCGGACCGCGCGTCACCGCCTCCATCGGCGGCCTGCTCGTCGGCGCGGGAATGGTCTTGATTTCCACAACGAACAGTTACGCGACATGGTTGCTCGGTTTCGGAGTGCTGGTGGGAATTGGCATAGGCTTCGGCTACTCGTCCACGACGCCGCCCGCGTTGAAATGGTTTCCGCCGGCCAAGACGGGGCTGATCGCGGGGATTGTGGTGGCCGGTTTCGGCCTCGCGCCGATTTATCTCGCGCCGACCTCGCAATTTCTGCTGGCGCATTTTGGGCTGAAACAATCCATGCTCATCTTCGGGGCGGCGTTCGCCGTCATCGTCTGCAGCCTGGCGCAGTTGCTGGTGAACCCGCCGGCCGGTCACGTCGCCGGCGCGAATACAGCAAATGCAAACACTGCGGCAAAACCCGTCGCGGCGGTGAATTTCTCGCCCGGCCAAATCCTGCGGCAGCCGAAATTCTGGCTGTTGTGGGTGATCTATTTCATCGGCGCGGGCGCGGGGTTGATGGTCATCAGTAGCGTCAGCGGCATGGCGAAAAAGACGATGGGCGAATCGGCATTCATCGCCGTGGCGGTCATGGCACTCGGGAATGCCGGCGGCCGCATCATCGCGGGGATTTTATCGGACAAGATCGGGCGGCGCTGGACGTTGATGCTCGTTCTGCTCATCCAGGCGGCGTTGATGTTCGTCGCGATTCCGGTGACCAACTCGACCGACGGGCCCAAGTTCGTGATCGTGTTGATTGCAACGATGATCGGTTTTAATTATGGGGCGAACCTGTCGCTGTTTCCGTCCTTTACGAAAGACCTTTGGGGCTTGAAAAATTTCGGCATGAACTACGGCGTGCTGTTCACCGCCTGGGGCGTCGGTGGGTTCGTGCTGAGCCGGGTGCAGCAGATGCTCAAGGCCGGCAGCGGCGATTTTAAATCTTCATTCATCGCCGCCGGGGTGTTGCTCGTTGTCGGAGCGGCGCTGACACTCCTGCTCAGGACACCGCCGACTCAACCGAAGACTTCCTGAACCGAGTCGTGCAGCGCTGAAGCCATTTTCGACACTTGTTTCCTTGTGGTGCAATAGGGCGGCAGCAGTGCGATCACATTTCCGATGGGCCGTGTCAGCACGCCGCGTCTGGCCATCGCCTCGCAAACCCGGATGCCCGCGCGTTCGCGCAAAGCGAACGGCTCACGCGTTCGCCAGTTCTTGACCAGTTCAATTCCCGCGACCAGCCCGACCTGTCGCACATCGCCGACATTCGGCAGCGACCAGAGCGTTTGCAGTTCCTTGTGCAGATGCTTTTGCAACTGTGCGCGCTGGAGGACGGATTGTTCCGTCTGCAAAATGTCCAGGCTCGCCAGCGAGGCCGCCGCACCGAGTTGATTGCCGGTGAAACTGTGGCCATGGAAAAATGTTTTGAACTCTTCGTATTCGCCGAGAAACGCGTCAAAAACGTTTTGCGTCGTCAGCGTTGCCGCCATCGGCAGATAGCCGCCGGTCAGGCCCTTCGCGAGACAGAGAAAATCGGGTTGAACCGACTCATCCTGACAGGCAAACAGCGGCGATTTTGAATTTTGAATTTTGAATTTTGAATTGGCCCGGCCAAACCCCGTCATCACTTCATCGGCGATGAGCAATGCGCCATGCGAGCGGGCGATGCCAGTGACTTGTTTCAACCAGCCGCCCGGTTGCGGAATCATTCCCGCCGCGCCCTGCATCAGGGGTTCGAAAATAAACGCAGCGAACGGGTTTCCCTTTTTCTTCCGGGCGGAAAATTTTTGTTCCACTTTGCCGACACATTCCCAATTGCACTTCCGGTAGTTTCGCGCGTCGTCGCGTTCCGGTTGGGCGCGGTTGAACGGGCAGCGGTAGCAATACGGTGACATCACCTTGTCCGTCGGAAACAGCATGCCGCCATACGCTTTGTGAAACAGATCAATGTGGCCGAGCGAAACCGCGCCGATCGTGTCACCGTGATAGGCGCCGTCGAGCGATAGGAATTTTGGCCGCACGGCTCGCGAGGGCGCTCGCCCCACCGTCTTGCCGCGTGTGCGGCGCGTGAATTCGTAGGCGAGCTTCAGCGCGACTTCCATCGCCGTCGAGCCGTCGTCGCTGAAAAAGACCTTTTCCAGTTTTGAATTTTTAATTTTTAATTTTGAATTGGCGGCGTGAACCAGCTTTTCCGCCAGCAAACTGGCCGGTTCATTCGCAAAGCCCAGCGCCGAGCTGTGTGCGATTTTTCTTAACTGCCGGTTTATGGCCGCATTGATCTTGGGATGGTTATGGCCATGCAGATTCGTCCAGATGGAGGAGTTGGCGTCCAGATATTCGCGGCCTTTGACATCGTGCAACACTGCGCCCTTGCCGGAGGAAATGACGATCGGTTCGCGCTTGAGCCAGTCGCGCATCTGCGTGAACGGATGCCAGACAAACTTGTGGTCAAGTTGGGCGAACGGGTTCATGGATTAAAAATTTTCAATGCCGCCTGTAGTTCCGTCACATCTTCCGGCGTGTGTGATGCGGTGAGCGTCACGCGCAGCCGTGCCGAGCCGCGCGCCACGGTCGGATAGCGGATGGCCGGAATAAAAATGTTTTGTTCGCGCAACTTTGTGGCGAGTTCAACCGCCTTGATCTCGTCGCCGATAATGAGCGGGATGATGGCGCTGGTGGATGTTACCTCGAATTGATTGACGAGCTGCCGGAGTAAACTCCGGCGCTGTTCGCCTTTGGTCGACTGGACCATTTTAATTCCCGCCGTGGCGGCGGCGGCGGCGGCGGGAACAGGTGCGGTGCTGAAAATGAAACTGCGGGCGCGGTGCACCAGCAGATCAATCAACGGCCGCGAGCCGCAGATGTAGCCACCGCTGGCGCCGAGCGCCTTGCCGAGTGTGCCCATCTGGATTTCTATCCGGCCGCTGACGCCGAACTCATCCGCCATGCCCCGGCCGGTTTTCCCGTAAAGCCCGGTGGCATGTGCTTCATCCACCATGAGCCACGCGCCGTATGTTTCCTTGAGCGCGACAATTTCCCGGAGCGGCGCAGCGTCACCGTCCATCGAGAAAATACTTTCCGTGACGATGAGCACGCGCGCTCGTTGTTGAATGTTGGATGTTGGATGTTGGATATTTTTCCCCGCCCACTTCAGGATTTTTTCAAGGTCGTTCAGGTCGTTATGATCGAAGACGCGAAGTTTGGCCCCCGAAAGTTTGGCGGCGTCCACGATGCAGGCGTGGACGAGTTTGTCCACAATGATGATGTCGTCCTTGCCGCAAATGGCGGTGATGGTGCCGAGTGCGGCGGCATAGCCAGTGGAAAAGGTCAATGCAGCTCCAGTGCCTTTGAATGCGGCAAGGGCTTCCTCAAGCTCGTGAAACGGCGCGAGCGAGCCGCAGATCAACCGCGATGCGCCTGCGCCTGCGCCGAACTTCTCCACCGCCTTGATCGCGGCTTCCTTGAGCACGGGATGACTGGCGAGGCCGAGATAATCGTTGGAAGAAAAATTAAGCAGTGTTTTGCCGCCGATTTCAATGCGCGGGCCTTGCGCGGAATCCACGCGTCGCAATTCCCGGTGCAAGCCCTGCTCGCGCAAGTCTTCCAGCTGCCGGTTTAATGCTGCATCGAACGGATTCATTCCGCCACAGCTAAACACAGATGGCTGCGGATGAAAAGCGGGGTGTGGATTTTTAACGCAGAGGCACGGAGAACGCAGAGAATCGCGGCGGAGAATCCGGCGAGGCAACTAAAATAGTGAGTGCGGACGCGTCGGCCAAACTTTGCGGATCTCCGCGTCCTCTGCGCCTCCGCGTTTCTCTGATGCGGTCTGCGCTTAACCGATGGGTGGCATCGCCCAGCGCCCGTCAATCATGCTGGCCCTGATATTCCCGGTATGGGCGAGCGCCGTTTCGTAAACGTCGTCCGACTTTCCGCCGGACGGGATCGCGATCAGATCAGCGAAAGTATTTTTGGCGAGCTTGCCGACCTGTCCTGCCATGCCAAGGGCCTGTGCTCCGTTGACGGTGGCCATGCGGAGAATTTCGACTGGCGCAATATTTTTGTCGACATTGGCGAGCTGGCGCATCTCCTCGAACAGGTTGAGTTCAGGCTTTTGTTTTCCGATCTTTCGCGTGGTGGCAAGGCTGTCCGTGCCCAGGCAGAGATTGACGCCGGCGTTGGCGAGCCGTTCGCGGAGAAACGGCGCATGCCGGAAATAATCGTGGCTGCGCGGGCAATGAACGACATTGACGCGGTGCTTGCCGAGCAAGGCGGCGTCACCACGCGCGAGGTAGTTGACGTGAATGGCGAGCAGATTTTCGCCCAGCATCTTGTGACGGGCAAAATGTTGCACGGGCGAGCCGAGGCCGCAGTCGGAGTTGTCGCGCTGGTTGCGTTTCAGCCAGTCGAACATCTTGCCGCGCGCATGTTGGAACATCTCAAATTCCTCGGCGGACTCGGACAGATGGGTGCAGATGCGCCATTTTTTTTTCCGCGCCAGGCCGGCGCTCAAACGCAACAGCTGGGGCAGGGTGGAATAGGGCGCGTGGGGCGAAAGTGCGGCGGAACAGCGGGCGTGGACGAGTGAGTCAATTATCTCGAAGGTTTCCCGGAGAATCTCCTTCGGGTCGCGTCGGGCACGGATGCCGGTCATTTCGAGAAACGAACACACCCGCAGCGGCGTGGCATCCCACGCTTCCGGCAGCAAATCGGGCATGGCTTCGATGTCGGCCACGGTGGTCGTGCCGGTCTTTAAAAGCTGGTGCGCGCCATGCAGCCACGAGTGCGCATACTCGGAATAGCTCCACGCGGTTTTGGCGGCCGTGATGAGCGGAATCCAGTCGGTGAACGTCTTTGGGGGCGACAACTCGCCGGCCATGTCGGTGTAATCCAGATGGCAATGGGCGTTGATGAGCCCGGGGAGCAGGATGACTTCGCCAAGGTCGAAAACTTTTTCGTCAGACTGGGACTGCAACTCCGGCCAGGATCCCACGGCGCGGATGCGATTTCCAGAAATCAGAATGGCGCCGTTTTCGATCGGCGGTTGCGAGACCGGGAGAATCGTGCGGGCGCGGAGAATCATCGCAAAGTGTCAGGTGTCAGGTGACAAATGGCAGGAAACGAGCGCCAACTTTTGGGGGCTATCATGTCACTTGCCACACGTCACATCTCACTGATCATACTCCGGCATCCCGGCGGACTTTTTTGAGTTTGACGGCGTCCTTGTGTTTATGCGCCTTGTAACGGCTGTGCTGCTTGCGGATCTGCTGCTCGATTTTCTTGGTCACGCGATCGATCGCTGCATACATGTCGCTTTCCACATCCTTGGCGAACAGATCCGGGCCGCGCACCGCGAGGCGCATGGAGCAGCAGAACTGTTTTTCCGGCACGCGCGTGTGGTCATGTTCCAGCGTGACGCGCGCATCGATGGCCCTGGGGTCGAAGTGATCCAGCTTTTTGATGCATTTCACGACGTGGGCTTCAAGGGCTTTGGTCAGGGTCAGGTTGTGGGTTGAGAGAATCAATTTCATGTTTCCAAGATGTGACTGCCGCGCGAGTAAATCCAGTATTTTGGAAATTTTTTTGCTTGTAGCGAGACTCATGCCAATTTTTCTTGTCTTTGGCGGGAACCAGTTTAATCTCGCGCAAATGGTTCAGGGTTTGCAGCTATCAACTCGTCTGACGCAATCAATGGTGCTGGCGCCGCAGCTCCAGCAATCGCTGGCGTTGCTCCAAGCCCCGACGTTGGAACTCAAAGCGCTCGTCGAACAGGAGCTCCAGCAGAATCCCGTCCTTGAAGAAGTCGAAGGTTCGGATATTGAGCTTCCCGACAAACCCGTCGAAGAAGTGGGTGAAAACAGCGATGCGACCGCGACCGCCGATCCCGCCGAGCGCGCCGATGAAGCGCCGGCGGATGCCGATTTCGAAAAGACCGAGGCGGCGCCGGCCGATGATTTTCAGGAGGAATTCGACAAGCTCGTGCAGCTCGACCAGGAATGGCGTGATAATTTTTCCCAGACCAACGCCCCGATCCGTCAGTCCGCCGAGGATGAGGAGAAGCGCCAGTTCATGTTCGACTCCCTCACGGCGGGGACGTCGTTCACCCAGGTTTTGATGGATCAGGCACGCGATTCGGAATTGACCGACGACCAGCGTGCGGTGGCTGAACTTGTCATCGGCAACATTGACGATTACGGCTATCTCAAGGCGACGGTCGAGGAAATTTCCACGGCCAACAACCTGCCGGTCGAGAAGATTAATGAAGTCCTCAACGTCATCAAGACCTTCGACCCGGCCGGCACCGGTGCGGTCGATTTGCGGGAATGTCTGATGCTCCAGCTGGAGCGCAAAGGCCAGCAGGAGTCGCTGGAATACCGCATCGTCCGCGATTTCATGGAAGCCCTGGGCAAGCGCCGCATTCCCGAAATCGCGCGCGGCACCGGCCGCACCGTGGATGAAGTCCAGGAATCGCTCGCCAAGATCGCCCATCTGGAGCCGCGCCCGGGGCGCGCCTTTCTGCCGGACACGGACCAGTTCGTTTCACCCGAGGTGTTCGTGACCAAGGTCGGCGATCAATTCACCGTCACCACCAACAACGACAACGTTCCGCACCTTCGCATCAGCAACGTTTACAAGGATCTGATGGCGCAGGGCGAGAACAACGCCGAGGTGAAGAATTACATCCGCGAAAAGATCCGCGCCGGCAAATTCCTCATCAAGAGTTTGCACCAGCGCCAGCAGACCATCGGCAACATCGGCCGCGAAATTGTCAAACGCCAGCACGACTTCATGGCCAAAGGCGTCGCGCATTTGAAACCGATGACGATGGCACAGGTGGCCGAGGTGGTCGGCGTGCATGAGACCACGGTGAGCCGCGCCGTTTCCGGCAAATACATCGAGACGCCGCAGGGCATCTTCGAGATGAAATTTTTCTTCACCGCCGGCCTGCAGACCACGGCGGGCGGCGAGGCGGTTTCCAACACGAGCGTGAAGGACATGATCGCCGAAATCTTCAAGAACGAGAATCCCAGCAAGCCGTTGTCCGACCAGGAAGTCGTGAAGATGGTCGGTGAAAAAGGCGTCACCATCGCCCGCCGCACCGTCGCCAAATACCGCGACGAACTGAACATCCTGCCGTCGAATCTGCGGAAGGTTTATTGAGGCTTGTGTAGTCTTAGCGAGCGTTGAAGACGTAGCAGCCGTTTTCCGTGTCGATTCTTCGCTTAACGTCTTCGGAACTAAGGCTGGCATTCGTTCGGCGATAAATGAGCGGATTCTTCCTGTCGGTCCAGTAAAGATCCAGAGTCCATTCCTTGCCATCAGCTGAGAGATGATAATCAATTTTTGAGATTTCAGGAAAGGCTGGGATTGATCCGATAAACTCCGGAACGAGTTGTTCAAGTTTCATGGGTGGGCTGCCGTATTTGACAGTGTAGTCGTTTATTGCTTCTTGGATCAGTTTGCTTCCCAAAACAATTTGGTCTTCCTTGGCGTGAGACTTGAGTGCCGCATTGACGGCCAGAAAATAAAGGAAGGGTGCAAGTATTGCGAAAACACCCAGAGTGATAAGAGAATATTTTACTCTCATGTTATCTCTTCTTCAGCTCCGCCTTCGTCGCCGCTTGCAGCGCGTCCA
The DNA here is from genome assembly GCA_035577265.1 of Verrucomicrobiia bacterium. Lineage (GTDB taxonomy): Bacteria > Verrucomicrobiota > Verrucomicrobiia > Limisphaerales > UBA11358 > UBA11358. The sequence continues at coordinate 71,372 of DATLVR010000074.1, read as the reverse complement.
GTTCATCGCGGAATTCCTCCTTCGTTTTCCGCTCCATCCGGTCGATAAATAAAATGCCGTTCAGGTGATCTGTCTCGTGCTGCACCGCGCGCGCCAGCAGGCCGCCGCAGCGGAATTCAATCACCTTGCCCTTTTCGTTCAGCGCCTTTACGTCCACGGATTCCGGCCGGGTGATCTCCGCAAAGATTTCCGGGAAGCTCAAGCAGCCTTCGCCGCCCGTCGCCGGTTCGCCCGCCGGCGTGACTTCGGGATTGATGAGCACCAGCGGCATGATGTCCGCCACATCGGCGGGCTTGCCCTTGAGTTCGAGCGTGGACGGACGGTCTTTCACCTCGCGCACGTCAACCACTGTGAGCTGCAGCGCGTGCCCGACCTGTTGCGCCGCCAGTCCGACGCCGTGGTTCGCCTCCATGGTCTCGAACATGTCGGCGATGAGCTGCTTGATTTCCGGCGTCACGCTTTCGATGCGCGCGCCCTTCTTGCGGAGCACCGGGTTGCCGTATTTAACAATGGGAAGAATCATTTTTGGGTGTGACAAGTGGCGGGTGGCGGGTGACAGGATTAAGACCTGCGTTGTGGACGGCTTTCAATGGTTTGAATAGTTTTGCTCAAGCCGCCGATGATGTGGCTCAAGGCGGCAGTGCGTTGGGTGATGGTCTCCGGTGGAAGCAGATGGTTGCAGCGTTCGTAACGACCGCGGCTTTCGCGTGCCTCACCCCGGGAAATTTTCAGGTGCTGCGGCAATTCCTTGCCGAAGCCGCGTCCGAATCCTTCCTCCATGTTGGCACAAACCGAATCCAGACTGCGCACTTGCTGTTTCGTCAGGATTTCCGAATGGTTCCAAAATTCTTCAAAAACCTGACGGGCCAGTTGATAAATGCCGAAAGATTCCAACCGATCCGCTGAATCAGCAGTGTCGTTTGATTTCATATCCGCCTCGCTTTCAATTCCGTTCATGTCACTGGTCACTCGTCACGTGTCACCTTTCAATCCGCCCTGACTCCGAGAATCTGTAAAATCCGTTCCAACTCGTCATCACTGTAGAAGGCGATCTCCACCGCGCCTTTGCCCTGGGCATAACGCAACTGCACCTTGGTGGCAAACACGTCACGCAACTTTGACTCGACCTCCGCCACGTGCGGGTCGCTGCCCGGCGCCGCCACGGTTTCCGGTTTGGCGGCGGCCACACGTGAATCGCGCGTCTGCAATTTGGCAATCAGGCCTTCCGTTTGCCGGACGTTCAGACCTTCCTTGATGATGCGTTCGGCGGCGAGGGTTTGATGCTTTTCATCGGTCAGGCCGAGAATCACCTTCGCGTGGCCGACGGAAATCCGGCCTTCACGCACAAACTTTTGAACCGTCACCGGCAGTTTCAGCAGGCGGGTCGCGTTGGCCACGGCCGCGCGGCTTTTGCCGACCTTGAGCGCGATCTCCTCCTGCGTGAGCTGGAATTGTTCCGCAAGCTGCGCGTAACCCTGCGCTTCTTCCAGTGCATTGAGATTCTCGCGCTGCAGGTTTTCGATGAGCGCGAGTTCCAGCACCGCGCGATCGTCGGCTTCGCGGACGATGACCGGCACTTCGGGCAACTGGATGAGCTGCGACGCGCGCCAGCGGCGTTCGCCGGCGATCAATTCAAAAAAGCCATTGCGCTCGCGGACGATGAGCGGCTGCACCACGCCCTGTTCGCGGATGGAATCCGCCAGTTCGCGCAAGGCCTCGTCGGAAAATTCCTTGCGCGGTTGCAGCGCCGAAGGACGGATTTGATTCAGCGGCACGCGCAACACACGCTCGCGATTGTCGGGCGCGGAATCGGGAATCACCGGTTGCGGGATCGGTGACAGAGGCGCGGGGGAGGGGACCGGCGGATTGCCGCCGATCAATGCGCCCAGACCACGTCCCAATGCAGGTTTTGCCATGCCAGCAGATTGTCGCAGGGCAGGGAAGTTGTCAACGCGGGGCAGTTTGAATCATCCAGCCACAGGCCGTGCGCCAGACCGGGTGAAAGCGATATGGACAGGATCTTTGCTTGATTCAGCGCGCGTCTGATTCGTCCACGTGCTCACAAGCCAAAGGAGCAGGAAGGTCGCGAGCATGACGGCACCGGCAGCCAAGCCGAGGGAAAACCGCATTTGCTTTTGAGGCGGTGACAGACCCCTCTGCTTCGCGTGGGACAAATCATTTTTGTCGCTTCCGCAAGATTTGAATCACCAGTAAAATGCCCATCCCGAAGGCGAGCGCGAGGATCAGTTTAAAATTCATTTTCAAGAATTGTGATTTCAGCCGGTGGCCATCACCCTCCACGCCGTGCTGCGTTACGGTTTGTTAACCGCCGGAGAGTCACGGAAATATATTTATGCAGGGAGCGGCTGATTCATTTTGACCGGGACCGGCGCTCCATCCAGCAGATGGCGAAATGGGTGAGTTCCGTTGAATTTTTGAGGCCGAGCTTGCGTTTCAGATGTTCCCGATAAGTCTCGATGGTCTTGATGCTCAAATTCAGTTTGGTCGCCACATTCCGGGTTTTCATCCCCGTGCCCAGTAATTGCAGCACCTGGGTTTCCCGTTCGGTAAGCGGGGCGTGGCCGTTGGCCGCCGACGGCTGCATGACCTCCAGATTGTTCAGCAACGACGTGGAGTTCTTGTGGTTCAGATATATTTTTCCGGCGAGCACGGTTCGGATGGCGGCCAGTATGTCCCGGGCCGTTTCCTGTTTGGTGATAAAACCGCAAGCTCCGGTCTTCAACGAATCATCCACGAGGGCCACATCGTTGAACTGTGAGAAGATCAGGATCTTTAAGTTGGGAGCCGCCTGCAACAACGGCTGAATCAATGTTATTCCATCTTCATTCTTTATCTTGAGATCCAACAATACCAGATCGGGGCGCTGTTCGAGGACTGTGGGCATTGTGGCCGCCGCACTTTGAACCATGCCACAACAGGTCATGTCCGCCTGCCGGTTGAGCAGTTGAGCAACGGCTTTACATACCAACGGATGGTCATCAACAATCAAAACTCGGGCTTTGGTATTTGATCCCATGGATGAAGCCATTTGGTTTTCAACGGAAAAGCGGTTGATTGATGTGCAATCCGCTCCGCATGAACGGTTTTGAACAAGCTCATGAAAACAGAAAGCTTCGGGCCTGGCAATAGGCGGAAATGCCAAAAAAGCTACGTGAAAGCACTGGCAAGCGACTAGGATGCCTGCCTAGAAAGCTGGATGATGTGGCTGGGTGGAGGCGCTGCCAGCGGTGTTGGAGAAGGAACCGAAAGGTCGCTGGAGTTCAGCTCGCCTCGACGATACCAAATTGTGGCTTGATGGATCAGAGCCGTGGCGTCGGCCAGGCCCATTTTAAATTTGATGTTCTCGCGGTGGGTCTCAACGGTTTTGAAACTCAAAAACAGTTCGGCGGCGATTCGCCGGGTGCTCTTGCCCGAGCCCAACATCTGAAAGATCTGCAATTCCCGATCGGTCAAACTTTCGACGCCGTTGGCGGGTCTAATCGAAGGCGACGCGATCATTTTGCGCAGGATCAGCCCGCTCATTTTTTGGCTGACATACAATTCACCGGCCAGCACGGCATTTATGGCTGCCAGCACGTCTTTGGCCGCCTCCTCCTTCATCAAATAACCGTGGGCTCCGGCCTTGAGGACTCTTTCGGCATACAGCAATTCATCCAGCTGGGACAGCACCAGAATCCGCACCTCGGGTAACTGGGATTTAAGTATCTTGATCAATTCCAGCCCATCGCCCTTGTCCAGGCGAAGGTCCAGGATCACCAGATCGGGTCTCTCATTTAACGCGATCTCCTGGGCACTGGGGACGGTAGCCGCCTCGCCGCAACAAGTCAGGTTGCTCTGCCGTCGGATCAACTGGACCAAGCCATCGCGTACCAGGGGATGGTCGTCCACCACCAAAACACGCTGCCTGGCATCAGGCTTTTTGTGGGGAGTTTTCATAACCGATGTAGTCTTGAGTATACATAAATCCCTTTCCTGGCAAGGAAGTTTGTTGCGGTACAAGACAGACCACGTCCGTGCCAACGCCAATCTGGGAATGAATCGTCAAATTTCCGCCAATCGAAAGGGCACGATAACGCATGATGCGCAATCCCATGCCGGAGGTGTGGTGTCCCTGCACTTGAAATCCCCGGCCTTTGTCGCGTATGGACAGGCAGAGCGTGTCGTCACCGGCGTCCAACGCAATGACGATGTGTTTTGCGTTTCCGTGAGTGATGGCGTTATGGATTCCTTCCTGAGCGATGCGAAACAGAGCCTGACCAACCGGTGATCCCAGATTCAGCCGCTCCTGATTGCAGTGAAAGTCGCAGGTCAGATGAAACTGCCCGGCAGTTTGACCCGCCAATTTTTGCAAGGCGGCTGGCAGACCGGCCAATTCCAAATCCACCGGATCCAGACCCTGGGCCAGAGCGCGAGTCTGTCTGATGCCCTCGTTGATCAAATTGACGAGCTTGGCGGCTTCTTCAGCATGTTGCGACGATTCACCGGCAAGGAGTTCTTCCAGGGCTTTGGCCTTGAAGGCCGTTCCGGCGAGGTGCTGTCCCAAGCCATCATGCAAGTCATGTCCGATGCGGCGGCGTTCGTTGGCACTGATTTCCAGGAGCAGCTTTTCCAGCCGCTTTTTCTCCGTGATATCCCGGATGATCGCCGCCGAACCGATGATTTCACCGTTCACATTGCGGATGGGCGAAATCGTCAGGGAAACATCAAGCAACGTCCCGTCTTTGTGCCGGCGCGCGGTGTCGGGAATTTCGACCAGTTCGCCTTTGTCAATCTTGCTCATGATCGCGGTTGTTTCCTGCAGTCGATCCGGCGGCCACAGTAGCGAAATGTTTTGGCCAATGGCTTCGGCGGCGGTATAGCCAAAAAGATCTTCCGCTCCCTTGTTCCAGATGAGGATGATCCGTTTTGTCGTAAATCGGATGATGGCATCCCGCGAACTCTGGACGATGCCAGCCAGGGCTTTCACTTGCTCTTGCGCTTTTTTGGCTTCCGTAATGTCCTCGGCCACACCCATGAGCGCAATCACATTTCCATTGTGATCCTTGACCCGGGAAGTCCGCAAAAATACCGGGAACTCCGCCCCGCCTTTTCGCAGGTCGAGAATCTCGCCGGACCAGCCGCCGGCCCGGCTCTGCGCCAAAATCTGATTCAGCAACAGCGGTGGATTGTTTGGTGAAAAGAGCATGGCCGGTGTCCTGCCAATCAGTTCTTCCGAACTGTATCCGTAGGCTTTCCGGAAGGCAGGGTTCGTGAAGACGAACCGGTTTTCGAGGTCGGTGATGCAGATCAGTTCGCTGGTGCTTTCGACACCATGGCCCAGCAATGCCACGTCGAATTCCGCCTGCTTGCGGAACGTGATGTCTTCCGCGATGCCGGCAATCCGGTAAATTCTACCGTTCGCATCTTTGACCGGAAAGCCGCGGGCACGAATCCAACGCATCGAACCATCCGGGCGGATAATGCGATATTCCTCGGCGTAATCACCACGCAGCAAGGTGGTGCGGGCGGCATCCTGGATGCGATCGTAATCCTCCGGGTGAACCGCCTTCAACCAGTCTTGCGGTGAGGCATACAGGCTGGCGCAAGTCCGGCCCCAGATATTTTCATAGGCAGGGCTGATATAGACCATTTCGGTGTTGGCCGCGTTGATCAACCAGAACACTTCGCAGATGGATTCGGTGACCTGTTTGAAACGCAATTCGCTTTCACGAAGTGCCTCCTCTGCCATTTTACGTTCAATGAACAGCCCCAATTGCTGCCCAAGAGGAATCAGGAAGAGCATTAAATCATCCTCCGGGGTGCGGATATCGGGGTGGAAACACTCGATCACCCCCAGGGTGTTGTTCCCAAGTTTGAGCGGAAAGCAAAAAGCAGAATGCAACCCGGCCTGTAATGCCTGTGATTTGCGTGGAAAATGATCATCCCGGGTCACGTCCGGAACCCATTCTGGCATGCCATTGAGCCAGACCCGCCCCGGCAAACCAACCCCCGGAGCGAAATGAATTTTCCGGGTGATGGCTTCGAACCCGGCCATGTTCTCGGCGTTCGGATGCCACACGGCGGAAGTGTATAGTTTGTTGCTGGCGCGATCCACCTCCCATAAAGTTCCCGTGACGGATCCTGACTGCTCACAAAGCACGCGCAAGATTTGCTGGGTGGCTTCGCGGCGTCCGGCGGATCCTGCCAGAATACGGCTGATGACGTCTTTCAGTTCAAGCCGCCACTGAAAGCGCTGCCGTTCGGAAACGACCACCCCCAGCACGAGGATGGTCATGGTGATGGTTCCGGTGAAAGCCTGCAACAGGAGCAGTGTTTCGTTCGGGTCCGGTGTCAGGAACGGGCCCATCTGGTGCAGCGTGCCCCACAAGGCGATGCCCGACGTGAGGAAAGTCGAAGTGATCGCACCGTGCAGCCCAAAGCGGAATGTCGCCCACAAAAGCGGTGGTATGACCAGATACTCCAATTGTTCCGTTACCGCAAAAGGGTTCCCTCCCAAAAAAACCAGCCAGCCCATGGAAGCCAGGGTCAGTAACAGAAGCGATGCTTCCACCCACTGGAGCGCGTTCCATTTTGGCAGTCGTTTGGATATCCAGATCAGCAGCAAGGGAGCGATCACGAGATTGCTTGTCAAGTCTCCAATCCACCAGGTGGACCAGACGGGCCAGGCATGGTTCCATTCAGCGTAGTGTCCGAGGCATAAACTCGTCACGCCCACGGTTGCGCTGATCATGGTGCTCAGTATTCCAGCGAGCAGGATGAATTGGGCGGTGGTTCGTGCGTGCTCAAAACAGTTCGATCCACCGGCGAACTTCCGAGCTAATCCGGCAGCTATCAAAGCCTCCAAAGTGTTGCCGGTCGCAATCCCCAGCGATGTTCCCCAGGAACCTTGCGTGGTGATGTTGACCAGAAATGCGCCGATGAAAATTCCCGGCCATAGCCGGTATCCCCAGAGAAGAGTCGTCGCAAGGGCAATGCCGGTCGGAGGCCAGACCGCCGTGGCGCTCCCATTCACAATAGCGAGCGACAACCCGAATTTACCCGAAAAGAAGTAAACCACTGCGACAGCGAGCATCGCCGCGAGCGTCTTTAAAAATGGTTTCATGATTGGAGACGGAGTCTATCCAATGGCACCCATCATTCCGGCACGGGAAAAGCAAGCCGGTCCAAAGAACTCTTCGAAGCTAGCCGGTTTATTTCGAGCTGTCCAGCCTCGACGCTTCCGGGATTGCGGCTCAGTCCTGCCGCGTTGGGAATTCACATCAGCGATGAGTCCGATTGCCATCCAGAAGTCAGCCACCGGCATGCCGGCCCGCGCGCGATGATCTGACCATTGCCACAGTTTGCGCACACTGTGCAATTTGCGTCAAAGCCGCCGGGTCTCATCCCGGCTGCGCACATTTCAAGTTGGTGATTTCCTGTAAATACGGAGTGTTTTCCGGCTGATCAACCACCGGGGCCATCCGGCAGACAAGCTGCTTGCATTCGGGATACGTTGCTATTGATGGCGTCCAATTCACAGAAACGAATTCCTCCGGCATGGATCGGTGTCGTGCTCGCGGGCGGCTTGCTCCTGTCGTTGTTGTTGTTCTTCATTATTCGCGAGGGAGAACAGCGCGCCCTGCAGACCAGGGCCAGCAATTTGACGCACGAGAAGGTCGAGAACCTTCATGTGGACATGCTGCGTTCGATGGAGGTGTTGCATTCGATTTCGTCGTTGTATGCCGCCCGGGGAAAAATTGAGCGGGAACAATTTCACGAGTTTGTGCGGCAGGCGTTGCAGCGTCAGCCGGAAATCCAGGCGCTCTCCTGGAACCCGCAGGTGCCGGAATCTGAGCGGGCGCGGTTTGAAAGGACGGCCACCAACGGCAGCCCGGGTTACGAGCTGCGGGAATTGACTGCGGACGGAAAATTTGTTCCCGCAGCCCGCCGCCGTGAATATGTGCCGGTTCTGTTTATCGAGCCGCTGAACGGCAACGACTCGGCGTTGGGCTACGATCTGGATTCGGATGCGCGCCGCCTGGTTTCCCTCCAGCAAGCCCGCGACACCGGGTTGCCTGTGGCCACCGCCCCGATCCGTCTCGCCCAGGAGCATGACGGCAAGAAGGGGTTTCTGGTTTTGCTGCCGGTTTATCAAGGGAAGTCCCTGCCGGACACTGCGGCCGGACGCCGGGAGCGGCTGGCCGGATTTGCCGTCGCCGTCTTCCGCGTCATCAATCTCGTGGACGATGTCTTCCAACAGTTGAAAGCGCAGGGGATTGAAGTGCGGGTTTATGATGATTCGCCCGATGGCGAATTGATCTATGACAACGTCACGTCAGCGAATCTGAAGCCGGCCGCCGGTGCGAAAAAGACCATCCCGTTGGAAGTGGCGGGGCGGCGCTGGTTGGTCGCCTACGTCCCGACGCCAAAATTCGTCGCCGCCCAGGCTCAAGCCCAGGCCTGGTCGGTGTTGGGGCTGGGAATTTTATTCACGGTGTTGACGGTTGCCTATCTTTACGGAGGTTGGCGGCGCACCCAGCAAATCGCGGCGGCCAATGCCGCATTGCAAGTGGAAGTGGCCGTGCGGCAGCGGGCGGAAGCGGCGGCGGAAGCGGCGAACCAGGCCAAGTCGGATTTCCTGGCGAACATGAGCCATGAGATCCGCACGCCGCTGAATGCGATTCTGGGATATTCCCAGATTTTGCAGCGCGACCGGCAGCTCAGCGGTGAGCAACGCGATGCCATCGGCGGCATCAGCGCCAGCGGTCAGCATTTGCTGGGGCTGATCAACGAGATTCTGGATCTCTCGAAAATTGAAGCCGGCCGGATGGAGTTGAACCCGGTGGATTTCGACCTCGCGGCCTTGGGGCAGGGTTTGACCGCGACGTTTCAACCGTTGTGCGCCGGGAAACGGATCGATTTTCGCGTGGTGTTCGATGGCGGCGGGAAAAAATTTGTGACCGGCGATGAAGGTAAATTGCGTCAGGTGCTCATCAATCTGCTCGGCAACGCGGTTAAATTCACGAATGTGGGCGAGGTTTTCTTTCGCTGTAAAAACCTGGCGGGCGACGTGTGGTCTTTTGAAGTGATTGACACCGGCCTTGGCATTCCCGAATCGGAGCGGGCCAATATTTTCAAACCGTTTCACCAGGGTGCCAACTCCCAGCATCAAGGCGGCACGGGTCTGGGCCTGGCCATCGCGCAACGGCAGGTGGAACTCCTCGGCGGCAAACTCGAGTTGCAATCCGAACGCGGCATCGGCTCGCGGTTTATTTTCCAAATCTCCCTGCCGCCGGCGGCAGCTGAATCACTGCCGCTCGTGCCCTTGATGCCGCAGCGGTTGAAACCGGGTCAACTCATCCGCGCCCTGGTGGTGGACGATCGCCCGGACAATCGCGACATCCTCGGTCGCATGCTCACTTCGGTGGGCTGCGAGGTGGCGTTTGCAACCGACGGCGCCGAAGCGCTGCGGGTAGCGCGGGAAACGCCGCCACAGATTGTCTTTCTCGATTTGCTGCTGCCGGACATGAGCGGCAGCGCCGTGGCGCTTGCACTGTTGTCCAAGTTGGACGGGGCAGCTTTGAAGATCGTGGCGCACACCGCCTCTGCGCTGGCCCGATATCGCGATGAGGCGCGACAGGCGGGTTGTGTGGATTTTATTGCCAAGCCGATCCGCGCTGAACGCATCTATGAATGCCTGCGGATTCATCTCGGCGCGGAATTTGAATATTCCGATCCGGCACCGGCGGCTGAAAGGCTGTCCGATTGGGATGCCGGTCAATTGCAATTGCCCGATGAATTATATGCGCGGCTGGCCACGGCGGCGGAGCTGCACAGCACCACGGTCTTGAAATCCTGCCTGATTGAATTACGGCAGCTTGGACCGGGCGCGGAACAACTCGCGGAGCATATCCGCCACCTGATGCGGAGTTACGACATGGACGGCATTTTACGGCTGATCTCACGCGCGGCGGTGCCGGCGGCCAATCTCTCTCATGGACACAAAAATTATTCCGCGTGAAAAAATCCTGCTGGTGGACGATGTGCCGGCAAATTTGTCGGTGCTGACCGCCGCGCTGGAGCCCGCCGGTTACGAGATTCTCGCCGTGCCCAATGGCATCACCGCGTTGAAGGTTGCCGCCAAAGCACTGCCCAGCTTGATTCTGCTGGATGTCATGATGCCGCAGATAGACGGCCTGGAGACCTGCCGGAGATTGAAACAGGATGAAATCACGCGCGATATTCCGGTCATCTTTATCACCGCCCGGGATGAAACCAAAAGCCTCGTGGCCGGATTTCGTGCGGGCGGCGTGGATTACATCGTCAAGCCCTTCCACGCCGAGGAAGTTGTCAGCCGGGTGGCGACGCATCTGCAGATCAGCCGGCTCAGGCGGGAATTGCAGCAGACGAATCACGAGTTGAAGGCAGAAATGGAGCGTCGCTCCCAGGCTGAAACCGCCTTGAAGGATGCGGACGAAAAATTTTCCGTGCTCTCCGGGCTGGAGGCATCCCGCTGGAATCTCGCGGGATTGATCGGAGGCAGCGGTGTGGTTCGGAAAATCATCGAGGACATTCATCGGCTGCATCAATTCGCCAATACCAGCGTGCTGATCACCGGCGAAAGCGGCACGGGCAAGGAATTGATCGCCCGCGCCATTCACTTTGAAAGTCCCCGGGCCAAGGCTCCGTTTATTCCGGTCAATTGTGTGGCCATCCCCGGCGAACTCGCGGAGTCCATGCTGTTTGGCCACGTCAAAGGCGCGTTCACGGGTGCGACGGCGGATCGCAAAGGATACTTCGAACTGGCACATGGCGGCGCGATTTTTTTGGATGAGATCGGTGACATGCCGGTTTCATTGCAGGTGAAGCTGCTGCGCGTGCTGGAGGACGGATGTGTGACGCCGGTCGGCGCGGCAAAATCCATCAAGGTGGATGTGCGGGTCATCGCCGCGACGAACGCCGATCTGGGGTCGCGCATCGCCGCCGGTTCGTTCCGGCAGGATCTCTATTTCCGGCTGGCCCGTTACACCGTGTCCGCGCCACCGCTGCGGGAACGCCTGGAGGATGTCCCGATGCTGGTCTCTCACTTTTTAAATTTGTTTGCGTCGGAAATGGGCATGAAGCCGCCGGCGATCAGCAGCGAAGCGCTGGCGGTGCTGAAGCGTTATGAATTTCCGGGCAACGTGCGCGAGTTGAAAAACATCATCGAACGCGCGTTGATTGACAGCGGCTCGGAGATGATCGAGCGGCGTCATCTGCATCTGTTCCCGTCCGTTCCGGGCGTTGCTTCCGCCGCCACGCCGGCGAAACCAAACGCCAAGGCGGAGTTCGTTTCGTCCCTCCCGGTGAATCTGGCCGAGGCGGAAGATTTGCTGATCCAGCGGGCGTTGCAGGAGGCCGACGGAAACATCGCCGATGCCGCCCGGATGCTGGGGGTGCATCGCACGCGCATTTATCGGAAGATGGCGCAAGGGGAACCCGTGGCCGGAAGTTAAAAGTGTTTCAGTTGTTTCAACCGCGACAGATGAAACAGGATTCAGAGCGAGCCGGCATGTGGATGTTATAAAAATAGCGGAAAACATTGGGGATTTTTAGGGGGTGGGTTTCTGGCACGCGGTTCGCTAATGGGTGTAAGTTCTGGAGGAGCTGGAACGAACAAGGAAAAACACCCATGAAAAAATCACACCGAAAATCAAATTCCAAAAACAAACAACTCGCTCGTAAAACCACCTCAACCTTTGTTATGGGAGCCATGGCCGCCGCCGCACTGCCGCTCGCTGTCGCCAGCACGCAAGCTGATGAAGCGGCGGCGCCACCCCCGCCTTCACGCGTCAATGCTTTGGTTGACCTGACCATGGCCAGTCATTATCTCACGCCGCGCGGCATGGATGTTGTCCGCCAAGGTGTGGTTTTCCAGCCCATGGTGCTGACTTTTTTCAACGTGTATAAGAGTGATAGTTTTCTCAACAGCGCCACCGTGGTGGCCGGCATGTGGAACTGTTTCGCAACCAGCAAGCAACCCAGCAGCGACTCAAATGGAACCAAAAAAACCGGTTGGATTGAAACAGACCCCATTGCGGGACTTTCTTTCGGACTGGCCAAGAATTTCACACTGTCGGTGACCTACACCGCGTTCAGCATGCAAATTGACAACATTCCTTTTTCGCAACATCTGGAGACCAAACTGGCGTTTAATGACACCGACTATCTCAAGGCGTTTGCGTTGCACCCGTATGTCATTTACTGGCAGGAAATGTCCGGCAAGGCGGTGGCCAGCACGGATTCCAATCCGTCCACCGGCTTCTATTTTGATGCCGGGGTCTCACCCGGCTACACATTTGAAAAATGTTATGGCCTGAAGCTCGAGGCGCCCTGCCGCATCCTGATGGCGGATTCAGATTTCTACGGCACGGGCGCCGGCGGCACGACCTTTGTGTCCCTGTATGAATTCGGAGTCAAGGCCTCCATGCCGCTGAAATTCATGCCGCAAGGTTACGGTCACTGGAGCGCGAATATTGGCTTCAAACGTCAGGGCTTTGATAACCCCAACTTGCGGGCAACCCAGGGCGAAGCCGGTGCCACCGTGGTTTATGGCGGCGTATCAACGTTCTTTTGAACCTGAGTTGAGGCGAGTGGCAAGTTTTCATCCGCCCGTCCGGACGCACGTTCTCCGGTGCGCCGGCGGGCGGGAAGAGACCAATGCAAAAATGAAAAAATACGTGGAAGCAGATCCGTATCCGTGGCCTTTCAACGGCGATTTGCGCCCTGAAAACACGGTCGTCCTCGTGATTGATATGCAGACCGATTTCTGCGGACCGGGCGGCTACGTGGACAAGATGGGTTACGACCTTTCACTCACGCGTGCGCCCATCGGTCCGATTCAGCGGGTCTTTGCGGCGGCGCGCCCGCGCGGCTTTCACATCTTTCATACTCGCGAAGGGCATCGGCCGGATCTGGCGGATTTGCCGGAAAATAAACGCTGGCGCAGTCAGCGCATCGGCGCGGGCATCGGCGATGCCGGGCCCTGTGGCCGGATTCTGACTCGCGGCGAACCGGGCTGGAACATCATTCCTGAACTCGAGCCGATGCCCGGCGAGCCGGTCATTGACAAGCCGGGCAAAGGCTCCTTTTACGCAACGGATCTCGACATGCTCCTGCGCCGACGCGGAATTCAAAACATCGTTCTCGCCGGCATCACCACGGATGTCTGCGTTCACACGACGATGCGGGAGGCGAACGACCGCGGCTACGAATGCCTGCTGCTTTCCGATTGCACCGGCGCAACGGATCACGGCAATCACCTTGCCGCCTTGAAAATGATCAAGATGCAGGGCGGCGTCTTTGGCGCGGTGGCCGGGGCCGACGCGTTCATCAAGGCCATCGCATGAAAAACCCGATTCCATCCGAAACCCCGGAGTGGAACCCATCTGGCGGCAATGGGCACGGAACTGTTTTGGCGCGCGCCGTTTCCTCCGACACGCCACGGCTGCTCATTGCCGCCATTCGTTTTTATTCAAACTCAAAATCATCATGAGCCCGACCGATAAAATCACGATTGATGCCGAGCCTTACCCGTTCGAATTCATGCTCGAAACGTGCGCGCTGCTGATCATTGACATGCAGCGTGATTTTCTGGAGCCGGGCGGTTTTGGTGAAATGCTTGGCAACGACATCTCGCAACTGCGACGCACGATTGAACCGAACAAAGTTCTGCTCACCGCCTGGCGCGCCAAAGGTCTCCAAGTGTTGCATACGCGCGAAGGGCATCGCCCCGATCTGGGCTGCCTGCCGCCGGCCAAGAAAATTCGCGGTCGCAGCCCGACCACCATCGGTGACAAAGGTCCGATGGGACGCATTCTCGTCCGTGGTGAGGCAGGGCACGATATCATTCCAGAACTTTATCCCGTTTTTGGGGAGGCCGTAATTGATAAACCTGGCAAGGGTGCGTTCTGGTCCACCGACCTCCACGCCATTATGCAAAATCGCGGCATCAAACAGCTCATCGTCACCGGTGTCACCACGGAAGTTTGCGTGAACACGACTGTCCGCGAAGCCAACGACCGCGGTTACGACTGTCTCGTGCCGGAAGATTGCGTCGGTTCCTATTTCCCGGAATTTCATGACATGGGCTTGAAAATGATCAAGGCCCAGGGCGGCATCTTCGGCTGGGTGTCGCACTCGGGAAAAATTTTGGCAGCGCTTCAATGAACATCCCTCAACCACCAACTCACCATCATCAAAAAAAACCAAGGAAAAAAATCATGAACAATAAACCTAAATTATGGGTGCCGGGCGACTGGAACGCCTTTTTCGGCTTCGGCACGAACATCCTCGTCAACCTGCTGACGCTCACGGCGCTTTTGCGCTTTGTGCTGAAGATGCCGGACGATCTGGTCTTCGGGCGCATCCTGCCGGCGGTCGGTTTGATGATGTTCTTGAGCACGGGATATTATGCGTTTCTTGCTTATCGTCTCGCGAAGCAAACCGGCCGCACGGATGTCTGCGCGCTGCCTTCCGGCATCAGCGTGCCGCACATGTTCATCGTCACGTTCGTGGTGATGCTGCCGATTGGTCTCAAGACCGGCGACCCGATGAAAGCCTGGGCCGCCGGGTTGACCTGGGTGTTCGTGCAAAGCTTCGTCTTGATGGCCGGCGGGTTTGTTGCGCCCCTCATCCGGAAAATCACGCCGCGCGCCGCGCTGCTGGGCACGCTGGCGGGCGTCTCCATCACGTTCATTTCCATGGCACCGTCGTTGCAGATGTTCGTGACGCCGTTGATCGGGCTGGTGTGTTTCGGCATCATTTTGTTGAATTGGTTTGGCGGGGTGAAATACGGCAAGATTCCGGCGGGCTTGATCGCCATTGCGGTGGGCGCTCTCATCGCCTGGGGTGCGACGGGACTGGGCTTCAAGATCGGCGGCATGACGACTTCGGCCTTGGCGGCTTCCCTGACGAACTTCGGCTTCCACATTCCGCTCCCGGCATTTGCCAGCGTGTTTGCCGGCTTCGAATTCCTTGGAATCATCCTGGTGACGGCGATTCCCTTCGGCATCTACGATCTGGTCGAAGCGATGGATAACGTCGAAAGCGCCTCGGCTGCCGGCGACAGCTTTCCCACGACCCGCGTTCTGACCGCAGACGGCGTGGTGAGCCTCATCGGCTGCCTGATGGGCAATCCATTCATCAACGCGGTTTACATCGGCCATCCCGGTTGGAAGGCGATGGGCGGCCGCATCGGTTATTCGGCGGCGACGGGCGTCATGGTGATTCTGCTCTGCTGGTTCGGCGCCATCTCGGTGATTTCCGCCATCATTCCCACCATCGCCATTCTCCCGATTCTGCTCTACATCGGCATGCTGATCGGTTCGCAGGCGTTCCAAGAAACGCCTAAACGCCATGCGCCGGCCATCATTCTTGCGATTGTGCCTTCCATCGCCAACTGGGGGCTTACGATCATCAACAGTTCGCTCGCGGCGGCGGGCGTCTTTTCCGTATCCGATGAACTTGCCGGAAACATGTTGAACAACGGCGTGTTTTATCACGGCCTGCAAATCCTCGGCGGCGGTTCCACGCTCGGTGGACTCATCCTCGGTGCGACGGCGGTGTTCATCATTGACCGGCAATTGATGAAGGCCGCCGGGTTTGCGGCGGCCGGAGCCGTCCTGACCTTCTTCGGCTTGATGCACGGTGAACACATCGGCATTGGCCAGTCGCCGATGGTGGCGCTCAGCTACCTGGTCATTGCCGTCTTCTTCGCCGTCTGCGCCAAAGTCACGGTTCCGGCCAAGGTGGAAGATGAGATCACCGCTGAGGATGTCGAGAGCCAGGCGGCCTGATTTTTTCATGGCCACACATTCATGGCGGCGGGCAGTTCACCGCCGCCATGAATTTTCACAAGACCGGACTTTCCTCGCTAATACACACTGAATATCCTTTGCCCATGGCCAACGAATCCGCCCCGGTGTTAAAACTAAATGATCTGTTTCAGGTTTCCGGCTGGCAGCACAAGCTTCCGTGGAAGCCGTTTCAAACCGGGGTGGAAATTTACCGGCTCTATGGTGACGGCGAAACCGGTCCGACGGCCGCGCTGCTGCGCTTTCGTCCCGGCGGACGGGTGGCGTTGCACGAACATACCGGTTACGAACATGTTTTCGTTTTGTCCGGTTCGCAGGTGGATGAAAACAGCCGCGCGGAGACCGGTTCGCTGATCATCAATCCGCCGGGAACGAGCCACAGCATTCTGAGTGAAAATGGCTGCATCGTGCTGGCCATCTATGAAAAACCCGTGAAGTTTTTGGACAAACCAGCATGAGCCAGCCCGATTCAAACATTCTCCTCGCCGTCAACGGCACCTTGATGCGCGGATTGGAATTGAATCCCAATCTGCTTGCCGTCAACGCCACGTTCGTCCGGGAAACCGCCACCGAACCGGCCTACCGACTATGGTCCATCAATGACCGGCATCCGGCCATGGTGCGCGTTGCGACCGGCGGCGTGGCTGTGGTTGTGGAAGTGTGGTCGGTGCCGGCGGCGGGTGTTGCCAAGATTCTCCTGCAGGAACCGCCCGGTTTAAGCATCGGCAAGGTGAAGCTCGCCGATGGCTCCGTTGTGCTGGGCGTGCTGGGCGAACCCATCCTGTGCGAAGGTAAAACGGAAATCACCGCGTTCGGCGGCTGGCGCAGTTACCTCGCGGGAAAGAACGACCGTTAATCCACAACTCTCGCCCGAAATTTTCCCACGTTAGTGATGGTGGTGGCCGTGCGGAATGTCGCACGCATGCTGCCAGGCGTGGAGCATGTGCCCGATGATTTCGTCCACCGCGACGTCGTGCTTGACTTGAGCAAACACAAATGGCCCGTCGCCTCGCATTTTTTTGGTGTCGCGTTCCATCACCTTCAGATCGGCGCCAACGGCCACCGCTAAATCGGTCTTGTTGATGACGAGCAGATCGGATTGCGTGATGCCCGGCCCGCCCTTGCGCGGAATCTTGTCACCGCCCGCCACGTCAATCACCTGGATCGTGTAATCTGCCAGCTCGCGGCTGAAGCACGCCGCCAGATTGTCGCCGCCGGATTCGATGAATAAAATCTGCGGGTGAAACTTCCGGTGCAGTTCCTCCAGCGCCAGCAGGTTTGAAGAAATATCTTCACGGATTGCTGCGTGTGGACAGCCGCCGGTTTCCACCGCACGGATCCGTTCCGCCGGTAGCGCGTGATGCTTGGTCAGAAATTCCCCGTCTTCCTTGGTGAAGATGTCATTGGTCACGGCGGCGATGTTCATCTTGTCCCGTAACTTCAGGCAGAGTTGCAGGAGCAACGCCGTCTTGCCGCTGCCCACCGGCCCGCCGATGCCGACCGTGAAGGCCCGCTGCTTGAAATCGCGGTCCAGCGGCAGGTCGCGATCGTGGAAATGTCCGGGCGTATCGGCGTGGTCGTGCGTGTGGCCGTTGCCACCGTGAGAATGGGAGTGGAGGAGTATTTTCATATAAACCTGATGTTGCGTTGGTGCGCGGTGCCGTGAAAAGCGGTGGAGGACCACCACACTTCAAGTCGCTTCGCGCAGATGAACGTCACGAATCGGCGCGCCAGCGTCTCGGACTGCGCCAGCCCTCTGGCGCTTTTGAATTCGTGTGGCTTCGTGTCCATTCGTGGTTTGATTTTCAGCTTTGGAAAAGCCGTGAATAAAGCCGGTCTTGCGCGCCCTGCCATAAATCCAGGAGCGGTGACGTCTGCGCCAGATCGTCGAGCGTGAGTGTTTGGCAGCGATCGAGGATTTCCTCCGCTTTAACTGACGCCCGTTGTTGCAACCTCTGCGCTTCCATCGGCCCGATGATGTTCAACCGCACCGCCGCCGCCAGCACGCCGCGCAGTAGGTAGAAGAAAAAAAGCCGAAGCGCCGTTTGCCGCGGAACCGCCAGTTCACGCATGAGTGCGCCGAACACCGGCGCATAATGAGCACAGGATAATTCCGAATTCGGAATTCCGAATTCGGAATTGAAAATTCGTTCCACCGCCGAAAGAAACGCCCGGCCCTGCGCGCGACTCGCGCGGTTCGCCACATGGTTCGTCGTGAACACATCGCAAAGCTGATCGAACTCGCCGAGTTTTTCCGGCTCGTCAAACGCCGCCGTCACAAAGGGCAGGGCGGCATGGCCAAGTTGATGCAACCCTGCTTCAATGAAGGAAACCAGCTCAGTGCGATTGCGAACTTCGCCGTGCTGCCACGCTGCCTCCAGCCCGAGCGAATGGGCGAAACCACCAGTGGGGAATGCCGAATCAGCCAATTGCCAGAGCAGCCAGTCTGAAACCGGGGAGACTAAATTAGTGGGATCGTCCGCCCTCACCCCGGCCCTCTCCCCCGGGAGAGGGGGAAGTTTAGCCGTGTTCTTTGAAACTCGATGATCCCCGTTGGCAACTCCAGCGCCTCCACCATTAACTGCCGGGGCTTTCTTCAATCTACGGTTGTCATTTCGACGAGGCGCGGCAACCGTTTCTCCCTCTCCCCGGGGGAGAGGGCCGGGGAGAGGGCGGGCGTTCTTCCTCTTGGTAGCAGCCGACGTGAGGAGGCTCATTCTGATTTTGCGATTTGTCATAAAAGTTGGAGCCTCCTCACGTCGGCTGCTACCACTAAAATAACTGGTATCGCTGCGCCAGCGGCAACACCTTCGCCGGTTCACATGTCAGCAATTCACCGTCGGCGCGAACCTCGTAAGTTTCCGGATCCACCGTGATCTTCGGCATCGCGTTGTTCCACTTCAAATCTTTCTTGCCGACTTTGCGACAACCCTTCACCGCTTCGACGCGCTTGGTCAGGCCATAGGCTTTGCCGATGTTCTTCTGCTTCGCGAGTTTGCTGACAAAGGCAATCGAGGTCATGCCCGTCGCGCGACCGAATGCGCCGAACATCGGGCGCATGAACACCGGTTGCGGCGTGGGAATGCTCGCGTTCGGATCACCCATCTGCGCCCACGCGATGACGCCGCCTTTGACGACCATCTCCGGCTTCGCCCCGAACATGGATGGTTTCCACAACACGAGATCGGCGAGTTTGCCAACTTCAATGGAACCGATGATGTGCGCCATACCGTGGGCGAGCGCAGGATTGATCGTGTATTTGGAGAGGTAACGCTTGATGCGAACGTTGTCGTTGTCACCGGTTTCCTCGGGCAGGCGGCCGCGCTGCTGCTTCATCTTGTCCGCTGTCTGCCAGGACCGCGTGATGACTTCGCCGATGCGGCCCATCGCTTGCGAATCGGAACTCATCATGCTGATCGCGCCCAGGTCGTGCAGAATATCCTCCGCCGCGATGGTCTCGCCGCGAATCCGACTCTCCGCGAATGCCACGTCTTCCGGCAGATTCGGATCGAGATGATGGCAGACCATG
Organism: Verrucomicrobiia bacterium; assembly: GCA_035577265.1. Taxonomy (GTDB): domain Bacteria; phylum Verrucomicrobiota; class Verrucomicrobiia; order Limisphaerales; family UBA11358; genus UBA11358. Next base: position 51,989 of record DATLVR010000074.1, on the reverse strand, counting down.
AGCATGTCGAGATGCTCGTCAATCGTGTTGACCGTGTAAGGCTTCGTCGGATTCGTGGAACTCGGCAGCACATTCGGTTCGCCGCAGATGCGGATGATGTCCGGCGCATGACCGCCACCCGCGCCTTCGCTGTGATAGGTGTGGATCGTGCGCCCCTTGAACGCGGCAATCGTGCCTTCGACAAACGTGGATTCGTTCAACGTGTCGGTGTGAATCGTGACTTGGATGTCGTGCTTGTCTGCCATGCTGAGGCAGCAATCAATCGCGGCGGGCGTCGTGCCCCAGTCTTCGTGGAGTTTTAAGCCGATGGCGCCAGCGGCAATCTGCTCGGGCAAGCCGGCGGGCATGGCGGTGTTGCCTTTGCCGGTGAAACCGAAGTTGAGCGGCAGCGAATCCACCGCTTGCAACATCGCCTTGAAATAAAACGGAGCAGGGGTGCAAGTCGTGGCGCAAGTGCCGACTGCCGGGCCGGTGCCGCCGCCCACCATCGTGGTGAGACCAGCCGCGATGGCTTCGTGCGCTTGTTGCGGGCAGATGAAATGGATGTGCGTGTCGAGTCCACCCGTCGTGACGATCAAGCCTTCGCCCGCGATGACTTCCGTGGTGACTCCGACGATCATGCCTTTCGTCACGCCCGCCATCATGTCGGGGTTGCCCGCCTTGCCGATGCCGGAAATCAAACCGTTCTTGATGCCAATGTCGGCTTTGTAGATGCCGGTGTAATCCACGATGAGCGCATTGGTGATGACGCAATCGAGCGCCTCCTTAGCTCCGACGCCGGCCGCCTGGCCCATGCCTTCGCGAATGACTTTGCCGCCGCCGAATTTGCATTCGTCGCCATACACCGTGAAATCTTTTTCGACTTCAAGAATGAGCGACGTGTCGCCGAGCCGGACCTTGTCGCCGGTGGTCGGGCCGAACATGTCGGCGTAATGGCTGCGTTTCATTTTATGCATGGCAAGAATGGTAGCGCAGACTGGTAGTCTGCTGTTTCGCCAACTGGCAGTTGGCAGGCGTGGATGTAGCGAGCGCGCTGATAGCTTCTGGCGCTTCGCAGGTTGCCAACCTGCGACACAGCAGATTGCCAATCTGCGCTACAGTTCTTAAAGCGCTGCATTCGCAAATCCTTTTGCTTTCACCCGTTTGATCGCCGCCTTTTTTCCGACAGTGGAAACTTTGCCGTTCGCCAGATTGTTGCCGCCGCGGATGACTTTCTTGCCGGCAATTTCCACCAGCTTCACGGTCTTGGTTTCGCCGGGTTCAAAGCGCACGGCGGTTCCGGCCGGAATATCGAGCCGTTTACCATAAGCCGCGCCGCGATCAAATTTCAGTGAAGCATTCGTCTCAATGAAATGATAGTGACTACCGACTTGAATCGGTCGGTCGCCGAGATTCGTGACGGGAATCTCCGCCTTGGCGCGATTAGCGTTGAGTTCAATTTCACCCTCCTTGATTTCGCTGGAGCCGGGAACGGGTTCTTCGGCGATGTATCTGAAAACCGAAAGCTTGGGCACGGGCAGAAAACTTCCGTGCAAGGCGAGATCCAGATCACCGTTCTCGCTGGCGATCGGGTGATGCACGGTCACCAGTTTGGAGCCGTCGGGGAAAGTTCCTTCCACTTGCACGTCATAGATCATTTCTGGAACACCGCGCATGACTTGATTGCGTCCCAGCAGTTGCCGTCCGAGATTCATCAAGGTGGCGACGCTTTTGCCGTCGCGGATGAATTCCAACAGCACGGTGGCGATAAGTGCGACGGCTTCGGGATGGTTCAAGCGCAGGCCGCGAGCGAGCCGCTTCTGCGCGAGGAAGCCGGCCTGGTGCAGCGTCAGTTTGTCGAGTTCGCGAGGAGATAAGTGCATACAAAAGTCGGTTCACCATTTGCGCGCCCACGGATCGTCGCCGAGGAGCGCGGACGCAAACTGGAGATGATGATGCAACTCCCGGCCGGTTTGTTCAACACTTTCGCCCGCGACGCGCAGAATCGCGCCGTTGCGGACCGGGCTAGCGCTGGTAATCAGCGCCGCACTCCGTCTGACTGGGCGGACTGAAATGGCCTCCAACAAACTCGCCGCTGCTTGTTTCAGCGGTTCCCCGATGAGCAGCAGCAGTGCGAAGCAATTAAAACGTCCGGTGCGATGCGGCGAGGTGATCGGGTCAGCTGCGGAATCCAGCAGGAGTGAATCCATAAAAATCCTCTCGCCACAAAGAAAGACATCATTGCGGCTCTTGAAACGATCGAAGGCCCAGCGTTCACCCCGCGCAGCACGGCCGGAAGTGAACCAGTCCACGAGCACCAAGCCGGCGCCAGCACCCAAATGAAATGTTTGTCGCTGCGAATAACTTGAGCTGGCAAACGGTTGAACTGGATCGGGGGCGAAGACGAGCAGCGCATTTTCTTCGAGGTTCGCGGTGGTGATATGACCGCACGCGCGTCGGTTTGGGTTGCGATAAATTTTGGTCGAAGCCTGGGTGCCGAGAAAACAACGGGTGTCTTTGCCGAGGCGCAGATCCAGTCGCGTCTTGTCCCCGGCAACAAAGCCGCCGCCGAAACTGCTGGTGTAGGCCCACACACTTTGACCGCGCGAGCGGGGCGTGAGCAGTTTTAAAGGGGTGCTGGCAAAGGCGGAGGTGACGGTGCTTTGGCCAAAAACGGATTCGACTTCCAGCGCCGCACAACTCTTTTCCGCGTAATTGATTTTTACGGACGCAACCACAGTTCAAACGGTCAGATGTTTTTTCACGATGTCATCGTTGAGGTGCGCGATCGGCCCTTCAGCGACGACCGCCCCGCGATCCATGATGTAAAAACTGTCGCCAACCGCGAGACAGAAGTCGAGATATTGTTCGACGAGCAGGATGCTGATCTTGCCTTCCTTTTTGATCTTCACCAGCGTATCGCCGATGAGGTCAATGATGTTGGGTTGGATGCCCTCGGTCGGCTCGTCGAGAATCAAAATCTTCGGGTCGGTGAGCAACGCGCGGGCGATCGCCAGCTGTTGCTGCTGGCCGCCGCTGAGGACGCCGCCTTTCCGTGGGAGAAATTCCTTAAGGACGGGAAACAATTCCAGCACGCGATCCACCTGGTCCGCCTTGGTGGCATGAACGACCAGGCTGATCTTCAAATTTTCCCAGACCGTCAAGTGCGGGAAAATATCGCGGCCTTGTGGCACGAAACCGATGCCTTCCCGCGCGCGCGCATCCGGAGCGAGGCCGGTCAACTCGGTGCCCATCAAACGCACGGAACCGGATTCCGGTTTGACGAGGCCCACGATGGATTTGAGCGTGGTCGTTTTGCCGACGCCGTTCCGGCCCATGAGACAGACCAAGCTTTTTTCCGGCACGGTGAGATTCACGCCGCGCAGAATCCGTGAGCCATCGTAACTGACGTTGATATTGGAAAGCGTCAGCATAGTTGGAAGAAACATTCAACATTCAACATCGAACGCTCAACGTTGAATGATGCGGCGGAGGCAGTCCCTTTGAGTATTGGGCGTTGAATGTTGAATGTTGAATGTTGCATTTGGATTAATTCAATTCTTCTTTTTCCGTCCCAAATAAACTTCTTTGACGCGTTCGTCGTTTTGCACATCGTCCACCGAGCCTTCGCACAGCACATGGCCCTGATGCAGCACGGTCACTTTGCGGGCGATTTGACGGACGAAGGTCATGTCGTGTTCGATGACGATGATGCTGTGCTTGCCTTCGAGGCTCAGCAGCAGTTCGCCGGTCTTGTGCGTTTCCTCGTCGGTCATGCCGGCGGCGGGTTCATCCACCAGCAAGAGTTTGGGGTCCTGCGCGAGCAACATGCCGATCTCCAGCCATTGCTTCTGGCCGTGCGATAGCGAGCCGGCGAGGTCTTCCGCCTTTTTCGTAAGGCCGATGGTTTTCAAAACAACTTCGATGCGGTCACGCTGTTCCGAAGTGGTCAGGGCAAGAAGTGCGTTGAAGACGCCACGCGGACCTTTGAGAGACAGCAGCAGGTTTTCAAAAACGGTGTGATGGATGTAAACCGACGGGGTCTGGAATTTCCGGCCGATGCCGAGGCGGTTGATCTCCGGCACATTCATCCTGGTCAAATCGGTGTCCTTGCCGAATTCCACCTTGCCGGTGTCGGGTCGGGTGCGTCCGGTGATGATATCCATCATCGTGCTTTTGCCCGCGCCGTTGGGACCGATGATGGTGCGCAGTTCGCCCTCGTCCATGTAGAAATTCAGGTCGTTGATCGCCTTGAACCCATCGAAGGTCTTGTTCACACCTTCGAGCAGCAAAACAAATTGTTTGATGGGGGGCGTCACGATTCGGGCGGGGTTGGTTTAGGCGTCCCTTGGGTCGGAGACTTTTTGAACTCTTGATTGAACACTTCCGTCACACTCTCCGGCGGTGCGATAGTCTCCCCGGCTGGCTTGCGCGCGAACCGGTTCCAGAGCATTCGTAATTGCGCTGGCAGGCCGACGATGCCCTTCGGCATGAACACCGTTACAAAAATGAACATCCCACCGAGAAAAATCAGCCAGAGGTCGGGATACGCGCGCGTCGCCCAGCTTTTCATGGCGTTGACGGCGAAGGCGCCGATGATCGGCCCGATCAGCGTGCCGCGGCCGCCGACCGAGACCCAGACCACGGCTTCGAGGGATTTGTCCGGGGCCATTTCGCCGGGATTGATGATGCCGACCTGCGGCACATAAAGCACGCCGGCCAGCGAGGCGATGAGCGCGGCGAACACGAAGATGAAGAGCTTGAAATTTGCGGTCGAATAGCCGGAGAACATCACGCGGTTCTCGCTGTCGCGGATGGCACGCTGCACCTTGCCCAGCTTGGTTTTCGTCAGCCATTTACAGAGCAGATACACAAGCAGCAGGGCGAGGCCTGACGCGATAAAGAGATAGCGTTGCGTCGCCGGCTCGCGGATGTCATGCCCGAGAATGAATTTGAAATCAGTAAAGCCGTTGTTGCCACCGAGCAGGAGGCTGTTGCGGAAAAACAACAGGCACGCCGCGTAGGTGAGCGCCTGCGTCAGGATTGAAAAATAGACGCCCCGAATCCGCGAGCGAAACGCGAGATATCCGAAGATGCCAGCCAGCGCGCCGGGCAGCAGCATGGCCATCACCATCGCAAACGGAAAACTGGAGAACGGTTGCCAGAACGCGGGCAATTTGGTCCAGCCAAGGAAGACCAGAAAGTCAGGAATCGGTTGGTGATACTGGCCGAGGTCGCCGATCATGCGCATCAGATACATGCCCATCATGTAGCCGCCGAGCGTGAAGAAGAGCGCCTGGCCCAGGCTCAACAAACCGGTGTAGCCCCAGAGCAGATCCACGCTGATGGCGAGCATCGCGTAGCAGAGATATTTGCCGTAAACGGTGATGGTGAAATTGCTGACGTGGAACCAGCTGCTTTCCGGCGTGCAAGCGTTGAGGCAGGGCAACGCGACCACCACAAACAACGCCACCGCCATCACCACCCAGATCTCAAGATTCTTAAATTTACTTTGCATGAAGCATCAATCGAGGCTGCGGCTGCGGACGGAAAATAATCCGCCAGGCTTCCACTGGAGAAACAGGATGATGCAGATGAGCACGACAATCTTCCCGGTGACTGGCGAGCCGGTGACCTGCTGCAAAACCTGATCGCTCGTGCCAATGCCTGCTGATGCAAACACGGTGCCCACAATGCTGCCAACACCGCCCACCACCACGGTCATGAAGCTGTCCACGATGTAGCTTTGACCGAGGCTGGGGCCGACATTGCCGATCTGTGAAAGGAAGGCCCCTGCGAGCCCCGCGAGGCCGGAGCCGAACGCAAACGTCATCATGTTCACGCGGGCGGTGCGGACGCCCATGCACGAGGCCATGTCGCGGTTCTGCATCACCGCACGGATGAGCAGGCCGAGCGGCGTTTTGGTGAGCAGCATCCAGGTGCCGATGACGATGACAACGGCAAAGCCGATGACAAAAACGCGGTTATAGCCGAGCGAAACGTCATTGATGTCAAAGTGGCCGAGCAGCCAGCGCGGTGAACTGACCTGGACGTTGTTGGCGCCGAAAACCATGCGGAAGAGCTGCTGCATCACGAGCGAGACACCCCACGTTGCGAGCAGGGATTCCAGCGGGCGCCGGTAAAGAAAACGAATGACCGTGCGTTCGAGCACCAGGCCGGCGAGGGCGGCCATGATGAAACTTAACGGCAACACGAACAGAAAATAACTTTCATAAAACCAACCGGTGGCGTTTATCCCCGGAATGCTCAAGCCGAAGCCGAGTTGATGACCGAAAAAACTGAACGGCAGGTTGACGGAAAAAGAAAAACCGGTGCCAAAAATGTTTTGCACCACGTAACTGGTATAAGCACCGATCGCGATCATCTCGCCGTGCGCCATGTTGATGATGCCCATCAGGCCGAACGTGATGGACAGTCCCAGCGCCACAATCAGCAAAATCGAGCCGCCGCTCATGCCGCGGAAGATGGTCCCGAAAAAATTGACGGCAGTGATGTGCTCGCCAATCCGGGTGGCGGCCGTTTTAGCCGCTTTGACGACATCCGGGTCGGTGCCTTTTTTCGCGATCAAAGCGTTGACCATGTCGAGGCTGCCGATGGTCTTCAAGGCGGCGAGCTGTTGCAGGGCGGCAATTTGAACTTCCGGGTCCGGGTCGGCAAGCTGCAACATGGCAATGGCCTCGTTGATATTTTTTTTAACCACCGCATCCGTTTCCTTGGTCTGCCGTGCCTGCAGCACCCCGATGTTTTTTGGTTTTTGCGAGTTGCCAAGTTTCAATACGGCGGTGGAGCGGGCGCCAGGATCGGGATCAGAAAGCGCGAGTGTGTCCATCGCCTGGTTGATGAATGAACGCAGCGCGGCATCGGTCTCGGCGGATGTCAGATCGGTGGCCGCGAGATGCACTTCCTGATTTTTATCGTCGGTGAGAAATTTGCCGGTATCAATGCGGACGGCGCGGGCCTTGCCATCGGCATCGGTCTGATCTTCGAGGAGAATGGGTAGCTTGGAACCGTTGCCGGTGTCGTAAAGATAAACGCCGTCGCGGGTCCAGGCGATCAAGACGTCGTGCACCAGCTTGGAGCCGGTTTCGGAGATTTCGCCAAGCAACTGCTGCTGTTCCGCGCCCCCGGCCAGGATGGTGCGGCAGAGTTTTTCGCGGATGGCAGCATCGTCCTGCGCTCGGGCGTTGACGAGGAAAATGGCCGCGATCAACGGGGCCAGAATGAATCTCAAGGCTCGGTTCATTTTTAAAAAAGGGCGGAGGTGTTGGCCTCCGCCCTCGTCAATGCCTCCGTGCTGGTGGAACCTTCCGGCTGAATGGACGCAGCCGGGTAGAGCCAGCACGACAGCTCATTTAGCGGACAGCTTCGCGTCGAGGTCTTTCAACATGAAGGGCTCGCCGTAGACCTGCGGGAAGGTTTCGAGAATCTTGAACTGGCCGTTGGCCTTGGTTTCGCCGATATAAACGTTCTTGGTGGTGTGGTGATTCGGCTGCATGGTGGTGCTGCCACCCGGACCGTCGAACTGGATGGTGCCGGATTCCAGCACGGCACGAACCTTGTCCACGTCAAACGTGCCGGCTTTTTCCACGGCCTTTTTCCAGAGATACACACCGTCGTAGGAGAGAACCATCGGGCTGTCCATGGCGCGCTTTTCCTTCACCACACCGGGATAGGTCTGGGTCTTGAGCCACTTGTCCCAATCTTTGAGAAAACTCTTGTTTGCCGGAGTGTTGATGGACATGAAATAGGTCCAGCAGCCGAGTTCACCGACGAGGTCCTTGGTCGGCAGCGCGCGGAGTTCGTCTTCCGCCAGGCTGAAGGAAACCACGGGGCAATCGGCGGCGGTCAGGCCGGCGGCGGCAATCTCCTTGAAGAACGGCACGTTTGAGTCGCCGTTGATGAGGTTGATCACGCAGGCGTCCCCGCTGGCGGAAAACTGCTTGATGTCCGCGACGATCTGCTGGAAGTCGGTATGGCTGAACGGAACGTATTTGCCGGCGGAAATGACCTTGCCGGAATCGTCCTTGCGGAAGCCGCCGCCGATGTTTTCAACGGGGACTCCGTGGAGCAGCAGGTATTTGTAAAGGATCAGGCAGGTGGTCTGCGGATAAACGTAGTCGGTGCCGAGCAGGTAGAACTTCTTCTTGCCATGCTTGAGCAGGTAATCCACGGCGGGCGTGGCCTGCTGGTTCACAGCCTCGGCGGTGTAGAAAATGTTCTTGGACAATTCTTCACCTTCGTATTGCACCGGGTAGAACAACATGCCGTTGTCCTTTTCAAACACGGGCAACACCGACTTGCGGCTCACGGAAGTCCAGCAGCCGAACGTGACGGCCACCTTGTCTTCCTCAAGCAACTGCTTCGCTTTTTCCGCGAACAACGGCCAGTTCGACGCGCCGTCCACGATGACCGGCGTGATCTTGTAGGACTTGTCGCCAACCTTGATGCCGCCGGCGGCGTTGATCTCGTCAAATGTGAACAGCAGCACGTCGCGCAAGGAGGTTTCGCTGATGGCCATCGTGCCGCTCAACGAATGCAGGACACCGATTTTGACCGTGTCTTCCGCCAGAGCCCGGGTGGTCAGGGTCAGGGCGGCAGTCAGCGCCATTAATGTCAGGAGAGTTTTTTTCATATGGAGGGATTGATTTGAATTCTTTGGTTTAAACTTTTTGATTTAATTTGGTTGGTAAAATTAGAACAGATATGACGCGCCACAACCGATGATGAATTGATAGCTCTTGCCATTCAATCCGTCGTTATAGCTGGTGTAATCGTAGCGAACTTCCGGCTGGATTTTGATGTAAGGCACAGGTGTCAGGTTGAGGGTGGCCGTGATACTACCCAGATTCCCACCATTATCGGTCGAAATGATGCCGGAATTGGCACTCCCTCGGACGGGTGGTCCGATGATGCCATTGTCCTGAGAAACAAAGTCAGCACGCAAGGCCACGCCAACTTTGGAAGTGAAGTTATACCAAGCCCAACCACCAACGGACCACAAATCGGTGGAGGTGCCGGGGGAGGCAAAATGGAAATAGTCAACCTCGTAACCCGTGCCAAACTCCTTGGTGAACTGATAGCCGCCAATGCTTTCGACACCTGACGTGTTTGAATCTCCAGGCTGTGAGTCATACCAACCGACGAAATTGACCCACAATTTGTCCGTCGGTTTGAGATTGATGGAACCGCTGAATGCTTTGCCCGAATTGTTATCGACCGGTCCCTGGTAGAGTCCGTTGTCAATGCGCAGGGTCAAACCGATCTTATCAGTGAAATTGTAAGTGCCCTGGATGCCGGCGGAGGGACCGTTGCCGGTATACCACCACTGGTAGCCCTGCGAGAAGTTGGGATTCGCCGCCCCGCCGTCGCCGGATTCCCAGTTCAACAGCGAAATCAGTTCACCCGCCTTGATGTCTATGCCCGTGCCGACCGGAATGTTTATTTCCACATAAGCTTCGCGCAAATCATTGAAACTCGTATTGCCGGTGCTGGGTGTATTGAGGACAGGGGCGTCTTCACCGAACAACAACGAGGCTTTGAAACCGGCGTCCCATTTGTCGGTCGCCACAGGCGCGCTGGCAATCGTCAACTTGAATTTATTCATCGAGAATGAATTGTCCTGCGTATTCCAAAGATACGTAGCGGACTGGCCGCCTGCCGGACGCTGGGTATTGTAAAAATACGAAGCCTGCACAAACCCGCTGATGGTGATTTGATCCATGGCCGACAAGACAGCGTTCGTCGGCGCGCTCGGCATCAGGCCCTCCTTTTTGACCAGATCTTCCAATGAATCCAGCCGCTTTTGCAGTTCGGCCATTTTATCAGCATCAGTTGTTGTGGTCTGGGCGTAGGCCGCCATGCCGCCGCTTACAATCAGGCCGAGACAGGCTCCAGCCGTCATCAGACGTTTTTTTGTGCTCAATGATTTTTTTGTACGTTTATATTTCATGGATTTAGTTGCCGGGGTTTTTTGTGGGAAGCGAAGCAATCATCTTGGCGCTGCAAATGCTCAAGTGGCGAGACGCCGATGTCCGATTGCCTCATAGCAGCCGGGTTTAGCAGATGAGGTGCCAGAGGCGCAGTCGTGCCGGTCTTGTAGAGTTGAAATAAATTGGAAACCGGTGTGAAAAGAATTCATCAATGAACGAAGCACTAGACAGCAGGCAGCTGGAGGCATTTGTGGTTTTGTCCAAAACCGGCAGCTACACCGAAGCCGCGAAGCATCTTTACGTCACCCACTCCGCCATCAGCCATTCCATGAAGGCGTTGGAAGGCCAGGTGGGTTGTCGTCTTTTAAGCAAGGTGCGCAAAAAAACAATTCTCACGGAGGCGGGCGAGGCATTTTTGCAGCATGCGCGGCGGGCGCTCGGAGAAATGCAGCAGGCCCGCATCGCGGTCGCAGAATTAAACCAATGGGGATCGCGGCGATTGCGGCTGGTGGGGGAACCGGCGCTGGCGTCCTCGATTCTCACGCCGGCATTTTTGAAATTTCACCGGGAGTTTCCGAAAATCCTCCTCCAGGTGGAGATGAACAATTGTGATGATCCGGCCGGCTTGCTGGAGAGCAATCGGGCCGACCTGGTGCTGGCGGAAAAACCCAAGGACGACCCCGACCTGGCCTTTGTCTCCTTGATGGCGGACCGGTTTCATTTTGTCGTGAATGCCGGCCATCCATTGGCGTCCCAGAACACCGTGACGCGGCAGGAACTGGCCAAACAAGCCTGCCTGCTGCTGCGCGGGTCCAGTCACGGACGCAAACGCCTCGACGATTTTCTCACGCAACGCGGTATTGAATTGAGCCGTTTTGGGGAGATCGAAAGCGTGGACACGATCAAGGCGATGGTGAAACAATTTCCGCTCATGAGTTTTCTGCCGGGCTGGGCGGTGGCGGCGGAGCTGAAAAACCGGACGTTCATTGCCTTGCCGCACGGACGCAAGCCATTTGAACAAATCTGGGGAGTAGTCCATTCCCGGGCGCGGCCGCTGAACCACGCCGAAGCGGCCTTCTTGAAATTTTGCCGGCAGCAGGTTGCCGAACTGGCTGAACCGGCGCCGACGTTGCCGCTCCCTTTGCATGGCATTGCCGCTGGAGCGGTCGCTCACTGCGCGCTTGAAAGTCGCGCCGGGTGATTTAAGATTGCCCCATGATCAAGCTCGCCTTTCCTTTTACCGAAGAAAAAATTCGTGCGCTCAAGGTCGGCGACGAGGTGCTGATCTCCGGCATTGTCTTCACCGGGCGCGATGCGGTGCACAAATACCTGCACGAGGGCGGGGTGCCGCCACCGGAAGTGAAGTTGCGCGACGGGATCATCTATCACTGCGGCCCGGTGATGATGCAACAACCCGACGGTTCCTGGAAATGCACCGCTGCCGGGCCGACCACGTCCATCCGTGAAGAACCCTATCAATGGCAGGTGATCCGGGATTTCGGAATTCGCGGCGTCATCGGCAAAGGCGGCATGGGCGACCGCACGCAGGCGGCTTGCAAGGAACATGGATGTGTCTATCTGCATGCGGTTGGCGGGGCAGCGCAGGTGCTGGCCGAGTGTGTGAAAAAGGTGCGCAATGTTTATATGATGAAAGAATTCGGCGCGCCGGAGGCGATCTGGGAACTGGAGATCGTGGATTTCCCCGCCGTGGTCACGATCGACTCGCACGGCAAGTCGCTGCACCAGGAAATCTTTGCGGCGAGCCAGGCGGCGCTGGCGGAAAGGCTGTGAAACTCAAGCAGGGAATCAAAACGCCCAAACTAGTCCGAAGATTATTTGTGCGTGGAGGATGAATGCTTCCGCGAAAAAAACGGAGTGGAGACAGGTGGCACAGCTGCTGGTCTGGGTGGTGGGGATTTATTACGTGTTCTCCCGGTTTATTCCCTGCACCCCGGTGGCTGACTATCCAATCTGCGACGACTTGGACAATGCCTGGGCGCAGGCGTTGCATGTGGACTTCATCAGACACGTGCAATTCGGCACAGACGTGATTTTTACCTACGGGCCTTGGGGATTTTTGGCGCGAGGCTATTACCCGCCGACCTATCTGATCTCCGTCGTCGCCTGGGCGTTGCTGGCCGTCGTTTATTTGGGGGCGAGCTGGCGTTTGGCGCGACATTTTTCAGCCAACTGGCTTGTGGCCTGGATTTGGCTGGTCAGCTTCACTGCCGTCGTCAGCGTGCCGGCAGGAGCTGATTTCAACAGCCGGCTGGTTGCCTTTGAAGTGCTGTTGCTGTTGCTGCATTTTTTTGTGGAAGAAGGCATGCTTTCATTGCGCCAAATCTTGCTGGTGGTGGCGCTTGGCTGGTTGAGCCTGGTCAAATTCACCGGGCTGCTGGAAAGCGCGGCCGTGGTGGGCATCATTGCGGTGGACAACATCGTCCGCCATAAACGTTTTCCGCTGATTGTGATCTGGTGGCTGGCCAGCCTGTTGCTATTTTGGATTCTGGCCGGGCAGCATATAAACTTGCTGGCTCCCTATTGTTTCAACTCCTGGCAAATGGCCAGCGGCTACACTGAGGCCATGATGTTCGATGGCAAGGCGCGCGGCTGGTGCCTTGGCGGATATTGTTTGATCGCGTTTTTGCTTTGTGCGTTCACTGGCTTGATTGCCTGGAGGCGGCACCGTTTCCGGGGGGCACTCCCGGTGGCTGGATTGGGCGGCATCTTATTCCTCGTCTTCAAGCTGGGATTCATCCGCAATGACAGGCATGAGATTGACTCGGTGATGGCGCTTTTGCTTGTCGCGCTTGCCTGTCTGACACTGGCGGGGCCGGGGAAAAGGCAGGCGGCCATGATGGGGTTGTGTCTCGTGATCGGCGCCAGCCTGCTGGCCGGGTCCGTGTTTAATTACTGGCTTCCAGGCGAAGGCTTGCCCAAACAGTTGGCCAGGACCTTTGGCATCTACAATCTGATGGCACCGGGCATGAGCCTGTCCACCGGCTATATGTCTGGGGAATACGAAAAGGACATGGCGCGCGCAAAAAAAGATTTTCCACTTCCTTCAATCCAGGGAGGCGCAGACATCTATTCGTATGAACAAAATGTTCTTTTTGCAAACGGCTGGACATATCGGCCACGGCCAGTGATGCAAAGCTATTGCGCTTACACGCCGGAATTGGCCAGACTAAACGCCGCTCATCTAAGGACGGCGCGCGCGGCTGAAAATATTTTATTTGCCATCCAGCCGCTTGATCACCGGTTCCCGGCGCTTGATGACGGATGTTCCTGGCCGGAATTGATGACCCGATACGACATCAAAAACGTTTTGGGCTCGCCTGAAAAATATCTGCTCCTGTCGCGTGCGGTGCTGCCGCGGGAATACCAACTGAAGCCGCTTGCAGAAAACTCGGCCCATTTTGGCGAATCAGTCGCGGTTCCTGCCGCCACCAATGGTTCCATTTGGGTTGAGATGGATGTCGATAAAACCTCCCTGGGCACCCTGGCTTCTACGATCTATAAACCGCCGCAATTGATGCTGGCTGTCTCGCTTAAGGATGCCCGGGAGCTTCGTTTCAGTCTTGTCCCTGGCATGGCTCGCAGCGGCTTTTTGTTGTCGCCGTTGATCGAGAACATCCGATCCTTTGCCGCATTGGCTGCGGGGAAGTGGCAAAGCCTGACTAATCTGGAAATCACTTCCATGACCATTTCTGCTGACACCAAGTCTGGCGCGACCGACTACTACCAATCGCCGGTGCGGATCCGATTTTACCAGTTGGAATGTCCCGCCCAGGATTTGAAAATTGTCGGGCCAACAAACTCAACAACCCGGGCGCCCGCCCGATAAAAATTCGTCTGGCGGCCTTTGAGATTCCATCCAAAATGTTCCAGGCGGCAAAAATTTTGGAATTCGGTCAGGGTCTGACGAGCAAGCGCTTACTGGCCAGCATCCTGATTCAATTATTTGAACAGCTTGAGCAGTCCTCCGATCGGGGAGGCGTTGGTGGTTGCCGGAGTTGAATTGGTCGTCGTGGATTTGCTGCCGCCGAACAATCCTTCGATGGCACCGATCGCAGAACCCGCCTTTTGGCCGCCCGCTCCACCGATTCCCTTGATGAGTCCGCCACCGGTCTTGGCCGCGAGTTGCACCAGGGCGAGCTTGTCAATTTTCGTTTGAGGCTGGCCGATGGTGCCTTCCATTTTCAGAAAATCCGGCATCGCCACATAGACGGCATTGGCAGGTGTGGTGGCATCAACGAGGCCGATCTGGCTCGCCAGTGAGCGGCTCAACGTGACCCTCACAGGGATGGCGATCGTGGAATTGGTCAGGTTGGCGGCGAGATCAATCTGTCCGGAAGCGAGCGCTTGAAACGCGGCACTGCGCACTTCCGCCGATTGCAATTTCACCTGTCCGCCGCCCGCACTGGCCTGCAGGGTGATCGCGTCAATCGGCGAAGCGGTCAACGCGTCCGCAAAACCTCCTTTTTTGGTGCTGCCGAAAATACTGCCCAGGGCCGCCGTGGGATTGCGGATCAAGTCCGGCAAGCCGACGATGACGTTGATGACGGCATTGATCAGCGGTGAACGAATGTTCGCAATCGAGAGATCCATGTTGGTGGTGGCAAAATTGAACTGGCCGGCCAGGTTCTTTTGCAGGCTGGCGCCGGTGACGCCCGCGCCTTTGACCGCCACGCCGATGCTGGTCGCGCCCTTGATCTGGCCCTTGCGATCCGGTGCAAAACTATCCACCAGCGGTGCGAGCGGGATGGCATCGGCATTAAACGTGACATCATACGTGTAGCCCGGCACGCCGAGATTCAAATCAGTCGTGGCCTTGATGGGCGCACCATTGAGCGCGAGCTGGCAGGGCTTGAGCACGACGTGACCACCATCGATCAAGGCGGTCGTTTGCCAGCCGGCGATGTCCACTTCACGCAGGAAGAGATGGCCGATGTTCAAGTCGAAGGTGAAATTCTTGAGCGGCAGCTTCATCGCGTCCGGCTCCTGGTTCGGGTTGGCTGCGGGCTTGGGGCTGCTCGCAACCGGTGCATTGTTGGTCGCCGGCTTCAGGCTGGAAAGCAGATCGTAGTAGCGTGTCACGTCCAACGATTCCGCCGCCACTTTGATGTTGCCGGTGATGGCATCGGCCTGGGTCGTATCCACGTCGCCGTTCAGCTGCAAAATATTTTTTGCGCGTTCGGTCGGCGTCAACGCCAGTTCGCCGGTCAGGCCGATTTTCTTTTGTTTGCTGGTGACGTGGCCTTTGAAGCTGACCGCGCCATCCGCCGGCCCGGCTCCGGGCACCGCGAGCAATTGCGCCAGCGCGGTCTGCACGGCCACTTGCAAATCCGCGTCCTGCGTGGCGCTGTCAAACGTGGCGCTGCCGGACACGCTTGCCAGATTTTTTCCCTGCCGGACGACATCCACTTGATAATGGTCCAGCTTGACGAGTTTCATGTCCGCCACGCTGCCGCCGGCCTGCACGTGCACATTGCCCTGATTGACGGCCGCACTGCCGGTCCCGGTGGTGAGCTTGTCCAGATGCGTGTCCACCTGAAACCCGAGTTGCTGGCCGGCCTTCTGCGAAACCAGTTTCACCACCAGATTCAACATGCCACCGGGCGCAGTCTCACCGGCGAGCGATTTCCAGTCCGCCAGATTCAGGTTGGTGACGACGAGAGTGAGCGAGGCATCGCCCACTGCGCTGCTGGAACCGCCCAGGCCGATGGTCATGGGGCTGGACAAACCAACCAGCAAAAAGGCGCGTGAGTCTTGCATCCCGGTCAGGTTCAGCGTTTGCAGCACGGCGGACGATGCGGTTTGATCCACTTTCACGGCATAATCTCCCTGTAGATCCAGCGTGGGTGAAGTCTGTTCCTTCAGCTTCACTTGGAGCTTCGCGAGGTCGAAACGGCCGGCGAGCGAAATCATTTTACCGCCATTGCTTAGTTCGATGTCATTGCTGGAATTGAAAGTCGTCGTCCCGAAATCCATGCCGCCGGCTGCGCCGGCGAGATTCAGCGCCTGCTTGTCGATTCCGGAAATTTCCAGTTTCAATTTGCCTTCGGACTTCGCGGCATCGAACGGCCCGCTCACGCGGATTTGCGCGAGCGACGCATCGGCTTTGGTGAAACGCAGCGCGAGTTCCTTCAAATCCGTCGGCGTCAGGTCACAATTGAACGTCGCGGCAAAGGTGTTGAGATCCGCCAGCGGACCGGTCGCCTGGGTGACGGTGAACGTCGTGCTGCCCTTGACCGATCCTGGTTTCAAATCCGGCGTGAGCGCCAGATCGAATCCGCCCAGCAGCTTGGCTGACAACGAAGCCGCCGCCGCGTTCGTTTGCGCGGCCTTTTGCACCGCCAGCGCGGCAGCCAGTTCGATCCTGCCGGACTGGCCGTTCTTCAAGTCCGTGATGGAGAAGTTCAGACCGGTCACTTCCGTGACGTCCTTTCCGCCGCCGGCATAATTCTTCACGAGCCGGACGGTGGCGTTGTTCAGCGCCACTTTCTTGATGTCGATCTGCGGCGGCTTGGCTGCTTTGGCGGGAGCGGGCGGTGCGGGCTTGGTTTCTTTTGCCGGGGCTTTGGTAAGGCAATCGAGGTTGCAGGTGCCGTCGGCGTTTTGCACCACGGTCACCACGGGTGATTCAATGACGACCTCTGACACCACAATGTTGCCGCCGATGATGGACCAAAGACTGTAATTCGCGTGGATTTCCTGAACGGTCAACAGCGGTTCGCCGGCGGGCGGCTGGACTTTCAGGTCGCGCAGCATTACGCGGCTGAATGGACTGATCTGCGCTTCGGCCACGGTCACCTCCGCGCCCAAGGCTTTGCTGACTTTGGGAAGGATGACGCCTCGCAGAAACGCTGAACTGGTGGTGACGAAATAAACCACGACCAGCAGCACGACCAAAATGCCGGAGATCCATGCGAGTTTGCGCAGCCAGCGGCTGCGTTTGGGGGAATTAAGATTAGCTTCGGCCATAAATTTGTGAGTTGAATTTTCTCCGCCATTGCCGGGTTAGCGATGCTCGTCCGGTGCCTTGTAGTCTATATCGAAACAGGGATGGCTCAAACAACGATTTTTTTGCGAGCAAGGAACGGAGCGCATCTGAGTTCCTGGCTGCCGCAAGTATTTGGACCAAGTGCCGCTCCGGGCGGTCAGTTCGGGACATTTTTTCCCGCGAGCGCCTTGGCCACGGCGGCGTCCAACTCGTCACCGCGCAAATTGACGCCGATGATTTTGCCTTCACCATCGAGCAAATAAGTCGTCGGCACGGATTGCACGCCATATTTTCCGGCAAGTTTATTTTCCCAACGCTTGCCATCATTGAACTGCGGCCATGCCAGTTTGTTTTCCTGGATGAACCTGTCGAGCATTGGCCGGCTTTCGTCCAGACTGATCCCGATGACTTCAAAACCCTGCGCGTGGTATTTTTCGTAAGCCGCCAGCACATTGGGCAGTTCCATGCGGCACGGCATACACCAGGTCGCCCAGAAATCGATCAAGACCACTTTGCCTTTGTAGCTCGCAAGGGAAAGCGGTTTGCCCGCCAGATCTTTTTCGTCGAAGCCGGGAAATGTCGCCCCTTCGACCAGTGTGCGCCGGACACGCTCGGCTTCAATCGGCTGTTTCAATGATTCCAGAATCTCATCCACCCTTGCGCCAGTTTCCGGCAGGTCATGCTTGATTTGTTTAAACGCTTCCGCCGCCTTTTCCGGATCATTGAGCACTTGGAGATACAGCCCGGCTTTCGCGGAAAGAATCGGGGCCACGTCCTCAATTTTTACCGTCTTGTGACTGGCGTATAGGGCATCGAACTCCTTGATTTCGTCCTGCAAATCTTTTTCCGTTCGCTGACCCTGTTGCAGCTTCGCGTTGATCCTGATGATCACGGCGTTGAGATCGCTGGTCACGTCATTGGTCCCGGAGGCAAAGCCGCTTTGACCGGACAACGTCATCGTTGCAACCACTAATGCGAACAAAATTTTATTCTTCATGTCTTAGGTGAATCAAAACTGCGCGCCAAACTATAACTATCACTGAAAGGACTTTGTCGCAAACCGCAACTTTGCTTCCTGCGTCAAAACCGGAGGCTGGTCAATCCTTCCTTCGTGATTTTTTATTGCTGGACGCCAGCCGGATCGCGCGCCGCGCCCAGTCGGTCAGTTCTGGCGCATTTTCCAAAACGTCCGGCGGCACTTCGTGATACGCCATCGTCATCGTTTTGCCCTTCATTTCGTAGGTGAACGGCCCCATGCCACGCGCCGTATAATCGGTCTGCGACGTCGCATCCGTTTTGAAGAACAAGCGCCCCTCATCCAGAATCCCGAAGAATCGCTCGCCGGAATAGAGTCCGTGCGCGCCGAACATCGCCTTCGCCCGCAGCTCGGGCAGGGCGCTTAACTGGTCGAGCACAAATTCTTTGAAGGAGTCTTCAGGCATGGCGAAGGGATTCCATCAGTTCGTTTCGTTGTCAACGTCCAACATTTTGGCCAAATAGAAACAGCCGGAAGCGAGGATGACGGAAGCGGTGGCGATGAGGATGGCCTGTGTGCCGGGTTCTTTCAGGTCATTCGCCAAATCCTCGATGAGTCTGCCCTGCTTGCCGTAAAGGATTTCCATCTGCCGCGTCCTGGCCCGGTCGAAGCCCACCATGGACAGATCCTCCGACACATCCGGCGGGCGCGTCCAATAAACCACGCCCGCGCCGCCGAGTCCCAGCAACAACACAACGATCCCAGTGATCCGGAGCAGACGCGCGCGTCGCTGGAAGGTTGAAAATGGATCGGGTGTTTTGTCGGTCACGGAGAAGTGTTCTTCGTCGGGCGTGAATTCGTGATGTTACTCGTTATGCGGGATTTTGATCGTGCTGCCGCCGATGAATTCGCGGATCACCGCGTCGCCCGGAATGAATCCATGGTCCGCGGCCTGTGTTTCTGTGAAGCCTTCGACCGATTCGAGCAGCGCCTTCACCCGGTCGTAGCGGATGCGGGCATCCAGAAAACCCGCGTAAGGCGCAAATTCCTCCGGCTTGGGCAGCCGTCCTGTTTCGCCGACGAAGAATGGCTTGAGCGCCGGCAGATCGAAGGGCATCCCGCCGTTCACGATGTGATCGCCCAGTCCCATCAACGGAATGATGCTGAACAGTTCGCCGTAGCGGACGTAATGCCAGTGCAGAATGGTCGCGAGCGGCCGGTGGTTCCGGTGTTTCGCGTCGCGCAACATCCGCCGGATGAGCCGCGCGTCCGTGAATTGCGTCAGGCGCTTCGTGCTGCCGTCGCCTTCGTGGATCACGTTCATCGCTTCGATGTAGAGGCGGAATTGCATCGAGGCGTCAATGCCTTCGGAGATCGGCGGATAA
Organism: Verrucomicrobiia bacterium; assembly: GCA_035577265.1. Taxonomy (GTDB): domain Bacteria; phylum Verrucomicrobiota; class Verrucomicrobiia; order Limisphaerales; family UBA11358; genus UBA11358. The sequence goes on along the minus strand of DATLVR010000074.1, from coordinate 32,693 downwards.
AACCCGTGCAGACAGTCGAGCAGCAGGATTTGTCCCGGCTCCAGCGTCACGCGTTTCGTTCCGATGCGGCAGCCTTCCTTGAAACTGTAAACCGGCTTTTCGACCGGCTTGCCATCCAGCAGCGTGCGGAGATGCTCATTCAACAACTGGATGTCCAGCGCCTCGGGCGCTTCGTAATTCCGGTCGTTGAGCCAGTCCGTTGGATGCTCGATGGCCGACCAGAAATAATCGTCGAGGTTCAGCATCAAAAATTGCAGGCCGTGTTTCTCCAGCCGTTGCGTGAGCTTCACCGTTGTCGTCGTCTTGCCGGACGAACTCGGTCCGCCTACCCAGATCATCCGCAGCTTGTCGCCGGAATGGAGCCGCGCCACGACCTTTTTTGCCGCCTCGTCCAGCGACGCCTCATAGACGGCCAAGGATGCGTCCACGACCTCCTTGATTTTTCCGCTGCGAACTTTTTCATTGAGCCCGGCGATGGAGTCAACGCCGTGCCGGCGATTCCATTCGAGAATCTGTGCCATCCGTTCGCGTGGAAAACCGTTGTTCCCGAATTGTGTCGGGGTGATGGCGCCTTCGCGCAACCAGTGCCGCCCCCAGCGGTAGCATTCGTAGGCATCGGCCGTCTTTTGAAAACCGTGGCTCCGCAACGCGTGCAGCACCATGCCCTGGATCGTCTCGATGGTCGGGGGAAAATTGGAGATTAGATGATGCGGATCGGAATTGAGGCAGACGATCGCCGTGTCCGCGAGAAAGGTCGCGATGCCCTCGTCGGAACCATGCGCGCTGAAGATCTTGTCATTCACGCCCGGCAGGAAATCCTGTTGAAAGCCGCCGATGGATTCCGCCGCGCGCAGCATCGCTTTCCAGATCCGGTCCGGGTCGAACCGCACGAGCGCCCGATTGCGTTTCTGCACTTTGACGATGCGGTTTTCCACTGGCATGAGTCCGACTATAACGAAGCCGGGAAAACACTCAATACCGATCCGGAGCGGCCCGTTCGCTGCTGATCGTCGCGCGGCTATTTGTCTCCCTTGAGGGCGTCCAGATTTTTTCGTGCCTGCTCGATCAAGTCATACAGCTGCGTCATTTGCACGGAGGACAGCATGATTCTGGGGGCGTCGCCATATTGCAGTGAATGCTGGATGGCACCGTCTCGCCGAATGCTGTTGGAAATGATCCGCAAGCCGGCTTTGGTGGTGTAGCTGGCTTCAAAGCCGGGCAGGGCGGTGACATCATATTTGATCTTGATCAGGTAATCCATGGCGCCCAGCAGAGAATCAATCTCGTCATAGTCCACGTAGATTCTGTCCCGCGGGAGAGAGTTCGCCTCAACTTGAATGGCCAGGCCGTAGCTTTTCACACCGGAACTCACATCCATGGATTCTTTGCTGCGCACGGAAATTACATCGGTTCCGACGGAGATCGAGCCGACCGAACCAAAACCCTTGATGATGATGACGCCGGTCTGCGCTTCCAAAACACCGAGGTCGGTTCTCAGTGAGTTGGTGTCTTGGGAGAGGGAAGTCAGGGTAAACGCGCAGATCGCTGCAACCAGAACGAGTGATTTATTCATAGATGGCCTCGGGTTTGGAAACAGACCGGTTCATTATCATCGGTTAAAACTCCGTCAGGCAGGGAAAGTTGCGCGGCTGGCTTGATTTCCTCACCTGCCGTTCGCATCCAGTTCGGCCTGCAATTTTTCCGCCTCCCGGAGCAGCCGGAGGAATTTTTTGCCAAAGACGGACAAACGATATTCAACGCGTGGAGGGATCTCTGGAAAAACGACCCGCTCAACGATTCCAGCACGTAAAAATCGCTTCAGCCGGTCACTCAGGACCTTCGCACTGATGCCGGTGATGTAGCGTTCCAAAGCGCCCGGACGATTGACTCCGCTGCCCACCGCACGCAGCACGCTGATGGTCCAGCGGCAGCCAAGCACCTCCTCCAGCAGCATGTCCACGCGCCGGGAGTTCAATTTGGGCATGATGGCCAGAAATTTTTTGTCGCTTGCAGTCATAAATTAACACCGATTTGTGGGTATCCCCGAAAATTGTGCCCGCTGTTCAGTTTTAAAAAATTGAGGCAGTGTCATGGGTGTCGCCACCAATAAAACCGGCGGCAGAATAAAACACAATTTAAACAAAAACGAATATGAAAATGGCCATCATCATCCTGTCCGATCCCAAAGCCGGTGAAGAAGCGCTTGGTCGCACCTTCAACGCCCTTGCCACCGCGCATGAAGCCTTGCAGGCCGGCGACGAAGTGGAAGTCGTCTTCAACGGCGCCGGCACGCGCTGGCCCGGGGAACTCACCAAGAGCTCGCATCCGGCCAACGGTCTCTACAACGCGGTGCGTGAAACGGTCAAAGGCGCATCGTCCGCCTGCGCGGCGGTGTTCGGCGCGACGAAAGGCGTCGAGGCGTGCGGTCTGCCATTGATCAAAGACAAGGCACTTCCCGGAACGCCCGGCCTTTCGAACATCCGGCGCTATGTCGCCGAAGGCTGGCAGACGCTGGTGTTTTGAGTTAGTGAATGAGGTGAGTTCGTTCGGTGGGGCGAAGTTGTTGAGGAGCCGAGCCTGAAGTTTGAAGCGCCGCCAACACGGCTTGTGAGAATGCTCGCCCCACCGGAACGGTAAATAAATTAACAACGATCTTTATGGCTGAAAAATTTCTCGAACTGCTGACGACGCCGTCCGTCGCCCGGGCGCAGGAGCATTATTTTGGTCACGCCCAAATGATGCCCGGAGGCGCGCGACGCGACGCGCTCACGGACGACGAAAGCATGTTCATCCGGTCGCGGGACAGTTTTTACCTGGCGACCGTGAGCGAGTCCGGCTGGCCGTATATGCAACATCGGGGCGGCAAGCCGGGATTCCTGCACGTCATTAATCCCACAACGCTGGCGTTTGCGGATTATAAAGGGAATCGCCAGATGCTCTCCACGGGCAATGTCGCGGTGAACGACCGCGTGTGCCTGTTCCTGATGGATTATCCGCAGCGCACGCGGTTGAAAATACTCGGACACGCGCGCGTCGAGGACGCGCGGCAGCATCCCGAATTCGTCGCGAAGTTCGCCGCGCCGGACCAGCAGCGCATCGTTGAACGGATTTTCTTCATTGACGTGGTTTCGTTTGACTGGAATTGTCCCCAATATATCACGCCACGCTATACCGTCGGCGAAGTGGAAGCAGCGGTGGCGCCATTGCGGCGACGCATCGCTGAATTGGAAGCTGAATTAAAAGCCAAACATTGATATGAACCCGCGTCCACCGTTGCCGCCTTTCACCGAAGAATCCGCGCGCCAGAAAGTCCAGGCCGCCGAAGACGCCTGGAACAGCCGCGACCCCGAGCGCGTCGCGCTCGCCTATACCGAGGACACGCACTGGCGCAACCGTGCCGAATTCGTGAACGGCCGCGCACAGGTCGTCGAGTTTCTCCGGCGGAAGTGGAGCCGCGAACTGGATTATCGTTTGAAGAAGGAACTTTGGACGTTCGCTGGCAACCGCATCGCGGTGCGCTTTGAGTATGAGTTTCATGACGACTCCGGCCAGTGGTATCGCGCCTATGGCAATGAGAACTGGGAGTTCGACGACCTTGGCTACATGAAGTTCCGCTACGCCAGCATCAATGATCTTCCCATCGCTGAAGCCGACCGCAAGTTTCGTTGGGAACGGAAAGCATGATTTGACTGGACCCAGTGGGTGAGGGGTAGGTCTTGCTTGCGGAAAACCTGAAAACGTTCCTGTCGCAAAATGTCCTTCCGCCACGCGCACCAACCGGCCTATCACTTGAGGCTCGACGACTGGTCGGGTTGAAGTCCATCGTCCGGAGGGTTGCAGCCTGTCCGGCTTTGCTGATATGTAAGCGACAAGAAATTTGCAATCCGTCTCGAGGTGCATCAAACTTGGTCCGATATTAATTTTGAGTCTCTGGTGATCGAGCCAGCGCGGTCACCAGGCAAAGCGGTTGCTTGATATTAAAAGCCAGGGCGCAAAATGAGTTTCTATGGCTGCATCTAAAAACAATGCCGTTCCCAAAGACCCGCTCTGGTATAAAACGGCCGTCATCTACCAGGCGCACGTGCGTTCGTTCTGCGACAGCGATGCGAACGGGATTGGTGACTTTCGCGGGCTGACCTCGAAGCTGGATTATTTGCAGGACCTCGGGGTGACGGCAATCTGGCTGCTGCCGTTTTATCCGTCGCCGTTGCGCGATGAGGGATATGACATCGCGGATTACACCAAGGTCAACCCCATTTATGGAGATCTGTCCGACTTCGAGAATTTTCTGCGCGAAGCCCACCGGCGGGGATTGCGGGTCATTACCGAACTGGTCATCAACCATACCTCCGACCAGCACGAATGGTTCCAGAAATCCCGTCGCGCGAAGCCCGGCAGCAAGTGGCGCGACTATTACGTCTGGAGCGACACGCAGGAGAAATACAAGGAGGCGCGCATCATCTTCAAGGATTTCGAGCCGTCCAATTGGACTTGGGACCCGGTCGCCCAGGCGTTTTTCTGGCACCGTTTTTATGCGCACCAGCCCGATTTGAACTTCGACAATCCGGAGGTTCACCAGGAAATCATCAAGGTGTTCGACTTCTGGCTGGATCTGGGAGTGGACGGCATGCGCCTGGACGCGATCACGTATTTATATGAACGCGAAGGCACCAATTGTGAGAATCTGCCGGAGACCCACGAGTTCTTGAAAAAGCTGCGGTCGCACATGGATGCCAAGTATGGCGACCGGATGCTGCTGGCGGAGGCGAATCACTGGCCGGAGGATGCAGTGGCCTACTTTGGTCAGGGACGCGGGGATGAATGCCACGCCGCGTTCCATTTTCCGCTCATGCCCCGGCTGTTCATGGCGGTACGGATGGAGGATCGCACGCCCATTGTGGACATTCTCGGGCAGACCCCCGCGATTCCCGAAACCAGCCAGTGGGCGATTTTCCTGCGCAATCACGACGAGTTGACGCTGGAGATGGTCACCGAGGAGGAACGCGATTACATGTATCGCGTCTATGCGCAGGATTCGCGGTCGCGGATCAACCTCGGCATCCGCCGCCGGCTCGCGCCGCTGCTCGGCAACGACCGCAAACGCATCGAACTGCTCAACGCGCTCCTGCTCTCGCTGCCCGGCACGCCGGTGCTGTATTACGGCGACGAAATCGGGCTGGGCGACAATGTGTTTCTCGGCGACCGCAACGGCGTCCGCACCCCGATGCAATGGAGCTCGGACAAAAATGCCGGGTTCTCCCGCGCGAATCCGCAAAGTCTTTTCCTGCCGATCATCCTCGATCCGGAATATCACTACGAGGCGGTCAACGTGGAAAACCAGCAGCACAATCCGCACTCGCTGCTCTGGTGGACCAAGCGGATGCTGGCCCTGCGCAAACGCTGGCCGGTGTTTGGCCTTGGCGCCATCGAATTTCTCCAACCGGACAATCGCAAGATTCTCGCCTTCGTGCGCAAGCGGGGAAGCGAATGCGTGCTGGTGGTCTGCAACCTTTCCCGCTTTGTGCAGGCGGTGGAGTTGAATCTCGCGGCGTTCCAGCAATTGGTGCCGGTGGAAATGTTCAGCCGGAATGCGTTCCCGCCCATTTTGGACAAACCCTATCTGCTGACGCTGGGACCGCACGCCTATTACTGGTTTTCCCTGGAACAGCGGTCTTCCGAGGCCGCCAGCCCCACCGCGCCGGTGACAACACCGGAAATTCCACTGTTCGAAGCAGAGGAGCATTGGGAGGAACTGCTGGAGGAATCGGGACTCCGCCAGTTGGAAAGCCAGCTCCAAAGTTACATCCCGCCGCGCCGCTGGTTTGGCGGCAAGGCCCGCATCATCAAGACCGCGCGCATCAACGAGGTCCTCACTGTTCCGGACCACGGCCATAAATCCTATTTGTTGTTCGTGGATCTGGACTATGTGCAGGGCGATATCGAGCGGTATCTGTTGCCACTCGCCTTTGCCACCGGCGACGAGGCGGTCCAAATCCAGCGGGACCACCCGCACCTCATCATTGCGCGGCTGCGGCTGCGCAAAACCGGCGTGGAAGGTTGCGTTTATGACGCCGTTGGCAGCCGCGCATTCGCCCGAATGCTGCTGGACACCATGATCCATCGACGCGTCTTGAAAGGTTTGAACGGGGAGGTCAAAGGATTTTCCCTGGGCGCTTTTCACCGGCTGCATGCCGCCGACGCCCCGACGCCCGAACCGGTGCCCGCGCGCGCCGAAAAAAGCAACTCTGCCATTCTGTTTGGCGACAAGTTCATCTTGAAGATGTTCCGGCGGCTGGAAGCGGGAACCAACCCGGATTTGGAAATCAACCGGTTCCTGGCAAAACATGATTTCCCCCATGTGCCGCCGCTGGCTGGCGGATTGGAGTATCGCACCACTGACGGCAAGGAAACCAGCCTGGCGATTTTGAGCGGATTCGCGGCGAACTGCAAGGACGCCTGGGAATTCACGCTCGACACCCTGGGCCGCTATTATGAACGCGTCGGTTCACTGCCCGAAGAACTGCGCACGGCGCCCAAAATCGAAGGCCAGCCGCTGAACGCCGTCGAGGCGGAACTGCCGGTCATGGTCGCGGGACGCCTTGGCACTTACGTGGAGGCGGCGCGCCTGTTGGGCGAGCGCACGGCCGCACTGCACCTCTGTCTCGCGAGCGACAAGGACGACCAGGATTTTGCGCCCGAGCCGTTCAATCCCTTCTATCAACGGTCGCTGTTTCAATCCATGCGCAACCTGGCGGTGGAGAGCCTTGGCCTGTTGCGGCGTGGTTTGAAGACGGTGCCCGGGGAGGTTCGGGCGGACGCGGAAAAGGTCGCCGCGTTGCAGCCGGAGATTTTGAAACGACTGCGGACGGTGACCGACATTCGCATCACGGGCATGCGGCTGCGGATTCACGGCGATTATCATCTTGGTCAGGTGCTGCATACCGGGAAGGATTTTCTGATCATTGATTTTGAAGGCGAGCCGTTGCGTTCCTTGAGCGAGCGGCGCATCAAGCGCACGCCCATCAGCGACGTGACGGGCATGTTGCGCTCCTTCGACTATGCCGCCCATGCCGCGTTATTGGCGCAGCTCGAACACGGTTTGATCACGGCGGAAACGATGAGCCGGCTCGAGCCCTGGGCGCGATTCTGGACCCATTGGACCAGCGTGGTTTTCCTTCAGGCCTACCTCGGCCGCGCACGTCAGGGTGAGTTTCTGCCGAAAACCAACCCGGAATTGAAAATCCTGCTGGATGCCTGTCTGCTGAACAAGGCCCTGAACGAACTGGGCTACGAAGTGAATAACCGCCCCAGCTGGCTGAGGATTCCACTTCACGGCATCCTGCGTTTGATGGAGGGGCATCAGTAATCCCCGGTCTTCGGGCCATCCTATCCAATTAAAATTATGAGAAAAAAAATCATCACAACCCCGTCGTCCTCTACAACTCCGGTGGCAGACGGACTCGACGTGGGTGCCATTGCCACGGTCTTGGTGACCTCTGAACTCACCGGTCATCCGGTGGAAAACGCCTTCGACGGCCAGCGCGGCCCGGGCAGCACCCGCTGGGTTTCCGAAATCGGCGGTGAGCAGACGCTCAATCTTGCATTCGATGCGCCGCAAACCATCCGCACGGTGGGCTTGGAGATTGAGGAGACCGAAGAGAGCCGCACCCAGGAACTGCAACTGGCCATTTCCCTGGACGGCGAAAAAACGTATCGCGAACTCCTGCGCCAGGAGTTTCATTTTTCGCCGGGAGGATCCACCTTTGAACGCGAAGAGTGGACGATCAATGCCGAAGGCGTCACTCATCTCCGGCTCCAGATCAAACCCGACAAAGGCGGTCGCCCCTGCCGGGCCAGCGTCACATCCCTCGTTTTGCGGTGACCCAAGCGTGATGATTCCATCATCGCTGCTGCGTTTCCAATCGCCCTCGGCCAAGACGAAACTTACTTTTCTGCCAGGGCTTTCTCTACGGCGGTGGCCAGGTCGGCTCCGCGCAACCTTTTTCCGATGATGACACCCTGACGATTCAACAGATAGGTCATGGGGATGCTGTCCACGCCGTATTTCGTTGAAAGCTGATTGTTCCGGCCTTTGCCGTCGAAATATTGCTGCCAGTCCATTCCCATCTGGCGCGCGAACGTGGTGAGCGCGTTCCGGTCTTCGTCCAGGCTGATCCCGATGACATCGAAACCCTGCCCGTGAATCAGTTTTTGGAGACTGCCACAATGAGCGGCAACGGTCATCTTTTTTGACCGCCTGAAAACCACTTTGCCCAACGCGGAAGTTTTGTCGAGCGCGAAGCGATGCGTTTGACATCGAGGTTCGTGAGCGAGTGTTGGAGCTGCCAATACAGCACCGGATCCAGATGCCGCGCCGCCGTTTCCCGAAAATCCTGCCAGCCGTCGTAGGAAAGGCTCATCGTCAATTTCGCCTTGGTGGTGGTCAGAAAAATGACTTGGTTATCGTCCGGTTTGATCTGGTAACTGCCAATCTCCGGCCAGCTCATCCGGGTCTCGCGGCCAAAGAGGTTGGATTTGATGAGGCCGTCTTCGGTGACCACCGTGAACTCGCGGAACGCTTGCACCGGTGCGAGGATTGCCAGCGCCACGATCCCCAGACAGAGGGTTCTTAGAAACACGGCCATCTCGAAAGATTTTTCCGCCGTGGCGTTCGGGACGATATACAGCACGACGGCGATGGAAAGCAGGAAGACCGAAAAGCCGGAGGCCACCGCCCGGCTGACCGCCGTGTAGCACATCCGGGTGCCGCGATGATAGTGGTCAATGATCCCGTGCGGCTTCGCCCGCTGGCGATACCAGCGGTTGAGTTGTTTCACCACTGCTTGTGCCGCGCCGGGATCAATCATGACTTTTGGAAGCTGACTGTCAGGTGGAACCCGGCTTCCGGTATTTCTTGAGAAAGCCTTTCGGTATTTTAATGCCGCCCTGTTTCATGGTTTTGACTGCGCAATCCGGACAAAGCCCGTGGGTGAACGAAGCGTCCGAATGCTGGGAGATGTAGGTTTCGATCCGGTTCCAACTGCCGCGGACATCGCGAATTTTTTTGCAGCTCGCGCAGATGGGCAGCAGGCCGCGCAGCGTTTTCACCTGGGCGAGAGCTTGCCGGAGTTCCATGATCAGTTTCTCTCGCTGCTGTTCCGACGCCTTGCGCTCGGTGATGTCGTTTGAAACCGCGAGAATTCCCCGCGAATCGTCCGGCAAAGTGACCGCCGTTTCATGCAGTTCATAATAGCGCAGGCTGCCGTCCTTCTGCACGTTCGTCACCTCGTGATGCAGTTGCTCGCCCGCGAGCAGCCGCTTGAGGTTTTTCCGGATGACCGCACGTGACTCCCTGGCGAACCGGCTGATGTGCGTGCCGAGGATCTCGTGGCGGGTGTAGCCGATGTTCCGGCAAAACGACGGGTTCACATCGCGCACCACGCCGGAGGCATCAAGCAAAATCACACTGCCCGGCATCATTTCAAACAGGGCCCGGCACTGCGCCTCATAAGCCCGCATCAGTTTTCGTTGAAGACGAAGTTCCTGGGCGGAGTTCGCGGCTGGCGACCTAGTCTTCATCGGTAGGAAATATCCTTTCTGCGCTTACCTTCACGATCTGCCTTTCAATGCAATCGTCCTGTCGGACATCAAGTTGGCTTGCGCGCGGCTTTTATCAAGCGGAAACCGCAACATAGAAGAGGAATTCATGAAACACTTGACCGCCATCGGCAGGTAAGACCCAAGGATTGAACCCGGGGGCCAAAGCCAACGGCGTTGACGCTCACGCCAGCTTGGCGGCTCCGACAGGCGAAGGGCCAATGCGCAGGTTCCCGACGATGACCGCACCTTCTTCCATCACGAGCCTGACTGCCGCCACGTTGCCGAAGCAGCGCCCCGTGGACTTCAGGGTGACCGTGCCCGTGGCTTGCAGATTGGCAGCCAGTTCGCCGGCGATCTCGGCCGATCCAACCGCGAGCGCGTTCGTCCAGCGGAAATGATTGTCGGGCGGAATGATCAGCAGCGCCGTGGTCATGCTGCCTTTGATCTCGGCGCCGGAATGGATCGTCAACGAGTGTTCCGCCCTGAGCTTGCCATGCAGTTTCCCCTTGATGACCACGTCGCCGGCGACGATGTCGGTGTTGAAGACGTTGCCTTTCGCCTCGATCACAAACCGGCCCTTGGTCTTGAAATTCTTGGCCATGGCGGTGGTGATGCGGTAATCGTGCAGGTCGAGATAACGGCTGCACCATTTGCACATGGTGGACTCGGCGCTGACCGGCACCTCCAGCTCGGCGTTGCATTCAAAACAGGTGATGCGCCGCTGCTTGGGACCGCGCTCCGGCGCCCGGCGCTCGGGACGCAGCACTTCCTGAACGCGGAAATGTTCCCCACACTTCTTGCAGCGGGTGGAAAAAGCCGAATTCGGTTCAGGCTGCTGGTGGCCGCAATGCGGGCAAACCACCAAGACTTGGTCTTGTTTTTTGACCGGCATTCGAAGGGGGCCGCAAGGGCCGGGGCTCAACGCCCGGGCGATTTACCGGCCGGTTCGGGAGTTTTAGGCGGTTCCGGCAGTTTCGGCGGCGAGGTGGGGGCGACCTTGTTGGGATTGACCTCCGTCTTGCCGACGTAGGTCACCCCCTCCTCAATGACCAGTTTGGTGGCCCTGATGTCCCCGAACAGTTCGGCCTTGGCCTTGATCTCGATCTTCTCCTTGGCGTTGACATTGCCGGTGATCTTGCCGCGCACCACCACGGACTGCGCGTTGATGTTCCCGCTGACCACGGCCGTGTCGCCGAGCGTCAGCACGCCGTCCGTCTGGATTTCGCCGTCCAGCTTGCCTTCAAAAGTCAGTTCACCGGAAAACTTGAGGTTGCCCTTGATTTCGACATCGGAGCCGAGGACGTTTCTCCCCGGATTGGTGGTGCTCATATTTGGATCCATTTTGTTTGTGATTTTTAGCTGCCGCCTGCAGCGGCGAGGCCCTCAATGCAACTGGCTTGCCAACCCAGTCGCCGCGAAGATGTTTTCCAAAAAAAACATCAAACGATCCCGGCCTTTGGCGGGGGAAAATCCCGCCAACGCAAATCGCCTTTGTTTTCAGGGTTTATCTCGTGAAGCACCGTTCAAAAGGGAAGCGACCAAGTTCTGCCGTCGTTTGCCAGGCGGTTGCGCGCGAGGTCTTCCGTGAATTTCAGCCGAGTCAACTGGAAGATTTGTTGCCTCAACTGGCAAGTGACTTGTCAGTGATGGCTGCGGTGATTCGGATTCTAGCCTTTTGGTTGTACAGTCGAGCCACAGGCTCAACGCTACATCTAAACCCGATCAATCACGTGAATCTCGCCTTGGGATGGCCAATCTTCCGGTCGCTTCTGTCTGGCGACGCTCTGGGTTTGGGACAAACCGCGCTCCGTTATTGCCGTCGGTAAAATTTCTGTTTCCATTTCCGCGATGGCTGGAAATCCCAAACCGCGCCACTCCGGTCCGCCGCACAACCCCGGCGTGCGTGAGCTTGTGTCGGGCAAACGTAAAGGCTCATCACCGCCCAAACGCGCAGACGCCAAGCTCGGTTTTCAAGGCTGGCACGAACGCGGTTATTTGCCGCATCGCGACGAACCCGGACTCACGCAGTTCGTGACCTTTCATCTGGCCGACTCGTTCCCGGCGGCGCTGCGTTCCGAGTGGGAATCCATGCTTCTGGTTGAAGATGATCGCGAACGCCGCCTGCAGTTTGAGCAATATTTGGATCGCGGCCTGGGCGAATGCCATTTACGACGGCCGGACATTGCGAAGCTGGTTGAAGACGCCTTCCAATTTCACCACACACAATGGTATGACCTGCTCGCTTGGGTTGTCATGCCGAACCACATTCATTTGCTCGTCAAGATTGGCGACACATCGCTATCCAAGATCGTCAAGGAATTGAAACGTTACACCGCCCGTGAGGCGAATAAAATCCTCCGGCGGTCAGGCGCGTTCTGGGCGGAAGACTATTTTGACACCTATATGCGCGACGCGGAGCATGAGTTGAAAACCCGGCATTACATCGAAAATAATCCGGTGAAAGCATTGCTCATGCGCGAACCAAAGGAATGGCCGTGGAGCAGCGCACGGTTTCGCGACCAATACGGAAGGCTTCTTCTGTGACGGAGCGCGAGTTGTCCCAACTCGCAGCGCGTGGAAGAACGAGAGGCGGCTGGGATGATTTTAGTGCTGGTTTGTCTGGCGGCACGCCGCGGTTTGGGACAAACCGCGCTCCGTTCAAACGGCGCGCAACTCCGGTAATGCAATCAACGGGGCGAGGTCAAAGGCTTTGAAGGAGACGTAACGCATAACCGACATTACATCTTCTGCGTTTCCTTTGCCCAAGTATCTTTCAGCGTAATCGTCCGATTGAACACCAATTTGCCGGGCGTGGTGTCCTTATCGAGTGTGAAGAAGGCGAGGCGCTCGAATTGGTAGCGCAGTTCGGGTTTCGCGTCTTCCAGGCTCGGTTCGCATTTCGCCGTCAGCACTTCCAGCGAGTGCGGGTTGATCACCGATTTGTAGTCGCGGCCGTCCTTCTCCGGCTCGGCTTCGGTGAAGAGGCGGTCGTAGAGGCGCACTTCGGCGTCCACGGCATGCGCGGCGCTCACCCAATGGATCGTGCCCTTGATCTTGCGCGCCGCGGTCGCGCCGCCGCTTTTGCTGTCCAGGTCGGCGGTGCAGCGCAGTTCGGTGATGTTGCCGGCGGCATCCTTCACCACTTCGTCGCACTTGATGATGTAGGCGTATTTGAGCCGCACTTCGCCGCAGGGTTTGAGCCGGAAATATTTCGGCGGCGGCACCTCGGCGAAATCCTCGCGCTCGATGAAGATTTCACGGCTGAAGGGGATCAGGCGTTTGCCCGCGCTTTCGTCGAGGGGATGGTTGACGGCTTCGAGTTCCTCGGTCTTGCCTTCGGGGAAATTCGTGATGATGACCTTGATCGGATGCAACACGGCGAGACGGCGGAGAGCGCGCTTGTTCAGGTCATCGCGGATGGCGTGTTCATACACGGCCACGTCGGTGAGGCTGATGTATTTGGTGACGCCGATGTGGTAGGCAAAAGCGCGCACGGCTTCCGCCGTCACGCCGCGCCGCCGGATGCCGCTGATGGTGGGCAGCCGCGGATCGTCCCAGCCGGTGACAATCTTGTCCTGCACGAGTGCGATGAGCTTGCGCTTGGAAACGATGGTGTGGCTGGGGATCAGCTTCGCAAATTCGTATTGCTTGGGCAGCGCGCGCGGCAGACCGAGCGATTCGAGGATCCAATCGTAAAGCGGGCGATGCACTTCAAACTCCAGCGTGCAGATGCTGTGCGTGATGCCCTCGATGTAATCGCTCAGGCAGTGCGCGAAGTCATACATCGGGTAGATGCACCATTTGTCGCCGGTGTGATGATGCCCGGCATGCTTGATGCGATAGAGGATCGGGTCGCGCAACCAGATGTTCGAGGACGCCATGTCAATCTTCGCGCGCAAGGTGCAAGTGCCATCGGGGAACTCGCCCGCCTTCATGCGTTGGAATAGATCCAAATTTTCTTCAATGGAGCGATCACGGAACGGAGAATTTTTCCCGGGCCGGTCGGGTGCACCACGATAGATTTCCATGTCCGCCGCGGAAAGGTCGCAGACGAAGGCTTTGCCTTTTTCGATCAACTGTTCCGCGTAATCGTAGATCTGGTCGAAGTAATCGGAGGCGTAAAAAGGCTCGACCGGAGTTGAGAGTTGAGAGCCAGTAGTTGAGAGGACGGGAGCAAGATAGAAATCCCGGTTGCCGTTTTCGGCGATGGTTTCGGGTGTCGCGCCTTTCTCCTTCAAGCCAAGCTTGTCATCGGCCCAGCCGGCGATGAGCCAGTTCACATCGGTCTGAATGGACTCGACGTATTCGATCTCTTCCTTCGTGGGATTCGTATCGTCCATCCGCAGATTGCAGACGCCGCCAAACTCGCGCGCGATGCCGAAGTTCAGGCAGATGCTTTTGGCGTGGCCGATGTGGAGATAGCCGTTCGGTTCCGGCGGAAAGCGGGTGTGGATCTTCGGATATTTCCCCTCGGCCACGTGGGCGGCGACGATGTCGCGGATGAAATCGGATGGCGTGGGCGGCGTAGTGTCTTTGATGATTGGCTCGGTCACCCCGCTATTTTGCCGATTGCCCGTCCTTCAGCAATACAGAAGAGTGCCCAGGAAGCCGGAGGCGCAGCAGAGTCAGGACCAGCAGGCCCACGCCAAATAATGCCTCCACGGCCGGCTCGGGAATCGGAACCAGCGTGTAGCCGAGAACATCGAAGGCGCGCAGATCCGTCCCGGAAATATTCAAGGTTTCGCCATAGGCCGCGGTCGGATCCATGATGCCGATGCCGAGATTGTCTTTCCAATGGCTCGCCTGCCGGCCATCGCCGTAATTGATTCCGTCGGCAAACAGCGCGATGGACGTCAGGCCGCCGTCCGCGGAAAAGAATTTTTCGCGCGGGTCGGCGGTGTAATCCGTGACTCCGGCGCCCTGCGCGAGACTCAACGCCGAATAGCGGAACAGATCAATGAGATTGGAACTGAAGGTGTCGCCCGGGTACGCGCCATTCAAGCCGTCAATATCATCCACGCCGCTGATGAAGCCCAGCGCGTGGCCGATTTCGTGGGCCGCCGCGCCGATGAAATCAATCTTGCCGGGCGCGACAGTGTCGTGGTTGAAATCAAAACTGAAATCAGAACTGAAGATGATGGTCGCATCCAGCGAACTGTCGGGTGCCAGCAGGCCAAGTGCCTTGGCGTTGGCGGTCGTCAGGCCCACGCGGTTCATCGTGTCCACATAAGGCGTAGAACTGTTGGCGCCATTGGGATTATCGCTGGTGTGATTGATCAGGCGGTTGTAACTGGAGCCGGCGGGCAGGGCGGCGTAGGACGAATAATCGTCGGCCGACGTGCGATGGGCGGCGAGCGCCTGCGCCATCTGGCTGTAGGTGGTTTCGATAAAGCTGCTGTCGGTCCCGCCGATGATGTTCGCGCCGAGCGGCGTGAAACCGATCTCGATGTTCACCGTGATGTTGTCCGCCAGTCGGGAGGACCAAAGACCGGCGGCGGCATTGAAGCCGTCAATCGCGAACTGTGGCGTGCCCACGTCCGGGATCAGATTAAAGGTGACCGCGCGGACCGATCCGACAGCCAGCACCGCTGCCGTGCCGAGGGCGAGGGAAAGTCTTTGGCAGGCTTTCGAGTGTTAACTCAAATGGGTGAATGGCGCGGTTTCTATTTTGCACGAACTCAGAAGCATTCCGGGGAGCATAGCGTTGGATGCCGGCATTGTCCAACGGCTGGCCGAAAAAAGTCTGCGTGCCGTGGCGCGAATGCGCAATGAACCGGCTACCGGGCATTCGGAACCGCGAAAGCAGCGGTGACATCTTTCGCGGGAATATTTTTCCCGCGATAAAAAGCGATGCGACTGTTGTTCCAGCGGGCGAGGAGCAAACCGTATTCAGACTGGCCAAGGTAGCCAAAATACACATCGCCTACGTGCCAGTCGCTGGGCGCGACATTTTCCGTAAGGCTGACGGTGGACTGGAACAATTCACGGATGCTGGCGGTCACACCGTCAATGTTCACCGTGTCACCGGCTTTTTGCGCGGCGGATCGCTGGGCAGTCGGCGGCACGAGCGGGTCCAGCGGCGTGAATAAAATCCAGTCCTTCGACTTCGGCTTATCGCCGCAGACGAGCAGTGACACATGGCCGTCGTCATCAGCCAGTTCGTATTCGTTGCGCTCGAAGACCGCGCCCATCTCGCCGATCTCGATGGTGGCATGGGCGGTGATACGGAAATTCTTTTCGTTCCATCTGCCGGTCGCACCGAGTATGAGCGGCGGCGAGGCGGCAAACGTTTTTTTCGCGGGGCGTGATGCATGGCTGGCTGAACAAGACAAGTTCTGGCCAAGAATGAGAAATGCAAGGGTGGCGACGGCGACGGTGGAGATCAGGAAAAATTTTATACCGCTCCAGTATTCTTCGGAATCCGTTCCGCTCAAAGCGGAGCGGTGGTCAAGGCCGCTGAAGATTTTTGCCGTGCTTGGCTGCGGCAACTTGAAAGCGGCCTCCACTTCACCGCGCGACAGGGTCAGTCCGTTGTAGTATTCCACCTCGTCTCCAGTCCAACTCACGACCTGCATCACCGTGCCAGCCTCGGCGTTGAAATAATTCGCCACGTCACCGACCTCGACGCCATCGGCTGCCTTGCCTTCGATGAAATAAACGCGCGATGAATCCACGAGCGCCACACGGACATCCGTGCCGTTGAGGTTGAGCCGGTCGCCGGCGCGCCTGGTGGCGGCATCCGCCGCCGTCATCGGGTATTCCGGCTCGAACATGATGAACAGCCGCCATTCGCCGCCGCGTTCGGTTTGCTCGAATACCAGATCTGCGGAAGTGCCATCGCTTGATTCCAGATTAAATTCGTCCCAGTAATAAGTTTCACCGTCATCGGTCACGCCCATCACGACGCGACCGACGACTTTGAAATCCTTGCCGGCCAGATCTCCGCGCATGCCGATGCGCAACCGTGTTGGGTTTTCAAAGCTCATTTGAAATAGTGCGGGACGAAGCGGCTCAAGTTGCCGGTAATGCGCCGCGTATCCTCGCGGATGCCAAGACCGGCAGCCTCGTGGTCCACGACCCAGACGCCGAAGACGGGATGATTGCCGCCGAAATCGGGGATGCTTGCGGCCGCCTGAAACACAAAACCCTCCGCGCCGTAGTTGCCGCCATTTTCCTCGACGACCACTCCACCTTCGACCCAGGTGACGTTACTTCCCTCGCGGCTTAATTTCGGTTTGCGGATGAAACGGTCGCCCAACGGTTCTGGTGAATCGTAAGCCGGCAGCAGATTCGGGTGTCCGGGAAAAAGTTCCCAGAGAATGGGCAGCAGCCCTTTGTTGCTCAAAAGCATTTTCCACATCGGCTCGATGAACTGGATGGAATCTTTCGTGAGCTGAGCACCGAACTCCTCGCTCCACAGCCATTCCCAGGGATATAATTTAAAGCCGCGTTCGATGCGCTCGCCATCGAGATCAACAAAAAAACCATCCTTGCCGTGCCAGCCGATGTCCTCGACGAAAACGGATTTGGTTTTCACGCCCGCCTGTTCACAGGTGTCGCGCAAATAAAGAACGGTCATCTCATCCTCGGCGTTCTCCTTGATGCCGCTGAAATGAATCATCCGCCCCGCCCAGCGTTTCCAGGCTTCAATGAGCCGGTCATGGATGGAATTGAACTGGTCGGCGTGCGGATGGATTTCCTGCAGCCAGAACCATTGTGCGACAGCGGCCTCGACGAGCGCGGTCGGTGTGTCGGCATTGTATTCGAGAAGCTTCGGCGGCGCGATGCCGTCGTAGCTCAGATCGAATCGCCCGTAGAGGCTGAAGTCATCGCGTTCCCAGGATCTCAAAATCGCCGGAACCGCCGCCTCGCAAATCCCGAGCCGCGACCACCAGTTGTTTTCGATCACGGCTTCGGCGGCGTCGATGCAAAGGTAATGCAGTTTGTTCGTGGCGGATTCCAGTTCATCCACTTCGCCCGCGGTGAGTTCGTAGCAGGCGGATTCGTCCCAGTAAGGGCCGTGTTCGTGTGAATGAAAGGTCAGCCCGACGCTTTCCACCTTTTCGCGCCAGTCGGGACGAGGATGACAGGCATGGCGTTTCATCACGAATGCCAGCCAGAATAGCCACCGCCCCCCGAATGCCAGCCGAAACCGCCGCGGGAAACTCCCGGTCGGGCAAGATCCGTGCGTGCGGCGGCCGCGACTTGCACAGCTTCTGGCGTGGGTGAGGAAATGTTAGTGATGCTCGCAAAGGGTTGCGCGGCCCACTGGCCACCATGGAAATAGAGCTGCTTCTGCGGGTCAAAATGGTTGTAGGGCAGCGCATACCAGTTGCGGAAGGGCGCGTGATAATAACCGGAGCCGGGAATGTAAAAATTATTCGTGTAAAAATTGGACGTGCTGATGGCCGGCTTCTGTTCGCACCCGGCCAGTGCGGCAGTGGACAGGCCTCCAAGCAGGAGAAGGCGGATGCTTTTGCTCCGTTTCACTTGGCGAAACCGGTTAGCCGAGCATGGACGCGGCGATGATGATGCTGATACCGATGATCACCGCGGCGGCCACAATGGCGGCCGCCATGTTTTTTTGCTCGATGATTTCGCGTTGCAAATCACCGGGGGTGCATTTGTCGAAGATTTTGAAGCCGATGATGGCGGCAAAAATCCCGGCGGCGGCAAATAACAACACGTTGCCGATGGCTTGTAAAAGAGTTTGCGCATGCCAGGTCGGAACCGCGGCCGGTGTTTCGGCGGCGACAAGCGGGACTGTCGTGGCAAGCATCAGGATCAGTAGCAATGATTTTTTCATAATCTTCAGATTTGCGATGAGATTGTTATTGCGTATGAAAACAGTCAATTACAACTCATGACAAAAATAGGAATCCACACCGCGTCCTGATCCGGGTGGTTGCGTTTTGATCCGGGGAAAGCATCCGGCATACATCGTCTGCCAGTCTTCAGGCCGGGCCCGGTTGGCCGTCCGGCTTTTTTTCGCCCAGAACTAGCTGGACGGCGGCGAGCAGCGCCTCTTTCTGCAATGGTTTGTGGAAATAGACGTTCACGCCGGCGGCAGAGGCACGTTCTTTGTAAGTGCTCGGTTCCGACCCGGAGATGATCATAATCGGAACATTTTTAACCTCCGGAGTCTGGCGGGCCCAGTCGATAAAGAAAACGACATCGTATGCCGGCCCGCCGATGTTCATCGCATCCGGCGGAAATGAAAGATCCAACAAAATCAGGTTGGGCTGTTCCTCGCGGATGGTGTTGATGGCGTCCAGAATTTCGCCCGCCATCAAAACTTTATAACCATTGTCGCGCAGGGCGAAATAAACCGCGCGCTGGATGGTCGGATTGTCACTAGCAACCAGGACTTTGCCACGCGCGGGAGCTGCCGGTTGAATCGCCGTGGACGCAAGTAATGATGGGGCGCGGCAAACTTCAGCCACAGTTTCAAGAAAATAGCCGGAGCGTTAGAAACACAAAATCGTCAGCTTCTTGGGCCCGTGCGCGCCGAGAACGAGGATGCGTTCGATGTCGCCGGTGCGGCTGGGTCCGGTGATGAAGGAGATCATGCTGGGATAATGGTCCGCGTGTTTTTGCTTCAGCAGTTCAAACGCGGCGGGCAGGTCGGCGACGAGTTGTTCGCGCCGCGCCAGCACCACGTGATGCGGCGGCAGCACCGACAGCGCGCGTCCGCCCGCGCTGCGGCTGGTCACCAGCACGCTGCCGGTCTGGGCGACCAGCGCGTCACATTCGCTGATGCCCGCCGAACAGGCTTCGAGCGCGTGGATGTCATACACCTTGTCCGTATGCAGCATCGGCACTTTCAGGGGCTGGCAGATCGCATTCGTCAGTTCACCGGAATGACCGGCCACCCGTTCCCAACGTTCCGCCTTGCACAGGCGCACCAGTGCCTGGCGCATTGCTTCAGCCGAATTGAGCAGCTGAAAATCCGCCTTCAGTTCGGCGGCGTTTTTGGCAAACAACGCGAACTGTTCTTCAATACTATCGCCCACCTTCGGCAGCCACTGGCGCGCACCGGCGGCGGATGAGTGCGCGGAGGCGGGCAGGGGAGCCATGCCGTGCGCGCCGGGAACATGCGCGGGGCGCTTCAACGCCTCGCGGATGCGGCCTAATATCTTTTCGCGTTCGTTCATCTTGCAGATGTAGGAGACGACGTCAGGAGACTCTGGCTAATTTCATTTTCACAATGAGCCTCCTCACGTCGGCTCCTACAAGGTTTTTTTTGCGCTCGGTCATTTCCGGTTCCTCCACCAGTCCTTGAACGATTCCTTCGCCAGCGGCGGCAGATCGCGCGTCCGCGTCCAGGCCCGCGCGGGATCGAACACGGTGCCTTTCACCAGATTTTGCACGGGCTGTCCAAAGCGACCGAGCTTTTTGGCGACGGCCCACAACGCCGGGCGGTTCGCCAGGTAGCCAAACATTTTATAAGCGGCCTGCTCAAAAAATTCCGGCTTCTCCTTCGCGGCGTTGCGACGGTTGTGCAGCAGGTGATGATGCAGGTCAATCTTCACCGGGCACGCTTCGGTGCAGCCGCCGCAGAGCGACGACGCGCCGGAAAGATGTTTCCAGTCTTGCAGCCCGCGCAGATGCGGCGTGATGACCGAGCCGATCGGGCCGCTGTAGGTCGTGCCGTAAGTGTGACCACCTACGTTGCGGAAAATCGGGCAGGCGTTCAGGCACGCACCGCAACGGATGCAATGCAACGCGTCGCGTTGCTCGGCGTCGGCGAGCAGTTCCGTGCGATGATTATCGAGCAGGATGACGTGGAATTCCTCCGGGCCGTCGGTCTCGCCCGGCTGGCGCGGGCCGCCATACATCGTGTTGTAGCCCGTCAACTGCTGCCCGGTGCCCGCCGTCGCAAGCATCGGCAGAAACAGTGCGAGGTCTTCCAGCCGCGGCAGAATTTTCTCGATGCCGAGCAGCGACACCATCGTCTTGGGCAGCGCGGCGGTGAGGCGCGCGTTGCCCTCGTTTTCCGTGATGGAAATCATGCCGGTCTCGGCGATGGCAAAATTCGCGCCGGTGAAGCCGATGTCCGCCGTGAGATATTTTGTCCGGAGCGCGCGGCGGGCGACCATGGTGAGTTCCTCGGGATCATCCGAGGGCGCATCGCCGAGTTCACGCTGGAACAGTTCCTTGATCTCGCCGCGCGTCAGGTGCATCGAGGGAAACACGATGTGATACGGCGTCTCATGCCGGAGCTGCACGATGAATTCGCCAAGATCACTCTCCACCACTTCGAGGCCGGCATGGTTGAGTGCGTCGTTCAGGTGGATTTCCTCCGAAGTCATCGCCTTGGATTTGATGATGACCTGTGCGTTCTTCTCGCGAATGATTTTTAAAATGATTTCGCGCGCCTGCGCCCCGGTGCTGGCCCAATGAACCTTCGTCCCGCGCGCCTCGATTTTGGCGACGAACGATTCGAGATGCTGGTCCAGGTAATTGACGGCTTCCCACTTGGTTTCCGCCGCCGCCTGGCGCGCCGATTCCCAGCTTTGGAACGCCGCCTTCCGTTTATCGCGGACGATCTCGTAATTGGTCAGCGCCGTGCGGATGATCTTGCGATGGCGCAAGTCCGCCGTCATCACGCGGGCCTGCTTGAGAAATTTTGTGGCAAAGGTGGTCATGCCGGAAAAGTTTTAACCACGGATGGACGCGGATGGACACGGATAAAAAGACTTAACGCAGCGGCGCAGAGGACGCGGAGAAACGCAGAGCTAAAAAGTCTTTGCGACTCTTTGCGTTCTCTGCGCCTCTGCGTTTTTCCCCATCCGTGGTTATCCGTGTTCATCCGTGGTCGAAATTATTTTTGATTCAAGACTTCCGCGAGGTGGATGGTCTTCATCTTTTTGCCCTGGCGCGACAGCAATCCTTGCAGGTGCATCAGGCAGCTTGAATCATTGGAGACGATGTATTCCGCGCCGGTCTCGGCGGCAGACGCGCATTTCACATCGCCCATCGCGGTGGAGATCATGGGAAACTTCGCGGCAAACGTGCCGCCAAAGCCGCAGCAGGTCTCGGCTTCGGCCATTTCAATGAGCTGCAAGCCTTGGACGTGGCTCATCAATGTGCGCGGCGGCTGCTTCAAGCCGAGTTCGCGCAGGCCGTGGCAGCCATCATGGAACGTGACCTGGTGCGGGAATTTTGCGCCGAGATCCGTCACGCCGAGTTTGGTAACCAGGAAATCGGAAAATTCCCAGGTGCGCGCAGCGATTTGTTTGGCGAGTGCTTCCTGCGGCTTGCCGGCGAACAGTTCGGGATAAAACTTTTTGACCATCGCACCACAGGAACCGGAGCCGATGACGACGGCCTCGGCGTCCTTCAATTGCTCCAAAACTTTTGCCGCCACCGGGCGGGCTTCATCCCAATAGCCGGAGTTGAACGGCGGCTGGCCGCAGCAGGTGATTTCCGCCGGGCAGACGATCGTGTGGCCGAGACGTTCGAGGATCTGCACCATGCTGATGCCCGCACGCGGAAACAGCGCGTCCACAAAGCAGGGGATGAAAAGCGTGACCGTCATTCGATTGCGCACATTGTTTATGCGGCGAAGCGAAGTGTCATTAAAAAAATCTTAATTGCTGACGACGTTTTACATTGGCCGGCAGCGCCGCTTGCAAACCAAACGATTCCACGATAGCTTCACCGCATGACGACGACCGTTGATGCCATTTACGAGCACGGCAAACTTCTGCTGCCGCGCCCGTTGTCATTGCCGGAAAAATCCCTTGTGCGCGTCACCATCGAATCCAGCGAGACAGAATGCGAATCGTGGATGAAACTTTCCGAGGAATCCCCGCTGAAAACCTGGGGTAACACGGACGACGACGTTTTCAATGAACTGCTCGGGAAATGACGGGGTGCTCCGGCCGATTCCCTTCACGGATCTGACCAGCCGAAAAGTCCGTCCCGCCATCGTCATCGGCCAGAACGGTGCCGATCTTTTTCTCGTTCCCATTTCATCGGTGCTGTTCAACACGGATTTTCCGCTCGCCGAATGGCGTGCGGCGGGACTGAATGTTCTCTGCGGCGTGAAAGCGCAACTGGCGACCGTCGAAGCCGGGCTCGTCGTGAAAGTCGTCGGAAAATTATCTGCGGCTGACAGCCAATCATTGAATCAGCGGTTGCGGACTTGGTTGCAACTCTGATGTCCGCGTGCGGCGACCTTGCATCCACAAAGCAAGGGATGAAAAGTGTGACGGTCATGCGTTTGTGCAGCGCGTGGTCTTTACGTGGTGAGGCAAAGTGTCATTAAAAAAAATCTTGCAGCCCGTTGACAGAAAACCGTTTCTCCTTGTTACCGTCATAAAATACGGCTACTAACAGGGCAGCGTTCATGAATAAAAAAGCTTCTTTCGTCAAAGGTGTGTTGATCTTCGGATTCATTCTGGGATTACAACTGGACACCCACGCGGCCATCTACTTTTGCAAGACTTCAGCAGACGGCATCGACGATGTCCATACCTTGCGAGGTGCGATTGCCGCTGCCGCCAGCAATCGCGCCAAGAGCGACACCATCATTCTCGTGCGCGACAGTTATCAAGTCACGGCTCAATCGTTTTTAGGCGACGAACTGGCAATTGCCGTAGGGAATTTAACGATTGTCGGACAAGGTCGTTCTCGCGTGACGATTAGCGCGGCAGGCTTGACGCACATTTTCCATGTTTTGCCCGGCGCACAACTAACGCTCAAGAATCTCACCCTCGTGGGCGGCGGTGACACGTTGGTTCCACTCCCCCCACTCGTCCCCGCCCCAATGCTCAAGAATCTCACCCTCGTGGGCGGAGGTGGCTTCTACTATAGTGGTGTATCGAGTGGAGCAATTTTGAATGAAGGCACGCTGAAACTCGTCAATTGCGACATTCAAGGAAACAGAGCTGCAAACGGAGCTGGCATCTATAATTCTGGCAACCTGACCATGCACAATTCAGTCGTTGCCAATAATTCTTGTTCCTCCCAATTTGGTCTCGTCGGCACAGGTGGAAGTGGTGGCGGTATTTACAATGCCGGCATTCTGACGGCAGATAATTGCGTCATCAGCAATAATTTCAGCGGTGCTGGCGCTACATTTTTGTGGGTGAATCCTGGCAGTGCTGGTGGCAATGGTGGTGGCATTTATAATGTTGGGACAATGATTCTGAATAATTGTGATGTCGTGGATAATTTCGCTGGCAATGGAGGCGTTGGCATGATCGGTGGCGCGTTTGGTCATGACGGTGGCGCAGGTGGAAGTGGCGGCGGTATTTACAATGCAGGCAGCTTGACATTGAAACGCTGCCTCATTGGTGGCAACTCCTGCGGCAACGGCGGTGCTGGTTCTGATAGTTACGGAGTAGTAAGCGTGGACGTAGGAGGCGACGGCGGCAACGGCGGTGCCGGAGGTTGCGGCGGCGGAATTTTTAACGCAGATGGCTCAAGTGTTACGTCATTTAATTGTTTGATTGGGTTGAATGAATTTGGAATTGGCGGCAACGGCGGTGCTGGTTTTCCTGCTGGTGGTGGTGGTTGGCCTCGTGGCACCGGCAATAACACGGCTGGAGCAAATGGAAATGCAGGCACAGATGGCCTTGGCCCCGATCTCTTCGGCGATTTCACTTCGACCGGTAATAATCTTGTGGGTGAAGGCGACTACAGCACTGGTTTTACGAACGGTGTCCGCCATGACATCGTCGGCACCATTACCGCGCCAGCCAATCCGCTGCTCTACAAATTCAAGAAGTAGCCAGACCTTTTTAACAGGAGCAAACAGAGACAACAGAGTTTTTACTCCGTTTGCTCCGTGCTCTCCTGTTAATGGTTTTTAGGGTTTTGGCGGCGTCGCATTCTCGTCCAGTTCCAGTCGCAGTCAGCGACGCATCGAATGCAAAGTCGAGTTCCTCGTTCACGCAGCGGAGCGAAGTGTCATTTAAAAAGTTGACGGCTTGGGAGAAAAGGTTTCAGCTTCCAACGGAATCACCATGAAATCTTCAAAAATATCCACCCGGAAAATTTTGTCCTGCGTTCTGTCTGGCCTTGTTGGATTATCAGGATCCTTAGTTTCGGCGCAGGATTCAGAAAAGCTGGTCGCTGCGAACAATGGCTTCGCTTTCGATTTGCTCAAACAGATTGCGAAAGAACAGCCGCGCGGAAACATTTTCATCTCGCCGTTCAGTGTTTCGACTGCATTGCAAATGGTCGGTAACGGCGCGGCGGGCGAAACGAAAGCGGAAATGCAGCGCGTGTTGAGAACGGATGGCTTGAAATCGTCGGAACTAAATGCCGCCTGCAAGGTTTTGAACCAGTCGTTGAATTCACAAACCAATGTCACTTTAGTTCTCGCCGATGGACTTTGGCATCAAAAAGGATTTCATTTGGAGCCAGGTTTTGTTGCCGACAATAAAACTTTTTTTCAGGCGGAACTGGCCGGGGTGGATTTTAGCAGCCCAGAGTCAGCGGACATCATCAACCATTGGGCGAACAAAAAAACCAATGGAAGAATTCCGAATCTTGTTGGGTTTCCCTTTGATCCCGAGACGCGCTTGATTCTTGCGAACGCGATTTATTTCAAAGGTAATTGGGCGGAGCCGTTTGACAAAAGTGAAACCAGGCCGCGGACGTTTCATTTGGCCAGTGGCAAAACGGAGCAAACACCGATGATGTGGCAAGGGAATAAGTTTAATTATCAGGAAGTTGAAGGCTTTCAAGCGGTGCAATTGCCATATGCCGGCCATCGCTTGCAAATGTATTTATTTTTACCCGCGACAAATTCCAGTCCGCAAAAACTGCTCGCTGACTTTGATGGCAAGAACTGGCGCAACAACATTTTGCCTGAGTTTGCCAAACGCACGGGAACGCTCACGTTCCCAAAATTTAAACTTTCTTACGATGCGAAGCTTAACAAGCCGCTGGCAAGCTTGGGAGTAAAGCTCGCGTTCGATTTCCATCTCGCAGATTTTTCAGCGATGGCCGGTGAGCCGCTTTTTGTAAGCGAAGTGAAACAAAAAAGTTTTGTTGAAGTGAGTGAAGAAGGAACAGAAGCAGCGGCAGTCACAACAGTGGCAATCACTGCAAGTATGGCACCGATGGACCCGCCAAAACCTTTTAAAATGGTTGTTGATCGCCCGTTCTTTTTTGTGATTGCCGACGAACGGACGCAATCCATTTTGTTCATGGGACTGATCTCAGACCCGATGCAGTGATTAAACAGGAGCAAACAGAGGCAACGGAGTTTTTCCTCTGTTTGCTCCGCGTCCTCCTGTTAAAAGTTTCAGGGTTTTGGCAACGTTGCGGTCTCATTCAGATCCAGCCGCAGATAATCGTAGAGGATTCCGCTCGTCAGGCTGCCGGCAGGAAGGGTCAACGTCAGCATATTCATGCCGGCTTTCATCAGCGACGCGTCAAACGGGAGATTGTGTTCCATCCAGTAGCCGCCGATGCCGTCACGGTCGATGGTTTCCGAGCTCTGATAATTCATAGGTTGGTTTGGGGCAAAAGACACCCGCGACCAGACTCCGCCAAACGCCGCGCAGCTACAATGGATTTGAATAGTCGCGTCCGCTCTGTTATTCAAACCGCCGTGAGCAAAACATTTCGTCTCGGCGTTCTCGGCTCCGGCAAGGGCTCGAACTTTGTCGCGCTGGCCGATGCCATCGCGTCGGGAACGCTTCCGGCGGAGGTCGCCGTGGTGCTGAGCGATGTCGAGACCGCGGGGATTCTGGCGCACGCACGGGAGCGAAACATCGCGGCGCGGTTCATCCCGCCGGGCAAATTCCGCACGAAGCTGGAGGAAGACGCGGAACACGCGTTCGTCGAAACGTTGCGCGCGGCGCAGGTGGATCTGATCGTGCTCGCGGGTTTCATGCGCGTGCTGAAGGGGGAATTTTTGCGCGCGTTTGAAGGGCGGATTGTGAATGTGCATCCCTCGTTGCTGCCGTCGTTTCCCGGCCTGGAAGCCTGGAAGCAGGCGTTGGATCACGGCGTGAAGGTGGCGGGCTGCACGGTGCATTTCGTGGATGCGGGAGTGGATTCCGGGGCGATCATCGGCCAGCAAACCGTGCCGGTGCTGGACACCGATACGGTGGAAAGTCTGCACGCGCGAATCCACGCCGCCGAACATGAACTGTATCCGAAATGCGTGGCGGCGATTGCGCGCGGGGAGATTTCGGTCGTGGGACGTCGGGTAGTTTGGAAGAAGAATTGAACCACAGATGGACACGGATAAACACGGATGCAGGTATGCGAAGTGCGAGAATTGTTTTTATCCGTGTCCATCTGTGTTAATCCGTGGTTAAGAATTATGAAAAGACATTTGCAATATATTTTCGGGCTTCTGCCCGCATTGCTGGCGGCGGGCTGTTCCACGGGCAGCGATCGCATTGAGTTCATCAGCGACGCACAGCTTAAACCGGCCGGTGCTCTGGCCGTGATGCAAGTTCCCGCCGCCACTCCGAAGCTGGCCAGGGAGGATCAGTTCAAGATTCAGGTCGCCATTTACGGTTATTTGTTGAACCGGCATTTCCTCGAGGATGGCGAATATTCGGCAGTTTTTGTGCAGGGCGACGACGAGGAGGTGGCGGCACTGATCAAACAATTTCCGAACCATGTTCCGCCGATCAAACCCAGCGACCAGGCGAATTTGCGTCCGAACCAGACGCCGCTGGACCGGCAGACCGGCAAGCCGGCGATGATTTTCAGCGTGGACGCACTGGAGCCCGCGGACGGCACCGTTCTGGCGATCGGCCGATGGTATGCGGGTGGGGCGGTCTCGGGATTCTACACGTTTACGCTGCGAAAAACTGACGGGGAGTGGGGGATTATCAGCGCCACGTAACGCCTGGTTTTCGCAAGGATTGCATCAAAAATCCCAAAAATAGGTTCGCTTTGCCGCGCCAAACTTGGCAAATAAACCAGCCACGCGCGTGAACAATTCGTCGAACCGGGGTTCGGGTCTCCGCGTGAAAAATCATTGCCAGTAAAAATGAGCAAAAAACTACGATTTGGCCTGCCCAAAGGCAGCTTGCAGGAGGCCACCATCCAGAAGATGGCGAAGGCGGGCTATAACATTTCCGTCAGCAGCCGTTCTTACGTGCCGTATGTGGATGACGAGGAACTCGACGTCCGGCTCATCCGGGCGCAGGAGATCAGCCGCTACGTCGAACACGGCTTTCTGGACTGCGGCATCACCGGTCATGATTGGGTGATCGAGAACGGTTCCAGCGTTCACGAGGTCGGCGAATTTCTTTTCAGCAAGGCCACGCGGCAGCCCGCGCGCTGGGTGTTGTGCGTGCCGGAAGATTCAAAGATCAAATCGGTGAAGGATTTGCAGGGCAAACGCATCGCGACGGAAGTCGTCAATCTCACCAAGAAATATCTGCGCAAGCACGGCGTGAAGGCGGAGGTGGAATTTTCCTGGGGCGCCACGGAGATGAAAGCGCACGAGCTGGTGGACGCCATCGTCGAGCTGACCGAGACCGGCTCTTCGCTGCGGGCGAACAAGCTCCGCATCGTGGACACGTTGCTCACCTCGACGCCTCGCCTGATCGCGAATCAAGCGGCGTGGAAAAATCCGTGGAAGCGGCAGAAGATCGAGACGCTGGCGCTGCTGCTCAAAGGCGCGCTGGAAGCGGAGGCGAAAGTCGGCCTGAAGATGAACATTGCCGAAAAGAATCTCGCCGCGCTGTTGAAGAGCCTGCCGGCGCTGCGCAATCCGACCATTTCGAATCTGAGTCTCACCGGCTGGGTGGCCGTGGAGACGATCATTGACGAGCACATCGTGCGGGAGATGATCCCAAAACTTAAAGCTGCGGGTGCGGAAGGCATCATCGAATATCCGCTGAACAAGGTGGTTTACTAACGATCAACATCCCTTCCGCCGATGCCTTGGCCATGCGAGAGCGACGGGCTTTTTTATTTTTCTGACCGTCGAGATCGCATCGCCCGGTTGTGGTGGGCAGAGAATTTGATTGTTATTGCGTCAATTTTCAGTTATTCCATTCGCAATCCTATATGGGTTCAATCAAAAAACGCCGCAAGGCAAAAATCAACAAGCACAAACGTCGCAAGAAGCTGCGCTTGAATCGTCACAAGAAGCGCACCTGGCAGAAGTAAGTTCCGCCTTGCGTGTCCATTCATCCATTCGCGGGCGGTCGCAAGCCGTCCGCGAATGGCCTTTTTCTGTCCGGGTAATTTTCGCCGATGAAGCCTCAATTTGAAAAACATTACACCCGCGAGGAAGCCAACGCGCTGCTGCCCCAGATCCGCCAGTGGCTGGAACGGCTCAACCGGCTGCGTGAAGATCTGCAACGCTACGAAAAGCGGCTGAGCGGTCTGACGGAGCAGGGGCATGACATCGGCGGCGAGACGGTCAACAACTGGATCCGCGCCCTCGCGGACATGCAGGAAACGCTGGCCGAATTTCAACGTCGCGAAATTTTCATCAAGGATCTGGAGCGCGGTCTGCTGGATTTCCCCGCCCTCATCGGCGGCAAGGAAGTTTTTCTCTGCTGGGAATCGGACGAAGAGGCGGTGGAATTCTGGCACGACCTCGAAGCCGGTTTCGGCGGGCGCGAAAGGCTTTAACAGGAGGAAACGGAGTCAACAGAGGATTAAAATTCGGATTCAGTTTTTGGAATCAAGGCGCCTTCTCCGTTCTATCCGCTTCCTCCTGTTCAACTCATTGCTGGACCCGTCCGGTGTGACGCGGATTGGCGCGGAACATCGGCCAGGAACTTTTCGCCAGCGGCGCAAGGTTGGGTCCGGTAAACGCACACAAAACCCAGCCGTCACCCGTGTAGATGGTGCCATCCGCCGCGATGGCCGGGGAGGAATCGCCGCCGTAACGCGAGACCTGCAGCGTCCATAAATTGGTGACCGACGATTGCGCGTAGCTTAAGAGTTGTGCGCACAGAAAAACGATGGCGGCGGCGAACCAGGCTGGCTACAAGGTTTTCATTTCGGGCGTCAGTTAATCGGCAAAAGGCGAAAACGGCAAATTCAAACGGTCGCCGGTCGTTTGTGGAAGATTTATTCATCCTCCTTCAGGTGGTTGCGACGAGGTAATGGAAAGTCGTCACAAACATAATAGAAAGATGCGCCTTGCCGTGCGCAAAAACTGCGCGGTGCATCATAAGCATTGAGCAGCAATTGCGCAGTCCGCTCTCCATTCCCTAAATAAACCGCGTTATTTGCCTTGGTATGTTAATTGCATTGCGATGATTTCCAATTGTCAGGCGCATGCGGTGTCGTCTGCCAACGCAACAAAATTAACAACCAGTAAACCAGAGGAAAACGTGATGAAAATAAATCAACTATTGGCAGTGTGCGGCATTACTGCGGCCTTGTTTTTAGCTGCCGGCAATGTTCAGGCGCAAAATGACACTGGCGGTAACGGTGGAAACGGTGGCGGTGGTGGGCGTCAGGGCCGCGGCAATTTTGACCCAGCCCAGATGCAGCAGCGCATGTTGGAACGGGTCCAGACCGAACTCGGCTTGACCAATGAAACCGACTGGAGCGCGATCCAACCGCTCGTTCAAAAAGTGATGGACGCTCGTCGTGATGCCGCCGGTGCCGGCATGGGGCGGATGTTCGGCGGTCGCAATCGCGGCGGCAATAATGGTGGTCAAGCCGGCGCACAATCGGGCGGCGGTCGCGGCGGTTTTGGCGGCACGCCCAGTCCGGAGGCTGAGGCGCTCCAAAAGGCCATTGACGACAACGCGCCCAAGGCCCAGATCAAGGATTTGCTGGCGAAATATCGGGCCTCGCAGAAGGCCAGGCAAGCCAAGCTGGTTGCGGCCCAAGGCGACCTTCGAAAAGTTCTGACGGTCAAGCAGGAGGCGTCGGCGACCTTGCTGGGATTGCTGGAATAAACAAATTCGCAAACGGGAAGCTGACGTTTCCATGAACAAAACCGGTGTCCAGGATTCCAAGCCGCTGCTTGAGCGCATGGTGGTTGCCAAACAACTGTCTGCGCTCGACGCCAAGGCGCTGGCCGTCGCGCAGCCCCCGGTGCAAACCGAGGAGGAAGTGCTCCGCTGGCTGGCGCAGGAATACGGTCTGACGTTCACGACTCTGGACGACCTGGAACCAGACCGTCAGCTTCTCTCCCTATTTCCCGCGCGCATTTTGCTGAAGGAAGAACTCCTGCCGCTCCAGCGCGTCAATGGCATGGTGGAAGTCGCCACCAGCCGGCTCTTCGCGACCCAAGGGCTGGATGCGCTGAAAACGATGACCGGCCTGAACCTCAAACCGATCCTCGCCACCAGCGAAGTCATCCAGCGCGAAATCAAAAAACGTCTCGGCGTCGGCGCGGACACCATCGGCACGCTCGACGAGGAAAAAGGCCTGCAAGTCCTCGACGAAAACGCCGAGGGCAATAATCTCAACGAAGGCGAAGAGGACGAGGCGTCCATCATCCGTTTCGTCAACCAGGTTTTCAAGGACGCGATTGAATTGCGCGCGTCGGACATTCATCTTGAACCATTCGAGGATGAATTTCGCATTCGCTATCGTATTGACGGCGAATTGCAGGAAGTCTCCGTGCCCGCGCAATTGAAACGTTTTCAGCCGGCCATCGTTTCGCGCGTCAAGATCTTGAGCCATCTCAACATCGCCGAAAAACGTCTGCCGCAGGACGGCCGCATCAAGATCCGGCTCGATGACGCCGAAGTGGACATCCGCGTCTCGGTGATTCCGATGCTGCACGGCGAGGCGATCGTGATGCGTTTGCTCCGCCAAAATTCCAAGCTGCGCGGCCTTGGCGACATCGGCATGGACAAGCGCGAGTCGGATTGTTTCCGCCGCGTGCTGCAACTGCCGCATGGAATCATTCTGGTCACCGGCCCGACCGGTTCCGGCAAAACCTCGACGCTTTATACCGCGCTGAACGAGATCAACGATGCTGTTCGCAAAATCATCACGATTGAAGACCCGGTCGAATATCAGCTCAAAGGCGTCAATCAGATTCAGGTCAACGAAAAGTCCGGCCTCACGTTTGCGCGCGGGCTGCGCTCGATTTTGCGCCACGACCCGGACGTGATTCTCATCGGCGAAATTCGCGACGCCGAGACCGCGCAGATCGCAGTGCAGGCGTCGCTCACCGGCCATCTGGTTTTCTCCACGCTGCACACAAACGACGCGCCCGGGGCGGTGACGCGGCTTGTGGACATGGGCGTCGAGCCATATCTCGTCGCGTCGTCGCTCGAATCCGTGCTCGCGCAGCGCCTGGTGCGCATGCTTTGCACCCATTGCAAGCAGCCGGACACTTCGCCCACGGCGCAGGCGTTCAAAGCGAAGCTCGGCATCGCCAAGGATGAAACGATTTACAAATCTGTCGGCTGCCGTGAATGCCGCCACAAGGGGTTTTTCGGCCGGCAGGCGATCTTTGAGTGGATGGACAGCGATGAGGAAATCCGCCAGTTGATTTTGAAAAGGGCCTCGACCGATCAGGTGCGCGCCGCCGCGCGCAAGTCGGGAATGCGCGCGCTCGCCGAGGATGGCTGGCGTCTGGTCGCCGCCGGCCTCACGACCGTCGAGGAAGTTTTGAGCGTGACGACGGCGAAAAAAGTCGAGAGCGCGACGAAAAATGAAACCGAGGAATCCACCGCCAGCATCGCGGTGGCGAGGTGAAATGAAGAAACATTCAACATTGAACATTCAACGCCCAACGCCCAGTGATTACACAGAGTCGTTCCTTCAGTGTTCGGAGTTGAATGTTCAATGTTCAATGTTGTCCTGAACCAATGCCCACGTTTTCCTACAAAGCCTTGCAGTCCGACGGCAAAATTGCCGTGGGGCAGCTGGACGCTCCCGGACGTCCCGACGCGCTGCGGCAGATGGAAGCGCTCGGACTGCGCCCGGTGAACCTCACGGAAAGAACTGGCTCAAAAAACGGCGCAGCTTCAAAAAACGGTGCGGGCAAGCCCGCCGGACTGGAAGGTCCGGGCAAGATGTCCTTCAGCTTTCAGTCGCAAAAAATTTCGGCGAAGGAACTGGAAAATTTCACGCGGCTGCTTTCCAGCCTGCTCGCGGCGGGCGTGCCGTTGAGCCGCGCGCTGGTGATTCTGCACAAGGAATCCTCGTCGCCGGCGGCGCAGGCCAGG
>DATLVR010000073.1:0-88472 GCA_035577265.1 Verrucomicrobiia bacterium | reverse complement strand
TTTCAACCCAGGATCCTTCGGCCGGAACCCCGGCCACGTTCTCCTTCTCGGCTGCCAGTGGCTCTGTTCCGGATGGTGGCACTACGGTGCTTCTGCTGGGCGCGGCTCTTTCCGGCCTGAGTTTGATCCGTCGTAAATTGGTTTCCTGACAGTAACTATCACGGTTTCAGTTGAGGGCAGGGTGAAAACCCCGCCCTCAATTTTTTTCTGTGATATGCGGATGGCTAATTTTCAGTCCTGCGGGATGAGCGAGTTTGATTATTGCTCGATCCGGGAGAATTGTTTTATCTCCGCCAACGCATTGGTGAAACAGTTGCGAGACGCGAGACGCATTCTGCAGGTCACTGCAAAGTTGCATGTCCGGCGCTCAAGAAAAGGAGATGGTGGTGGACATGACCGCGCAAGAGAAGAACATCACGCATCCGACCGAAACCAAGTTGACGCACAAAATCATTCGCCGGTCGGTATCAGAATGGAGTGAAGCTGCACCGCACCACCGCAAGGCGGGTGGTGGTAATTGTGGGCGCGGTCGCCCATGCCGTTCCTATAAGAGTCTTTCAAGACGACCAATTATCTCAAAAACGACCGTTCCATCAATAGAATGAACTCACGGCAGTAACAGGACGCGATAGAACCGGTGCAAGTTGGTCGCTGGATCGGAGGCGGTAAGGGAACTGTTGCTTGCGGTCAGGACGCTGCCCAGATTGAACCAGCCCGATGAAGCCAAGTTGGTGGAATACTGCGGTTGATACATCAGATTGGACACCGCGCTCCAAGTGAAGCTGAGCACACCGGCGTTCTCGTCCACTGTTTGGATCACCGGCGGCGATATGGCTGTGATGGCCAGGCGAAAAATGAACCCGTTGTTGCTGCCACTCGTTCCGCCGGCGGAGGTGGTGCCATAGAAATCACCGTCGCTGCCTTGCACCAGTGCGGCAATGGGAAAAGCGCCGTTGCTGTTGTTGAACGAGAATAACGTTGTGAGCACGCCGTTGGTGGACAGTTTGAATATCGTCCCAAAACCTGGTCCGTTGGTGCCGCCATACTCGGTTGTGCCATAGAAATCACCGTCGCCGCCTTGCACCAGTGCGGCTGCTGGGTTGGCTCCGTTGGTGTTGCCGAATGAAATCAGCGTGGAGAAATTGCCATTGGTCGTCAGTTTAAACACCGTTCCATAATCACCGTTCGTGCCGCCGTTCCGGGTCGTGCCATACAATGTGCCGTCTTGCGCCTGAATCAATCCTGCGTAAGGATATGCGCCATTGGTGCCGTCGAATGAGACCAAAGTGGTGAGTATGCCGTTGGTTGTCAGCTTGAACACCGTGCCGTAGAAACTGACGTTGGTAAGGCCGCCGGACGTCGTGCCATAGATATTGCCATCACTCGCTTGGATCAATCCGCAGAGGGGAAAGGCGCCATTGGTGTTGTTGAACGAAAGAATAGTCCTGAATGCGCCGTTGGATGTTATCTGAAAGACGGTTCCGTTGCCGCCATTGGTGCCACCGATAAAGGTTGTGCCATAAAAAATGCCATTGCTGGCCTGCATCAAACCAGCCTTGGGATAGGCGTTCGTTTTCGAAGGGAAGGCAAATAAGTTGGTAATCGCGCCGTCAGCTGTCACCTTAAAAATTGTGCCGTAATTTGAAATGCCGCCCTGATAGGCCGTGCTATAGAAACAGCCGTCACTGCCTTGAATCAAGCCCGCGGCCACACCGCTGCCATTGGTAAAGTTGAGCGAAACCAAACTGGTGAACGTTCCGTTGGTTGTGACCCGAAATACTGTGCCATTGTTGCCGTTTGTGCCGCCCAGAAAGGTCGTGCCGTAGAAATTGCCATTGCTGTCTTGAACCAGTCCCGCATTTGGATAGGCGCCGTTTGTGCCGCCGAATTCAAAAACCGTGGAATAGGTGACGACATCCCCATACGCGTCAGACGTAACCAGGCACGCTGCTAGAACTACCGTTGCCAGTAATGCTGCTTCAATGAATTTCATGATTTTATTTGTTGGTTTAGGCTGGTTTGGCAGGCAATGCCATCGTTTCCGAATTTAGGCACATATAAATATGATAGCGCTTTAACTTTGTCGATACATCCCGGCACCACGGTCCCGTGGCGCATGGGCAAATGATTTGCCGAGGCTTACAACGTCTCAAACGTGGACAGTCCGCCTTATTTTCCAGACACCAAGGGTGGAAATCCGGCTCTTTCCGATTAATCTTAAACAGTAAGCGGCTTGTAGCAGGGCCTTGGCCAAATCCTGCATATAAGTGATCGACCGTGTCGCTTTTGAGACACACTTGAGCTTTTCGCCTGGAGTTCCATGGCTGGAACAAGACCTTCTGCAGGCTTGTGAATGTGTAGAGTCACGTCCAAAATCGAGTTGGGCGTATGAAGCGATGTCATCATTCTTGGGATCGTCAGTGCCCTTTTCGCCGGCATTTTGGTCGTGGCTGTCGCTTGGTTCGAACGAGGTTCGGTGGCTCATTGGGCCTTCGTGGTTGGCATGCTGGTTTTGGCCTCCGAAAGCGTCTTTTTGAGTTTGTCCGTGGATGCAATGACGATGAATGTGATGACCGCAAGACCGATGAGCTGGCCGGGATGGTGTCTTGGCAGAATTGGCGACTGGTCACGATGTCTTTTCTTCCGAGTATCTGGCTCTTCTTCAGTTTGAGTTTCGCGCGGGGAAATTACACTGAATTTCTCCACCGCTGGCGTTGGCCATTAGGGATTGCCTTGCTGGCCGCGGTGAGTCTGGCCTTCGTTTTTCGCAACGAATGGTTTGTTTTCCAGCCGCCCGCAAAGCCCGGAGATTCCGGGATGCTGAGCTTGGGAGCCGCCGGGTTTCTGTTGAATTTGTTTTTCCTGATTGGCACGGTGCTGGTGCTCATGAATCTCAAGCGCACTTATCGGGCCGCCGTCGGGACGATTCGGTGGCGGATCAAGTTCATGGTCGTTGGGTTGGTCGTGATCTTTGCCGCCCGGACCTATACCAGCAGCCAGGCGCTCCTTTTGCACGCAGTCAATCTGTCGCTGCAGATCGTCGATTCGGTGGCGCTACTGGTCGGTTGCCTGCTGATTGTGCGCTCACTATTGCGTGTCGGCCATTTTGAGATGCCTGTTTATCCTTCCCACGCGGTGCTGCACAATTCGCTGACGGTCCTGCCGGCGGGGATTTACCTGGTGATCGTGGGAGTGTTCGCAAAATTTGTCGCTTGGATTGGCGGGGGGACGCCGCCTTCACGCTCAAAACCTTTGTCATTCTGGTGGCGTTGGTGGTGTTGACGATGCTGCTGCTGCTGTCCGACCACGTGAAGTTGCACACCAAGAATATTTTGTCAGCCGCCATTTTCAAAGGCCGCTCTATGATTACCGCACGGTGTGGCGGCGGTTCACGGAAGGCACGGCTTCCTGTGTGACCCAGGCGGAATTGTCCAATGCGGTGGTCAAACTGGTGACGGATATATTCCAGGTCCTTTCGGTGAGCATCTGGTTGGTGGATGAAAAAAAGAAAAGCTGCTGTTTGCCGCATCCACTTTACTATCCGAGATTAGGGGCAATACGCTGAATCCTGCAACTGCGGAGGCATTGGAAGTGATCAATGCCCTGCGTAACCACCCGGAACCAGCGGACATTGACGCTTCAACCGAAAAGTGGGCGGTTGTGTTGCGGAGTTGTCATCCCGATGAATTTCGCAAGGGCGGCAACCGTGTCTGCATGCCGTTGCTCGGCGCGGCGTTGACTGGCCTCTTCTTGGTCAGAAAGCAAGTGTTGGCTTAAGTCTTAGTCCGAAGCTTCGGTCTCTTTGGTTTGAGGGCAGGGAGAAATCCCTGCCCTCTCTTTTTGTCCAGCCACAAGATTTCTTTGCTGCATTTCAAGCCGGTATTTAGGATTCTTCGGACGTGTTCTAATATGCGGATAAACATCGCAATGCTTTCGGAATGCGACCGGGCTTGAAATTAAATGAATAGCGCAATCATCCTTGCCTTTAGCGCTGCTTCCGTCAGCGGGGCGTTGGCACTGTTGTTCGCCTGGTATGAACGGCGTTCCATTGCCCATCTGTCTTTTGTGCTGGGACTGGCAGTGCTGGCGGCGGAATGCGTGTTCAACGGTCTGACGGCAACGGCGACCCTGCCCGAAGAGATGGTGTATTGGCAAAACTGGAGGATGTTGGCAATGGCTTTCCTGCCTGGCGTCTGGCTGTTCTTCAGCTTGAGTTACGGCTATGGGAACCATCGGGAATTAATCGCCCGCCGGAGAGTGCTGTTGGGTGTGGCGTTCCTGGTTCCGATAGTTCTGATTATTTGGTTTCGCAATGCGCTGATCGTTTCAGTGGGGCTGACAGAACAAGGTGGCCATTGGGCGTTCAGCTTGGGAACCCCGGGGATTTTTCTTAACATCTTCTTTTTGATTGGCGCTGTGCTTGTTTTGATGAATTTGGAACGCACCTATCGCGCGGCGGTCGGCATTATGCGGTGGCGGATCAAATTCATGATCCTGGGATTGGGGGTCTTGTTTGTGGTGCGGATCTATATCGGCAGCCAGATCCTGTTGTTTCACGCAGTGGATCTTTCTTTGCAGACAGTCAGTTCAGGCGTTCTGTTGGTGGCCTGCCTGTTGATCGTGCGGTCACTATTCCGCGCCGGGCATTTTGACGTGGATGTCTATCCGTCCCACGCGGTCTTGCATAATTCGTTCACGGTTTTGCTGGCGGGAATTTATTTGCTGATTGTCGGGTTGTTCGCGCGGGTGGTCACATTTTTGGGAGGTGATGCGAGTTTTACCCTCAAGGCGTTCCTCGTTTTGGTGGCCTTGGTGCTGCTTGCGGTTTTACTATTGTCCGACCATGTTCGCTTGCGCACGAGCCGTTTTGTCAGCCGCCATTTTCAAAGGCCGCTCTATGATTACCGCACGGTGTGGCGGCGGTTTACGGAAGGCACGGCTTCCTGTGTGACCCAGGCGGAATTGTCCAATGCGGCGGTCAAACTGGTGACGGATATATTCCAGGTCCTTTCGGTGAGCATCTGGTTGGTGGATGAAAAAAGGGAAAGATTGGTGTTCGCCGCGTCAACGTTTTTATCCGAAGCCAGGGGCAGCGCGCTTAACCCCGAAAATGCGGATGCTTTGGAAGTGATCAATGCCCTGCGCAACCATCCCGAACCCGTGGACATTGACGCCACGAAGGAAGGTTGGGCGGCGGTACTGCAGAAATGTCATCCGGATGAATTTCGCAAAGGCGGCAATCGGGTCTGTGTGCCGCTGCTCGTCAATGGCGATGTCGTGGGCCTGTTGATTCTGGGGGACCGTGTCGGCGGCGCGCCGTTCTCCCTGCAGGATTTTGATTTGCTCAAATGCGTGGGCGATCAGACCGCAGCCAATCTGTTGAAGGTCCAGCTGTCCCGAAAACTGTTGCAGGCCAAGGAACTTGAAGCGTTCCAGACGATGTCGGCCTTTTTTGTGCATGACTTGAAAAACACGGCATCCACGCTGAACCTTATGCTGCAAAATCTGCCGGTGCATTTCGACGACCCGGCGTTTCGGGAGGATGCGTTGCGGGGTGTCTCAAAGACCGTGGCGCACATCAACCGTCTCATCGGGCGGTTGGGAATGATCCGGCATGAACTCCAGATCAAGGGGGTTGCTTCCGACCTGAATGAAGTGGTGGCAAAGTCCCTCACGGGCTGGGAGGATATCTCCGGCGTCCACTTGGAAAAAGAACTGCGTCCCCTGCCCGAAATCCTGCTCGACCAGGAACAAATGGTCAAGGTCGTGACCAACCTGGTCCTCAACGCCAAAGAAGCGGTTGGCAAAGACGGGCGGATCCGCATCGAAACGCGCCAGACCAATGGCTGGGTGGTGCTGATGGTTACGGACAACGGTTGTGGCATGAGCGTGGAATTTTTGAACCGTTCGCTGTTCCGCCCGTTTCAGACGACAAAAAAAACCGGGCTTGGCATCGGGATGTTTCAAAGTAAAATGATCGTTGAGGCGCATGGCGGCAGAGTGGAGGTTGAGAGCACTCCGGGAAGGGGAACCACCTTCCGGATACTTATGCCGCTCCCAAAATAATCGAAATGAATCCCAAACTATTGATGGTTGACGACGACGAGGAAATCCGCACGCAGATGAAGTGGGCGCTCGCGAAGGATTACGAAGTGTTGCAGGCGGAAGATCGTCCGTCGGCCATTGAGGCGTTTCGATCCGCCCAACCGGCCGTGGTGTTGCTGGACCTGGGATTGCCGCCGCATCCCGGCAATCCGGAAGAAGGTCTTGCCACGTTGTCCGACCTGCTGGCGCTTGATCGGTCCGCCAAAATTATCATCATCACCGGCCAGGGCGAAAAAGAGATTGCCCTCCGCGCGGTCGGAGCCGGGGCCT
The DNA here is from genome assembly GCA_035577265.1 of Verrucomicrobiia bacterium. Classification (GTDB taxonomy): domain Bacteria; phylum Verrucomicrobiota; class Verrucomicrobiia; order Limisphaerales; family UBA11358; genus UBA11358. The sequence continues at coordinate 82,097 of DATLVR010000073.1, read as the reverse complement.
ACGATTTTTTGACCAAGCCGGTTGAAATGGACGAGGTGAAATTTCTTTTGAGGCGCTGTTTTTACATCGCCACTCTCGAAAAAGAATTCCGCGAGATGCAGCAGTTGGTGCAGGGTGACGGCTTTGAAGGGATGCTCGGCACCAGCCCCGCAGTGCGGACGGTGTTTGAATCCATCCGCAAGGTGGCCACGACCGATGCGCCCGTGCTGATTCTGGGAGAAAGCGGCACTGGGAAAGAAATGGCCGCGCGGGCGATTCATCTGCGCAGTCCGCGCAAAAACGGTCCGTTTGTGGCCATCAACTGCAGCGCCATTCCGGAAACGCTTCTGGAAAGCGAACTATTCGGGCATGAAAAGGGTTCGTTTACCGGTGCTCATGCGCAGCGCAAAGGCCGCATTGAGACTGCCACCGGTGGCACGCTTTTCCTCGACGAAATCGGTGAAATTCCCCTGCCGTTGCAGGTCAAACTGCTCCGCTTTCTTCAAGAACAATGCATCGAGCGCGTCGGCGGGCGGCAGGAGATTCAGATTGATGCGCGCGTGGTGGCCGCAACCAACGCCGACCTGAAAAGGGGGATGACCAGCGGAACTTTTCGGGAAGATTTATATTATCGTCTTTCGGTTGTTCAGATTGTTCTGCCGCCGTTGCGCGAGCGGGAAAACGACATCCGTTTGCTGGCACAATTTTTTCTCCAGCGATTTGCCGCTCAAATCAACAAATCCGGACTGACGTTTGATGCGGAAGCGTTACGGGCCTTGAACCATCATGCCTGGCCGGGCAACATCCGAGAGCTGGAGAATTGTGTGAAGCGTGCGGTGATCATGGCTGAAGGCAAACGGCTGACCGCCCAAGACCTCGAGCTGGCGACCGGGAAAGGCAATTCGGGAAGCGGCGTCACGACTCTGAAAGATGCGCGGGAAAATGTGGAGCGGGAAATGGTGCAACAGGCGTTACGGAAGAATTCCGGAAAAATTACCTCCGCCGCCAACGATTTGGGCATCAGCCGTCCAACCCTTTACGAGCTGATGGAGAAGCTCGGAATTGTCAGGGAATAAAATGCCAGAGGGTGGTCAATCCACGCTGATTGAACGTCTTTTGCTTCAAAAATAGGATTGCACCGCTGCTGTCACAGTTTCGTGTGAATGGTTTCAAAACATGGAAAACCGTTCCGGGACGTAAATGATGTCGAAGGGCTTGAGATAAAACGGATCGGATTGTTTCCCCTGCATCACATTTTTCAGGTTCAGAAAATAGGTGTGCTGGTGGCCATCCTCATAACGGATGACACGCACGTCTTTCAAATTGGCTTTCGCATAATCAAACCCGCCGGCTTCCATGATGGCTTCAAGGGCTGAAATCGGGTGATCGGCCACGACTTTTTGCGGGTGAAGCACCGCCCCGGTCACAAAAACTGAAATGGAAGAGGAAATGACGGTCACGGAGACTTCTTTGCTGATCAGTTGGGTGCCATAAGCCTTGGCGATTTCCTTTTCCAGATCGGACGGGGCCATGCCGGTGGCCGTCAACTCTCCGGCCAATTGCAGCGTTATTTTGCCGTCACGCCGGATTTGCTGGGTGGTGTCCAGGTTTGGAGAACCTGGAAAGGTGATTTTCAACACATCGCCTTCGCGCAAGATCAAAGCTTCGGAATGGGGCGGTTCTACCGGTTGCCCAATCATACTGGCCTTGCCGCTTTGATCTGTCTGGCAGCCGGCCAGCAACAGCGATATCACTGTCATTACCAGAGCGGGAAAAACCGCCGTGCAGGCTGAGATTGTTTTTTTCATAAACGAATTATCAATTGGGTTGAAAGCATTTCCACCATTGGTCACGGGTGTAGGCTATAATGCGCCAAGTCGGCGAGTCAAAGGAGATTTTCGAAGCCGCATATACGCGTTTTTAATGTTGGAACGAAGTTGCCTGATTCAAACCAGGTCTATTGGCCAACAATACGCTCTATGGAACAACGGAGATCGGCGGCAGTCACGGAAATGGAACTGTATTTGCAATAACTCTGCCTCCACCCGACCTAAACATTCAAAGGAGCGGTGCAGTGTGATCTTGACTTGGGATGACACTGCTTTTTTCCTCCAAGCATCCCCGTCCCAGATGAGTGTTTTCACGAATGTGCCCGGTGCGTTGAATCCTTACACCAATCCCATCGACGGCTCGCAGAAATACTTCCGCATCGAGGCATATTAGCTGCGGCGTATTGACACGACGCGAATTTCAGAAAAGTCGCTCCTGGCACGGGTCTCTTAATTTACTTTCGCGGCGCGCCACGGTTTGTTAGAACAAGGCGTGCAAAAAATCTTCCGGACAATCCTTGGTTTGTGGCTTTGCGGTCTGCTGATTGCCGCCCGTGCGGATACGATTCCGCTGGCCGACGGCACGTCGTTGACGGGTGACATCATTTCGTTTAACGACGCAGGCGTCATTTTCCGGATGTCTGATAATAAATACTCCGACCGCATTGCTTGGACAAAGTTTTCCCAGGACGGCCTGAAGCAGCTTGCGAACAACCCCAAGATCAGCCCTCTCGTCGAACCGTTCATTGAAATTCCCCTGTCCGAGCGGCCTCAAAAGCCCGAGGTTCAAATCAAACCGGTCGAGCGGCTGGAAGTTCCGCCGAAACAATCGTTTTTCGGCGCGCTGTTTTCCTCGTCCGTCGGCATTTTTGCGCTGCTGTTGATCTACGGAGCGAACATTTACGCGGGTTATGAAATTGCCGTTGTCCGCGCCCGGCCCAAAGGACTGGTCATGGGCGTGGCGGCGGTGCTGCCGATTATCGGGCCGATCATATTTCTCTCCATGCCCATGCAGGTGGAGGCCGTCCCCGCTGAAGACCTCGTGGAAGCCGACCCGGCGAGTTTTGCCGTGCCCGGACAGCCGGCGCCGACCCAGGAGGAAATTCAGATCACCGCCGTTACTCCGGGATCACGGCCGGGTGCTGGACAAGCCGCTGGACAGGTGTTTAAACGCGGCCAGTTCACTTTCAACCGCCGGTTTATCGAATCAAAATTCGCCGGGTATTTGAGTGAGGTTCGCAGCCCTGCCGATGCCAACACCACGCTCCTCGTGAAAACCACCAGCAGCCAGTCGGTCATTGAGCGGATCGTGAGTATCGGCACGAGCGAAATGCAGGTGGAAGTCGCCCTCGGTGAAGTCCGGCAGGCCGTCACGATTCTGTTTGCCGACATTCAGGAAATTCAGATCAAACCCAAAGCGGAATGAAATACCGCAGCATTCTGCTGTTTGGCGCCCCGGGTGCGGGCAAGGGGACGCAGGGAAAAATTCTTGGTGCCATCCCCCAGTTCCTGCATTGCAGTTGCGGGGACGTCTTTCGCAATCTGCGGCCCGAATCTCCGCTCGGAAAACTCTTTCTCGATTACTCCAGCCGCGGCCAGTTGGTTCCGGACGCCCCGACCGTCGAACTGTGGCAGCAGTTTATCAACGACCTCACCAAGTCCGGACGTTTGCATCCCGAACGTGACACACTGGTGCTCGATGGTATTCCGCGCAATGTGCCGCAGGCGGAAATCCTCCGCGACGTGCTGGAAGTCATCGGTGTTTTTTATCTTTGCAGCCGGGATTTTGAAAGTCTCGTCTCCCGCATTCAACTCCGTGCCATGAAGGAAAACCGTCTGGACGACGCAAACCTCGAAGTCATCCGCGAACGGCTCAAGACCTACGAAAAGGAAACCAAGCCGGTCCTCAAATTTTACGGCAAGAAACTGGTGCATCAGATTAATGCCGACCAGACGCCGGCCAAGGTGCTTTCCGACATCCTGCACTATGCCGTCAAAAAATGACCGTGTGACTTTTTCCTTTCGCCGGGGCGCGATTTCCCGTTGGCTGTTCACGTGACACAATTGAGAATCATCTTCATGGGCACGGCGGACCTTTCCTGCGCCAGCCTGGAACTGCTGGCGCGCGATGAACGGTTTTCTGTCATTGCCGTCGTCACGCAGCCGGACAAGCCCAAAGGGCGCGACCTCAAGCTCACACCCTCGCCCGTAAAAATTCTCGCGGAGAAATTGGGTCTGCCCGTGCTTCAGCCGCTCAAGGCGCGCGACGAAAAATTCATCGGCGAACTTCGCGAACTTAAGCCCGACATCATGCTCGTCGTCGCCTACGGACAGATTCTGCCGCAGGCCATGCTGGACTTGCCACCGCACGGTTGTCTGAACGTTCATACGTCGCTGCTGCCAAAATATCGCGGTGCCGCTCCGATCCAATGGGCGATCGCCGATGGTGAGCCGGAGACCGGCGTGACCATCATGCAGATGGACGCCGGCCTCGACACCGGTCCGATTCTTTCCACGCGTCGCACGCCGATTCTGCCCACGGATGATTCGCAAATCTTGCACGACCGCCTCGCCCACCTCGGCGCGGAACTGCTTGTTAAAACGATTCCTGATTACGTCGCCGGGGAAATTTTACCGCAGCCGCAGCCTGCCACCGGTTCCACCTTTGCTGCGAAGATTAAAAAGGAAGATGGCCGGATTAACTGGAGCCAGCCGGCGGTTCAAATCTGGAACCGGCTGCGCGCCTTTACACCGTGGCCGGGGGCTTTTACTTTTTTAGCTGGGGAAACTGAACCGCAGGTAATTCACGCAACAACCAATCCCCAAAAATCTTTGCCAATAATTGTCCCGCCGCGCCCTCAGTTGCTGAAAATTTGGAAAGCTGAAGTCGTCCAACGCTCCGGCAGAGCAGGGGAGATTCTATCCGCAGATAAAACGGGCATCATCGTCGGCTGCGGACAAAACGCGCTGCGGATTTTGGAATTGCAGCGCGAAGGCGGCAAGCGTTTGCCAGCAGACCGGTTTCTAGCGGGCTTTCCGCTTGAGGCCGGAATGAAGTTTGTTTAGCGCAATCCGGCCGCATCGCGCAAACCGTCGGCGTAAGCTTCAAACACGCGGCGCATTTCATCGCGCACGTCGCGGAAACATTTCAAAATGTTCTCTTCGCTGCCGGCGGCCTTGGCCGGATCAAGAAACGACCATGATGGGGTTCAACTGGCCGGGAAAAATTGGGAAGTCTTGGTCGGCATTGCCACAGACGGTGATGACGATGCGAGCAGGTTGCTCCCAAAACTCTTTCAAGTGCCTCGAGCGATGGCCGGAAACATCAATACCCACTTCGGCCATGAACTTGATGGCGAGCGGACGGTGTTTCCTTGAAATTAAATTTTAGCGGGCTGAATTCCGATGGCGCGGCAGCGGGTGGCAGACATTTGTCCATCGCCAGACAGGCGGTGTGCCGCTCGGTCAGGTGAAAGATCACCTGATTGTTCGCCACTTCGACGGAGCCGAGGGGGAATTGCGTGATGTAGCCGACCTCGTGCTCCACGTCCACGTCCAGGTCGTCCGTCAATAACACATCTTCCGCTTTGGTAAAAATCTTCGCGAGTTTGCCGGCAGTCAGGCGATGTTCGACATCGTCCGAAAGCCACGTTTGCAACCGGCAAAGCGTTTCCGTGCGCAGGGTGCCGCCGCAATCAATGAATCGCTTGTCAATGCGCGCCACCTCGGTGACATGCGCGTGGGCGGGGACGAGTTCACCGTCCGGCAGGTGAAAGCGCACCTGCGCCGCCGGGTTTCGGGCCAGAACGGTTTTTAATTCGACAAGTTTCATGGCTCAACCACATTTCTGGCGGCGGCAGATTTCGGCCAGGTCGGTTTGCAAAATCACCTTGAGCTTTTTGATGTCCGCCGCGGCTTCATCGGTCCTGGCCAGCGACTTGTGAACCCAATCGAGCGCCTCGCGCACCGCAACGGCTGCGGTCCTGTCCGGCAACCGGTAATAGACCCAGCGCTCCGACTTGCGCGACAAGATCAAATGTGCCTGGTGCAAGATGGAGAGATGTTTGGAAATCGTCGAGGGGGCGAAGCCAAACAGTTCGGTGATCTGGCAGACGCAGAGTTCGCCGCGTCGGAGGGCCAGCAGGATGCGCACCCGGTTCGGATCCGCCAACGCCTTGGTGATGGCCATGAATTCACGCATGTGATGTTATTTCGTCAAAAGACGAAATCATACTCGCACGGTGACGGCTGCGCCACAAGTCATGATTCCGGGAAATTCAATCGCAACTCTGTGCCGGAAGCGATATCCGGTGCCAGGCGGGCGGGTGCCATTTCAAGGAGAGGACAGGCGGAAGAAACGCGGCGTGGCATTCATAGGCAGGCTCACCGTGAACAGGCCGTTGCTGTTGCCAACCATGTTGTTCGCTGGATCCCAAGCCACCGGTGGCGTCAGATTGGTGGTGGTATACAAGCCCCAATCACTCGCCCAGTCCGGCCACGTCAGGACCAGTGTGTTCGCACTCAAACTCAGGCTCAGCAACGGCAAGGGCAGGACGATGCCCGCCACCATCGAGAAAGCCCCCGCGCCACAACCATCCGCCGCCGTGACTTTATAATAATTGATTTGTCCGTTCGCGGCGTTGGTGTCCACATAGCTGCTGGTCGTCAGGTTCGTTGCTGCCAGATCGTAAGCCGCGCCGTTGTTTGTGGAGCGCCAGAGCTGGTAACCCGTCGCTCCCGGCGATAACAGCCAGTTCAATGTAATCCGCCGGTTGCCGGCGGTGCCGGTCAACCCGGTTGGCGCCGCCGGGGTCGCGCCGCCGTTCAAGCCATATTTACATTTGAGCGCCTGTTCCAAGCCAAGCCGGTCCGTGTCCGCCAAGACCGCGTTGTAAATCTGCACCTCCGCAATGTCGCCGCTGAGGAAATTATTCAAGACGCCTTGCCCGCCCAGCACCAGAAAGTTTGGTGCCGTCAGCGACTGTGTTCCGCCGGTAGCCGCCGCGACCAGGGTGCTGTCCACATACAACGCGATGACGCCCGTGCTTTTCGTCCGCTTGAAGGTCACCACATGCGGCTGGCCGTTGTTCAACCCGCTGGCGGAATGAATCGTCGTATCCGGATGCCCCGCGCCCGCAAGAATCTGGCCATTGGCATTGAGGGAAATCCCGAAGTCGTCCACCGTGCCGGCCTGCTCACCGTTCACCAGCCCGGCGCCCTCCCAGAAATTCAGGCCCGTGTTGAGACCCTGGCTGCTCTGGTAAACGAAGATCATGGTGAAGTCATCCTGCACCGGACGATAGAACCACAGCCAAGTGCTGTTCGCGGAGTTGAACCGCACCGCCGATTGGCCATTGATGGCACCGGTCACCAAGGTAGGTTGATTCGCGCTCAAGGCTTGCAGCGCGTGATAACCATTGCCGCTCGCATCGGTCCATTTCGCCACCGCCGTGCCGCTGCTGAGATTGGTGAGCGCCTCGGCCTTGAACCAGGCCACCAGGGGCAGGGGACTCGCGCTGGCTTCCGCTGAGTTGGGGCCTTCGCCCAGCGCGTTCATCGCCGAAACCACATAGTAATACGTCCGGTTGCTGGTGGCGCCCGTGTCTGCATAGCTGGTCGAACTGACGTTCGTAATGGCGACGTAAGGCCCGCCGCTCACAAGCGAGCGCTTGACATTGTATCGGGTCGCGGCCGAAGCCTCCCACCAGTTCAGCTGAACCTGCGCTTTGCCTGGGGTGGCCGTCAAATTTGTCGGCCAGGTTGCCGGAGGAAAGAGACTGCTCGCATAAAGCGCCGCCACTTCATTGCTGCCCAACGCGCGGCTGAAAATCCTGACCTCGTCCAGACTGCCGTTGAAATAGTTGCCGCCCGTCGCACCGAACAGCAGCTTCGCCGGAGCGATCAGCGTATTCCTCGAGGCCGAACCCGTGGCTTGCAGATTGCCGTCGACATAGACGCTGATGCTGCCGGTGGCCTGCTGTCGCGTGGCCACGCAGTGGTGCCACGCACCGTCATTGATCGAGGCCGCGGAAACAATCGTCGTATCCGGATTCCCGATGCCGAAGCCAAACTTGCCGCCGATGAGCGCGGTTCCAAAGTCGTTTGCGTTGAACGGCACGTCGGCATCCACCAGCCCGGCGCCATTATACCATTGCGGCGTGCCGGCGGTCTGCGTGGTCTTCACCCAGAATGCGAGGCTGAAATCGTTGGCGAGCGGGTTGGTCACCTGAACCGAGCTGCTACTGCCGTTGAAACTCAGGCAGCCGTTCACCCGCCCGTTGGCGTTCCAGCCCGCGCCGCTCACCGTCCCGTTGTTGCCGTTCCCCGTGGCATTCGTGGCGATTGTCCCACTCGTCGCATCCATCGGCCAATAGCCCAGTTCATCCCGGGGCACGGGCAGGGGCGCGGCACCTTGGGTCGGATCCGCCGCCGCCAACGCGGCAAACGAGGCAATGCAGTCCCAGGCATAGAAATTGGTGCCCGCCGGACTCGGCTGTAGCCACTGGCACCACGACACATTGTCGGAGGCCCGCCGCCGGTTCCAGGCGGCGGTGGCGTTGAGCTGCAGCCAGGGCTGATACAGGCTTTGCAGGCTGCGGCCCTTCATGAACCGCGTCATCCAGCGCAGGAAGATCGCGTTGAAGCCGGAGTTGTTGCCGGCGATGCCATATTCAGGCAGGATCCCGCCGCTCGTCATGTTCATCATGGTGAAATTGGCAGCCAGCTTCGCGTCGTTCGTTTGGCCGAGAAAATCCGCCGCGCCGAGGAAAGTGCCCTGGTTGTAGGTGCTCGACCAGTAGTTGATCACGCCGTTGGTGCCGATGGCGTCGTAAATCGCGCCGGTCCCCGCGTTGAACAGCACCGACCGCTCCCAGTTGTAGATATTGGTGGCCCTGTTCCAATAATTGGTATCGCCGTAGATCTGAAACAGCAGCGCGGCGGCGATGGCGCCAGGTCCATTCACGCAGGCGTTTTTTCCATTTTTGTCAGTGGTCCACCACAGTCCTCCGCCCAGTGTGTTGTCCCACGCCCGGGCGTAACAGGCGTCAAAATTCGCCTTGGCAATGTTGCAATAGTTTGTGCGGCCCGTGTCGAGTCCGCCCCGGGCGAAGGCGATGATCGCCCACATGATGTCGTCATTGTAGATGTTGTAGGTCCAGCTGGAGCCGTTGTTGCTGAGGAAGCCGTTCAGCAGGTTGGTAATCATGCCCTGGGAGGACGCATTGGTCGTCCACTCGTAGGCATCAATGACAGATTCGATCATCTCGGCCTGACCCCAAAAATAGGCGGCGCTGCCGTCGGTCTGGCTGTTCTTGAAATAGCCGTTCGTGCCGCTCTGGACGTAAAAAACGGAATTGAATGAGCTAAACGCGGTGCTCGCATCTTTCGCGGTAAAGGCGAAAGCCGGAAGACTGGCGAGCAGCAGGCAGAACAGTGCCAGCCGACCCAGGAGATGCCGGGGTCGATTCCTGGGCGGGGTTATTGCCGGGGCAAAAAATAATTTTCCGAAAAGTCGCACGCAATGCCAGCCGGAGCCTGTGCTGACAGGTCTGATGGCGGATCAAGCTTTAGCAGATTTGAAACCAAAAGTCTGTGGCATGAAATGGCCACGGTTGGCGGTTTTGGCCTGGCCCGGGTTGGGTGCGGATGCGGTGAGCGGGACGAGGCTCACAGCCAGCCGAACGAGCGGACGATTTTGACCAGCACATGGGCGACGGCGGCGCAGCGGGCAGCGTCAGCACCCAGGCCCGGAGGATGCGTTCGACCACCCGCCGCTTGAGCGCGTTGAATCCCTTCGCGCAGCCGGCGCACATGGTCAGGGCGCAAGGAATTTTGATCCACGTCGCGATGTGCAGCGGTTGGCCGGTCGTGGGCTCGGGAGTTTTCAGGAAGGAGAGAACGACCGGTAGATTTTCAAAACTGCCGGTCGCCTTTGCCGAAAAGTTTTTGGATGGAGAACCTGCGCGCGAAGTTTTACCAGAAACCCCGCCACGCACGAAAAACACTTTTGCCTGCGGAACCGGAGTGATCCACCTCGTCGCGCTTTCGCACGGCCCGTCCGCCGGGGATGGAAACGATTCGCGGTCCGTCAATTTTTCTGATCGCGCCTAGACGAGGCAAATGAGAACGGCGGCACTGAATGCAATCGCTCCGAGCCAATTCACGGAGGCCGGGCTCAAACTGGTGTCCCCGGTTTGCGTTAGCGGTGCCAGCTTGAAACCCCACTCGCCGGCCATTGTGCCCGTTAAGATCAGGATGGAAACCAGCGCAATCAACCCAAATGCTATGATGCTGATGCTCACACGTCACTTATAGCATGCCATATACCGATTGCTTCGCAACTGTTGGCATTTCTCCGAATTTCTTTCGGCCCTTGGGATGATTTGCTTAAAGCGGGCGTTACTGAAGGGTCGTTTGGTTTTTGACCTGGGGGGAATGAGCAAAACCGGCGACCTTGGACGACCTGCCGTTGGATGAGAATATCAGGTTCAACCGCCATTCAAGCAGAAGCGTCGCGACTGAATGATCGGGAGCGAACCATTTCTCGTGTGGCAGCGGCCGCGGGATTCTTTGATGGAGGGGCAGACAGTTGCCGGTGCCCAAAATCAGGACGGCGGGTTGGCTGCGGTTTTGGCCGCGGTGTGCCGGATGTCCTGTGCCTCGCAGAGATAGACGACTTCCTCGGCGATGTTCTTGGCGTGGTCGGCAATGCGTTCAAGGCTTTTGGTGGCGACAATCCAATGCAGGCACCTGGCGATGGTGTCGGGATGTTCCATCATGTGCAGCGCGAGCAACTGGTGAAGGTCCTTGTTGAGGGCGTCCACTTCCTTGTCGCGAGGAATGATGGCCCGCGCGGCGGCGGAATCGCGCTGCACAAACGAGTCGAGCGCGTCCTTGACCATGGTCAGGGCCAGGGCGGCCATGCGTGGCAGGTCGAGGTGCAGCTTGATTGGCGGCTCCTGGGCCAGGTCGCGCGAACGCTTGGCGATTTTGGTCGCCTCGTCACCGATGCGTTCCAGGTTCTGGGAAATCTTCATCGCCACGGTCACGAGGCGCAGGTTGCTGGCCAGCGGCGCCTTGGTCAAAAGCTGGATGGCCATCTCGTCGATCTCGATCTCAAACTGGTCAATCAGGTCGTCATCCGCCCTGACGCGCACGGCCAGGTCATGATTGCGCTGCATGAGCGACTGCACGGACTCGTTCACGGCGGTCTCCGCGCGGCTCGCCATCAGCAAAAGTTTCTGGCGCAGATTTTCGATGCCCGCTTCAAAATAATTTTCCATATCGTTTTTTGTTTCGTCCTCCTCCTCGTTCTCGTCCTCGAATTAGTTCGAGGACGAGAACGAAGGACCAGGAGGATTTTATCAGCCGAACCGTCCGGTCACATAATCTTCGGTGCGCTTCTGCGCCGGGTTGGTGAAAATTTTGGCCGTCGGTCCGAATTCCACCAGTTCGCCGATGTAAAAAAACGCCGTCTGGTCCGAGATGCGCGCGGCCTGTTGCATGTTGTGCGTCACGATGACGATGGTGAAATCCTTTTTCAAATCTAAAATCAAATCTTCAATGCGCGACGTGGCGATGGGGTCGAGCGCGGAGGCGGGTTCGTCCATCAGGATGATCTCCGGTTTGATGGCGATGGCGCGGGCGATGCAGAGGCGCTGCTGCTGGCCGCCGGACAGACCGAGCGCGCTGGAGTGCAGCCGGTCCTTGACCTCCTCCCAGAGCGCGGACTGCTGGAGGCTTTTCTCCACGGCTTCATCGAGGGCGGCCTTGTGGTTCACACCGTGCAAGCGGAGGCCGTAGGCGACGTTTTCATAGATGGATTTCGGGAACGGGTTGGATTTTTGGAACACCATGCCGACGCGCTTGCGGAGTTCGATCACGTCCACATTCCGGGCGTAGATGTCATGACCGCCGATCCTGATTGCGCCATCGATGCGCACATTGTCAATCAAGTCGTTCATCCGGTTGAAGCAGCGGAGCAGGGTGGACTTGCCGCAGCCGCTGGGCCCGATGAAGGCGGTGACGATTTTTTCGCCAAGGTTCAGTGAAATATTTTTGAGCGCCTTGGAGGCGCCGTAATGAAGCGAGAGCTGCTCAATTTCAATGAGCGGCGCGCCAGTGGTGACGGCACCGGCTTTCGCTTCCGGCAGATTGATTTTGGGCAGGATGATGTCAGCCATAAATTTTCAGCCAAGGGCCCGCAATTTCTTCCGCATCCGGGCGCGGATGATGATGGCCACGATGTTCAACGCGAACGTGAGCATGAGCAGCACCAGCACCGTCGCGTAAAGGATCGGCCGCGTCTGGTCGATGTTCGGCGATTGGGTGGACAGCACAAAAACGTGGTAGCCCAAATCCATGAACTGATCGGTCACATGATGCGGCAGCGAGGCCATGTAATAGGCCACGCCGGTGAACAGGATCGGCGCGACCTCGCCGGCCGCGCGGCTCACGGCGAGAATGCCGCCGGTCATGATGCCGGGCAGCGCCTGCGGCAGCACGATCCGCAAAATCGTTTCCAATTTGGTTGCGCCGAGCGCGAGGCTGGCTTCGCGCAGGCCGGGCGGAATGGCCTTCAAGGATTCTTCCGTGGCGACGATGACCACGGGCAGCGTCATGACGGCCAGCGTGAGCGCCGCCCAGATGAGCGCGGGCTGTCCCCAGACCGCACTGGGATTGTGGAGCAGGGCATCCAGGTTTTTCCCGATGAAATTGATGAAGAAACCGAGGCCGAACAGACCGAAGACGATGGAAGGCACGCCGGCGAGATTGTTGACGGCGGCACGGATCACGCGCGTGACGAGCGACGTGTTCGGCGCGTATTCCGTCAGGTAAATCGCGGTGATGACACCGACCGGAATCACGAAAATTGTCATCACAAAAACGCGGATGGTCGTGCCAACGATCATCGGCAATACGCCGGTGGTGCGGGCGTCGAAGAAATCTTTCTTCGGGATCGTCGAGACGAAATGCCACGAGATGGCGCTCCAGCCGTTGATGAGGATGTTCAGCAAGATCACCGCGAGAATGCCGAGGATGAACAGCGTGGCCAGCCCCGTCAGGCCGCCGAAAAAGAACGACCCGAAGTCGAATTTCTCCGCGCGGAAATGCCGGCCCTGCGGCGTTTCCGGCAGGTATTGCGGCGGGGTGATGGTGTTCATCGTTTGCCCTCCAGTTTGGACTTGAAGCGCTGGATGACCAGGCCGCCGATCATGTTCGAGACGAAGGTCGCGGCGAAGAGCAGCGCGCCGAGCATGAACAGGATCCGATAATGCGGCCCGCCGGAAACCGCCTCGGCCATTTCGGCGGCGATGGTAGTGGTGATGCTGCGGGCTGAATCGAAAATATTCCAGGACATCACGCTGGCCGAACAGACCATCAGGACAATCATCGTTTCGCCAATGGCGCGGCCGAAGCCGAGCACCGTCGCGGCGAAAACGCCGGGCAGGGCGGCGGGCAAAACGATCTGCCACGCGGTCTGCCAGCGCGACGCGCCGAGCGCGAGGGCGGCCTGCGTGTAGGCGCGCGGCACGCTGGTGAGCGCGTCCTCGGCGATGGAAAAAATCACCGGGATGACGGCGAAACCCAGCGCGCACCCGGCGACGAAGGCATTGAGCCGCGTCTGGTAGCCGAAGAGGGTCTGCAGCACCGTCGCCATGATGAGCAGGGCGAAGACACCGACGACGACCGAGGGAATGCCGGACAATAATTCGATGGCGGGCTTCACGATTTCGCGGACGCGCGGGCGGGCGAGTTGCGAAACGTAAATGGCCGCGCCCACCGCGAGCGGCACGGCGAACAGCAGGCCGATCAACGTCACTTTCAACGTGCCGACCAGCAGCGGGATGATGTTGTATTTCTGGATCTGGCCGACGGGCTGCCAGATGTATTCCGGCTTGCCGTAGCCGCTCCATTGATGCGGGAGCAGCAGATATTTCCATTCCGTCGTGTTGATGCGGGCGTCGGGGTCGTTGCGGAAATTGGCGGGGATTTCGTCCAGCGCCTCCTGTTTGACCTCCATGAGCGCCTTGAGTGAATCCTTGTCCATCGCGGCGAACTGCTGCGGCGTCAGTTCGAGGTATTCCTGCAATTTCGCCGGCGACAGCTTGTCCACTTCCTCCGGCGGAATCACTTTTTGCACCAGCGCGGTATTGGCCTGGCCAAAAAAGATCGGCAGGGCTTCGCGGGCGACGAACAGAAAAATCAGGAACACCATCAGGATGGTCGAGAGCGAGACGAGAAAGATGAACTTCTCGGCGAGCCATTCGAGCGGTCGCGCGCGGTGGCCGCGATGGATGCCCATCCAGCCCTGCGTGCGTTTTCGTTGTTCTTGATTCTGGCTCACGGCGGAAAAATTAGCGGGCGGCACGGGAATCACAATGCGCAATCCACGTCCGCCCGCCCGAATGATCGGAGGAACTGGTGATCAAATCATTGGCGCAATTTCGCCGGCAGCGGGAAATAGCCCACATCCTTGACGTATTTCTGACCTTCGTCGCTGCGGATCCATTTCAGATACGCGCCGACTTCGCCCTTGTCCAAATTGGGATTCACATAGATGTAAAGGTAGCGCCAGATCGGGTAGGTCCCGTTTTCAATGTTCTCCTCGGTCGGGTCAATCGCCGGAGATGAGTCGTCGGCCTTGATCAACAGATGTTTGGAGGTGCCGCCGTAGGCCGCGCCGCCGTAACCGATGCCGCCCTTGTCCTTGGTGACGGCCTGGATCAGCGCCGCCGTGCCGGGCATGGTCTGCGCACTGGCCGCGAAATCTTTGCCCTTCAAAACGTGTTCCTTGAAGAACTCATAGGTGCCGGAACTGTTCTCGCGGCTGTAAATCGTGATGGGCATGTCCGGGCCGCCGACTTCCTTCCAGTTCTTGATCTTGCCGGTGAAGATGTCGCCGACCTGCGCGACGGTGAGTTCCTTCAACGGATTCTCCGGGTTCACATAAACGGAGAGGCCGTCGAGCGCGACCTTGTATTCGGTCGGGCGTTTGCCGCCGAACGCTTTCATGCAATTGGCGATTTCCGCCGCCTTGGCCTTGCGCGACGCATCGCACAAGTCCGTGGTCTGATTTTGCAACGCCGCGAAGCCGATGCCGGAGCCGCCGCCGCTGACCTGGATTTTCACATCCGTGTGCTGGCCCATATAGACCTCGGCCCATTTCTGGGCCAGGATCAGAAGCGTGTCGGAGCCTTTGACGGTGATTTTGCCAGCCCAGACATTGACGCTGGCGGCGACCGCGATCGTCGTGACGGCGAAGTATTTTGCGAGTTGTTTCATGTGCTTATTTTGGACGGAAGATTTTTATTTTTGTTGGTTACGTTTCGGTGACGTTCAGAATTTCCACATCAGGTCGGCCATCACGTGCATGGCGCTGTTTTTCGGTTCGCCCGTGGGTGGGGTGCCCGTGTTCAAGCCGGGGGTAATCAACTGGTTCAAGTAGCAGGTGAAGGAGAGCGTCAACGCGTCGGTGATCGAGTAGTTGGCCTTGATCAGGTGGCCCTTGAGGTTCGTGCCGCCGAAATAGCCGATCGCTCCGCCCGTGGGCGCGTTTTGGTAGTAGGCACCATTGTCGTCGTCTGCCAACTGGTCATACGTCGCGTCGGCTTCGAGATATTCGTAGCGATACGAAATATCCCAGGTGTGCTTCGTGCCGGATTTGCCGAAGGTGACGCCCAGCCAATAGCCCTGGTTGTTTCCGTTGTTCTTCGCTCTTGTCCCCATGTTGTTGATGAATTCGCCGGCCACCTTGATGGGAAAGGTGCCGGTATAGAGTGGAAACGAGTCCAGGGTATAGGTCACACTGGCATCGGCGATGATGGGCGCGTAATTGTTGGCCAGCACATAACTCCCGTTGGGGACCGGCGTCGCGCTGAAAACGCGCGTATTGCCCTGGTTGATGTAGGGCACGTTCGCGGTCGTCAGATTCTGAGGATTGACGATGATATATCCGCCGAGGCCGAGCGACGTGGCCAATTTCTGCGTCCAGGTTGCATTCCAGGTTGTCTGCCCGGTGAAGAGTCCCGGTGCCCGAACCGATCCGACGTCCGCGCCATTTACTTCCTGGTCTTCCACGAACGCCGCGCCGTTGAGCACGATGGAATGCTGATCATTGAAAGTGTAACCGGTTTGCAAAGCGGCACCTTCCGGTGTCCAATCCGCGTCGAACACCGCGGGCGTGAATTGCATGGGGTTATACATTTTGCCAATCGTCGTGGAAAGAAACCAGCCCTCGCTGTTCAACGGCGTCCATTTGCCATAGGCGGTGTCAATATAGATGCCTTTCTTGGTGCCGTTGTCCTGCAGGGTGGTGTTGCCGGAATTGGGGTTGCCGCCAAAACCATTGCCTGGAGCGGCATCGGCCGAGGTCAGGCTGAAGCCCGTCTCCAAATTCCCCTGCATGGAAACCACCACGCCCGCGCGCAGCCGGTAACGGAAGCGGTTGCGCTGGACGAAATTCGGGTTGCTGTCCGTGCTGGCCATCTCGTCATAGCGGCCGCGGAAATCACCGCTGAACTTGTAGGCCGTCACCCAGTCCGGCATCCCGGTCTTGGCCTGGAACGCCGTGGAGAAACCCTTGTCCGATTCGTCGCGCAGCTCCTGCGCCTCCTTGGTCGTGAGAATTCCCTTGTCCACCAGCTTGTCAATCAACGCGTCGGAAGACTGGGCGTGAGTCTGAGTGGCGAGGGTCATCAACGCCGTTGCACCCGCAAACAGGGCGATTTTGGTCGGAGTGCTTTTTGATGTTTTCAGTTTTTTCATGGTTGGTTTCCTCAAATGCGCCGACAGGATGAAGCCATCAGGTTACGGCCACGCGGCGGAATTGTTACGATTGTGTGACAAGGCGAGAATGGCCGCCAGAAGAATCAATCCAGCTTGGAAGGCCGCCTTACTCCGTAGCGAGGCCGATTTTGGTGATGTCGAGCTGGCGGAGGACATCCAGGACGGAGATCATGTTCTGATATTCGGCTTCATCCGAACCTTTGACCACCACCTTGAGGTCGGAGTCGGTGGCTTTCATGGCCTGCAAGCTGGCCTTTAATTCCGGCACGGTGACATTCTGTTCGTTGAGCGTGATCTGGCCGTTGGCCTCCACCGCGATCTTGTTGATCTTGGGTTTCTCCTTCTGCGGCGGGGGCGGCTTGCCCGAAGGCAGCGTCATCTCCAGATTGTTCATCATCTGCGGCGTGGTGATGATGAAGATCACCAGCAGCACGAACACCAGATCCAGCAACGGCGTGATATTCAGTTCATGCATTGTGCCGTGGCCGCGCTTGGTTGTTTTCTTGAGTTTCATGGCAGAACGGGTTCGGTCGCTTCGGACATCACATCAAACCGGATGACGACGCTGGCCGGAAAATTTGTGGGCGGCGGGCGGTCAAAGCCTTTCACCAGCTTGAAGACTTCTTTGACCGAGTCGTCCCATTTCAAATTCCCGGAGCCCTTTTGCCAGACTGGCTGGCTCATCTGGCCTTGGTTATCCACCGCCACGGCCACTTCGACGACGTAATTGTCGTCGGCCATGTCTTCCGGCCGGTTCCATTTTGAGTGGAGGATGTATTCCATGCGGCCCTTGTAGATCTGGACGGGGTCGGCACTGTCAATGACGGTCTTGCCGCCGGCGAAATCAAATGAAGGTAGTTCCGCTGCGGGCGGAGCGACCACCGGTGGTGCGACGACCGCAGGGGCCGTGACCACCTTGGGTTGTTCGACCACTTTCGGCGGCTCCACGACTTTTGGTGGCTCCGGCGGTTTCGGCGGTTCCGGCGGTTTGACCGGCGGTTTTTCCTTTTCCATGGTCACGGCGATTTTTTTGATCTTCTCGCCCAGCATGCCGCTACGGGCGGCGAAGTAGAGCAGCAGGACGACCAGCAGCGCATGAAACGTCAGCGAGATCATCAGATTGACCTTCGACGAGTTGCTTTTTTTACGCGGTTTCGATTGCGGAATCATTTATCTTTTACAGGAGCAAGCGGAGGTAACAGAGAGGGAAAAGCTGGTTTTCCATCCGATTTTCTAAAAGTAGTTTTCTTTGTTCTCTCTGTTTTCTCCTGTTCATTTTACTTCACCGGATCGGTGGCCAGATCCACTTTGGGCACGTTGGCCTGCTGGCAGACGTCGAGCACGGCGCGGATCTGTTTGTATTTCGTCTTGGCGTCGCCGCGCACGATGATGTTCAAGTCCGGATCATCCACCCGCAGACTGACCAGCGTGGATTGCAGGTCCACCAGGTTCACCTGCTTTTTGTTGAGCCAGAGGTTGCCGCCGGCTTCCACGACGATGTAATTGGCCTTGTGCGGCGGATCCTTTTCGTGCTTCGAGGCGGTGGGCAGTTTCAACGGCACGTCCTTGACCGGCGGGATGGTGGTGATGATGAAGATCACCAGCAGCACGAAGGCAAGATCCAGCAACGGAGTGATGTTCAGCTCCGTCAGAGTCTCATGCGCCGACTTGGAACACTTTTTCATTGGTTAAGCCTTCGGGCCCGCTGGCCGCGTTACCTTCTCAAGCCGTCCACGATGCGGCCGGCCAGGGCTTCATTCGCCGACTTGATTTCCTCGGACAGCGGACGGTTGTCCACATAGACGTGTTCGATTTGCGTGGCGTAACGTGTGGCGAAGCCATCCAGCTCCTGCGTGATGGCGCGGATGGTGGTGACCATGAAGTTGTAGGCGAACATGGCCGGGATCGCCACCAGCAACCCGGTGACGGTGGCAACCAGCGCGGCGGCCACACCGGGCGCCATGGTGGTCAGGCTGGCGGAATTATTTTCCGCGATGCTCGCGAACGTGGACATGACGCCCCACACCGTGCCCAGCAGACCGATGAACGGCCCGCCCGCGACGGCGGTGGACAGCACGATCATGCCCTTTTCCAAACTCATCGCCTCCGCGCTCGCGGCTTCTTCCAGCGTCACGCGCACGGCGTCGAAGGAGGCTGGGCTGATTTTGGTGACATTGGTCCTGGCCAGCATGTCCGTGTGTTCGTTTTCAACCCCCGGCGGCACATGCGCCACTGCGGGTTTGGGCCGGCCGGAGACCACCACCGGATTATTTTTCAGCTGATAGACCAGTTCATCCGCGCCCCGGATATAGAGCTGGTAGGCTGGCGCGCCCTCGAACTCCTCCTTGCGGCGCTGGATGTCCAACGGGTCGCGCGTGGCGGCGTAGGAGTCGTAAAATTTCTTCGCCGCCTGGCGCGCGATCAGCAGCTGCCGGAACTTGGTCAGGATGATCGTCCAGCTGAACAGCGACAGCAGCAGCAGCACGATGACGGTGATCTGGCCTTCGGTGGTGGCGTTCTTGATGGCATATACCGCCGCGTTGGCAAACAGGGGTTGGATTATCATGGTCTTTCTTCGTTAGTTGGTTTTCGTTGGTAATAGCACCGTCACCCGGCTCACCTTCTGCGCCAGTGTGATCGCTTTTTTCTTTTTGTTCTGCTCGTCGGTGTCGTCGCCGGTGCCGGAATCGGCGGTTTTGGCAACGTCCTCGGTCTGCTCGGCCTGACTGGTGGCATTCGCCGCGGTGCCTGGGGCCAGCCCGGATTGCCCGCTGGTCGCACCGCTGATGGAATTATTGGAGAGCAATGCTGCATCAATGCTGGCACCGCTGGCGCTGACTCCGCCAACACCGATGATGGTGCCGGAAACATTGCCGCCGGCGGCGACATTGGCTGTGCCTTGCGCCAGCGCCGTGACATTCACATTGTTGACGGCGGCAACGTCAATGTTGCCCTGAGCGAAAATCAATCCAGTGATGTCGCCACTCGCCTTCAACACGGCGTTTTGCGCAATCACCCCGGAACCGCTGGCGTCAATATCGCGGTTGTCAGACACCAACACCGGCGCCCCGGCGGCGAGGTTCGCCGCCGTGACGGGCTGTCCCTGGCCGTCGCGCATTTCGTAGCCGGCCAGCACGGCCACGGTGGAGGCCGAGTTGTCCGCCCCGTTGAGTGCCAGTTGAATGATGCCGCCGGCGCTGGCGTTGATTTTGCCGTTGGGTGCTTCAACCAGGATGTTGCCGACGGTGACGGCCGGGGCCGGATAATGGGCGTCACGTTTGGGAAACGTCGTGGTCAAAATGCCGCTGCCGGGAATGGTGGGCGAGGTCGAATAGACTTGGTGAGTGGCTGGATCCACATAATAAGCGCTCAACACGACATAACCCGAACCGCCGCTGCCGGCATTGATGTCGCCGTTGAGCGACTCAACAGTCACATTGCCGCCGTCATAGGCGGCGATGCGTGAACCGTTCACGTTGATGTCTCCGTTGGCGAGGACGAACACGTCGCTTGGTCCCGTCGTAAAAATGCCGCGGGGCGCCGTGTTGGCACCGAGGAACAGATCGGAACCGACCTGGATGTCGCCGCCGGCAATGACGGAGATATTTCCGCCGTTCAACGAAGCAATGGACGTGGAAAACATGTCCAGTTTGCCGGAGACATTCACATTGATGTCGGCCCCGCTCGTGAAATATTTGGCCAGCGGATACACGATCGTCTGGTTGCCATTGCCATCCAGAACCTGGATCGTATCACCGGAAACGCCTTGGGACTGGATGCCCAGCGTCGTGCCGAGGTCAATATTGTGCGCCGTGACGTTGAACTGTCCGCCACCCCCCAAGACATAGCCGGAGTCGCGCGTCGTGGGGACGGGCCCGAGCACGGCATACTCTGCCGCCAAAGCATCCGCTGTGGCTTGGTCCATCACCGTGCCGGTGGCAGTCTTCGGGTTTCCCTGCGCATCGAATTGCGGCACGCCGTTGACGTAAACCTGATATTGAATTTCTTGTGTCAACAGGTTCAGGACATCCTGTGTGACTGGTCCTTGAATGGTCAGGCTCTTGCTCACCGGATCGTATAAAAGACTGTTCGCCAGATTGGCCGCCAGCGGGGACGGGGGATAAGCCTGGGCCAGAAAGGAAACATTGGGAGCCGTCACCGCCGTCACCGTGGTGAATTCACTCCGGTTTTGGATGTCGCCGGCCACCGTGATGCTGCTTCTTCCCGGGGTGACCGTGGCCGTGCCCAGACTGCCGTCCAAGTTGCGCACCGCCACCAGCAGACTCTGGTTGGGGTCGGTGGCAAGGTTCATGCCTTGAAAACGGCTGTTGATCATGTCGCCGCCCACGGTGATCTGCGCCGCCTCCGGCGCTCCCAAAAGGACATAGCTCATGTCGCCGGCGATGTTCAAAACGATGGGCGTGGGATTGTTGAGATGAACCGGCGTGGCGGCGTGGTCGGTCAGACCAAAGATATCCAGATTGTCATAAAACTGAGTCTGCCCGCTGTCGGAAACGATCAGGTTGAAAATGGCCGGGGAGCCATCAGAATTGTTGGGCAGACTTCCGGTCAAGGCGCCCCCGCCGGTGGTGGAGAGGGTCAGACTGCCTTGCGGCGAGGGAAACAGGATCAATTTATTATACGGATCCGAATCGCCTTTGAGCGTCACCCCGCCGGCGCCGGCAGAAATATTCAAAATTGGCGCGTAGATGAACGGCACATCCACGCCGTCGGAATTATCCCGCGGCAACGAGGACGAACTGTCACCCAGCAGGACGGCATTGCCGGCAGACAGGTTCACATAGGCGTCCGTCGCGTAATTGAAATAATGGTAGCTGGGCTTGATGGTGCCACCCGAATTGAATTTATTGAATATCCCGTTGGGATTGCGGACTTCCTGCAAATTAATGTCCCGGGCGGCGTTCACCGTCCAGCCGCCAGCAATCAAACTCAATGCCAGTTTATTGTCTGCAGTACCGGCACTGCCGGCGGAATTCGCGTCCAAGACATAATGGCCTCCCGCATCGGTGACCGGATTGCCGGTGGCATCCATCTGCACCCCGGCATTGATGCTGCCCGCGCCATTGGCCACGACATAGTGCCCGGTCACGTTGCCGCCGGCGACGATGGTGACGTCACCCGCTTGCGGGCCGAACGCGCCGGTGCCGGCATCGCCGCCAATGGTGGCCGAAGAATTCCCATAAGGCAGGTAGCTTGTCACATCGCCACCCGCAATGATGGAGACATCGCCACCCGCCTGGGTGCTGATGCCGCCCACACCGTTCACCTGATCCACCCGGTAATAAATGCTGCTGAGCGAATTGACCGAGGAAAACGTGTAGCCATGCGCATACGTTCCGGTGTTGATGTTGCCCGCCAGCGCCCAGGCGCTCACATCGCCGCCGCCGGTGGTGCGCACATAGCCGGAATTGACTGTGATGTCCCGGCCCGCCGTCAAACTGATTTTTCCCGCCGCCATCTGGATGGCACTGGTGCCGTTCAATTGGATGCTGCCCTGGCCATAATTGACCGCCTGGCCGACGAAGTCATATCCGGCCTGCAGCGTCACGGTCCAGGCATTCGCATCAAAAATTTTGGAGCCGCTGTTCAAGATGATGTTGCCGCCGGCTTGCAGTTTCAACTGGCCATTGCCAGCACCCAAATCCCAGGTCGTGCCAGCGGCTAGAGAGATGTTTCCGGACCTTTGAAAAAGAATGCTGGAAAAACCGGCGAAGGGCGCAAGTGAACTGGCGGTCAGGATCAGATCAGAGCTGTCCGCCTGAGAATAATAATACGCGCTGCCGGCCATGAAACCGGAATTCGCGGAGCCATCGAGCTGTGATTTTACCGATGCTTGAGCGTCGTAGATGAGAACTCTTCCGCCGTTGCCGCCATTCGCGCCGCCACGGTATTGGATTTGTGAGCCCGCATTATCGGAAAATGTTCCGGGAGTCTGGAGCATGATCTGACCCCCGTCGCTGCCCGATGAGGAATCGTCACCGTTGGCGATGATTTGTGATTCAGCCCCGAGCGTGAGGGAATCAGAGGCGACGAGTTCAATGACCCCGTTAATATTTTGCACGGAATTCGCCTGAACGAGGCCGTTTTGATTCACGACTTTAGCGTTCAGCGAAATTGTCCCGCCATCCGCGACCAGATTGCCGTAATTGTCCACGGAACCTTGCGGCAACGTCACCAGCATGCTCATGCCGCGTCCGTCGGGACGTTCGCTCAATGTGATGGTCTGGCCGGCCGCGAGTCCGATGCTGCCGCCGGGCGCTTCAATCGTCCCATGGTTTTCAATCTTGTCCGCGATGAGAAAGGCCGAGCCGCCGTTGCCAACCTGGATATGGCCGTAGTTGATGATGCTGGCCAATGGGGGCGGGCCGTTGAATTCCCAACTGCCGCCACCGTTTTCCGGCGGGGCGCAATTCGCGGTGGAGACGACCAGCCCGGCGGCGCTCACGAACGAGTTCGGGCCGAAATAAAACCCGGACGAATTCAAAAGCACCACCACCCCGTTCGCCTGGATGCTGCCATAAATCTGCGACGGGTTCTGATCATTGATGCGATTCCACACGATGGAGCTGGCAGAGGGTTGCACAAACGTGGTCGTCTCGCCGGCGGCAATGTTGAAACTGTTCCAGTTGAGAAACGCATTTTGCGAAGCGGTCACGGTGAGTTGCGATCCGCTTTGTTGGACGGAGGCCGAGCCGCGTCCGACCTTCATGCCGGTGGGGTTGGCCAGCACGTTGGCCGCAAAGCCAAAGGCCAGCAGGCTGGTGATGACGCGGCACAAGACCGAGTCACGACGCAAATGCAAGGTTCGCATAAAAATCCTTTTTCCTGATTTTATCGCGGAAGTAATCCGCCGTGCGTTACAAATTTGTGACAAGTTGAAGTTCATGACGTTTTAGAATTGGGCTCCGATGCCGAAGTAAACGATGATGGAACCGGCAGCGGTGGTGGGAGTGGTGAGCAATGGCCAGGCAACGGTGAGTCGCGCGTCCAGATGGCTGCCAATGTTGGCGGTCACGCCGCTGCCAACACCCAAATACTCCACGCTCATGACCGAAGTGCCGGGTGTGGGATCAAGCCGGTAAACTTCGCCGTAATCCACGAACGCCGAAGCCCGCACCCAAAAAGGTACATCTCCGTCCACCATGCCGATGTTGACCTGCGGCGTGCGCGGTTCAAGCGTCAAGCGCCAGCCGGTGTCGCCGTAAGCCGCGCCATCCGGATAACCGCGCACACCCGCCGTGCCGCCCATGGCAAATTGCTCGTTGCTGATCAGCGGCGTGCTGGCCCATTGTCCGTCCGCGTGCATCCGCAACGTCCAGCCCTTGCCGATGGCCTGATCGCGGGTGGCCCCGGATTGAATGGTCACATAATGGTCTTGGGCATTCGTGCTGTAGGACGACAGGGCCATTCCACCGTGCTTGAGTGTGGTGACGGTGTGGGTGCCGTTGGTATCCGTCACCGTCGCCTCCGTTTTAGCATAGCTGTCGAGGACCGCCAGATTGACGTTGGCCTGCAAGTTGAAAAACGTGGTGCCCCAGGCATCCGGGATGGAACTGTTCAGCCCAATGTTCAGGGGCAAATAATCCAGGGTGGTGTAGCGGACCGGCTGAGCCGACGCGATATTGTCGGTGATCTTCGAGGTCGAGCCGTCGGAATTGGTGATGACGGTGGTGGCGTAGAAATTATTGGTGTTGTAACCCACGAGTTCGTAGAGCTTGAAGTCCAGTCCAAGGGACAGTGTGCTGCTGACGTCTCCGATTTGCGGCAGTGGCAACGACAACCGGGTGCCAATCCCGTCGTTGAGGGTCAGGTTGTCGCCCGTGTCCTGGGAAATAATGGTGATCAGCGGCGTCTCGGTGACCAGTTGTTTCGGGCCAAATTGCACGCCGGTCTCGGAAGTCGAACGGCTGGCGTAGAAATTCAATTCCGGCTGGCCGGTTGGCGCCGGCAGGTTGAACTTATGCGTCACTTCGTTGTAGCCGAAGCTGGTGGGATTGCTCTCGACTTCCCGTTCCACCGAACTGGCATAGGCCAGTGGAATCCGATAATAGCCGCTGTAGTCGGCGATCAACGGATCATCGAACGGGGTGGTGTTGAAGTAGTCGTTGGCCTTCCACTGCTCGGGCGTGAAGCTGTATTGAACACCAACTTGATGATCCAGATCCCAAAGGTTGTCGTATTGCAGACTGGAATTCACCCGGAGTTGGGGCGTGCCGGGCGTGGACTGGTTGTTGAGCTCCACCCGGCCGTGCATCGGGAACTGATCCTTGACCTTGAGCGTCAGCGCGCTGGTGCCGGGTTCGGGGCCGGGGCCGACGACGGGATAAATCTGGCGGTTGCGGCTCGCGTTGGCGGCATCCAGTTCGCGCTGGAACACGTGCGAATTGAGCAGCATGTTCGTGCGCAGGCTCGGCAACGTGCGCAAGACATTCTCCGTGCTGAACCAGCGGTTGCCCGTGACGTTGATGGCGGCCAGCGGCGCTTCGGTCACTTTCACTTTGACCACCGCGTTGGTGAGTTTCTGCGGCGGCAATCCCACCGAGACCGTCACATAACCCCGCTCACGATAGGCCATCTGCAAATCCCCCAGCGCCGCCTGAATGCCCTCGAACGTGACGTTGGTCCCGAACGCTTCCGGGACATTGGTGAGGATGCCGCCGACGATGCCCGGGGGGAGGAGCGTATTTCCCGTCACCAGAAATTTATTCACCGTGAAACGCGGGCCGGTATTGGTGGAGGGTGGAAGCCGGTGGACTTTGCCGAACAGGGCCTCAGTATTCGAGCGCGCCAGGGCGTTTTTTTCTTGCGCCGCATCTTCGGCCATCTTCTGATACAAAGCCGCGCGCGCCCGCGCCATTTCCTCGCTGTTGCCGCTGGCCTGGCTGGTCTGGGCAAATGCGCCGGCCGGAAAAAACAGTCCCAGAATCAGCGCCAACACTCCGATGCCGGCAGCCACCCGCGTCGAATGGTCCCGCGCGGGAGCGGCCGGGGTTTTGGGTGCGTTTTGCTGCCGCCATTCGCTGGGCGTGACCCCGAAGCGTTTTTTGAACATGGCGTTGAAGAGTCCAAGATGCCGGTAGCCGCTCTCGTAGGCGATATTGATGACCTTGGCGTTTGAATCGGCGAGCAGTTGCTGTGCGCGCTGGAGCCGCAACTCGATCTGCCGCGCCCGCAGCGGCACGCCGAACTGCTCCCGGAACAGCCGGCTGAAATGACGTTCGCTGCAATGCAACTGCCCGGCGAGATCGGCGAGCGAGGCCTCCGCCAGCTCCGCTTCCGTGATTTTTCCGATCAGGTTGAGGAACCGCTCATGCAATTTATTGCCGCCGGAAGAGTCGGCGGCCGGTGCCGTCAGCAGCCCGTGCAGCAAGCCCGACCAGAGCTGGAGCAGCGCGCAGCGCAGGGACAAACCATCGCTGACCGGATGCTCGGCGATCCGCATGAATTTCTGTCCGGCCGGTTCGGCAGCGGTGAAGACTGAAACATAGGGCGACTGGCGGCCGGACGTGACCTCCAGCTGATGCCATTCCGTGACGGTCAAAATGCCGTTGAGATATTGCGGCTGGACGGTGAAGAACTGCAGCTTGAGCGGCCCAAGCTGGCTTGACCGCAACCGCACGTTGCTGTTGAACGCCACGACAAAACCATCGCCGACATTCAGTTCGCGGGCGTTGCCGGCGTGCAACCAATAACCCGCGCCCTCCGCCACGCGCGCGACGATCCAGCCGCGGTATTGCGGTGTCCATTCACCGGAAGGGCGCAGTGTCAGCTCTTGGAGAACAAGATGGCGTTCGACGGTCATTAAGAACGGGTAGAATGCGGGTGCATTGTGACGCCGACGCTTCAGCCAGGTTACGATTGGGTGACAACCATCCATGAAGGTGGGAGTGCGCCGCAAACAGATGGAAAGCGGGAACCAACTCTTCCAGGACCTCTCACCAAAACAATCTTCACGCGATTGGGACGAAGTCTTCACTCAAACGTCGCTGGTCTTCCGCGTCCGGCGCTTTAAACTGGGCGCATGGAGAATTCATCTCAAACCAAGCTGGCCATGTATCTGGCAGTGAAGGCGGTTTGTGACGCCAACCCGTCGGTGTGGCAACGCTCGGAGGTCTTTGAGGATGCCTTCACGGATTTTTGCGCGTGCATTGACAATATCATCCGGCTGCAACCGGGCAGCCCCGATTCCAGCATAGTGGCCAACGGCATCGCCGTGGAGATGGCGGTGGCGGACACGATCTTGACAACGGACCTGGATGAGCTGATCGAGCAGTTTGAGGCGGTCAGCGTAACTTTTGTGGATGACTATACGGCGGCGCGGTCAATGGACCTCCCGGACAAAACCATTGCACCGGTGGCGCTGCTGCCCGAGTGAAAGTCTTCGGTCCCGCAACATTTTCATGCAAATGTTTTACGATCTGCTCGGACGATTATTGTTCCCGCGCCGGCAAAGTTGGGAGCGGCGGAAGCACGCCAAAGCCATGGTGTTCACCATCGCTTTTTCTCTGGCTTTCGGACTGGTCGTGGCGGAAGTGATTCGTTTGGCGTATTACCAAAAAAAATAGCCGCCGGCCCTGGGTTGCTTGAAGTTTAGTCCGGCTGATGGTCGAGGGGCTCTGTGCGTTGCCTGCCGGCAAGTCCGCTTCAACGCGGTGAATTCATTCAGTCCATTCGAGCCTCCCGCAAATCCAGCTCCCGAGGCGGCTCACTTGGGATTGGGAACCAGAAAATGCTGCCAGCGGTCATTTTCCACAATCAGGTCATAATAGCCTTGCTGTCTAAGTCTATCCTGAATCTCTGGTGGGATTTCTGGCTGGGGATACATGTCATACTTGATCGGACGATTCTGGCTGACGAGTGTTTGAACCATGGTTTCCCAGCCCTTCATCAGAACACTGATTTCTGCAAAATCACCCTGTGGCATTGACTTCACGAGGCATGTATTCATATCGGCTCGTATTAAACCACACATTGGCTCCAAAGTCCAGCCACGGCCGGCACGGATTTGTCACTCCCAGGCCCCGCGCCGCGCCGACTTGTTCATGGTCACGAGGCTGGAAATAAAATTGAGCCGTAACCAACCGTTGATGCAACGCAGTCAGGCCACTGGTCGCAGACTGATTCTTCAAGCTTCCCCTTCAAAGGCCGAAGACAGTTGCCCGCACCGGCCTTGAGTGTTGATCAGAACCAGGCTTAGCCGGAACGATGCAGAAGAACCTCACGCCAAGGCCGCCAAGGCCGCAAAGGGAAGGGGCAGGCAGTGATGTGTTCACAAGAATTCTGAATCCCTATTGAGTGCGTTGCTTTTGCACTCAAACATTCAGTTTTCTTTGCGTCCTTGGCGGTCTTGGCGTGAGAGAAGTTTCACTCGGATCGAATCGTTCCGGCTTAGACGGAGCGATCGTTCCGCCGACCGAGGAGGGCTGGATTTAATTTCGCTCAAGCGACTGCCGTGCCGCTGCTCGTCCTGCCGAATTTAATTTCGTTCTCGATGCTGCCAAAGAGGATCAAGGATCACAACGCCGTGCAGGCAGGCATTGTAGCTGGAGGGTGAAAACTGGACGAAAAGTGTGTGCGGTATCGCAAAATATTTATTGACCGGCAATAATCATCCCTGGCCCGTGGTCTGCAAAAAGGCTTTTCTGCCCAATCAGCGCGGCTGGTGTGCCCGCCGGCGTCAGCGGTGTCTGTGGATAGGGTTCCCACTCCCCGGCCAAAACCCGCTGCGCAGTTTCCTGCCGGGCATTTTCGATTTTTTGCGCCTCCTTGACCCACCATTGATAAACATGGCTGTTCGTTGAGGATGGAGAGTCGCTCGTGTTACTTGAATCAGCAGCGGAATTCGGGTCAGCGTCATCGCCCTGGCTTTTGCCGGCACCGGCCGCAGTGCCTGCATAAAAACCGGGATCTGCTGGTGAGCCATTGCCGCTCGACGCATCGGCCGGATCATTCATCCGGCCGGCTTGGTCCTGAACGCCGGCGGAACCAGAAAAAGATCTCGCGAACGCGGCGGTGGCTGGCCGAACCACCGGCAGCTCGGGCGTATTGCAGATGGAAATGACCCGGGTAAGGCTGGCGGTATGAATCGTGACGGCACCGGAGCGCACATCCACGGCGACCAGTTGGAGACCGTAGCGCGACTGACCCTCGGCCAGCATGAAACTTATTGGCGGCGTGCCGTCGGCCAGGGTGACCTTGAACAGCGCCAGCTTGTCGCCCAAAATCGTGGTGATTCCATTCAAAACGATGGCTGACCGGGTTGAGATGAGCTCTTGCGCGCGCGCGGAGCGGAGCGGACTGATCACCCCCGACAACAACAAACCAAGCAGGATTGGCAAAGTTTTTTTCATGGCCGGTGTCTTTGGTTGCTTTCCGACAAAAAGCCGGTGCGGAACTTTCCGCACCGGCTTGAAATCAAACTGCGGGACGGATTACGGCGAGATGACACCGCCGACTGCGGGACGACTCACGAGCATGTCGCTCAAACGGATGGCAGAGGCCGCCGAAATGCCGGCAACCGGAATCTGGGTCTGGAGGATTTCGTAATCAATGCTGCCCACGCCCGTGCCGGACAGTTTGTTCATGATGGCGTTGAGCTGGGTGAACGATAGATTCTGGTCGGTATAAGTTCCCCATTGAGCGGTCTTCGGCCAGTCCAGCACTTCAAAAGCCCAGAAGCTATAGCCGCCGTTGCAGATGGCCGAGAAGTCGTTGGTGACCGGAGCAACGCCGGGAACATAATTGGCGATCGGATAGAGGCCGTTATACGCCAGCATTTTGGCCCAGCTCACACCCGTAACGGTTTTGGCGTCGGCGAACGACAGGTAGCCAATCGCCTGATTGCCGATGGTGTTGGTCTGTAAAACGGCTCTGACATCGCCGCCGGCAACGTATCCGGGACCGAAGAAGGCCGGACCCTTGTTGGTAGTGGCCGGAATGTAAGTGTCGGAGGTGGGATCATAGTAGTTAACACTGATGGAGCCGATGTATTTTCCTTCCTGCACGGTCGTCACCCGGGTGCCGGAATCCAAGGACCGGTGAATGAGATAGATGTTGGTCGGATAGTCTGACGCCTTGCCCGTGAAATAAGAGAGCGGCACGGAGCCACTGGACGAACCCAGCAGCGTGACCAGTTGCTGCCAGGTAATGTTGGTGATGCTTTGGACACCACCGGGCGCAACACTTTTCACAAAAATGAAGGGCTGAACACAAACCTTCTTTTCCGTGAAGGAAGCCGAGCTCAACTGTACCAAGGTGGGATCCGAGAAAACATCCGAGAGTGCGCAGCTCGCGGTGTTGGTGACCAGTGTGCCCGATCCGGAGGTGGCGTTCTTGAGAAACACCAGCGCATCTTTGTTACCCAGCGAACTGATGCCTTGCACCGATCCATTCCACACAGCGTGGATGGTCAGCGTGTCGGCACCCGTGGTCAGTCCGAGGTTGACGGCGGTGCCGGACATGGTCCAGCGCGAATCGGTGGGACTCGGGCTGCCGGTGCCATTGTTGGCATTGGCCGGCGCGCCACCGTCATACAGCCGCGAGCAGGCTGCGAAGGCATTATTGCGAAATGCCGTTGAACCGTTGATGTAGAGGTCAAAGTTGGCGGCCATGACCGAGGTCATGCCCAGGACTCCGCCAAACAGGCTGAACAGGATGGATTTTTTCATTATGATTTATGTGATTGGGTGATTGGTTTAAGCCAAATTATTTTGATCTTTGTTTTGATGGTTTATTTGCGGGAACGATTAATGCCGACCAACGCCAAGAGACCGGCTCCGAACATCGCCCAGGTGGACGGCTCGGGAACCGGCGTCACGGAGTTGAAGGTCAGCGTCCCGTCAGGGTTCAACTGGAAGTTTCCGAGGTAATTGCCAACATTCGCCGCGCCAGGATTTTGTTGAAACAAGTCCGATACGGACGAAACGGAGCCGGCACTAAAACCGATCGGCGTCTGGTTTTTAACATTCGGCGACCAAGTGCCGTTATAATCGAACAGCGAGCCGACACCGACGGTAAAGGAGACCGGATCCCCGCCGATGTTCAAGGTGTTGGCCACCGAAACAATCTGATTGTCCAAAACCATCGCGTATCCAGAGGCGGCCCCATGCGCGATCGCCGTCATCTTGCTGATGACCTGCCCCTGACCGCTGAAGGTCAGCGACGAATTGGGATCATTGGCAATGTTCACATCGGCGCGCGCCTGCGAGACGAAAATCGTATTTTGCACCCCCAGAGCGCTGCCCGTGGTGTTGACAGATCCAAACACGGTCCAATACACGCCATCCAGACTGCCCAGCGCCGTGGTCAGCAGTGCGGAATTCACCCCGGCGATGTTGAATGAACCGGTGGCGTTCTGATAAAGGGAGGCCGACCCCAGATCCACGATCACGTCCTGACTGCTGCCGCTCCTGCCGAAAGCCGCCAGCAGGTCGCCCGGCGCGTAGTTGTATGTTTGCGCCGAGGCCGTCACCCCATGAAATAAGACGGCGACCATGGCCAGTTTTATTAGTTTACTTTTTTTCATTACTCCTTTTTTGGTTTTGAAGTTTGACTGACAAAATCACTGGGCGGTAATGGTGTAAAACTTTTCCGCCGCGGCCGTCACATCGGACAGCGAATGGTTGTTTCCATCACCGGCCACCGAGCTGATCACCGGCCAGCTGGCGCGGGCCGTGGAAAGCCCGGCGCTATTCGTGCCCCGCAAGCTGTAGGTTCCGGCGCTGCCCGTGGTGAAGGTCACGGTGCTGGTGGCGTTGGTCCGGGTGAATGAAATGATCACCGGCACCGCCACCGTGGCGGAGGGGTAGGCCGTGTAGGTCATCACGCCGGCGGGGGAAAGCTGAAAGTAGCCAAGAAATTGGGACGGCGGCTCGGAATGGTCGTTGCCAACGGTTGGCACGATGCAGTAAAAATCCGCCCGCACCGGCGTGCCTCCCGTGGTAAAGTTTGCCGCCGTGTATTGTTCCGGTGGCGATTGAAACGAATCATTAAAGTTCAAGTTGTTGCCAAGGCCGATGGCATAGCTGACCACCAGGCCGCCGCTCAGATTGTAAGATTCAGATTCCAGCACCGCAGTGGCGCTGTTCAAACCCGAGAAATTGGCGTTGTTGACCGCCCCCGCAGCGATGCTGCTCAGCTTGGACACCACCTGCCCCTGTGTGGATTTTGTGTCGCGATAATAAGGTGTGGTCTGGGTGTTGTTATCCGCCGGGTCGCGCGGGCTCGTCATATAAATCGTGTTCGTCATGCCGTTCGGCCGCGTCGCGCTTGCGTCCAGATAGGCCCAAGCCGACCACGCGATGCTATTGGTGCCGACCTGTCCGAGTTGCGTGCCGGTGTAGGTGCTGATCGGAACCGTCGTGTTGGGCGCCAGATTGGTGAAATAGGAGATGTTCCCCACGTTCACCAGGAGATCCTGCGCGCCGGTCGGCGTTTTACGGATGCAGAGCAACACATCGCCGCTGACGTAAGGAAAAGTATTCGCCTCAACCTGTGTCAGCACTACTGCCGACAGACATAAGGCGCCAAGGATTGCTTTGAGCGGTCCAGCCGAATTGATTTTTGTCATGCCCAATGACTTTAAAGAAACCAACGCCAGCCAACTCACAGAATGCTGCCAACGACTAGCAGTTTTACGCAGCAGCTGCAGGTATCACCAAACAGGAAAAACCCCTTGTCTTGATTGCATTTAATGCCTTACAACAAAACTGAAACTGGAAGCCAGCGCCGGGTGTAACCGAAATGTGACGAAACAACCGGCTGGGTCATCCGTCCAACAGGCGGCCCACTCGGCAGGTCTCGGTGGGAGACAACATTGTTTTCGTCAGCGGGTGGGTCGGATTTGAAGAAATGAATCTGCGGAAGCTGAAGCAACTGAAGGCAGGAAACAAAGTGACGGTGTCGTGGAAGCAGCCGGACGCATCCCTAATGCTCAATATGAAGCCCTGTCAACGTGGGTCAGCCACGTTCCAGCTTTTATCGAGATGAGACTTCTGCAACCGGGTGGCAGCGACGCCTCATCGCTTGTGCACTGGATGGAAATAGTAAAAACGACACACGTTCCCGGCGACGAGGGCGTCGCCGCCTCGCGTTTGGCAGAGGGCTTGAAATGATCACTTTGCCGAAATCGCCAGCATCCGCTCGATCGGCAGCCGTGCCCGTTGCAGAATTTCCGGAGGCAGTTCCACGCGCGGCGCGAGGTTCTTCATGCAGTCGCGCACTTTTTCCAGCGTATTCATTTTCATGAATTTGCACTCGCTGCAACGGCAGTTGTCCGCCGGCATCTGCATCACGTTGAAGGTTGGCGCGCAGATGAACTCCTTGCCCGGACATTCCTTCTGCATCCGGTGGATGATGCCCGACTCGGTCACGATGACGAAACGGTGCGCCGGATCATTCTTGCAGAAGGTGATCATCTTTTCTGTTGAACAGACGGCGTCCGCCAGATCGCGCACCTCGCGCAAACTTTCGGGATGCACGACGATTTTCGCGTCGGGAAATTGTGCGCGCATTTTCAAGATGGCATCACGCCGGAATTCGACATGCGCGTAACAATTGCCTTGCCACAAGGTCATCGGGCGTCCCGTCTGTTCCATCACCCATGCGCCGAGGTTTTCGTCCGGCACAAACAGGATGTCCTTGTCCTTCGGTGCGGCCTCGACGATTTTCACCGCGTTGCCACTGGTCACGATCACATCGCACAATGCCTTGACCGCCGCACTGCAATTGATGTAGGCAATCGTCCAGAAGTTCGGATTCGTCTTTTGCAGTTCCGCCAGTTTTTCCGCCGGACAGCTTTCCTCCAGCGAGCAGCCCGCGTCCTTGTCCGGCAGCACCACGATTTTGTCCGGATTCAAAATCTTCGCCGTCTCCGCCATGAAATGCACGCCGCAGAAAACAATCACATCCGCGCTCGTCTTTGCCGCCTGCTGCGCGAGCCCGAGCGAATCGCCGACATAATCCGCCACGTCCTGGATTTCCGGCACCTGATAGTTATGCGCGAGGATGACGGCGTTGAGCTGCTTCTTGAGCGCAAAGATTTCCTTTGCGAGCAGGGTGAATTTCCCCGGCGCCATCGGCGCGCGCAGTTTCAATTGCTTCGCGTCAATCGGTTGAATGTCGGCCACACCAGTCATGGGGCAAAGTTACCGTTGGAATCCGGCGACGTCAATTGAAGCCATCGCTGGCAACCCCGGCTTGCAAATGGAGGATTGCTAAAGCATTGAAACTTTCGCAGCCTTGCCGGTGTTTCAATCGGATGATGCGTTTATCCGGCCACAAAATAAGATGAATTTTAAGCTTCGAATATTCGCCGTGGCGGCGGCTGTATTGATGATCGCGGGGGCGCGGGCGGGGGCGCAGGCGCTCACGCTTACGGCCACCAGTTCGGCCAGTTCTCTGCTCGTGAGTAATAATCTCACCTACACCATCATTGTGACCAACAATCTGGCGTTTTTGCCCAGCGCGGTGGTGAGCAACACGCTGCCGGCAACCGTCCAATTGGTGAGCGCCAATACCAGCGTGGGAATCACCATTACAACCAATGCCAGTGGCGTGGTGTTCAATATAGGTGCCTTCGACGTGGGCACGCTCGTTCAAATGACCCTGACGGTGCAACCCACGCAGGTTGGGTTCGTCACCAACCTGGTGGAGTTCTTTACCTCCGCCCCCACTGTGATCAATCCTCCCTCCGTCAGCCTTGTAACGCAGGTGACCAACACGATTCCCCCAACGGCGGATCTCGGCGTGGCCATCACGGTCCCCACGACGGCGGTGGTGACGAACGATCTCATGGCTTACAGAGTCAGCGTCACCAACGCGGGGCCGAATGCCGCGCCGGGCGTGATGTTGACGAACACGTTGCCGTCGGGCGTGATCTTGAAAAGCAGCTATACGGTCATCAGCAATAATGTGATCCTCAACCTCGGCACGTTGAACAGCGGCGCGTTCACCAATATCCAGTTTGCGATCCAGCCCACCAACGCGGGCCTGCTGAATTTTTTCGCGGCGGTGGGTTCGTCGGGCATAGTGGACACGAACCTCGCCAATAACACCGCCAGCAACAGCCTCACCGTCATCGGGTATCTCCCCGGCGTTCTGGTGGCGGTCACCAATTCCGCGCAGATCATCAATCCGCAGAACGGATTGATCGAGCAATCCA
Organism: Verrucomicrobiia bacterium; assembly: GCA_035577265.1. Lineage (GTDB taxonomy): Bacteria > Verrucomicrobiota > Verrucomicrobiia > Limisphaerales > UBA11358 > UBA11358. The sequence continues at coordinate 47,318 of DATLVR010000073.1, read as the reverse complement.
TTTTGTTGTCAAACGTCGGGACGAATGATGTCGCCGCCGTGCGCGTGGTCGTGACCGGCCTGACCAACCGGCTGGCCAACGCCGTTGGCACGAACAGCGGCAGTCCATTCGTGGTCTATACCGCCCCGCTGACGGCGCCGCTGGCGGCCAACTCGAGCGTGACGTTGCTGCTGCAATACGCCCCGCGAATCAACTTTCCGTTCACCAATTCGCAGTTGCACGCGTTCGCGGTGCCGGTGCCCGTTCTGACGCCGCCAGTCGCCACCACTTCGGGCACGAATGTCACCATCACGCGCATCGTCATGCTGACGAACGGCCTTCCGCTGATTGAATTTCCCTCCACGCTCGGCCGGGCTTACACCATTGTTTACAGCGACAACATGCTTTTTTCCAATGCCGTGATCGCGCCGCCGTCCATCGTGGCTCCGGCGAACTTGGTGCATTGGATCGATTACGGCCCGCCCACGACGGTGTCTGTGCCGTCCGGCAGTGGCTCCCGCTTTTACCGCATCTATCTCAACCCCTGATGCCATGCCGCTGACAACTCAAGCAATGAAAAGTTTTCGCGACCGCGCTGGCCTCGGCCTGCTGTGTCTTTCTGCGGGCCTCGCGCTTTCCGCCTCGGCGCAATCCGATTCGATGGACACCTTCGGCGGCGATCCGGATTCCAGCAAGTTCGTTCTGATTCCGCCGGACGCGCCGGACTGGACGCGCCATTTCCGCATCGGTGCGATGGTGGCTTTGAACATCAACGCTGATTTCAAGACCAAGGGCACGTTCAACATCTCCGGTAACAACGCGGCGAACGGGATTTACGACGACGGCTATGTGCGGAAGGATGACACTGGCAACGCCGGCGGTCTCACCAGTTTTTGGGGCTACAATCATGCCTCACAATATGATTCCGGGGCCAACACCCTGACCATGCACGGCGCGTCTTCCTATGCCACCAGCGGTTCCGCTTCGTCGGACGGTTCCGCCTTCCCCGGGTTCGAGATGGCCTATGGCGACAACATCTGGTATTGGAAACACGCCCGCGTCGGCTGGGAATTCGGTTTCGGCCTGCTGCCCATCAACATCAACCAGAATAGCACCATGCCGGCCACGATCAGCCAGACGGCTTACACGTTCGGCACCGGTAGCACGGTCGTGCCGGGCCCGGGGTATCAGGGCGGCTCCAGTGGCGAAGGCCCGTTGATCTCCGACAACCCCAAAACGTCCACTTCGACCACGGACGGAACCGTCACCAGTTCGCGCGAGCTGAACGTGATGCTCTACACTTTCCGGCTGGGGCCGACGTTCTATTGGGATTTGAATGAATATGTTGGGATGCAACTGGGTGCCGGTCCCGCGTTCGGCATCGTTTCCGGCTCTTACCGATTTAAGGACATCATCACCACCAGCACCGGCAGCACCAAAAACGCCGGTTCATTCGATTTCACCGACCTGACCTACGGCGGTTATGTGAACGGCACCTTGCTGTATCACATCATCAACGACGCCGATCTCTATTTCGGCGCGCAGTATATGCCCATGAGCAATGCCAGTTTCGGCGGCGGCGGCCATACGGGACAACTGAATCTCGGCGGGCAACTCTACCTCTCCGCCGGCATCAACTGGCCGTTTTAAGGTTTTGGACAACAGGAAGGTGTCAATTCGCAGTTAACGAGTTTTAACCCACCGCTTCGCGCATCGCATCGAACAGACTTTTCCCGACCGTCTCGTTTACCGGCTTTTTATCCTTCTCCTCCGCAGCTTCCACGAGTTCAGCCGGCAGTTCCTTGAGAAAGCGGGAGGGATGGCAGGGCAGCAACTGCCCGTATTTTTTCCGGCTCGCGCAATGGCTGATGGTCAGCGACAGCATCGCCCGCGTGACCGCCACGTAAAACAGCCGCCGTTCCTCGTCCAGCGTGCCTTCGACGGTCGAGCGCGTGTGCGGCAGCAGCCCGTCCTCCAGCCCCACGATGAACACGCGCGGAAACTCCAGTCCTTTGCAGCTGTGCATCGTGATGAGCGTGACGACGTCGCCTTTTTCTTCCTCGTCCTTGCGGTCGGAATCGAGCGTGATGTTTTCGAGAAATTCTTCCAGCCGCTCGAACAGCGGCTTGCCGGCGGCGTTGTCGCCATCGAGCGTGGCGGTCAATTCGCGCAGATTGCGGACGCGCGCATCACCGGCTTCGGGTTCCTTTTCCTGCCGGCGCAATTCGTGCAGGTAACCGGACTCGTCCAGGAATTTGTCCGCCCAAATCTGCAGGACATTCGGTTCGTGCTTCACCATTTCATCGGCCAGCGTCGCGCGCGTCCGCTCAATGAATGCCACGAACGCGTCGATGCATTCCTGCGTCCGCTTTTGAAACTCCACCGCCACCATCGGGTTTTTCATCGCAGCGAACACGGAGCAATGCCGTTCGTGGCTGGCGGCGAGCAGGCGTTCCATCGTCACATCGCTCAAGCCGCGCGCGGGCGTGTTGGCGATGCGCAGCAGGCTGATGTCGTCGTGCGGATTGATGAACGTCTTGAGATACGCGATGAAGTCCCGGATCTCGCGCCGGTCGAAAAAGCTTTGCCCGCCGATCAGATGATACCGCACGCCGGCCTTGCGCAGCGCCGTTTCAATCGGCCGCGACTGGATGTTCGTGCGGAAGAGGATCGCATTTTCCTTCCAGGAAATACGATGCGCGAGCCGGGCGAATTCAATCTGCCCCACGATTTCCGTCGCCTCCTCGTCCTCGTTGTTGCAGGCGCGCAACAGGATTTTGGTTCCCTGACCTTTCTCTGACCAGAGCGACTTGGCGCGGCGGCGCGTGTTGTTTTTGATCAGCGCGTTGGCGGCGGTCAGGATCGTGTTGGTCGAACGATAATTCTGCTCGAGCTTCACAATCTTCACCTCGGGATAATGTTTTTCCAGGTCGAGCAGGTTGGCGATCTCCGCGCCGCGCCAGCCATAGATGCTCTGGTCATCGTCGCCCACCACGCAGAGGTTGCGATGCTTGAGCGTCAGCGCGTGGATCAATTGAAACTGCGAGCCGTTCGTATCCTGATACTCGTCCGCCATGACGTAACGATATTTCGCGCGGCAGGCTTCCAGCACGTCGGGGAATTCGGTGAACAGCCGCAGCGTCAGCAAAATCAGATCGTCAAAATCCACCGCGTTGCAGGCGCGCAAGGCGGATTCGTAACGCTTGCGGATGTGTTCGGCCAGCGCCCGCACGCTCGGATCCGCGAATGCCGCCGAGGCTTCGCCGCCGTTCTTGAACTTGCTCAACAGTGCAAGAATCGCGCCCGGATCGGTCTTTTCGCCCTTGGCCGAGATGCCGCTCAGGATTTTCTTCACGGCCGCGAGCTGCTCGGATTCGTCGTAGATGACGAAGTTGTGCTTGTAACCGAGATGTTCGATGTGCTGGCGCAGGATGCGGACACAGAGCGAATGGAACGTGCAGATGGTCGGACGCTTCGGCGGTTCGCCGTCGCGTTTTTTTTTGGTTTTAAGGTGCGGCAGGAGTTTGTTGATGCGCTCCTGCATTTCGCGCGCGGCCTTGTTCGTGAACGTGACGGCCAGAATGTTTTCCGGCGCAACGCCCTTGGCGATGAGGTGCGCGATGCGGTAGGTGATGACGCGCGTCTTGCCCGTGCCGGCACCCGCCAAGATCAACACCGGGCCGTTGATGGTTTCAGCGGCCTGGCGTTGCTGCGGATTGAGTGAACTTAAATTCGCCATCGGGAGGGCGGAGTGTAAATTCCAAGCCGCCCAATGCAAGCGCGACTGCAAAAATTATTCGCCCGCAACCAGCTTGCGTTCCTCCGCGGAAAGAATCTTCCATTTACCTGGAGCCAAATTCCCCAGCTTCAAACCGCCAATCCGTACGCGCAGCAAGCGTAGCGTCGGATGTCCAATGGATGCGGTCATGCGCCGCACCTGACGGTTTTTGCCTTCAATCAATTCCAGACCGATCCAGCAATCCGGCACGCTTTTGCGGAAGCGGATCGGCGGCACGCGTGGCGGAACTTTTGGCGTAGCGGCGTCTCGGCAGAGCGCCGCCGTTGTCTCGGGAAAACAGTCTGCGGCGCTCTGCCGAGACGCCGCTACATCACTTACCTCTGGCTGCGGTTCCAGCAACCCCGCGCGGCAGGGCAGGGTCTTGTGACCTTGAATCACCAGACCCTGCTGCAACTTGTCCAGGGCTTCACGTGTTGGAATCCGTTCCACCTGCGCCCAATACTCACGCTCATGCGCATGGCGAGGGTGCAGCAGACGTTCGTTCCACGCCGGTTCATCGCTCAAAAGCAGCAAGCCTTCCGAATCCGCATCGAGTCGCCCGATGGGGTAAACATTCTTGGGAAACTGAAATTCCGACAGCGCGCGGTTCGGCGAGCCGTCGCCGGTGAATTGCGACAGGACGCCAAACGGTTTGTTGAAGGCGATGAGCACCCCGGCAGTTTCCAGCGTCGGGGTGACGTTTTCAAGTAAATCGTCCTTGTCGTCGTTCTCGTCCTCGTAATCGAGTTTTTTCGAGAACGAGGAGGAGGACGAGTGGGAAAACTTTTCGTGTGTTTCGTATGTTTCGTGGTTAAATTCCCCGCGTGATTCGCAACATCATCTTTGACTGGTCCGGCACGCTCGTGGACGACCTGCCCGCTGTTTTACAGGCTTCCAACTATGTCCTCACCCAGGCCGGGCGTCCGGAAATGTCGCTGGAACAATTCCGCGCGGAATTCAGCCTGCCGTTCACCAAGTTTTACGACCGCCACACGCCGCACATTCCGATGCCGCAACTGGAAGACTGGTTTCACAGCAGCTTCAAGGTGGCGCAGGCTTCGGTGGTCGAACTGCCCCACGCTCGCGACTTTCTCGAATTCTGCCGCGCGAAAAAATTCCGCACTTTTCTCCTGAGCACCGTCCACGCGGATCATTTCAAAGTGCAATGCGGTGTCACCGGCTTCGACGTTTATCTCGACCGGCCTTACACCGACGTCTGGGACAAACGTAAAAAAATCCACGACATCCTCGCCGAAAATCATCTCAAACCGGACGAAACCTTGTTCATCGGCGACATGGAGCACGACATCGAGACCGCGCAGCATGGCGGCGTGCATTCCTGCGCCGTGCTGACCGGTTACAACACACTCGCGCAACTCCGCGCGGCCAAGCCCGACTTGATCGTCGAGCATCTCGGCGAACTGCGCCGCGCGCTGGAGGAAAATCATCTCCTGTTTGAAAAAACGATCACGGAGGATGGAGAATTGAAGGTGGCAAAACCGTCCGGCGATTCTCCAGCTTCGATCTTCCATCCTCGTTTCGCCGCGCCGCTCGCCACGGTGGGCGGATTGATCTTTAATTCCAAACGTGAAGTGCTGATGGTTCGCACGCACAAATGGTCGAACAAATGGGGCATTCCCGGTGGCAAGATCAAATGGGGTGAATCGTCCGAAGCCGCGCTGCGCCGCGAGATCAAGGAAGAGACCAATCTCAAAGTGACGGATATCCAATTCGTGCTGGTGCAGGATTGCATCCACTCGAAGGAGTTTTACCGCGACGCGCATTTCGTGCTGTTGAATTACACCTGCCGCGCCACCGGCAAGCCGGACGTGAAGCTCAATCACGAGGCGCAGGAGTTCCAATGGGTCAGGCTAGCGGAAGCAAAGAAATTGAAGCTGAACAAGCCGACGAAGGTTTTGATCGAAGCGGTGGAGAAAAGGCTAAAACAAAAATAGCTCAATTTTTAATCTTATGAACTGGCTAACAAAATGTCTTTGCTTTGTGGTGTTTGCCAGCCTCTTGCTTCAATGTGGTTGCAATTTCAAAACAAAACTTGAGCGAACTTCACAAAAATTAAAACCTGGAATGAATCGAGAGCAGGTATCGGTTTTATTCAAGGATTTCAATGGTTACGAAAACAACTTTGAAGGTCAGCTCTATAATTTTTCCGATTGGGGGAAGAAGGGTGTTGCTTACCAGACAAACTTTTTTATTGGAAAATCAGTTACTTATGGACTAAAAAATTCTGGTCTTTCTGACCTCTTTGAGCTTTGTGACGTGTGTTTTGATACAAATGGCACAATTGTTGGATATAGATACGACAAGGATCAATGACACAGCTTGATTTAAAGCCAATGAAGGACAGCCAAATCTCCATCGTTGATCTCGAAGTCTTTTACCGCGTCGGCGTGCCGGACGCGGAACGCGCGCAGCCGCAGCGTCTGCTGCTGACCGTGGAGATGGAATCCGATTTCTCCGCCGCCGCCAAAAGCGACGGCATCGCGGACACGATTGATTATTATGCCGTCACGCAGCGGCTCCTAAAATTTGGTGAAGGCCGCGAGTGGAAGCTGATTGAAAAACTTGCGGCGGACATTGCAGACACGATTCTAGTCGAATTCAAACCGCTGTCTGTTTCGGTTGAAGTGAAGAAGTTTATTATTCCTGAAGCATGGTATGTGGCCGTCTCTTTAAAGCGGGAAAGGTGAGGATGCTGTGCGTTTGCCGGTTAAGGGGTTTTGCAGCCGACCTTGCAGTTAGGCCATGTGGTCATTATGTCATCCTCTCAAGAACCTCGACTGTTTTGACAATGCGGCAAGCATCGTCTGCGTATGTAATCCTTACCTGGTAGTTCTGATAGCCGCATCTGCGGGACATCCCTTGTAGCTTGCAAATATGGGCACGCGGCTCTGGTGTCTGCAGCGGGCCAACTATGCTGGAAAACATGATGTAGCCGCAACTATCGCCATGCGCTTTTTCGTAATCCATCATGGCCTGCTTGTAAACTTCCACATTCTTCTGATACTGCCGCTGTGCATCATCTAAGTTGGCAATCGCTGGTCCGGTCTCTGAATTGCGTGAAACCCCAATGTTGGTGACACCCGATTGGCAACCTGTCATAGCAAGCGTGGCGGCCAGAAATGAAACTGTAATGAACTTATGGTGCATGGTGTGAATGTGGCCTGGCAGGGTAATGGGTCGAAATCAATATCATGAATGCGAGGTTGAGCCGGGCCTAAAAGGTTGTCCAGCATCTTTTTGACGATGATGATGACGGACGATCTGTTTCCAGCAAACACCGCAAATCTTCCCACTCACTGCGCCGCGTAAAACGCATCCACCTTGGCCGCGACGTCCTTGTAGCTGATGTCCAGTTCGTAGATGAGTTTGAACTGTTCGATGGCCTCCTCTTTCTTGCCCATGCTTTCCAGCACGCAGCCGAGATTGTAGGTCAGCTCTTTTTTCTCCTCGTCGAACCCGGACTTTTCCTTGATGGCGTTTTGCAGCGTGCGCGCGGCCAGGTCGAACATCTTGCGCTTGCCGTAGCATTGCGCCAGATAGCCCATCGCGGCGATGCGCTTGTGCGGGTTGCCCTGCGCCTTTTGAAATTCCTGGATCGCCTCGCCGATCTTGCCCGTCTGAAAGTTCAGCACGCCCATCTCATAACGGATGGCGAGGTCGGTCGGAAATTTCTCCACGCGCTTCTGGCATTCGGCCAGTTGAAACGCCTGCTTCTCCGCCTGGATGGCCGCCACCTTTTCGGCATGGTCGGCATCAAAGGGATTAACCTCGGCAATCTGGTGGTCGAACCGGCGGACGATGGTGGTCGCGATCGCGGTGTCCAGCGAGGGGTCATTGCCCGTGCCGGAGGTTTTGATGCGCTCGTAATATTCCAGCGCGCGTTCAAATTGTTTTTTCTGGGTGTAAAGTTCCGCCAGAGAACGCACGAGCTTCAGATTGTCCGGCTCTGTTTTCACGCGCGCTTCGTATTCGCCGATGAGCCGTTCGGTGGTGTCCTCGGTCTTCACCACGCGCTTTTCCTGTTCGAGCGAGGCCGCCTCCTTTTTGTCCTTGAGAATATCGCGATACGAACCTTCGCCGCTTTCGAGCGCGCTATAGCCGCCTTCGTCCATCGTCTTGCGTGCGGACAGGTTTTTCAAGGCCTTGTTCAGATCGCCGTCGTGGGGATTGTCGCGGAGGAGATCCATGAGGATTTTTTCGCCGCGATTATTCTCCCCTTCGCTTACGTCGCCGGCCGCGGCCAGGGCCTGGGCAAAATCAATCGCCAGATCCCGGTCCTTGGGCGAGTTTTTGACCAGCGTTTCATAGGACAAGACCGCCGTATGCGGCAATTCCAGCGCGGTGGCCGCCTCCACGATGATGCGATGCGCGGAGGAATTGTTCGGATCGGTATTCAGAATCTGCTCCGCGATCGCCATGGCCTCGCCCGGATTCTTGCCCAGCACCATCCTGGCCTTGGCGACCTGCGGCGAGGAACCCGCGCCGCTCAACATTTTTTTGAAGAATCCGCCCCCGCCGCTGCCCGCCTTTTTGAACTGGGCGATGCGCAGCGCCTTGCGACAGTCAAAAAAGGCCGGTTCCTTTTCCAGCACCTGGTTGAACAGGTTGATGGCATAATCGGTGTTGTCCCGTTTCGCGGCTTCGGCACCCTTTTCAAAGAGCACCCGTGCGTCCCGCGAGATTTGCATGTGAGATTTTTCAGCCATAATTTTATTTTCCCGAATTAAATTGCTTCCGCTTCCACAAAAAATCAACCGCGCTCTGGTGGCGGCGCCGCCCCGCCGCCCCGGATTGCCGGCAGGCGGTGAGGCGTCGCGGCTACCCGCACTGCGCCTTGTGCCGCAGGGCGTGGTCCACCAGCACCAGTGCCGTCATCGCCTCGATCATCGGCACGGCGCGCGGCAGCACGCACGGATCGTGACGGCCCCGGCCTTTGAGCGTGGTGTTGTGCAGCGATTCATCCACCGTGTCCTGCTCGTGCATGACGGTGGCGACGGGCTTGAACGCAGTGCGGAAGAAAATGGTTTCGCCGTTTGAGATGCCGCCCTGGATGCCGCCGGAACGGTTCGTGGTCGTGAAAACTTTTCCCGCTTTGGCACGGAACGCGTCGTTGTGCTCGCGGCCCGTCAACAAAATGCCGCCGAAGCCGGAGCCGATTTCAAACGCCTTCGACGCGGGCAGGCTCAACATCGCCTTGGCCAGGTCCGCCTCAAGCTTGTCGAACACCGGTTCGCCCCAGCCCACCGGCACGCCGCGGGCGATGCCCTCGACGATGCCGCCGACGGTGTTGCCTTCGCGCCGCATTTTTTCGATGAGCCGGATCATGCGCTCCGCCGCCTTCGCGTCGGGGCAGCGGACGATGTTCGCCTCCACGTCCTTGAGCTTCACCTTGTCGGGATTCACCTCGCCGATGATTTTTTGCACCTGCTTGACGTAGGCCAGGACCTCCACGCCGAATTTCTCGCTTAAAATTTTCTTGGCGATCGCGCCGGCGGCGACGCGGCCGATCGTTTCGCGCGCGCTTGCGCGGCCGCCGCCCTGCCACGCGCGGATGCCATATTTGGCGAAGTAAGTGAAGTCCGCGTGCGACGGGCGGAACTTGTCCTTCATTTCGTTGTAAGCCTCGGAACGCTGGTCTTCATTTTTCACCCACATCGAGATGGGCGTGCCAAGCGTGAGGCCGGTGGTGGAAAGGCCGGAAAGAATTTGAACGGTGTCCGATTCTTTGCGCGGGGTGACGATCTTGGACTGGCCGGGCCGGCGCCGATCCAGGTCGGGCTGGATGTCCGCTTCGGAAAGTTTGAGGCGCGGCGGGCAGCCGTCCACGACCACGCCCACGCCACCACCGTGCGATTCGCCCCACGTCGTGATGCGGAACAATTGTCCAAAACTGCTTGCCATGCGGTGATGATGCGGAAAATTTGGCGCGCGGTCAAATGTCGCGTGCGTTGGGAGAAACGCAGAGACGCAGAGAATGCGGAGGAACGCAGCGTTGTTGAGACAAATACAAATCTGGTTTTTAAATCTCTGCGCCTCTTTGCGCCCTCTGCGTCTTTGCGTTCAGTTCCCCCTGAAACTTGCCGCTTGCCACCCGGCGGGCACACTGGTGAAAATATCCCGAATGACGACGGTCACTTTGAGCACGGAGGAAAAAATCAACACGGCGCGCAACTTGTGCGAGCAGGGCCGCTGGCGTGATGTGCTGACGTTCGCCCAGCAGTGGCGGGCAGAAAGTCCCCGGGATTACCGCGCATTGTATTACGTCGGCCTCGGTTTCAGCGGGACAGATGAATTTTCCGAGGCGGAGGCGGCCTACCGGCTGGCGCTGACCATGGAGACGGCTGACTTCAAGGTGTGGAACAATCTTGCCGGCCTGCTTTTTGAAAAGATGCGGCGCGAACCCGAGGGCATCCAGTGCATCGAAGAAGCGCTGAAGGTTGACCCCCGGAACAAACTGGGCTGGTTGAATCTGGCCAGCATGGTCGGCCGCCTGGGGCGGCATGACCGGGTGTTGGAATGCGCCGACCGCGCACTGGCGCTGGATCCGAAACTGGTGGAGGCGCATCTGCACAAAGGCCGGGCGGCCCGCGCGCTGGGAAAAAAGGAAATCGTCCGGGAAACCTGCGCCGCGCTGGCGGGCATCGGGCCGGAGCATTTCCGGCGGACGAGATGATTCAAACGCAGAGACGCGGAGAATGCGGAGGAACGCAGAGTCGTTGAGACAAATGCAAAACAGGTTTTCCAATCTCTGCGCCTCTTTGCGGCCTAGGCCTCTCTGCGTTTGGCTTTCCAAACTTGCCGCTTGAAAGTTGGAACTTCAAACGGGAAACTCCCGCCCGCATGAATCGCATCGTAGAGAAATTCGCGCAACTGAACCGCGCCGGCAAAAAAGGTTTCGTCGTTTACATCGGCGCGGGTGATCCGGACCTGGAAACCACGCGCCAGCTCGCGCTGGCGTTTGACCGGGCGGGCGTGGATGTCCTGGAACTGGGCGTGCCGTTCAGCGATCCGCTCGCCGATGGTCTGGTGAACCAGCTCGCCGCGCAGCGCGGCTTGGAATCCGGCACCACGCCGCCGAAGCTGCTGGCAACCATCGCCGCCATCCGCAAGGAATCTGCGATCCCCATCGTCCTCTACATTTATTTCAATCTCATCCATCGCGTCGGCATGGAGAAATTCATCGCGGACGCCGCCAGGGCAGGGGTGGATGGATTGCTCGTGCTGGATCTGCCGCCGGAGGAAAGCGAGCACTACGAAGCGCTCATGCGCGCGGCGGGTCTCTGCCACATTTATCTCGTCGCGCCGACGACACCGGAAGACCGCATCGAACTCATCGTGAAGCGCGGCAGCGGTTTCATTTATTACATCTCACGCATCGGCGTGACGGGGATGCAGGCGAATGTTGCGTCCGATCTGGCGTCGCAGGTCGCCAAACTCCGGGCGCACACAAGCCTGCCCATCGCGGTCGGTTTCGGCGTCTCCAATCCCGAGCAGGCCGGGACGGTGGCCGGTCACAGCGACGCGGTTGTAGTCGGCAGCGCGATTGTGAATCAGATCGCCGAACACGGTAGATCGCCGGAGCTGGTGGCGAAAGTCGGCGCGTTCGTGAAATCGCTCGCGGATGCGGTGAAGGCGGTGTGAATCGAACGCGCCATCGAGGCTTAACTGGCGCAGACGGTGGACTATTGGGGCGGAACCGGGTCTTGCATTTTTTCCTGCTCTTTTTGCGCCCGGGCTTCCGAAAGTGTTGGCAGGGCGAGGAACTCGGCGGCTTCCAGCAGTTCCTTTTTCTCGTCGGGATCCCAGGTGCGCGTGGCCAGATCCTTCAGCACGGGGACGGCGGTGTGCCCGCCGAACTGGATGGTGGCCTCGATGGCCTCATGGCGGATGATCCGGTTCGTATTGGTCAACTCTTTGAGGATGGCCTGCAACGATGCATCATCGTCATTGGACTGCAAGTCTACCAGCCGGTCAATCTGGGCCTGAATTTTAGCAGCCGCTTCATCCGCCGCATCGCTCGTGGCGACGGAAGCAGGTTTTTTCGGCTGGCTTGCAGTTGCGACGGCGGCGATGTTGGTGGCCGGTTTCAATTGCGGAACCGCTGCAGCGGCTTTCGGCGGGGTGGCGGCGGGTTCAGCCACGGGAGTAACGGCTGTTTCCGGGCGGCTGGCGGCCGGTTTCAGATAGAAGATAACCGCCAGCCCGGCCAGCCCGGCCAGCAACACGGCGATGATAACTTTAGGTCGCATGCCTAAAAATGTGGAATAATTGCCGGAAAAACAAAAGAAAAAACCGGTTCAAAACGGCTTGCGCCATTCTGAACCGGTTTGAAGCTGGTTAATTAATTATTACTAGGAGGTAGAATCGAACCCGCCTCAACCTTGCCATTGCCTTTGACTGAGGAACTGCCAGTCACGACGGTTTCGCCGTCAGAAACACCTGCAAAGTCGCCATTGCCATTAAGGTCTTTCGAATCGGCTTTAGTGGTGACGTTCTGTCCGCCGTTTTTGTCAGCTTTGCTGGCCTTGATCGACCCAGTGTAAGAACCAAACAAGTCAAAGAAGGAGTCTACACTTTCAAAGGAGACCTCAACCAAGCCGGTGGAATCGTAGGTGAATTGACCGTTGTTATTTGTTTTCGAGGTGTTGTTGAGAATTTCAGTGGGGATCACAGACATAATATTAGTGGCGGTGAGGTCCTCGATGATGGCGCCGCTCTTCTTGTTGACGACCACGACATTTCCCGTATCGGCACTGATCGTCAGAACGACATCACTGCTGAAACCCAAATCCTTCAATACTTCCTTGGAAGTGATGTTCTGTTTGGTGAACTTGCCTTTGCTGTTTTGGGTGGTGACGGTCAGCTTGAGGTTGAGCGGGCTGTAGAGCACGCCATCCGAACCAACCACGCCAGCTTGCGATTGAGAAGGCGCGAAAGCCATCAGTCCAGCGACCAATGCGCAGCCCAAAATACCAGTAGTTATTTTCATAGGTTTAGTTTTATTATTGTATTGTTTTGTTGCCTGTCCTTTTCAGCTTCAGCGCTGAACTTGGTTAAGTTTTAAAGGAACAGGTTTATTTGTCAACACGCTTTTTCAGGCCATCTACTGGCTTTGCGGACTGCATTTCAGCCGCTTGCAATGGGCGTTAGGAAATGTTATGCATCGAACCCATGCCGCCGCCGGTCGGTGGCCACGAACCCATGCAACTCAGAATTGTGCAGACCGGGTGGCTTGGAGTTTATCCGAATCGGGGCGTGGTGGCTTATTCTTTCATATGAAAAAAAAATCCGATCTGAATGACCGTTTCGTGATCATCATGGCCGGCGGACGCGGGGAACGGTTCTGGCCGTTGAGCCGCGAGAAAATGCCCAAGCAACTGCTCACGCTGCTCGGCAAACGCTCCTTCCTGCAACAAGCCGTGGATCGCGTGCTGCCGCTGGTGCCGATGAAGAATATCTTCGTCATCACGAATGAGGTCCAGGCGGCGGAAGTGCGGAAACAGCTGCCCAAGTTGCCCAAAGAAAATGTCGTGGCCGAGCCGGTGGGCCGCGACACCTGCGCCGCCGTCACGCTGGGCGCGGCGCTGGTCGGGGCGCGTTCCACCACGGGCGTCATGGCGGTGCTGCCCGCCGACCACGTCATTCCCGAGGAGAAAAAGTTTCAGCAGGTGTTGTCGGATGCCTTCGATCTGGCGGCGCGCGGCCAGGCGATCGTCACGATCGGCATCAAGCCGACCGAGCCGGCGACCGGCTACGGTTACATCCACACCGGCAATGAATTGCCGGCGCCGGCCGGGGCAAAGAGAACCAGGACGGTTTTTTTCAAGGCCGAACGGTTCGTGGAGAAACCGGACTACGAGCGGGCGGTTGAATATGTGAACAGCGGTCAGTATCGCTGGAACGCGGGGATGTTCGTCTGGAGTTTCATCACCGTCACGAACGGGCTGGAGAAGCATCAGCCGGAAATGTTCGCCGCCTGCCAGCGCTGGTTCAAGGTTGCCACTAATCCGGCGAAGCTCGCTAAAGTGCTGGCGAAGGAATATCCGGAGATCAAAAAGGTTTCGATTGATTATGCGCTGATGGAAAAGGCGCAAAACGTCGTCGTGGCCGACGGCGCGTTCGACTGGGACGATCTTGGCGCGTGGAATGCGCTGGCCCGCCATCTCCAGGCCGATGCGGAAGGTAATTGTGCGGTGGCGGATTTCATTCACGTGGACGCCGCGCGGAACCTCATCTTCGACGCCCGCACCAAGAACCGCACGCCCATCGCGGTGGTCGGCTTGCGCGATTCGATTCTGGTGCAGACGGACGATGCCGTGCTGCTGGCGCATAAAAGCCAGGCGCAGAAAATCAAGGAGCTGGTCAAGAAGCTGGCGGCGGATCCAAAATTGAAAAAGCTGGTTTAACCGCAGGCATACCTGGATGCACGCCGACGAATCCATTTTGCCGGGCAGTTGCAAAATCATTGCCGCGAGCATCCCGGGCCGGCTGGTCTCGCATGTTTTGAGCATTGGCCTTATAGCGAAGCTGGATGACCATGCTTACTTCAGCGAGGGAGCCGATCAGGTTCTGGCAGCTGTTTATTCCCCGTTGTCATTATGGAGTCCGATTCCTGGCGCAGATGAATTTTTTAACTGGCATATCTTTCATTGTTGGAACTGCGACAACATGAGTGAGATGACTTTTTGACGAGCCCTGATTAAAGCGAAGTGGCGTTCACCGCGTGGCTGTGCCATCCTAAACCAACGTTCAACGAAAAACTGTTATGGCCCAGGCAATCATGGATCCGGAAAAAGTGCGGCGGTTCGCCGAGGAACTGGCGCGGTTCAGCACCGACATCGAAAACCGGATGAGCCTGCTGCACGCGCGCTTTCTGGCGCTGGGCGACACCTGGCAGGATCAGGAACACGAGAAGTTTGCCGAGGAGTTCAGCCAGGCGCTGCGGGCGTTGAAAAAATTCACCGAGACCTCCAAGGCCCACACGCCATATCTCCTGCGCAAGGCACAACGGATTGAGGACTATCTTAACCAGCGGTGACCGTAGCGCCCATGAAAACCGTCGCACCCCAAATACTGGATTACCGGATTGTTGGATTATTGGATTGTTGGATGGAGGGGCGCTCCACTCGGCAAATCCATTCATCCACCTATCCATTCATCCACCGAACCCTTTCCCACTGACGATGCCCGGACAAGCCCAGATCACTTCAGTCGAGGCGCTCGAAGCCTTCCGTGCGGATTTGATTATTTATCTGACCCAGATGCAGCCGGTGCTGGATGAAGTGGGCAGCGAATTGACGCGCACGAAATTCTGGCTGCAGAATGACCAGCGCGAAGTCTGGGAACGGCAGGCGCGCAAAAACCGGCAGCGTCTGGAGGAAGCGCAGGCCGAACTGTTCAACACCCGGCTCTCCCGGTTGCAGGAATCCGCCCTCCTGCAGCAACTCGCGGCCCAACGAGCGCAGCAAGCCGTCCAGGAAAGTGAACAAAAATTGACGTCGCTGAAAAAATGGGATCGTGAACTGGAAAATCAGGCTGAACCGCTGTTGAAACAGGTTGACCAATTGCAGGGTTTTCTGGCGAATGAAATGACGCGGGCCGTGACCTACTTGACGCAGGTCATCCAAACCCTGGAAGCTTACGCGGAAGTTTTGCCGCCAAGTCCGGCTTCAACCATCATTCCTTCCACCGGCGATACCAAGGAGACTTCATGAGTTTGAACGCGAACAAAAGCCGGTTGACGGCGCTGACCAAGAATCTTTCGCTGCGCTGGGTGGAAACTCGAAACTACTGGCGCGATGTCAAAAGCGAGGAGTTTGATCAGCGGTTCATGCAGGAGTTATTTCCCAGCGTGAACAAGGCCGCCGCCGCCATCGAAAAACTGGAAGAACTCCTCAAGAAAATCAAGAAAGACTGTGAATAGCCTCATCGGGTGCAAGGAACTGCTGGCGCAACTGACCGCGTTGAAAAACGTGGTCCGGGATTTTTCCGCGCGTGAACAAAAATTAAACGCCACGTTCCGCGAGCAGTCCGCCAGGGAGAATAATGCGTTTGCCACGCACGAACAGCAGCAGGCCGCCGCCGCGGCTGAACGCCTGGCCGCCGAGAGGGAAGGCTTTGCCGCGGCACAGGAGCGATTGCAATCGCGCATCGCCCGCCGGAAAATCCGGATCAGCCAGGCCTACAACGCCGTCCGCGAGGGATTGTCGGCCCGGATCAGCGCCCAGGACGAGCAATGCAACCGGGAGGCACAGCAAGCTTTGGTGGATGCGGAACAGCATCGCGATGCGGCACTGGCCCAGGCCGCGACCGACTCGGATCATTTGCAGCATCGTCTGGCCGGGGCCACGGAAGTTTTTCAGCAACTGGAAAATTCCCTGCGCCGCGCTTTTGGCGGCTACGGCAAATTCCGGCGAATGCTCAATCGCCACAGTTCGCAGGCGGCGGCGGACTTTCCAGGCGGCGGAAATGAATTGCTCGATGAATGTCAGCGCGTCTGCGAAAAGGTCGACACGGACCTGGCCCGTTTTAAAAAATCTCCGCTGCCGCAACTCTTCCGGTTCATTCCCATGTGGCTCGTGAGCTTGCTGCTGCTGGGAGTCGCTGTGGCGGATCCGGTGTTGCAACATTTCGGCAGCCACGCCCTCACGCATCAACACGCGGTCATGGCCCTGGCTGGACTGGCGATTGTGTTGGTGGTTTATATGATCGGATTGCGCGTCGCCGCGCCGCTCGCCAAAGTCATCGCGGGAGACTTTGACCGCGCGCGCCGATTGTTGGAAGCCGGCTCAGAAAAGGCGGCCACGCATCATCAAACTGAACTCGACCGGATCGAGCAGGAATTTCAACAGACGAAATTCGAGGTCACTCAGGAATGGAAGCGGGCGACGAAGGAGATCGCGCGCCGGCGCACCAGTCGTCCGGTGGACTTGGAGGGCCGGTTTCCCCGGCTCAATCAGCGGAACGATCGGTTTCACCAGGCGGAACTGCAGCGCGTTCAACTCGCGCATGAGGAGGTCCTGGCGCAGTTGCGGCAGACGGCTGAAGTTGAGACGAGGCAGATCGCCGAGGCGCGCAAGGCCCGGCTGGCGTTGCTGGAAAAGAATTTTCAAAATGCCTTGAACGATCTGGCCGCCGAATGGCAGAGCCAGGTGCTGCCGCTCGGCGAAGCGCTTCAGGCCGCAGGCGCATCGGCGGAAAAGCTGTTCCCGGACTGGCAAAATACAAACTGGGACAACTGGACGCCGCCGCCGGCATTTTTGAATGCCGTAAAATTTGCGCAACTGGAAGTGGACATGGAAGAGTTTGTTTCCGGCCTGCCGAAAGACAAGCGCCTGGCTCTGCCGTGTCCGCCGACATTCACGCTGCCGTTGCTGCTGATGCATCCGCATCAAGGTTCCCTGCTGTTTGAGACGGGCAGGGAAGGTGGCAGCGAGGCGGTGATCGCGATCAACAACATCCTTTTGCGGCTGCTGGCCACCACGCCACCGGGCCGGCTGGAATTGACCATTTTCGACCCGGTCGGTCTGGGACAGAATTTCTCGTCGTTCATGCATCTGGCCGATTACGAGGCAAGCACCATCAACAGCCGCATCTGGACCCAAACGGCGCAGTTCGAGGAGAAGCTCGCGGAATTGAACGAGCACATGGAGAAAATCATCCAGATGTATCTGCGCAATGAATACGCCACCATCACGGAATACAACGCGGAGGCCGGCACCATCGCGGAGAAATATCACTTCCTCGTCATCGCCTCGTTCCCGGTGAATTTCAACGAGACGGCGGCGAAGCGGTTGCGGAACATCGCCGCCAACGGCGCGCGCTGCGGCGTGTTCACGCTCATCCAGTGGGACCAGCGCAACGCCATGCCGCAGGATTTTGTTCCCGACGAACTGCGCAACCACAGCGTTTGCCTGAACCGCAAAGAAAAAGAGTTTGAACTCGCCGGCTGGCGCGAAGCCGGCACCCGCGTTCTTCTCGACCTGCCGCCAGCGCCGGAATTCATGACCCAGCTGTTGCACCGGATCGGTGATGCGGGCAAAAATTCCAATCGCGTGGAAGTGCCGTTCGAACAGATCGCGCCACCGGATGCCGAACTCTGGACCGGCGAAACCAGCGAGGAGTTGCGCGTGCCCATCGGGCGGTCCGGCGCGACCAAGCTGCAATACCTTGCGATCGGCCGCGACACGCGCCAGCACGCGTTGATCGCGGGCAAGACCGGTTCCGGCAAATCCACCTTGTTCCACATCATCATCACGAATCTGGCGCTCCGGTGCAGTCCGGAGCAGGTGGAGTTTTATCTGGTGGATTTCAAGAAGGGCGTTGAATTCAAATGCTACGGCAATCATCGCCTGCCCCACGCGAAAGTCGTGGCCATCGAGAGCGACCGTGCGTTCGGCTTGAGCGTGCTGCAGCGCGTGGACGATGAATTGCGCCGGCGCGGCGATACGTTCCGCAAAGTCGGCGCGCAGGATCTGGCCGGTTACAAACGGTCTTTGCAGACGGCCACCGCTTCGCAGCCGGCGGGCGAACCGATGCCGCGTGTCCTTTTGATGATCGACGAGTTTCAGGAATTTTTCACCGAGGAGGACCGCATTTCGCAGAACGCGTCGGTATTGCTGGATCGCATCGTGCGTCAGGGTCGCGCCTTCGGCATCCATGTCATCCTCGGTTCCCAGACGCTCGGCGGCGCTTACACGCTGGCGCGCGCGACCATCGGTCAGATGGTCATCCGCATCGCGCTTCAATGCAACGAGGCCGACGCCTACCTGATCATGGACCAGGACAATCCCGCGCCGCGCCTGCTCTCGCGCCCCGGCGAAGGCATCTACAATGACACGGCGGGATCCATTGAAGGGAACAGTCCGTTTCAAGCCGTCTGGCTTTCCGATCGCGTGCGCGAAGAGTATCTCGCCAAAATCCGGACGCAGGCGGACCAGACCCGACGCGAGTATCCGGGGCCGATTGTGTTTGAAGGCAACGCCCCGGCGGACGTGCGGGAAAATCTGCCGTTGCTTGCCGCGCTCCGGAGTGCGCCCGTCTCGGGCGCTGCGATGTTGCAGGCCAAGTCGGTGTCTGATAATGCGAATGCCCAATCACCTTTGAACGTTGCTGCGCCCGGGGACGGGCGCACTCCTGCCCGCATCTGGCTGGGCGCGCCGAACTCCATCAAGGGACCGACCGAAGCGATTTTCCGCCGGCAAAGCGCGGCCAATCTACTCGTCGTTGGCCAGGGTGATGAACGGGTGCTGACGATTTTGTCGGTCGCACTTGTTTCCCTGGCGGCGCAACATCTGAAGGACGGCGCGCAGTTCTTTGTTCTTCACAACCTGTCGGCAGGATTCCCGCTTTTGGAATTTTTTCAGCACGTGATCCAAGCGGTGCCGCAACCGGTCGTTCAGGCGGGCAACGGCAATCTGGCCGAAGTGATGGGTACGTTGTCGGCAGAACTGAAACGCCGTCTGGAAACTGAAACGGCCGGCCCGGACATCTACGTGCTGATCCATGACCTGCAGAATTTCAAGAAGCTCCGGCAGGAAGATGAATTCAGCTTTTCATCCAGCCCGTCGGAAACTTCTCCGGCCGCTTCGTTGCTCGAACTCATCAACGAAGGCCCGGCGCGCGGCATCCACGTGATCCTCACCTGCGATTCTTACGGGAACGTGAACCGTTTTCTCGGCCGGAAGGCGCTGGGTGAAATCGAAATGCGCGTGGTATTCCAAATGAGCGCCGGGGATTCGGCGAGCTTGATCGACGCGCCGGATGCCGCCACGCTCGGGTTGCACCGCGCCGTGCTGTTCAACGACCGCGAAGGCAGCCTGGAAACCTTCCGCCCCTACGCGCTGCCGGGAAGCGACTGGCTGGAAGACGCGGCGGGGAAACTTTCGACGGCCGCGCGATTGGAGAAATCGATTTAGTCGTTTCATACTTCAGCCATGTATCGCAACTTAAATGCCGACCTGATCGTTCAGACTTGCCGCGCGACGCAGGGACGCATCGCGGAACAATTTGTCAATTCCGGCTTGAGCAAGATCGCGGCGGAAATTCTTACCGTCAGCGAACAGGCGGCCGGCCTGGCGGCGTGGCTGGCCCGGCCGCATCTGCCGTTGCGGGCGCTGGCGGGCATCGGCATCGCCACCATTTTCATCATCATCATCAGCGTGGCGATGAGCGTCAAGGTGCAGATGACGTTCAGCAGCATCGGGGAATTTTTGCAGGGCCTGGACGCCGCCATCAATGAAGTGGTGTTCATCGGCATCGCCGCATTCTTTTTTGTGACGCTGGAGACGCGGTTGAAACGTCGGCGCGCGCTCAATGCCATCCGCGAACTCCGCGCGCTCGCCCACATCATTGACATGCACCAGCTCACCAAAGACCCCGAGCGAATCACCGGGACGCCCATTGACACCGCCGGAGCCGCGAAGCGTCCGCAGAATCCGGCGGAGTTGATCCGCTATCTGGATAATTGCGGCGACCTGCTGGCCTTGATCAGCAAAATCTCCGCGCTCTACGTTCAGGATTTCGACGATCCGGTGACGCTGGCGGCGGTGAATGAAATCGAAAATCTGACCAGCGGACTCTCCCGGAAAATCTGGCAGAAGATAATGATTTTCGACCGCATCCTCGCGCCCGCCACGGCCCGGTCGTCGCCGTGATTCCCTGCTCGTGCAGACGGACGACGCGGTGCGCTCGCGCACAAGGGCCAGGCGCAGAAAATCAAGGGGCCGGTCAGGAAACTGGGCGAGGATTCGCGGTTGAAGAAACTGGTTTAAACCAGGATAATGGATTGCTGGATGAATGGATTGCAAGGTGGCGGCTTCGACGTCCGCGGACGGAACCATCCAATAATCCATTCATCCATTTGATCCGTGCCCATCCTTGGTTAAATTATTCCCATACGTTGCTTGACCTTTGCCCCACACATGACATCCTATGCGACTATTTTAGAATCTATGCTCCACATACGAAATATCGCGATCATCGCGCACGTTGACCACGGCAAAACCACGCTTGTGGATTGTTTGCTCAAACAGTCCGGCACCTTTCGGGAAAACCAGCACGAGTCGAAGGAAGAGCGCCTGATGGATTCCATGGACTTGGAGAAGGAAAAGGGCATCACCATCCGCGCCAAGAACGCCGCGTTCAAATACAAGGATTACAGCATCAATATCGTGGACACGCCCGGACACGCGGATTTCGGCGGCGAAGTCGAGCGTATCATGAACATGATCGACGGCGTGCTGCTCGTGGTGGATTCCGCCGAAGGCCCGCAGGCGCAGACGCGCTTCGTGCTGCGCAAGGCGCTCGAAGCCGGCGCCAAGCCGATCGTGGTCATCAACAAGATCGACCGCGAAAACGCCAATCCGAAAAAGGTTTTGGATCTCGTGTTCGAATTGTTCGTCTCGCTCAACGCCACCGACGAGCAACTGGATTTTCCCTTCATCTACGCCTCCGCCAAACAAGGCTACGCCAAGACCGAGCTCGAGCACGTCAGCGGCACGATGGAACCGTTGTTTGACGCCATCGTGAAACACATCCCGTCGCCGCGTGCCAAGGCGGGTGACGGTTTCCAGGTGCTCGTCGCGAACCTGGACTACAACGATTATGTCGGCCGTATCGCGTTCGGTAAAATCGTCGAAGGCAAAGTGAAAGTGGGCGATCCCGCCATCTGCCGTCACGGCAACGGCAAGATCACGAAGAACAAGATCACGATGATCTACCATTTCGAGGGCATGAAGCGCATCGAAATTTCCGAAGCGCACGCGGGCGACATCGTGGGCCTTGCCGGTTTTGAAGATGTGTTCATCGGTGAGACGATCTGTGATTCCGAGGCGCGCGCCGCGTTGCCCTACATCCCGATTGATCCGCCGACCATTCAGATGGAATTCGCCGTGAACGACGGCCCGCTCGCCGGTCAGGAAGGCAAACTCGTCACCGCGCGTCACATCTGGGACCGCCTCGTGAAGGAGATCCGCACCAACGTCGCGCTCCGTATCGCGCAGACCAGCGACCCGAAAGTGTTCGCCGTCAGCGGCCGCGGCGAGATGCAGATCGCCATTCTCGTCGAGCAGATGCGCCGCGAAGGCTACGAAGTTCTCGTCTCACGTCCCGAAGTGCTGTGGAAAAAAGGTCCGGCGGGCGAACTGCTCGAACCGATCGAAAAATTGTTCGTGGAAATCCCGAGTGAAAACCTCGGCACCATCATGGAAAATCTGGCTGCACGCAAGGCGCAGATCACGAACATGAACCACGTCGGCACGCAGGTGTCCGTCGAGGCGCTCGTCCCGATGCGCGGGCTGATCGGTTTTGAGACCGATCTCGTCAATTCCACCAAGGGCATGGGCGTGATGAGCCATCTCTTCCACGAATACGGTGCGGACACCGGCGAGATCGCCGCGCGCAAAAACGGCTCGCTCGTCTCCATGGATGCCGGCGAAGCCACCAGCTACGCGCTGAACATGGTGCAGGAACGCGGCCGTTTGATGATTGAAGCCGGTGACAGTGTTTACATCGGCATGATCGTGGGCGAAAACTCCCGCGAAAACGACATTCCGGTGAATCCGGTGAAGGAAAAACGCCTCACGAACATGCGCTCCCAAGGCGACGGCAAAGGCATCCAACTCGCGCCGCCCATGAAGCTCTCGCTCGAACGCGCGTTGGAATACATCGACGTGGATGAATTCGTGGAAGCCACGCCGAAGAGCCTGCGCCTGCGCAAAAAGGAACTCGACGAAAACAAGCGCAAACGTTCCGAGAAATCCCGCATCATCAAGTTCGTGCAGGAATAAAATCCGCCGTTTTCAACAATCCCCTTCCGCAAGGAAGGGGATTTTTTTTTCGTGACCAGGTTTTTATCGGCGGTGGAAACGAAAACGAGCCGGACGACAAAATGGATTTAGGCCGAGGGTGAACCCACTGCCGACGGCAGCGAACGAAGTGAGAACGAGGGGCGGAGCAGGTTTAGTTTTCGTAGGCAGAGAATTTAACCCGTCTTCTTACGACGAGTCTCTGCCGTCTCATCCAATCTGGTCAGGCCACACGTCTCTCTCTTATCAACCAAATATCTTCTTCCAAAAACCTTGCGGCTGCGGCGGTGGTGCCTGCCACGAATGCTCTAGCTCGCCAACCGCGAGAGTCCAACTGACAACTGTAAGCAAGCCATCCGGCGACCAAGTCAAGCGGCGCAATAATCCCGGATTCTGGTCATGGACTATGATCTGCCGCTTTAGCTCAAAATCGAAAACAACAGCGCGAGTGTGTGGGTCTGGAACGGTGCTGACCAAAAGTACCGTGGCGAGGAACCGTGAATCTGGGCTGAACGCCATCGGCTCACCAAACTCCTGGTCGCCAGTGTCGAATGGCGCACCACGAATCTCAATGCGCCCAAACAGCGGGCTGCCCATGCGGAGCTCGCCGAAATCATGCATGACCACTTCGTATTGTCCGTTGGGCGATTTCATGCCGGCATGCGCAGTGTGGCGTCCGCTGCAACCATGGGTTGGCTGGTCCCTCAAAAACCAGGGCTAAGCAATAAGCACACATAGGGTATTCCCAATGCTCCACCGATTGTGATCAAGAATTGGACCCAAGACCAGTCAGTAAAGAAATAAAGTTTTTTAGAGAACCGAGAAACCAAAAACAGACCAACTAAAATCATCCAGATTACAAGACAGGTTTGCACGCCCGGGAACCCGATGATCAAGGCTCCAACGGTTCCCAGTATCAACATCACTGACTTAAGAAATTTCATGGTGATCGAACGAGCGGAGCCGACGCCGACTCGCGACGGGATGCTGTCTTCTATCTAATCTTGATACTCCACGTCATTGCCATAATCGACTCCAATTTGTGATTGTGGGACCGCCAATCCATGAAATGTTTCCAGTTGCCTTCTCAACCAAAATATCATGAGAGCCAACCCCAAAAATGCCAACCAATACATGTCCTGCCCCGTTTGGTCCATCGTCACGCACCGGTGCTACCATGCCGCATCGAGGGCAATATTTGCGCCAATAAGCCGAACACAAAATTTCAGCGTTGGTTTATTGACTGGCCGAGCGGAATGGCTTCTATCTGCTTACGAAGCTCTGCACACTCGCGTTCGTAATGATGGTGATCGGTCTCGCAGCCGGCTAAGAATAGCAAGAAAAACAATAAAGTTGCAAAAAATCGCATTCACTATCGTGGCCTACGACGACCACTAGAACTCAGCCACGCCGGGCCACTGATGTCAACCGTGAAAGCGGAACGACAGGTGCTCCCCGGCGTTGGCTGCAGTTAATGGTTGGCCCAAGGGTCATATTTCAACTCTCCAAGACAAGCCTCAAAAGCTCGATGTGCAGACTCAACGGAATCAATGCTAACTGGCCGTTTGTGTAAAACGGACTGCGTCTGCGTCCAATACTCCTGCCATCGTCCATAAACCGGGGAATCTGCCATAATTAGCTTGTGGGCAAACTCTGATCCAACCTGAACGCATGCACCCAAATCACCATCGATATATTCTGCAGGCTTCGATGGATATTGTCTGCAAAAGCCAAGAAGCCGACTCCAATAGCGTGCCAAGTGATGGAGATGAAACTCCAAAGGATCGGAAGGTGTGATACCACCACGCTCCGCGAACAACTTTTCGTAGCGAGGAATCATATCGCTGACTCTTTCTGAAATTAGACGTGCACTCATGGGCCTAACGACCCAAACTCAGCCACGCCGGGCCTGCGATGTCAACCGCGAAAGCGGAACGACAGACGCTTCCCGGCGTTGGCTGCAGTGGATGGTTAACTGTGATTATCCAACCGTGGTTGTATATCCGGTTCGTATATCTGAATGAGCCTCATGGCGGCACTTTATTTCGCCAACCCTTTGGGGTCAAGCTTTGCGCTGCCAGATATGCGAGCGCCGGTTCGTGAATCGGGCAATGATAGCGATCCGTCCCGGCTATTGACCGGCGGGCTGCCCCTTGAATTCCATGCCGACGAGGCAGACGTCGTCCTCAAATTCCCGGTCGGTGGCGAAGGTGCGGATGGTTTCCAGCAAGTGGTCGAACAGTTCGCCGGCAGGCTGGCCGATGAGATGTTGCACGTCTATCATCAGCCGTTGCTGGCTGTATAATTCTTCATTCGCCCCCTGCACTTCGTAGAGCCCGTCGGTGAACAGCATCAGGAAATCACCCGGCATCATGGTGGTTTCCGTGGTCTGATAGGGAGGCGGGGCGTCAAACAATCCGAGCGCCGGCTGGCCGCGGCCGCAGTCGTTGGCGAGCGGTTCCACCCGCTTGGACCCCTTGCGCACCAGCAGCGGTTTGGGATGGCCGGCATTGGCGAAACGCACGAGGCCAGTCTGCCAATCGGCGACAAAATAAAACGCCGTCGTCAGCATCGGTGAGCCGGTGCTCTTCAGGATGGCGAACAGATCGGAATTCAGTTTCTGGAGAAATTTCCCCGGCTCGCGGGCGAAAGGTTTCAGTTCCTCGGCCAGCGCGCGGATCATGGCGGTGACCAGCGCGGCGCGCACGCCGTGCCCGGCCACGTCGCAGATGAACACGCCAACCTCGTTGTCGGACAGCGCGCTGACGCTGAAAAAATCTCCGCTGACCGCCTCGGCGGGTTGATAGCGGTGGGTGAACTGCAATGCGCTTTGATCCGGGGCGACATGGTTCGGGAACACCGGATATTGTTGCGGCAGCATGGCGGTCTGGATTTCGCGCGCCATGCGGAGGTTGTCCTCCATGAGCTGGTTTTTCGACCGCAATTCCTCGCGGCTGCGGGAGAGTTCGGCGGTCGTGCGGCGGATCTGGTCCTCGGAATGTTTCCGTTCGGTGATGTCCTCCACCGTGCCCTCGTAATACATCAGGTTGCCCTGCTGGTCGCGCACCGCCCGGCAGTTTTCCGCGATCCAGATGATGGTCTCGTCCGCGCGGTAAATTCTCGACTCGAAGCCGGTGATCGTGTCGTTGGCCTGCATCAACTGGATGAATTCCTCGCGCCGTCCTGGTTCGACGTAAAGGCGGTGGGCGATGTCGGTGATGTTCGCCATCAATTCCACCGGCGAGGCGTAGCCGTAAATGTTCGCCAGCGCGATGTTCGCCAGCAGGTAATGGCCGTCCGGCGTGGTGCGGAAGATGCCTTCCACGAGATGATCGAACACCCCGTAATAATTGTCCTTTTCCTCGATCAGCGCGGAGCGTTCATTCTGCCGTTCAATCGCGCAGTGAAGGGTGTGGATTAGAAGATGAGCGTCGAACTGGTTCGCTGCCAGATAATCCTGCGCGCCGGCCCGGATGATTTCCGTGGCGAACGACTCGTCATCCACCGGGCCAAGAACGATGATTGGCAGCCGGGGCTTTTTGACGGAAAATAAACCGACTTGCAACAGGCCGTCCTTGTCCGCCGCCGGCAGGTCAAATAACACCGCGTGAAATGAATGATTTCCCGCGAGCGTCGCAAACGCGGCGTCCATCGCCGGCACGGTGACCAGTTCATGGTGCCCGCCCAACATCCCGGCGACTGTGCGCGCAGACTGCTCGTCTCCTCCTATCAACAAAATTTTCAGCGATTCTGATTCCATAATGCAATCCAGTTCAGCTTCGAGGCGCCGGCTGGATCACCTTGCGGCCTGCCGATGAGAATACAACTTTGCCGACCGCCCGCAAGCGAGTTGCAAAGGAGGCATATCTTGACACAACCCCCGGAGCGCCGGTCTCCGACCCGGCAAGGCATTGAATTTGGCCCGGAAACACGCCGGATCGGAGATCGGCGCTCCGTAATGCCAGTAAGGGCGGGGGCAGCGTCAAGATGTGTCCGTTGCAAAGCAGGTTTGTGTTTCAACTTTTCTTCGTGCCCGCCGATGCTATCCTGTCAGCCTGAAATCATGCCCAGTGTTTTCATCAAAACCTACGGCTGCCAGATGAATGAGCGCGACAGCGAAGCCGTCGCCGCCCAACTCGTCGCCAAGGGCTATTCCCTCGCCAAGTCTGAGGCGGTCGCCGACGTGGTTTTATTGAACACTTGCAGCGTGCGCGATTTCGCCGAACAGAAGGCCATCAACAAGATGAAGAACCTCGTCGGCACGGCCAAGAAAGATCGGCCCGGCCAGATTCTCGGCTACATGGGCTGCATGGCGCAAAGCCGGGGCAAGGAACTCATCGAGAAATTGCCGGACGTGGACCTCGTCATCGGCACCCAGAAATTTCATCGCACCGCCGATTACCTGGACGAAATCATTTCCGGCAAGCGCGCGAAGATCGTGGACGTGGACGCCGAGGAAAAAAGCGAGGCGACCATCCGCGAACATCTGCTCAACGGCAGCGCCAAGACTTCCGTGTCCGCGTTCGTCAGCATCATGCAAGGTTGCAATCAATACTGCACTTTCTGCATCGTGCCCTACACGCGCGGCGAGGAACGCAGCCGCACCATTCCCGACATCGTCGCCGAATGCCGCGAACTCGTCTCGCGCGGTGTCCGGGAAATCACCTTGCTCGGCCAGATCGTGACTAGCTACGGCAAAAAGGAAAAGCGTGACGCGTGGAGCGTGATGCGTGAAACCGGCGACGCATCACGCATCACGCATCACGCATCACCAAATTCCCCCTTCGTCCAATTGCTCGACGCCGTTCATGAAATCGAAGGGCTTGAGCGCATCCGTTTCACCTCGCCGCATCCGAAAGGCTACGGCGACGACTTGGTGGAGGCTTACGCCCGGCTGCCGAAGCTGTGCGAGAGCGCGCACATCCCGCTGCAAAGCGGCAGCGACCGGATATTGAAACTGATGCATCGCGGCTACACGCGCGAAAAATTTCTCGGCATCGTCGAGAAGCTCCGCCGCGCCAAGCCGGGCATCGGCATCACCACGGACATCATCGTCGGTTTTCCGGGCGAGACCGAGGAGGATTTTGAGCTGACGCTGTCGCTCGCGCGCGAGGTGCAGTTCGACAACGCCTATATCTTCAAATACTCGCCGCGTCGCGACACGCCCGCCGCCGAGATGCCCGACCAGGTGCCGCAAGCCGTCCGCGAGGAACGCAACCATCGGCTGCTGGATTTGGTGAACGAGATCGCCGCGCGCAAATACGACGGCTTCATCGGCCGGCAGGTGCAGATCTTGGTGGAAGGGCCGAGCAAGAAAAACCCGGCGCGCTACACCGGGCGCACGCGCTGCAACCGCATCGTGCTGTTCGACGGCAGCGCCCGTCATCAGGGCCAGCTCATGGACGTGAAGATCGAGCGCACCGGCTCCTTCACGCTCTACGGCGATCCGGCGGTGGTGAATTTATAAAAACCGCTGGCCCAAAATCTTCAGATTCTCGTTTGATATTTTGGCTTTTATTCCAAAACCACCAAAGGCCGAGTAATGTAGCTGGTGTAAGCTTTTTTCCAAATCCGCTGTAACCGGACTGTGGCCAGTGCAGTCCAACTCGATTTTTCACCCAAAGCTTGAAATTATCTGACTGCAAGTCTTCTTGACTTTGAAATGCAAATCTTCCTGAATTCCCCAAACTTCCATTTCATTTTTCAATGCCAGTTCAGAACGTTTGAACCAGCTTTGACACTTTGTCCATTGGAAAAAAATTTCTCTAATGGGCGTGTTGGGTGCAAGGTCGTGACATTCTCGGCACATCAAGAATAAATTTTCTACCGTGTCTGATCCGTGTAAATGCTTGGGAACGATGTGGCATCTTTGAAGCGGGGCATTTTCCCAACATCGTTCAATAATTTCCCATGAAGCCTTCGGATGCTTGGTATCATATCGTCCATTCCAACCCCAGCCACATGCCCAGCAACTCGGCTCACCCCAATCTATCCAAGGCGAATGCAAATGGATTTTATCCTTCCAGTATCTGAAAATTTCAGCTTTGGATGGCAGCGAATCCACAAATGCAATTGTTTTCATTAGCGGACTTTTTAATTAATGTCCAGACATTTACAGCTTCTTAAAATCTTCCTCGGTCAAACCCGATTGTTTGAGGATGGAACGGAAAGTTCCCGTCGGAATGTCGCCGGTGTGCATCGCCACATAAGTCTGCCGGCCATCGGCGTGACGCAAGACTACATGTGAACCGGACTGCCGCTTGATCACGAAACCCGCGCGTTGCAATTTCGCCAAAACTTCACGCGCTTTGTAGGGCATCGTCGGA
Source organism: Verrucomicrobiia bacterium (assembly GCA_035577265.1). Lineage (GTDB taxonomy): Bacteria > Verrucomicrobiota > Verrucomicrobiia > Limisphaerales > UBA11358 > UBA11358. Next base: position 18,408 of record DATLVR010000073.1, on the reverse strand, counting down.
AAGTTCGAGAGTTGAGAACAAAGACTCGGCGGGAGCGGTGATGGTCTCGCCATTGGCGCGTTTTTCCGCCACCCACAATTTCAGCAAATCAGCGGCGGCAACGCGTGCACCTTCGATGCCCAAGCCGTGCGTGGTCAGGCTCAAGCTTGGAATGTGCGCGTAATAATAACCGGCGGGAAAACCGGCATCCTGAACCTTCTCGAACATGACGCTGAAGTTCATGTTGGCAAGATACCGCTGTAACCGGGAACGTCAAACCTGTAAATATTTTGGATCAGACTGATTTTCTGCGCGTCTACTCGGGTTAATTCGTGTTTGTTTCCGAATATGAAACCGTCGTTTCCCTCCATCTTGCTTGGCGTCGTCAGCGCGTTTAGCATCGGCCAATTCCGTTACTCGCATTTTCAAATACGCGGGGAACGATTCTCTCTCTCCTGGGGGGAGAGGGCCGGGGAGGGGGCGAGCGTCCCACAAATTAACCTTTCAAAAAGCATGGAGATTCAGTCTGTGTTTTAGCCCGCCCTCACCCTAACCCTCTCCCCCCCCAGGAGAGGGGACAGCGGCGGCGGCGCGCGGATTTTCTGAATGTCCATTTTGCGAATTCAACTTTGAGTGACTTGCCATTTCAAACACCAAGCGCCGCCGAAAATGAACAGATTGATTTTCTTCGTGTCCATTGGGGTGAATTCGTGGTTTAATTTCCCAACATGACATTGTCCCTTTTGTCCATCTTGCTCGGGGTCGGCATGAGTGTGCCGCAGGTTTATGCGCTCACGAAGCCCGCGAAATTCATTGTTACCGCGCGCAAACTGCCGCGCAACCTGCCCGTGGGCGTCGCGCTCATGCTGCTCGGCACGGCGTGGTTTCTGTGGATCGTCAATAACGAGCCGATCGCGGATTTCTCGGCCTACAAGCCGGTGATGATGGTCGCCTTTGCGGCGGTCGGCGTGCTGACGTGCATCTTCGTCCAGGATTTTCTGGCCGTGCGCGGCATTGCCGTGGTGCTGTTGCTGCTGGGGAAATTGATGGTGGACACTGGACGTCCGCATCTGGGTGCCTCGCCGTGGGTGCTGGTGATCCAGGCATGGGCTTACATGCTCATCATCGCCGGCATCTGGTTCACCATCACGCCTTGGAAATTGCGCGACCTGATCGAATTCGCCACGGCGACGGACAATCGCATCCGCATCGGCAGCATCGTGCGGCTGGCTTTCGCCCTTTTCATCGTCGCACTCGGCTTGACGGCATTCCGCCAAATGTAAAATGAACCTCGGCGACTTTCGCGAAGATTACCGGCGCGATGCGCTTGATCGCGCGGGGCTGGACGCGAACCCCATCGCGCAATTTGAGTCGTGGTTCCGGCAGGCGACGGGCGAAGAATCGCAAAGCCGCTGGCGCAAAATCGGCATCGCGCTCTACAAACTCTGGAGCGCGCTCTGCAATCATCGTCCCGCCGACATCAACGCGATGACGCTCGCGACGGTGGACAAGTCCGGCAAACCTTCCACACGCACGGTGCTGCTCAAGAGCGTGGATGAACGCGGCTTTGTTTTTTTCACGAACTACGAAAGCCGCAAGGGCCGGGAGCTGGCGGAAAATCCCAACGCGGCGCTCACGTTTTTCTGGTCGGACTTGGAACGGCAGGTTTGCGTGGCGGGCGCGGTCACGAGACTCCCGGTGGCGGAATCGGAGGCGTATTTCAAATCGCGTCCGCGCGGAAGCCAACTGGCGGCATGGGCCTCCAACCAAAGCCAGCCGGTTCCCGACCGCGCCACGCTTGAGGCGCACTGGCGCGAGTTGGAAAGGAAATTCGCCACGGACATTCCGCTGCCGCCGAATTGGGGGGGATTCATCTTGAAGCCGGAGCGGATTGAATTCTGGCAGGGCCGTCCGAGCCGGTTGCACGACCGGTTTTCCTACACGCGGCAGGCGGATGGTGCTTGGAAGATCGAGCGGCTGGCACCATGACCACGACGACCACGCGTGGGCGGCGGATTTTGACACCGCCCCGGAGCGCCGGTCCCCCCGACCCGGCCGGCATTGAATTTGGCCGGAAACACGCCGGATCGGAGATCGGCGCTCCGTAAGACCAGCAAGGGCGGGGGCAGTGTCAGGCACGCTCCACGTGGGCGTGCGGAATTAGTTGTTGTTGCTTGTTGCTGGGGTTTTTGTCAAAGCTTCTTTATGAAACGTCTGAAATCATCATTGGCGTTGCCCTTGGCGATGGGGTTTCTCCTCAATCTGACGATGCTGGAAGGGTTGCGGGCTGACGACCCGGTCATGCCGCCATCAGCCGTTGAAAATCATTTTCAAAGCGGGCTCTATGAAGCCTCGGCCGGCGCGGGGATTGTCTTTTCGCCGTTTATCAACAAAGGCGGCCGGCCCGCATTGAATTACGAGCTGACCGAATTTCAACTGGGTTACATGCTGACACCCGTGCGCGGCTCCAGCTTCTGGCGCGGAAATGTGGAGGTGGCGGGCAGCCTGTTTGGTGGCGCGATTGTCAAGGGGCGGGGCGAATATGTGACGGGAGCAACCTTGTGGCTGCGCTATAATTTTGTGCCGCGTGAGAGCGGTTTTGTTCCCTTCTTGCAGGGGGGAGCCGGACCGACCTCCACCGACCTGGATCGCCGGCTGGAGGGGCAGAATTTCAACTTCAATCTGAATTTGGGCGGGGGCACGCGATATTTTTTCACCCCGGACTGGTCGGTCAATTTGGAATGCCGTTACCAGCACATCTCCAACGCCAACCTTTCATCCCGCAATCTCGGCGTCAATGCGATCGGACCAATGCTGAGCGTCTCGTTCTGGTTCTGAATTAGAATTTATATTTCAAGCCGCTGACGAGTTTGACGTCGTTTTGCTGGCGTCCGGCGGCGGCCTGGTTGACGTAGTTGTCCACCACGAAAGTTTGCAGGCTCAGTTTTTTTGAGAGAGACGATTCGATGCCGATCTCGGCATTCACGATGAAGTTGTTGAAGTCATTCACTTGCGGCAGGATTTCAACCGTCTGCCAGATGCGCGCCCGGTCCTTGAATTTGTGCTCGAAGCGTTCGGCCAGACGCAGGGTGGCGTAGGTGTTGTCCTCGCTGCCCAACCGCTCAAATACGATGGCGGAACCGCCTTCGACCGCGAGGGTGGTGTTGGTTTCCTTGAGCAGATAATAACCGGCACCGGGGCCGATGGTGAGGCGGTATTGCAAATCAGAAATGCCGTCATGCAACGCGTTCACACGCAGATAAGCGAAGAATTTGTCCGTGAACAGATGATTGACCTGGCCGAAGGTGTGGAGGGTGTCCACGTCTTTCTCGCCGTTGTTCACTCCGTAGGCACCATCCACGCCGAAGCCCCATTCGTTGATCTTGCCCTTCTTTTCCGTCAGCACGGCGCCCGTGACCAGCAGGGTATCGCTATTGCCGCGCGTGAGCGTGAGGCCGGCGGAGATGGAACTCTGCCACGGGGTCTTGACCGGAACGGCCAGGACCGGAGCCGGGACCGGGGGCGGGGTGATGGCCGCGACATTGGTCATCGTGACAACGTTGGTCACCAGCACTGTCACCACATTGGTCACCGTGAAGGTGTTCGTTTGCGCTGGGGCCGAAACAGAAAATTCCAGGATGGCAAACGCAACAAGGAACAGGATTGCTGCATATTTTCTCATTAAACTAAAAAATAAAATGGCCGCACAAGAGACACGACTTGTGCGGCCATGACAAGCTGCGATTCAGAATATTTACGAAGCGGGTTCGCCTTCCGCCGGAGTTTCGACGGCATCTTCGCCAATCACCTGGGCGATCGCCTGAAGTTTGTCGCCGGCGTCGAGGTTCACGAGTTTCACGCCCATGGTGTTGCGGCCGGCTTCGCGGATGCCGCCCACGGGAATCCGCACCATCTGGCCGCCGGTGGTGATGAGCATGATCTCGTCGGAATCGCGCACGGTGAGCGCGCCGACCACACCGCCGGTCTTGTCGCCGGTTTTCATGGTGATGATGCCTTTGCCGCCGCGCGACTGGACGCGGTATTCGTCAAACCCGGTGCGCTTGCCGATGCCGTTTTCGCCGGCGACCAGCAAGGCCGTATCCGGGACCACGATGGCCGCCGCCACCAACGCGTCGGTTTTTTCAAGGTTGATTCCGCGCACGCCCCCCGCGGCGCGTCCCATGGAGCGAACATCCGTCTCATGAAAGCGAATGCTCATGCCTTCCTTGGTGATCAGCACCACGTCATCCCCGTGATCGCCTTCGCCCGTGCTGCCGCGCGTGAGCTTCACGTTAATCAATGTGTCGCCCGGTTCGATGCCGATGGCGATGATGCCGCCCTTGCGGACGTTGGAGAATTCGTTGAGTGACGTCTTCTTCACCGTGCCCTTCTGCGTGGCGAAGAACAATTCGCCGGACTGCGACCAGGTCACATTCTCCTTGTTCGCATCCGTCTTGGAGAGAATGCGGATGAGCGCGGCCACTTTTTCGTCCGCCTTCAATTCCAGAAGGTTCGCGATGCTCCGGCCCTTCGCGGCGCGGCCCATGTCGGGAATCTCGTGCACCCGTTCGACGTAAACGCGGCCGGTGTTCGTGAAGAACATCAGATAGTCATGCGTGCTCGCCGTGAACAGATGTTCGACGAAATCGTTGTCCTCGGCTGTTTCGCCTTCGCGCGTGGTCATGCCAATGACGCCTTTGCCGCCACGTCGCTGCGCGCGATACTGGCTGACGTTCGTGCGCTTCAGCAGGCCGTTGTGCGTGAGCGTGATGATGACGCCCTCGTTCGCGATGAGGTCTTCGATGGCGATCTCGCCTTCGTCGGGCACGATTTCCGTTTTACGTGGCGTGGCGTGTTTTTCTTTGATCGCCAGCAGCTCGGCTTTGATGATCGCCATCACGCGCGATTCCTTTGCGAGGATGTCGAGCAAGTCCTTGATGATTTCGATCAGCGCCTTGTATTCCTTGTCCACCTTGTCGATTTCCAAGCCGGTCAACTGATACAGGCGCAGTTCCAGAATCGCGTCCACCTGACGTTCGGTCAGCACATAACGGCCCGCCTCCAAACGCGCTTCGCTGCGGATGAGAATGCCCCATTTCTCCACCTGCGCACGCGACCATTCGAACGCGAGCAGCTTCACCCGGGCTTCGTCGCGGTTTTTGCTGGAGCGGATGATGTGGATGAATTCATCGAGGTTCGAGAGCGCGACGATGTAACCTTCCAGCAGCTCGGCGCGTTCCTCGGCCTTGCGCAATTCAAAACGCGTGCGGCGCAACACCACTTCGCGGCGATGCTCGATATAACACTGAATGATTTCTTTCAGGTTGAGCGTCTTCGGACGGCCGTGGTCAATCGCCAGTGAGTTGACGCTGAAGGAAACTTCCAGTTGCGTGTGCTGAAACAGTTTGGCGATGACGACCTTCGGATTCGCGTCGCGCTTGAGTTCGATGACGATGCGACAATGTTCGTCCGACTCATTGCGCATCGCGGAAATTTCCGTGATGATCTTTTCGTTGACGAGGTTCGCGATCTGTTCTTCGAGCCCGGCGCGGTTGACGTTGTAAGGAATTTCCGTGATGACGAGCTGCTCGCGGTTGCCCTTCATCTCCTCCAGGCCGATGCGGCCGCGCAGCTTGAGGCTGCCTTTGCCGGTGGTGAAATAATTTTTGATGCCCTCGATGCCGCAGAGAAATCCGCCGGTCGGAAAATCCGCGCCCTTGATGAATTTCATCAGTTCGGGAATCGTGATCTCCGGCTTGTCAATCTGGGCGCAGATGCCGTCCACGACTTCGCCCAGATTGTGCGGGGCCATGTTCGTCGCCATGCCGACGGCGATGCCCGTGCCGCCATTGACGAGCAAATTGGGAAACGCGGCGGGGAAAACTTTCGGTTCGGTGAGACGCTCGTCGTAGTTCGGGACGAAATCCACCGTGTCCTTCTCCATGTCCTGCATCAGGGCCGCGCCGAGATGCGTCAAGCGCGCCTCGGTATAACGCATCGCCGCCGGTGGATCGTTTTCAACGGAGCCGAAGTTGCCCTTGCCGTCCACGAGCTTCTCGCGCATCGCCCATGGCTGCGCCATGTGCACGAGCGTCGGATAAATCACCGCTTCGCCGTGCGGATGGTAGTTGCCGGAGGTGTCACCGCAGATCTTCGCGCATTTGTAAGGTTTGCGTCCGGGGAACAGCGAAAGCTCGTGCATCGCGTAAAGGATGCGCCGCTGCGAGGGCTTCAATCCGTCGCGCACGTCGGGCAGTGCGCGCGAAATGATCACGGACATCGAATAGTCGAGGAACGAGTTCTTGATCTCGTCGGCGACGTTGATCTTGGAAATCTTTTCGCCCTGTGTGTAGGCGCCGCCGCTGGGTTGTTGTTCCGGTGGGGTGGGGGAGGCTGTCGGTTCAGTTTCGTCTGGCATGATTAAATAGTTCTAAATTTTCAACGGTAAATTCTCCGGAAACACCGGGATATGCATGGCCCGGGCGGCGGCGTGCATCCGCGCATCCGTTGTGCATAGCGGAAAATCCTGCGCCAGATCGCACGTCGCGACGTGCAAAGCGTCCAGCGCCCGCAGTGGCACTTTTGGGTGGCAGGCCTGGACGATTTGTGTGGCCTTGCGCAAAGTTTGATTGCTCAAGTTGCCCAACTTGAAAATGTCATCCGCGATCATCGCTGCAAATTTTGCTTCAGCCTTCGCCCGTTGCGCCGCCGTGAGCAATCCCGCCCGCTCTTTGGCGAACAATGCCGACTTCACCTCGAGGAGGGCAAGTTCTGATGAAGCCAGTGATTGTCCCAGAAGCTCGCGTTCGAAGAACGCCGTCTCCGGTTCGGGAGTCAATAACTTTACCAGGATGCCCGTGTCGAGATACATAATCACCAACCGCGCCCGTCACGGTCGGCGCGGATGATTTCATCGGCGAACGGCCCTTTGGTCTGCATGGGCATGGATTTCAAGTGATCTCCCATGCCGGTGAAAACTTTCCGCGCCTGGTGTTTGCCGACCGGCGACAACACCGCTTTCGGCTTGCCGTCCGAGGTGATCGTGACCTCCTGTCCGCTGGCCACCAACTCCAGCAGGGCCGAGAGTTTGGCCTTGGCCGCGCGGACTGGAATGGAAAGCCCCACGCCGGGCAGGGCCACGGCGTCGTTCAGCACCAAGGCCGACGGCTTGTGTTCCGGGTGTTTGATTCCAGCACGTTTTGTTTTCATGGCTTCATTGTAGTCACGCGTGACTACAATGTCAATTTTTTAAACGTCGAGGTTGCGGACGTTCAGGGCGTTGTCCACGATGAAATTGCGGCGCGGTTCGACCTCCTCGCCCATCAACGTGACAAACATCTCTTCGGCCTCCACGGCGTCGGAAAGGTCGATGCGGAGCAGCTTGCGTTTTACCGGATTCATCGTGGTCTCGAACAGTTCCTTGGCGTCCATTTCGCCGAGACCTTTGAAGCGCGTCATCTGGATGCCCTTCTTGCCCACGTTTTTCACGCCTTCAAGGATTTCGGGGATCGAAAACAGCGGCGTGATGTTCGCGCGCTCGCCTTCGCCTTCGGACAATTCAAACAGCGGCTTGTCCTGCGCGGCGTAGTGGTCCACGGCCAGGCCCTTCTTCAAAAGTTTGCCGAGCAAATCCGTGATGGCCTTGCTTTCGAGATGCAGATTGGACTCTTTGGCGCGCCGCGTCGGGCCGTCCTTCTTGCGCTCGACTTCCGTGTCGGTGCCGAACAGATCATTGTTCGCAGCCTTGAACTCATCCACTTCCTCTTTGCTGAGAAAATAGTGAACCTTCTCGTCGTTGCCGGAACGGACCTTGACCATCGTCTGCGGCAGCGTGCCGTCCTTCGCGCGCTTCTCGACGTAATCCGCGAAGTCCCCGCCGAGCCGCTTGATGTGGGTGGCGTGCTTGTCCAGCGATTCGAGCAGCGTGAGAATTTCTTCGAGCTGCTTCGGGTTGAATTCTTTTCCGTCGGCCAGATTCTTCAACCGCACTTCCTCGACGCCGTTCTGCAACAGGATGCGGTTGAGCTGAACGTCATCGTCAATGTAATCGGTCTTCTTCTTGCGCGTGATGGAGTAGAGCGGCGGTTGCGCGATGTAAACAAAACCCTGCTTCACGAGCTGCGGCATCTGGCGGTAGAAAAACGTCAGCAGCAGCGTGCGGATGTGCGAACCATCCACGTCGGCGTCCGTCATGATGATGATTTTGTGGTAGCGCAGCTTCTCCAGATTGAATGCGCCTTCGCCTTCGCCGTCACCGATGCCCGTGCCGATGGCGGTGATCATCGTGCGGATTTCAGTGTTCTGCAGAACCTTGTCGAGCCGCGCCTTCTCCACGTTGATGAGCTTGCCGCGAATCGGCAGAATTGCCTGAAACTTACGATCGCGCCCCTGCTTGGCCGAGCCACCGGCGGAGTCACCTTCGACGATATATAACTCCGTGTTCGCCGGATCGCGGTCCGAACAATCCGCCAGCTTGCCCGGCAGCCCGCCGCCGGTGAGCGCGGATTTACGGACCGCTTCGCGCGCTTTGCGGGCGGCCTCGCGCGCGCGCGCCGCCGTGAGACCTTTGTCCACGATGCGCTTGGCGACGGGCGGATTCGCGTCGAAATACGCCATCAAGCCTTCGTAAGTCACCGAGCCGGTGATGCGCTCCACTTCGGGCGACAGCAACTTGACCTTCGTCTGCGATTCAAACTTCGGATCGCTGTGCTTTACGGAAATCACCGCCGTCAAACCTTCGCGCACGTCGTCGCCGGTGATCTGCGGGTCTTTGTCTTTAATCAACTCGTTCGCTTTCGCGTATTGATTGATGGCGCGCGTCACCGCGCTGCGGAAACCGGAGAGATGTGTGCCGCCGTCCGGATTGTGGATCGTGTTGGTGTAGCACAGCACCTGGTCGTTGTAGCTGTCGTTGTATTGCAGCACGACCTCGATGTGGACTTCAATCTCCTTGTCATCCAGTTTCTCCTTCGTCTCCTTGCGGAACGAGATGGGCTTGGGATGCAATGGCTCCTTGCTCTTGTTGAGCTGCTTGACGAATTCCTCAACGCCGTTCTTGTAATAAAATTTTTCCGGTTCGGTGGTCGTCTGCCGTTCATCGGCGAAAACAATCTCCAGGCCCGAATTCAAAAACGCCAGTTCGCGCAGGCGTTGAGCGATGATGTTCGTCTTGAACTCCACCGTCTCGCGGAAGATTTCCTTGTCCGGCAGGAACGTGATGAGCGTGCCGGTCTTTTTGGATTTGCCGATGACTTCGAGCTTCTTCACCGTCTTGCCGCGCTCGAACTCCATGTGATACACCTGCTCGTTGCGCGAGACTTCCACCTCAAACCACTCGCTGACGGCGTTCACGCACTTCGCCCCGACGCCGTGGGTGCCACCGGAAAACTTGTACCCGCCCTGGCCGTATTTGCCGCCGGAATGCAATGTCGTCAGCACCAGTTCCACGCCGGGCAGGCCGGAATCCTTGTTGATGTCCACCGGAATCCCGCGCCCGTCGTCGCGGATGGAAATGGAGCCATCCAGATGGATCGTCACATCGATGTGGTCGCAATGGCCGGCGAGATGTTCGTCCACGGAATTGTCCAGCACTTCGCTCACGCAATGATGCAGCGCGCGTTCATCCGTGCCGCCGATATACATGCCGGGTTTCTTGCGGACGGCTTCGAGCCCCTTCAGCGAGGACAGCTTGGAAGCGTCATAATTGCCATCGGCAATTTTGTCAGGCGACTCAATTTTTTCTTCAGGCAAATCAGAAATACTGGACATAATTATGGTGCAAATCCGGGTAAACTTTGGTGCGTCAACGACTGTGAAAAATATATGAAAATCGGCCTGATTTCACAATGCGAAATTGCGGATTTTTTGGGCGAAAAACACCATTAGTTGTGGACGTTTTTCCTTGCTAACCAAACGGGTTGTGGTTGCGCTTTTTGGGTAAAAATTGGATTTGCCAATCTTGCGGGGCAGATTTAAAGCCCTGCTTTGCCTGGCTTCCGTACGGCAAAATTACGGGCCGGTTTTTTCCTGCAAATAAATTCCCGCCACCGCTTTGGCCAGCTTGGTGGCCACGCCATCTTCGCCGGAATTACAGAGCACCACGATCTCCAAGCCGTCGTCCGGAAACCGCTGATTGGATGCGGAAAATCCCGAGGTGCTGCCGGAATGCCCGATGTTTTTGTGGCCGTCGAGCGGAGTCACAAACCAGCCGTAGCCGTAGCCGATGGGTTTTCCGTCATTCAATTTCCCGGAAGTCCACATCTGCTCCTTGCTCGTTGTTTTCAAAATCTTTTCCGTGTCCAGTCCGGCGTCCCACTTCATCATGTCGCCGACGGTGGAAACGATTTCGCCGGCGGAAAACAAATCGGTGTAATCCACGTCACGATTCACCAGTCCGTTGGTCTTGCTCTGCTCGTAACCGGCGGCCCGCAGCTTGAGGATGCGGCTGGGCTCGCGGTTGGTCGTCGCGGACATCCCCAGCGGACCAAGGATTTTCTCCGAGAGAAATGTCCAATATTTTTGCCCGCTCGCATTTTCGATGATGAAACCGAGCAGGTTGTAACCCGTATTACAGTAGGAGAATTTTTCGCCCGGTGCAAACACCAGCGGCAGTTCGCCGACTTTGGTGATGAACTGGGCCTGCGTCAGATGGAGGGCCAGTCCAAACCCTTCCAGCCCGGTGTAATTTTTGATGCCGGATGTGTGCGTCAGCAGGTGGCGGATCGTGATGTTGGTCCAGCTGACCGGGGTGTTGGTCAAATACTGGCTGATCTTGTCATCAAGTGACAGCTTGCGCTCTTCGACCAGCAGCATGATGCACGCGGCGGTGAATTGCTTGGTCACCGAACCGATTTCAAAAACGGTCTCCGGCGTCACGGGGACGTTCCACTCTAGATTGGCAAAGCCATACGCTGCCGTCTTGGTCTCCTTGCCATGCTGCGTCACCTTCAGCGCCAGCCCGGGAATCTGGTGTTTCGCCATTTCGGCTTTGACCAGGTCATCCACCGGATCAGCCAGGCAGTTCCAGGTGAAAAGCAAGCCCGCGATCAAATAAACAATTTTCACGCGCGGATGATAGGCAGCGGATTTTATTTTCGCCATCAAGACTTGATATCGCGCACTTGAAACGCCATCGCGCCGATAACAAACGCCGTTGCGCTCACGGCGAAGAGGACGATCTCGGACTGGCAGATCTGCGTCCACGGGGCCGGGTCGCGGAAGATCAGCAGCCAGCATTTGAAGTGGTGCGTGATGAACCAGTTTTCGTAACGGTCGAAGAACGGAAGGTTTTCCATGACCATGCTCACAAACAGGAAAGACAACGCCAGGATCGTGGCCGCCGAGGGCTTCATGTTGAAACACGAGAACATGAAAGCGACCGACACCATCACGCTGGCGTTCGCCGCCAGAAACAGATGCGAGAAGGCAAATCGGATCAGTCCTTCGTGGGCTGACAAAACGCCGAAGACGTTCTGCCCGGGTGCAAAGACGAACATCCCTTTCCAGGGAAACAACAGGCTCGCAAATCCCAGCGCGGTCAGGCCGAGCATCAGCACCAGCACAATGGCGAAAATGATCCCTGCGATCCATTTCACGAACAGCAACCGCAGTCGTGAGATCGGCCGGGAAAGAATCATTCGCAACGTGCCGTCCTCGGCTTCCTTCGCCACCAGATCGCCGCCGACCAGCGCGACGTAGAGTGGCATCAGCAGCATGATTTGCGGGATCAGCATCACGAGCGACACCGTCAGCACGGAGATGAACTCCGTGGCGAGATAGCCGTTGCCGCTCAGCAATCGTTCGAAATCCTTCTGCCAGTGCGTGTATTTGAACGCGAGCAGCATCAGCGTCTGCGCCAGCAGGAACGCGCCGAAGCCAATGTAGGTGCGCTTCTTGCCGAATAATTTCCAAAGCTCGTTTTTAAGTTGGGCGAGGAACATGATGTTAATGGCGAAATCCGAATGACGAAATCCGGAGGCAGAACTGCGTTGAACGGCGACTCGCGACTGGAAAAATGTTTTCGGATTTCGTCATTCGTCATTCGAATTTGTTTCAGTTCGTTTCACCAGGCCGAGATAAAAATCTTCCACCGTTTGTTCGTGCTGCCAGATGCCTTCCACCGCGATGCCCGCAGTAACCAAAGTCTGTGCGATCTCCGCCGTCGAACGGCCCTCGGCCAACGTGATAAATTTCTCCTGCTCTGTAGCTATGATCAGGCCGCGCTCGCGGAGGAGCTTGGTCGCGTTCGCAAAATCAGAAGTCTTCAATGCCACTTTGCCGAGCGTGGCTTTCACGTCTGCGACGTTGCCTTCAAAAACCTTCTTGCCCTGCTGCAACACGGCGATGCGCGTGCAGAGCTGCTCGACCTCGTTGAGCAGGTGCGAGGAAAGCAGGATGGTCAGGCCGAGCTCGCGCTGCAGCCGGAGAATCGTCTGGCGCATCTCGTGGATGCCTTCGGGGTCGAGGCCGTCGCTCGGCTCGTCGAGGATGAGCAATTCCGGTTTGGGCAACAGCGCCTGCGCCAGCGCCAGCCGCGAACGCATCCCGTGAGAATACGTCCGCACCTTGGATTGCTCGCGACCGGTCAGGCCGACCCATTCGATCACCTCGCGGATCCGCGCCTTGGAAGTGGGCGCAGTGTAGGTGCTCAAGATTTCCAGGTTACGCGCGCCGCTCAGGTAATCGTAAAAGACCGGCGTTTCAAAAATCGCGCCGACCTGCATCAACGCGGCGCGGCGGTTGGATTGAACGTCGTGGCCGCAGACCTTCACCTCGCCGCTCGTGGGCCAGACCTGGCCCAGCATCATGCCGATGGCAGTGCTTTTGCCCGCGCCGTTGTGGCCGAGCAAGCCGAAGATTTCCCCGCGCGGCACGGTGAACGACAGGTCATCCACCGCCAGCCGCCCGGCAAATTTCTTGGTGACGTTGGTGAGTTGAATCATTTGGAGCCTTCGATCGCCAGCAGGTTTTTGATGTGGCCATCCGCGTAGAGATAATTCACCGCCCTGTCCGCCCCGCGCGCCTTGTGGAAATCCTCCTTGTCGAACACGACGGGAATTTCGTGCGGATCGAAGTGTATATTCAGAACCTTCAAATGATCCGCGTCTTCGCCGTTCAGCAGACTGTTCCAGGAATAGCTCGAACCCGTGCGCTCAAAAAATTGCGGCAGGTCCGACGGGCAGCGCAGCACGTTCGTGTTGCCAAGCTGTGTCACGAGCACTTTTTGGATGGCGGGAAAGGTGTTGGTGGCGGCAACCTGCGGGTCGGTTGAGACATCCCGCATGACCGGCAGCTTATTGTTGTTGTCCGAAACATACATCTGCAGCGCGAGGCCGACCTGATGCAGATTGCCCAGACAAACGGTGGCGCGGGCGGATTCCTTGGTGCGCCCGATGGCCGGTAGCAACAGCGCCGCGAGAATCGCGATGATGGCGATGACCGCCAGCAGTTCGACCAGCGTGAAGCCGGCGTCGAAGATATACGCAGGGCGAATTGTGACAACGTCCACCCTCACCCCGGCCCTCTCCCCCAGGAGAGAATTCCCCGAAAGAAAGTTTCGCGTGTTGAACCGTCTGAACCGTAGCAGCCGACGTAAGGAGGCTCTAACTCGACGGAATTCAGACGGAGCCTCCTTACGTCGGCTGCTACGAGGTTCATGGGTAGGGCCGGGGAGAGGGCGGACGTCTTGCCAACATTTCATATTCGGGCTCAAACAGGATGTTATCCCATCACTCATTATGGTTGTGCCCCGCGCATCATGCGGCCGCTTTCCATCGTGCGTTGCATCTCTTCCAGCAACGGCGCCATCTCCGCCTTGGTCTGCGCGGAACTCTGGCTGTAAAAACTTTTCAGGCCGATCTTCGTCACCTTCTCCTGCAGTTCCGGACTCAACTCCGGGCCGTTGGTTCCGGCCGGGCCTTGGCCGGCAGCCGTTTTTTCGCGCGCCTCCTTCATCTGTTTGACGGCCTGGCTCACGATCTGCTGCCGTTTGTCGGCCGGCATTTCTTCGAACGCGGCGAGCATCTGCTTGAAGCCGGTGGGCAGGGTGGCTTCGAGAAATTCGCTTTTCTCCTCCTCGGTCATCTTCTCGAACCAGGCCAGCCGCTCCAGCCGCAATTTCCGTCGCTCCTCGAGGGATAGCGCGTTGAGCATCGCCGCCAGCTTGCGGATTGCCGCCGCGCGTTCGGCGGAGGACAAATGGCTGAGATCAACCGATTCCGCATAAGCCCGGACTTTTTCGGGAGTGACTTTGGCGTTCTGGGCGATCCGGTAGCCGGCGATGGCGACCACCCAGATGACCACGAGGACGGCCGCCGCCAAAAGAATCGGGCGCTGGCGTGGATTCAACATGGCAAAAGTCTATGGCAACGCCCGCGATTCACCATGAAAAAGCGTGCGGCGCATCAGGCCAAAACCCGGCGACTTAAATGGCGCTTGATTTACTGGCGGTCAAATTTACTTTCTTCGGATGTTGATTTCAGAAAAAGCCGACCCGCTCGCCCACTCCGACCAGTTTGTCCGCCGCCACATCGGTCCGAACGCCGCTGAAACGGCAGAGATGCTCGCGCTTCTCGGCCACAAAGATCTCGACAAACTGATTGATGCCGCCGTTCCGCAAAAAATCCGCCTCGGTAAAACCTTGAACCTGCCCGCGGCGCGCAGCGAATTCGACGCGCTCGCCGATCTCCGCCGTATTGCGAACGAAACCAAAGTTTACCGCTCCTTCATCGGCATGGGCTATTACGACACCATCACGCCGCCGGTCATCCAGCGGAGCGTGCTCGAAAATCCCGGCTGGTATACGCAATACACGCCCTACCAGGCCGAGATCTCCCAGGGCCGCCTCGAAGCGCTGTTGAATTTCCAGACCCTGGCCAGCGAACTCACCGGTCTCGACCTCGCCAACGCCTCCATGCTCGACGAAGCGACTGCCGCCGCCGAAGCCATGACGATGTCGCATCGGCTCAAGGATGGCCGCAATACGTTCTTCATCTCGGAAAGCTGCCATCCGCAAACCATCGAAGTCGTCCGCAGTCGCGCCCACGCGCTCAAGATCGAAGTGTTCGTCGGCAATTATGAAACCTTCGAGTTCAACGATCAGGTCTTCGGCGCGCTGGTGCAATATCCTGATACGTTTGGCGCGATCCACGATTACTCCAGCTTCACTGGGAAAGCACACGCCGCCGGAGCGATGATCACGGTTGCAACGGATTTGCTCGCGCTCACACTCATCAAGCCGCCCGGCGAATTTGGCGCGGACATCGCCGTCGGCAGCGCGCAACGCTTCGGCGTGCCGCTCGGCTACGGCGGACCGCACGCCGCGTTCTTTGCCACGCGCGATGAATTCAAACGCCAAATGCCCGGCCGCATCGTCGGCGTCTCCAAAGATTCTCGCGGCAAGCCTGCGCTGCGTCTCGCGCTGGGCACGCGCGAGCAACACATCCGCCGCGAGAAAGCCACCAGCAACATCTGCACGGCGCAGGCGTTGCTTGCTAACATGGCCTCGCTCTACGCTTGCTATCATGGCGCGGAAGGATTAAAGAAGATTGCCCGGCGGGTTTACTTGCTGACCCGATTGTTGGCGGCAGGCTTGGAAAAACTTGGTCATCGTGTAACAACTGGGAATTTTTTTGACACCATCAGCGTGGAACTCAGTTACGCAACCGCCGCTCATGTTGCCAAGAATATCGAAGCACATTTAGTCAATTTCCGTATCATCAACGACCGGACAATTGGCATTTCGCTGGATGAGACTTCGAGTCTCAAGGATGTGAACAAAATCTTTGGTGTTCTCGACCTGGGGGCCGTCGCCTCCAAATACATCGGCGAAACGGAGAAGAATCTGGGGAAAATACTGGCCGCTGCTGAATCCGGCGACACCGTCCTGTTCTTCGACGAAGCGGACGCGCTGTTCGGTAAACGGACGGACGTGAAGGATTCGCACGACCGTTACGCGCGCACGAGCAAATTTCTCGATCACAAAGTTTTTAATTCCTACCACTCCGAGACTGAGATGCTCCGCTACATCAAGCGGCTCGAATCGCGCGACCTGTCGCTCACGGCTTCGATGATTCCGCTCGGCTCCTGCACGATGAAACTCAACGCGGCGGCGGAAATGTTCCCCGTGTCGTGGCCGGAGTTCGGCAAGATTCATCCGTTTGCGCCCATCAAACAGACGCGCGGTTACCAGAAACTGTTCGAGCAACTCGAAACCTGGCTTGCGGAAATCACCGGGTTCGCCGGCATTTCGCTCCAGCCCAACGCCGGTTCGCAGGGCGAATACGCCGGATTGCTCGTCATCCGCGCCTATCACGAATCGCACGGCGACGCGCATCGCAACGTCTGCCTTATTCCCACCTCCGCGCACGGCACGAACCCCGCCAGCGCCGTCATGGCCGGCATGAAAGTCGTCGCCGTCGCGTGCGACACCAACGGCAACATTGACGTCGCCGACCTGCGCGCGAAAGCCGAGGCGCACCAGGCCGATCTCTCGTGCCTGATGATCACTTATCCCAGCACGCACGGCGTGTTCGAGGACAGCATCAAGGAGATTTGCGAAATCGTCCACGCGAACGGCGGCCAGGTTTACATGGACGGCGCAAACATGAATGCGCAAGTCGGCCTCACCAGCCCCGGCTTCATCGGCGCGGACGTCTGCCATTTGAATCTGCACAAGACGTTTTGCATTCCGCACGGCGGTGGGGGCCCGGGCGTCGGCCCGATTGGCGTGGCGGAACATCTCGTGGGATTTCTGCCCGGCCACAACGTCATCAATCTCGGCGGCGAAAGCCCCATCGGGGCGGTTTCTGCCGCGCCGTGGGGCAGCGCGAGCATCCTCACGATTTCGTGGATGTATATCGCGATGATGGGCGCGGACGGACTGACCGAAGCGACGAAGTTCGCCATCCTCAACGCGAATTACATTTCCAAGCGGCTCGAGAAACATTTCCCGACGCTCTACCGCAGCAACGGCTTGGTCGCGCACGAATGCATCCTCGACCTGCGCGCGTTCAAGAGCGTCACCGCCGAGGACGTGGCGAAGCGGTTGATGGATTACGGCTTTCACGCGCCCACGCTCTCGTGGCCCGTTGCCGGCACGCTCATGGTCGAACCGACCGAAAGCGAATCGAAATACGAACTCGACCGTTTCTGCGACGCGATGATTTCCATCCATGCCGAAATGACCGCCGTGGAAACCGGCGCCGCGGACGCGAAGAACAATCTCCTCAAGAACGCCCCGCACACGGCGGATCAGATCGCCAGCGACAATTGGAATCGTCCCTACAGTCGCGAAGCGGCGGCGTTCCCGGCCAAGAGCCTGCACGATTACAAATTCTGGCCGCACGTCAGCCGCGTGGACAACGTCTTCGGTGATCGCAATCCGGTCTGCTCCTGCGTCGGAATGGAGAATTACGCCGCGTGACAATTCTCGCGAAACTGCTAGACTGATTCCAGATGAAGTCAGGGCTGACATTTCCTCCCGGTGTTCCGATCTGGGTTGACCCCGAACGGTTGAGCGGCGCTCCCTGTTTTTCCGGCACACGCGTGCCGGTGGACAGCCTGTTCAACAATTTGGAAAGCGGCCTTAGCCTCGACGAATACTTGGATTGTTTTCCCGACGTGACGCGTGAACAGGCCATTGCCGTTCTGGAATACGCCCACAAGACAGCACTGCAAGCCGCATGAAAGTCCTGCTGGATGCGTGCGTCCCGCGTCCGTTGCGAAAGTTTCTCCCTGACCACATCGTCCAAACCGCGCAAGAGATGGGCTGGGGACAATTAAAAAACGGTGCCCTGCTTCAAGCCGCCGAGCCGGAGTTCGCCGCCTTTCTCACCAGCGATAACAACCTGAAATACCAGCAGAACATCGCGGGGCGAAAACTCGCCATCCGCGTTCTTCCTACAAACGACTGGCCCGACGATCCAGCTTCACACCGATGAGATTGCAGCCAAAGTGGCGGCATTGAGGCCCGGTGATTTTGTGGAGCTGAATTGGAATTGATCAGATGTGCAAGAACGCTACAACTATTTGCTTCCTGCCTGAAGCGGCGGCGTTCCCGGCCGCGAGCCTGCACGACTGCGAATTCTGGCCGCACGTGGGCCGCGTGGACAACGTCTTCGGCGACCGCAACCCGGTTTGTTCGTGCGTGGGGATGGAGAATTATTCTTAACCGCAGAGACGCGAACAGTATGGGAAAAAAGGTGACAAAGTTTTTTCTCAACATGATAGTCGATCCACAGGTAAGAAGATTCTGTGGCCCGTTGTTCTTTGTTTCATCACGCACAACACCTAAGCCGGAACGATTCGGTAGAAAAAAGTTTTAACCACGGATGGACACGGATAAACACGGATTGGAAACGGCTTTCTGAAACGAAAATGCGTTCACCGATCGGTGCCTCCCGCCAAGTTTGCTCAAGTGGTCTTTGCTCC
>DATLVR010000072.1:0-48478 GCA_035577265.1 Verrucomicrobiia bacterium | reverse complement strand
AAAATGAAGCAGCAAAATGAAAAATCGCCACTACATGATGAGCCTTTTATTGGGGCGGTTGAAGGCTGGCTTGGGCTCGGGGACTCATTGTGTAAGGACACGCTGGGGTGGGGTAAATCGTTGGACGAATGTGGGTAAACACCCCATGGCGTTATTGATTCTACGGCTTATTGTAAAAGCATGACCTTAACCAAACGCGATCTTGTTGTCCGTATCAGCGAAGAAACCGGGCTGGTTCAAAGCCAGGTGTTCGACGTGGTGCAGAAAACCTTGGATTCCATCACTGAGGCATTGACTAAAGGCGGCAAGGTCGAACTTCGTAATTTCGGCGTGTTTGAAGTGAAGATTCGCAAAGCACGTGTTGGACGCAATCCCAATAAACCAGAAACCGACGTGCCAATTCCGGCTCGTTCAATGGTGAGGTTCAAAGCAGGGAAGGAAATGAGGGCAGAGGTATTGAAGCTGACACCGAAGTGAACAAAAATGGCAGCCTGAGTAAACAGAGTGCCTTGGAAAGCAGGGTTGGGTTTAAAATCAGGTCTTTGGTTAGCGGGCGGGAACCGGATTAAAATACGAAGAAACAGGAGGCACACTTCAAGGCGGGTCAGTTTCCTTGGCATGGGTAATGCGGGGTGCATCGTTGGTGAATCAAGATACGCTTAGTTTTTTGGGCGAGATATGGACGCACAAGCCAGTGATCATTGTCCTCCTTGCCGGCATCCCCCTTCTCTTAACCATCACCGTGACTGATGCATACCGCTACCGAAAAAAAGAGCAACAGAGACGAGACAAGTGCAAACATGATCACTAAATCTGGTGTGTTCGCTGCTTTAGAGGTGGATGATTATTAGCGTCATTTCCTTTGCTGTGACAGCCGGTGTATCAATTATGGTCATAGTTGGCATTTTGGTGGTCGGATCAAAAATCAATCCTGCCAAAGCTGACACCTAAAACAAAAAAACACCCTGACAATTCGACCGCCGCTGCCAAAAATAGTGTGAGTTTAAGATATTCCTTCACTGCACGGTCGACGGTAAAATCGACCGTTTCCGCTGGCTGGCACTACTCACGAGCACCCGTTCCCTTTACCTGACTCAATCATTGAGCCCGCCATGATCCCAACCCTCAATGTGTGCAAGGGTTAAAGTCATCAGATTGGCGCGGGTATTAATGCTTTTGAATATCTCGTCCACCGAATCGGAATTAACCGAGGCAGACGACTTCTTTTCATGCAACAGGTGGGATGAGAAAATCACTGCTGCGGGCAACGCTTGCAGGGATGGACCAATATAATCATGGCTGGTCTGAGTCACGTCTAAGTTTAGCACCCCTTTATTGGTTTGCTAATTTTTGATGACGATTCTTGTTCACCGGATATTCACCGAATGTTTTGCAATCGTCTTAAACAAAAAGACACCCTGACTTAATCAGGATGCCTTGGAAAATTGAAGCTGGTCTTTCTTGGTGCCGAAGATCGCGTCTTTGGCAGCCTTGGCTAGCACCAGTTTCACTTCGAAGCGTGCACGGGCTTTTCTCCGATAGCGCTTTCCTCAGCCGCATTTAACGAAGCCTCTTCCGACAACGGCCAAATATGAAAACCGCCTTTCCCCAAGTCCACCACCCAATTGCCCCAGATCCCTTTACCTTCTTGATATCCGTTGTATTCCACCGCATGGCGCCCGACATATTGTTTCACCCAAGAACATTCGCCGCTCTGTTCTGAATAATTTCGAGAAATCACAAAGAACCCGATGCCGTCAGCCCCTTCGCCCGTCATCCGTTCAGATTTGAATTCCAAGATCAAATCCATCAAATATTTCCGGGTTCGTCCAGCGTAGGTGTAAAACCCGACCCACTGGCCTGATGGAAATTGATGGTTGCTCATGTCGGTTCATAATCTAATTTTCATGCGCAATTGAATCAAGACCAGTAAATCCTGCCCTGTGATGTTTCGGGTCATCCTCCACCTCGATACGGACGCTTTCTGTGCTTCTGTGGAACAGCGTGAGATCCGCTTATGCGCGGTAATTTTATCCAACCCAACTGCTCACCCCACAAATTCAACACCATTTCTCCCTGTGGCGTAACCGGACATTTAGTCTCTGGTATTATGTGTGCTAAGTCCCGTTTCCTCAAAACCAATCGTTGTGTTCATTGTTTTTCGTCGCTTGAATACAGGGCGATGAATTCAGCAAGAAATTGGATGAAAATCGTTCTGTCGATTTTGTTATGATTGGGAATCAGCCGGGGGTTCACCGCGACATTGAATATGGGACTCAATGTCGGATCCTCTGCATGCTTTGGCACGAGCTGGGCTTGGGGAAAATTAATCGGCTGGCTGATTTTCTTTTTCTGGTTTTCACTTTTAATTTTTCGGGCTTTGCTGATGGCCTGCACTGATGCCGTGGTCGTGCTTGTTTCAGCATTGGTATTGAGCGCGCTCAATTCATAGTTGAGAAACGGTTCATAATGCCCAATCGCAATCCGATTGGCCCGCCATTGGTCGGTGTCAGCCTGATACGATTTGGAGAGGGTTGAGAACCAGCGGCCGGCAGGAAACGCGATGCCCGTCGCATCGTCAGAAGTGGAAGTGAAAATTGCGAGCGTGCAGGTCTTGACCGGGAACGTCTTGGTGTTCGACAGCCTTTCCAGCGTCTCGAATCGGGCGGCCTCAACGGCGGGGTTGATCAAAATAACCAGGTCTCCCATCGGCTTCGGTGCCTGCATCTGTCCCTCATCGTCATAATTTTCAATCATGCGCTCGGCCAAAATGGGCGCGGTGGCGCAATAAAGGAGATCTCCGCCAAAACTGTGGCCGATGGAAACCAATTTGGTGGAGGCGACCTTGTTGCTGGCAATGTCACCCGCGTTTTGTCTGTTGCTCGTGTTTCTCAATTGTTCCAGTTTGGCCAGTAATTCAATTGCTTCACCATGGCCCACTTGCTCAGCAGTGGTTTTTCTCGTCCAAAAGGTCAGGTTGTTGATGATTGGCGTTTCCAGAGACAGGCCGCGCCAGCCGACGTAAATGCCGGCAACACGCCGGGTTGGCCGGCTGTTCGTTGCCGCATCCAATTTTTCGATGTCGGCCAGCTTTTGGAGAAAGTTGTGGAACAAGGCGACATTGGAATCATCACCGCTGGCATTGTGTTTCCAGCCGTGGATGAACAAGACCATTAACAACCCGTTGGTTTTCGATTCCTCGGTGAGGCGGTTGACTACGGTCTCAATCTGCGTCTGGTTGTTGGTGCGGTTATAAAGCCAGCCTTGATCATCAAATTCCACAAACCCCAAAGTGTAGTTGGTGGCGACTTCAATGATATTAGTGAAGGCTGTTACGTCGGCATCGCCCTCGTGATAGTGGTCATATTGAACCGGCTTTTCGGACGTTCGATATGGATGCAATGGAGCGCAGCCTGTGAACAGGATGCAAATTGCACCCAGATAAAAATAGCAGGCTGAATTTCCAAAATTGAATCTCATTTGAAATGCGAACAATTGATACGGTCAATCAACGCTCAAATCCGACATAGGTAGCCAGCCATTTCCATTGAAACATATCAGCCGCACGGCTACATCCCACGATGAACCACTGCTGTCACGAAAGTCTTCCCTCACTTGCGAATCTGCTCTTTAGAACGGGGTGAACGCTTTGTAGCTGACCAATTTCTACGTTACAAGACATTTTTTGATTGTTTGCAGAAAAGTCTGTGGCTTCCTGGGAAGCGGAAATTGAAGGAATAAGGCATTTGAAGATACGCTCACGTCAGCGTTTCAATTTCCAATTCTTCCCTCGATTTCTTTCAACAACCTCAACTTTACATTCCCCGCTATTTGAACGAAACATAAATCAGGAAAATGAAAACGTTACCGCCACATGATGAACGATTCCTGGACGCGGCTGAAGGTTGGCTCGGGCTCGGTGACCATTTATCTGCCAATGAGGAATTGGGGCAGACCACACCTGAATTAAGAGCTCATCCCGACGTAATGCTAGTGAGATTGCAGATTTATTGGAGGGCGGAGAAGTGGGATACCTGCGTCGAGATTGCGGGTGCGTTGGTAAGCTTATCCCCCAGCATTCCTGACGGTTGGATTGGTGGCTCATTTGCATTGCACGAGTTAAAACGCACACAAGAAGCGTATGAACTGTTGATGCCGGCCAAAGACAAGTTTCCAACCGAGCATGTCATTCCCTGCAACCCTGCCTGTTATTTCGCTCAACTAAATCAACTGAAAGATGCAGGGAAGTGGTTTAAACAGGCGATGATGATTGATGAACATAACGTCAAACGCACGGCTGTGACTGATCCGGATTGAGAACCACTTTGGAATAGCATGGGCGGGACGATGTGGAAAAGGGAATGACACGAAAACTCTCCATTCTGACTTTGTTGCTGATCTGGTTTTAACCGAACGCAGTGAGCAACAACCAAGCTGAACATTCTGACCTCGTGCGCCGGTGCTGTCGTTTTGAGGGGAATGTGCTTAATTTAGGGTTTTTATTCGCGCGTGCCTCCTCTTTGTGTTAAATCAAAACATGGCAAAGAAAATTGTGGCAGAACATTCCGGGTTTATGCTGAATCCAACGCCCCAGTTCTAACTCTGCAGCAGAGCGATGATCCCACGCCAGCGCACCCATGACACTTTCCCTTTTCAAGGCATTGTTGGAATATGAATTTTAGATTGATCACGGCAGCGGTGCTGATTATCGGGGCTTGCGCCTGTGATGTCGAAGCCAGGACGCTCCGCATCGTATCTTACAACATCGATTGCGAAGACCGGGGCAGCGACGGCAACATCACCAACGCAATGCACAGTCTGCCGACAGTAGTTCAAGCCATCGGGCTGCATCATCTGGGCACCAATGCACAGCCGGTGGACGTGATGAGTTGTGAAGAGTTGAATGCAACGACGCTTTCCAACTTTGTTGTGCAGCTCAATTTTATTTATGGCGCGGGGGCTTATGCTTACGACCTAACCAAAGACACAAACACCGGCGGCGGTCCGGATGGAATCATTTTCCGAACAAACTCCGTGCAGGTCGTGTCCGCGCGGTGCCTGCGTGACGGGCAGAACGTGCTCCTGCAGTCCAACGGCTCTTACATTGCGGCTTATTCCCCCGGCGGCGGATTGAACGGCGTGACCCGTTCCCCGATGTGCTATCAGCTCCGGCCGGTCGACTATGGCTCGTCGAACTATGATTTTTACATGTATGTCAGCCATGCGCGGAGCACGAGTGACAACACGAGCGGCGACGCGCGCTACGCCGAGGCGCAGGAAGTGCGCAGTGATGCGAAATACAGACTGCCGGCGGGCGCGCATATCCTTTATGGCGGCGATTGGAATCTGTTCAACGGCAGTGGAGAGAACGCCTACAGATGTCTCACCGGGCAGGTCACCTCCGACGGTACCAACTGGAATGACAACAGTTCCTTTTGGGCCAACACCAACCAGACGCAGGGATACGACCCGATGTCCAAAACCACGCCGCCGACCACCGTCACCTGGTCAAATGTCTCTACGGACAACGCCAAGTATCTTTACGCCGATTCCACCGCTTCGCTTGGCTCGCGCATTGACATCCAACTGCCGAACGCCCTCATGTATGCCGCTTACAACAGTCGGGGCGGAGTGCAACTGGCATCCGACACTGCCGACCCGTATGACCTGTCCAACTTTCCCGCCTCGCAATATCCATATGCGTTCGAGACCTTCGGGAATGATGGCTCGACGACATTGGGCAGTTCGCCGACCAGCACCAGCAATCATTCTTTGAACGACCTTGCCAGCACGACCCCGAACGCCGCCACCGTCTACACCGATCTGCTGGAAGCCGGCACTGGCAGCGGCAGCACCTTCGTGGGGAGCGATCATTATCCTGTCTTTGGTGATTACGTGATTGTGACACCGCCACCCGTTATGAGTTCGCCCGTCTTGGCGACGAACAAGCTGCAATTCACCATCACCGGCCTGGCGGGGAACAACTATGCCATTGAGGTCAGCACGAATCTTTCCACGCCCAACTGGGTTGCCATCCTCACGAACCAGTCCCCGTTCACCTTCAAGGACACAAACACGATTCCGCGCCAGTTTTATCGTGCAAGGTTTGTGCCGTAAAGGGGTCACCAGCATACCCGCAATCACATTCACGAACAATCAATTCAGCTTTTCACTGACAGGGACGGCCGGAACGAATTATGTGGTGCAGGCGACGACGAATCTTAGCCTAGCAAATTGGATTTCCGTCGCCACCAACTCCGCGCCGTTCACCTTCATCGAATCAAATATGAACTTGTTCAGCCAACGGTTTTATCGTGGGTTGGTTGCGCCGTGATGAAGAAATCCGTAGTGATTCCAACGTCCCAAACTAGCCTTAAGGTATCTGCCTGGTGATAGGATGTGCCGTCTTCCCCTTGCGTATAACCCTTGGCCTGCTTTTCTTTCACCAGCTTGTCGAAGATCCGTTTCGCTGGCGGTTGCGGCACTGACTGACAAAATACATGGCCGGTGCTTTGATCCAGCCAAAATCAATCGCTCACTGCAAATAACCCATCGTTGAATGCAAAGGATTATTGGTTTGTTTCAGCAATGTTTATCAATGCAGCCATGAAGGCACAGTTATTCACTGGACTGCTGGCGCTGAACGCATTGCTGCCGTTGCACGCGGGCGGCATTTTTGATTTGGTTAATGTCAATGGCCGCGGCACGTCGCTGAATCTGGGAATTCCCGACGGGAATCCCTGCGGGATGGCGAGCGAGATCACCGTCAGCGGCGCGGGCCGCGCGGTGAGCCACGTGACCGTCACCTTGAACGTGGCGGGCGGTCGCAGCGGAGATTTGTATGCGTATCTCAGTTACCACGGGACGCTGGTGACGCTGGTGAACCGGGTGGGCACGGGCGGCGGGGATGCCTTTGGCTCGGCGGATTCGGGCTTCAACAATGTGACGCTGGGTTCCACGGGAAGCGATGTGCATTGGGCGAGCGCGGGCGGCGGGGCGTTGACGGGCAGTTATCTGGCGGACGGACGGCAGATTGACCCGTTGTCGGCGACGGCCAGTTTCAAGGCAAACGGGACGGTGACGCTGGACGGGAGTTTTGCGGGCGTGAACCCGAACGGCACCTGGACGCTGTTTATCGCGGATTTGTCGACGGGTGGCACCAGCACGCTGGAGGGGTGGTCACTGGACATCACGGCGTTGCCGGACCATTCGCCGGCTCCCGGGCGTGTGGGGCCGGGTCCGGTGGCAGCACATTGATAATTAACGTAACTTGGTTATGTCTCACCTGGAATTAATCCTGACGCTCCTGGTATGGGCACTGGTGATTACTGTTTTCCTTTACTACCGATCCCTCGCATCGAAATAATGGCGGAGCCAAAACCCAGACAGAAATCGTCCCCAGGCGCATCCGCACCAGGCCGGCCATGAAGATATGCGGCGGAATGACCATTGATAAATGGAAAGCAGCCGCGCGAGCTGACGAAAACCGACCAAATTCAGGGGTGAAGCCAAACGGCAAAACCACGAAAAACACAAGCGAACAAAGGGTGGGTGAACATCACCCCCTATCCCCACCGCGGGGACAGTACCCTAAACAGTTCAATTCCCGCCGCCTCCAGACGAGGGTTGTCCTTGAAAAAAGGTTCGAGCGGCATCAAAGCGAGGCACCATCTTCAAACTGCGATTGATAATGAAGGAAATTATCAATTCTTCAAAAAACCGGCAGGCCATGCATCACGGGTTGGCGTAACAATTTCCAGGTTGTTTGGAGCCGTCTCTCGGCGTTTCAAACTCTTCCTGCCGAAAGTTCATTCTGAAAATTCTTTCCCCCTCACCAATCCGGGGGCAGCCACTCGATTGCCGTGAGACTACCCGAAAGAGGGATGGATTTTAATGGCCCCGTTAAAGTAGAGTCCGTGGCAATCACTTGTCACCAGCATCACCCAACCCCCAACCAATTCTCACCCTCATCTATGGAAAAGCGCTTCTCCAGTCTCACCGGTTGTTTGTTTGCCGGCCTTTTATGGGCCGCCCCGTTTCTTCTCGTCCCGACCGCGCCGGCAGCGCAGGTGATCCAGCTGTTGCCGTTCTATGACAGTTTTGATTATAATCCGGGGTCCGCCGGGCTGTTCACCGCTTCGTCAACCGTCTGGCAATCGTGCCCGAGCACCAGCAACCTTCAAGTCACAACTAATAGTTTGACCCTGGCTGGATATGTTCCTTCTGCGGGGAACAGCCTTGTTGGGGCCACCAGAGGTGTAAGATTCGCCGGAACCCAATTCACCAGTCAAACTGCTGCCGAAGGCAAGACGGTTTATGTTTCATTCCTGTATCAGGTCACCGCTTATCCCGCAAACGGCACCAACGGAGTCATTGCTTTCCTCGACGCGACCAATATCACCTCTAACACCATGCCGGGAACCACCGCGCTGGCCCTGCTGATAGACAAAACCGGACATATTGGAATCAATGTGGGTTCTCCATCCACCAATGGCGCGCAGTATGAAACATCGGCCACGGCCGTGAATACCACGGTGTTGATTGTGGCCCGTTACACTTTCCATACCAGTCCCGCCAAAGATGTTGTTGACCTCTGGGTGAATCCGAGCAGTGCCAGCTACGGGGGCAGTGCGCCCGCCCCGGATAAAACGATTACGAGTGCCGCCAACTGGCCCGGGTTGGCCTATTTCTCAATGTCATATAATAACAATGATACCACCTTCGGGGAAAAGTGGGATGAGGTCAGGATTGGCGCGACGTGGGCCCAAGCAGTGCCGTTGAGCAACACTTCGGGCGCGGCCAGCGCGGCACACTCGTTGATGGTCAGCGCGACCCCTGCGTCGATTGTTGCCAGCGGGGCAAGCACTTCAGTGGTCAAGATGCAAGCCCGCGATCTGAACGGTGTCAATCTGACGTCGGGTGGTTCAACAGTGACATTCACCATTACCAATGGCAACGGCACCATCAGTTCCACCACCGACAACGGTGACGGCACTTATCAGGCAACCCTGACTTCGTCCACCACGGTTACAAATGCGGTGGTGACCTCTAAATTGGGCGGCACGACCATTGCCACCATCGGCACGTCCACCAATTCAGCTTCATTAACGGTCGGCTTTGTTGCAGGACCGGTCAGTGCAAGTGCTTCCCTCGCCACAGCCAATCCAACCAACGTGGCTGCGGATGGCAGCAGTCCCTCTACCATAACCATCACGGCCATGGACGCCTATGGCCATCCGCTGGCCGGCCAAAACGTATCGAACAGCGTGAGTGGTTCGGGCAATACTGTTTCCACGCCAGCACCTACTGGTAGCAACGGCCAGACCACGGCAACGCTCACGTCCACAGTGGGAGAGACGAAGACCGTCACCGTCACCATTGGTTCCACGCAGATCAATGCGCAACCCACCGTCACCTTTGCCGCAGGAGGCGTCAGCATCTTTAACTCGACCGCTGTTGCCAGCCCGAACGCAGGTCTGGTCGCGGACGGAGTTTCAACTTCGACGGTCACCGTGACGGCCAAGGACGGGGGCGGAAATTTGTTATCTGGAAAAACAGTGGCATTGGCCGTAAGCGGTTCGGGAAATATTTTAACGCAGCCGAGTCCCACCACTGACGTCAACGGCCAGATCACCGCCACGCTCGCATCCACCGTGGCCCAAACCAAAACGATCACCGTGACGGTGGACGGAACGATCATCAGCGCGCAGCCGACGGTGGCTTTTGTGCCTGGCCCGGCGACACAGATCGCCTTCACCTCGCAACCGGTGACGACTCCCGTGGGTGTGACGATGCCGGCTGTGGTGGTTCAAATTGAAGACCTATTAGGCAACGCTGTCACACAGAGCGGATCTGCGGTGACGCTGGCGTTAAGCGCCGGGACGCTTTCCGGCACCAATCCGCAGACGACCGATGCGAACGGGAAAGCCACATTCAATGACTTGTCAATCCCGGCGATTTCCTCAGGGCTCTATCTCACGGCCAGTTGCGCGGGATTCAGCCCGGTTCAAAGCAGTGTGTTCGATGCGCCGCCCAAGATTTTTTACAAACTCAATAACACCTCGGCGTTGAATCTGCCTGCCAGTTGGACGGCGATTTTCGGCGGTGCTGGCCCGGCCGGGCCACCGGCGTCTGATGGAGTCGGTGTATGGGAAACCAATGCCACCGGCGGCACTGTCGATATCGGCGCCAGCGCAAGCTGGTATGGGTTGGTTTATCGAGGCGGTGCGGTAACCGTGACTGACACTGGTGGTGGCCACACGTTGACCTTGGGCGCTGGAAGCCTCGACGGATCTTCTGCGGTTCACAGTCTGACGATGAATAACAACCTGGCCTTGGGCACCGATCAGACCTGGAAATGGACCGCCGCTTCATTCACGCTGACCGTCGGCGGCAATCTGGACAACGGCGGGCATTTGCTCACCATCAACGGACAGAATGGGAATGCCGGCGAGAAATTCAATGGAGCGATCACCGGCAGCGGTGGGCTCACGCTGTCCAGCAATGCTGCCGTGACACTCAGCGGCACGAATACCTATTTCGGCAACACCACGGTCAGCGGGGGCAAACTGATCATCAACACGAACGGCTCGATTGCCGGCACGCCAGGCATCGCTCTTGCCAGCGGCACCACGCTCGACATTTCGGCCGCCGCGCCATTCACGGTGTTCGCCAGCCAGACGCTCTCGGGCGACACCACGGGAACCGGGACAGCAACGATCACCGCGAAGGGTTCCAATTTGATTCTCGCGTCCGGCGCCCAGGCCGCCTTTACCGCTGCCGGCAATGTCAGCAGCAACAGTGTCACCATCGGGAAACTCAATGTGCTGGGTGGCGTCAGCCTCAATGGCAATGCCATCACCGTCAACGTGACTGGCGCACCGTTGCCCGCCGGAACCTATACTTTGATGACCGCCACCAATGGCTTTACGGTCAATGGATCGTTGCCGCCGCCCGTCATAACCGGTCAGGGGATTGCCGGTGGCGCGACCCCGCAGATCGTGGTCAATGGTCTGAGTCTGCAACTGGCGGTGGGCTTCAGCGTTTCCCCCGCCTCCATCAACAACACGTGCGGCGACTCAGCCACCTTTACCGTCACCCCGGCCGCCGGAGCCACGAGTTATCAATGGTATGATCCTTCACTCCAGCCGATCCCGGGTGCCACCACCACGACGCTCGTGCTGAACAACACACATCCATCGGACAGCGGCGCTTATTTGATTGTGGCGACCGGTCTGACCGGCACCTTCACAAATTCGGCGATGTTGCTGACGACGGATACGTCTCCACCGCTCATCACTTTGAATGGAAGCGGCACGAATATTATTGCACTAAACAGCACTTATACCGAGTTCGGCGCAACCGCTTACGATACCTGCCCCGGCAACAGTTTGACTGTGAACACAGCCGGCACCGTCAATACGGCGGTGATCGGTGAATATGACATCACCTATTCAGCGGTCACCGGCGCCGGGGTTCCAGGCAGTCAGATTCGAGTGGTTCAGGTGGTTGATCCGGTCCTCAATAATCTTGTCATCACGCCGTCGTCGGTCGCCCCGCAGTGCGGCAGTAATGTGACGTTCATGGCGTCGGTCGTTGGCCTTCCACCCATCACCTATCAGTGGTATGACAACAACGCCAAGGCGATTCCTGACGCTACGAACGCCAGCTATACGCTGGTGGATCCGACCGACGCCAGCGTGGGGGGTTATACGGTGATCGCCCAAAATGCCTACAACGCATTGACCAATAGCGCTACCATCGCTTCGGTTCTACATACCGCTCCTCCCGTCATGACACTCAACGGTGTCAGTCCCGTTTATCTGCTGCTGAACAGTCCGTATGTGGACGCCGGTGCAACGGCGTTTGATTTGTGCGCCCAAGCCGGCTTGCCCGTGAGTTCCAACAACCCGGTGAATGTTTCCGTGGCGGGCACATATACCGTGACCTATTCGGCCACCACGGCCGATGGCACGCCGGGCACGCTGACGCGAACAGTTGTAGTCAGCGCGATACCGAATTTTGGGCCCAACGTGCTCGTCTTTGATCCGACGATGACCGACATTCAAAGCCAGATAACGGCCGTTTATTCGCAGCAGAAATACAATCAGTTCGGACCTCAGCGCACCGCCATGATGTTCAAACCGGGGATCTATACCAATCTGGACATTCCTCTTGGCTACTACACCCAGGTGATCGGTTTGGGACAATCGCCCGACGACGCCACCATCATCGGCGAACTATATTCCGATGGCGTGTTGGTGAATGAAAATGCGACGGTGAATTTCTGGCGCGGCGCGGAAAATCTGGGCGTGATTCCGACCAACAGCGGAAATTACATCATCTGGGCGGTTTCCCAAGGCACCGCTTTCCGGCGCATGCATGTCCATGGCCAGGTTGATCTGGCAAATCACACCGATGGAAACTTTGCCAGCGGCGGTTTCCTGGCCGATTCCAAGATCGACACCACGATCAGTTCCATTGCGCAACAACAATGGCTCTCCCGCAACGATGTCTTTGGAAATTGGTCCGGAGGCGTCTGGAACATGGTGTTTGTCGGCGTTTCCAATCCGCCAGCCGGAACCTGGCCGACCAAGGTCTATACGGTCATCACCAACACGCCCTTGATCGCGGAAAAGCCGTATCTCTATCTGGACACCAACGGAAATTACACCGTCATGGTGCCAGCCCTGCAGACCAACAGCTCGGGCATTACCTGGGGCTCCGGTCCGACACTGGGAACATCCATTCCCATCAGCCAGTTCTACGTGGCGCACCCGGATACGGACACCGCCGCCAGCATCAACACCGCCTTGAACGCCGGTCTCAATTTGATTTTAACGCCCGGGATTTATCAGCTCTCCAGCAGCCTGATGGTGACCAGACCGGATACCATTGTTCTCGGACTGGGTTATCCGACGCTCATCCCACAAACAGGAACTCCCGCCTTGACGATTTCTGATGTGGATGGCGTGAAAGTGGGAGGACTGTTGTTCGACGCGGGCCCAGTGCAGACCGCGACTTTATTGCAGGTGGGGGCAGGCACAAGTTCCCTGGATCATTCAGGTGACCCGATATTCTTGTATGACATCTTCATGCGCGTGGGTGGAGCGAACGCCGGCTCAACCTTGAGCTGCCTGCAGATCGATGCGAACGATGTCGTGGGCGACAACCTCTGGCTGTGGCGTGCGGACCATGGCGCCGGCGTAGGTTGGAACCAGAATGTCTGCAACAATGGTTTGATCGTCAACGGCGACCGGGTGACGATATATGGGCTGTTTGTTGAGCACCAGCAACAATATCAAACGCTATGGAATGGTGATTGGGGCCGGGTCTATTTTTACCAGTCGGAGTTGCCGTATGATCCGCCGTCACAGGCCGCGTGGTCGCATGATGGCGTGAATGGTTACGCTTCCTACAAGGTCGCGGACAGTGTCACGAGCCACCAGGCCTACGGGTTGGGCGTCTATGCGGTGTTCATCGACTGTGTCAACATCAGCTGCTTTAACGCCATTGAGACGCCGACCAATTCTCAGCAGGTTAACTTGCATAACATGATTACGGTTTACATCGCGGGAAATACCAGCGGCGGCGGAACCTCGACACTCGACCACATCATCAATGGCACGGGTGCCACGCTCGCCGGTCCGGGCTTCGGAGGGACGGCAAAAACCAACAGCCTCTGGTTGAATCCGGCCTTCAGCATCAGCGCAGCCATGATGGGAGCGAACGCTGCCATCACCTTCCCGACCGAGTCCTGGCATACCTATCAACTGCAATATAAGAACGCCCTGACGGATCCAAGCTGGTCAAATCTTGGCAGTCCGTTTGGTGGCAATGATACGCTGCTGCCGGTCCAGGATCCAAACCCGGCGACCAGCAGGCTTTACCGGATGATGTCTTTTTAACCCTCCGGCAAACATTGAGCCGCCATGGGCTTTGCCTCGATTATTGAGGCTCGTAAATTATAGTGCCACGGGGAGAGCGGGAGAGGGAGCGCGGCATTTGACGCCGCTTCAGCGTGAACCGATCGAGCAGGGTGGAGTTTTACGCGTTTCGTGAATCAGAACGTTGAAGCGGGCTGAAGCCCGCGCGCCGTCGCCCAATGGCGCAAGCCTCAATAGGTGGACAAGGAGTCACATGATTGTGTGACCCGGGGCAACACATCTAAAAACGGAGCCGGGCACCACGAAATCGGGGCAAAGCCCGTCACCAGCTGACCGGCACGGTCATCTTTTTTCCGAAACGATTGGCGTAATGCAGCTGCCGGTGATGCTGGCCGTATTCGTGGACCAGCTTGGTGATCTTCACGTCGTAGCAGCAGTATTCCGCAATTTCCGCCAGTTTGCCTTCTTTGAACCAGCGGATCGCCTGCAATCCCTCCGCCGTCTTTTCCACGCCGAACGTCGCCGTCGCGATCGAGTCCAGCGAGAGCCGGTGGTTCAGGGTGTTTTGCAATTCCACCAGCATGTCGAGCGTCGGCAGCTGGCTCAGATCCAGCGAGGTGTAGCCGTGCAGGACCTCGTAATCGAAGCGCAGATTGTTGAATCCAACGATCAGATCCGCGCGCTGCAAATCCTTGATCAGGTCGTCCACCTGTTTTTCGCCATAGATTTTGTATTCACCGGTCGCGCTGCTGCACGTCACGCCGATGCTCATGCCCATTTTGGAAATGTTGCCCCAGCCGCCCACTTCATCGGCGGACTTCTGCGTTTCGAGGTCGAAATAAAGAATGTTCTTTGCCACGGTGACCTCCATTAAAATTGCCAGCGCACAAAAGAACAAACTTAATTTTGCCGCCCGTGGTTTTGAGCCGGTGCCGTTCTCACGTAAAGGGCGCAAAGGACGCAAAGGTAAATTTCCACTTTGCGTCCTTTGCGTGAGGCTTGATTAGCGACTTGCGAAAATTCGCCCGCCGTTTCACATTGCTGGCATGGCATTGACACCTTCCACCATGCTGCCGCTCGGCACGGCGGCACCCGATTTTAATCTGCCGGACACGACCGGCAAACATGTCTCACTTGCCGACTTCAAGGCGGTGCCCGCGCTGCTCGTCGTTTTCATGTGCAACCATTGCCCGTATGTGATCCACCTCCGTGGCGGCCTCGCGCAACTGGCGCGTGATTATGCGTCGCGCGGCGTCGCCCTCGTCGGCATCAACGCCAACGACGTGAAAAATTATCCGGCGGACAGCCCGGCCAGGATGAAGGATGAAGTGGCAAGCGCCGGTTACACTTTCCCGTATCTCTACGATGAAACGCAAGCCGTCGCCAAGAGTTATCGCGCCGCCTGCACGCCGGATTTTTTCCTGTTCGACCGTGGCCGCCGGCTGGTGTATCGCGGACAGTTCGACGCCAGTCGCCCCGGAAATGGAATGCCCGTGACGGGAAAAGACCTGCGCGCCGCGCTCGATGCCGTTCTTTCCGGCAAGACCACCTCCGAATTTCAGGTGCCCAGCATGGGCTGCAACATCAAATGGAAGTCCGGAAATGAGCCGGATTACTCCTGATTTTCACTGACAA
Source organism: Verrucomicrobiia bacterium (assembly GCA_035577265.1). Taxonomy (GTDB): domain Bacteria; phylum Verrucomicrobiota; class Verrucomicrobiia; order Limisphaerales; family UBA11358; genus UBA11358. Next base: position 32,957 of record DATLVR010000072.1, on the reverse strand, counting down.
ACACGCCGCGAAGCGTCATTTTATCCGCCCATGATCAATTGGATTAACGATTACGTCAAAGCCCAGAAAGCCGCGTTTGATTCCGTCCCCGCCGAGGCGGTTGCGCGGCTCATCGAGCTGTTGCGCGACGCGCTCAAAGGCGATAACCAGATCTTTGTTTTCGGCAACGGCGGCAGCGCGATGAATTCCTCGCACTTCGCCACCGACCTGGGCAAGGGCTCCTCTGACAAACTGGGCAAGCGTTTCCGCGTGCTGTCGTTGAACGACAACGTGAGCTGGATGACCGCGCTCGCCAACGATTACTCCTACGCGGACGTGTTCGTCGGCCAGTTGCAGAATTACGGCAAGCCCGGCGACATCGCGCTTTCCATCAGCGTCAGCGGCAATTCGCCCAACTGCGTGAAGGCACTCGAATGGGCCAAGCTGAATGGCCTGAAAACCATCGCGCTTGTCGGCGGCAAGCGGGGGCGCATGGCCGAGATCGCCGACCATGTCATCGTCATCGGCGACACGCATTACGGCCGCGTCGAGGACGTGCAGATGAACATCTGCCATCTGCTCTGCTACGCCTTCATGGAAAATCCGCAGTGGGCGAAATAAGTCCGGTATGCCGATCTACGAATTCCATTGTGAACAGTGCGAGCGCGACAGCGAAATTCTCGTGCGCTCGACCGACTGGAAGAATTCCAAATGTCCGCATTGCGGCTCCTCCAAGCTGCACAAAAAGTTTTCCACCTTCGCCTCCGCCAATGCGGGCGGCGATGCGCCAGCCAGAAAATCCGGCAGTGGTGGTCATCACTGTTGTGGTGGCGGGTGCCACGCGCATTAATTCGTAGGAGACGACGTCAGGAGACTCTGATTAATTTTTCAGAATGAGTCTCGTCACCCCGACGCCGGCAAAGAACAAATTTCCCGCGCACTGACGTGCGTCAAATCGGCCACCGCCCAGTCGGGCTTATGTTTCTTTAACTCGTCCAGCTTCGCGCCACCGGTCGCCACGGCCAGGACTTTGGCGCCGATCGCCTTTCCGCAGCGGATGTCAAATGGCGTATCGCCCACCACCACCATCTCTTCGCCTCGCAGTCTCCGCCCCAGCACCCGATGGCTGCGATCATGCGCGGCGGCGGCGATGAGGTCGCGTTCCTCGTGGTCGTCAGCGAACCCGCCGAACTCAAACTCCTCCCACAGTCCGAAGTGGCGCAGCTTGATTTCCGCGCCGAGCCGGATGTTGCCGGTGAGCAGGCCGATGATCGGCGGCTTTGGCAACGCGCGCAGGTCGTGCAACAGTTCCCAGACGCCGGGGCAGGTCTCGGTGTGACTCCGCGCCAGAATCTGATCGAGCCAGAAAATGTAGCGCTCAAAGAAACGCTCGAAATTTTGCGGCGTGGCGGGAATGTCGTTATGCTTGAAAAATTCCCGGACGAGGCTCACGTCGGTGCGCCCCGCGAAACTCATTTTTTCCAGGCCGTGGTGGGCTTTAAACTCGGTGGCAAAGGTCTTGGCGAAGGCCTGTGTGCCGGCGTGGCCCGTGCGGACCAGCGTGCCGTCAATGTCGAATAAAACGAGTTTTACCATGTGCGGAAAATATCAGAGACGCGGAATCCGGCGAGGTTTTTAGGCTATTTGCCCGAAATAAGCTCAAGACAACCCGTTTCCCCGGCAGTTTTCAATTGCGCGAAGGTGAAATGCATGAAAAATTAGGGGCCGATTTGAAAGATTGAGATTTACCATGACATCAACGCTGCAAAAAAAATCAGGCGACACGACCGTGACCGAACCGTTCCTCGAACAATTCCGCCATTTCGAGTCGGCGGCGAAATCATCGCTGCTGCCATTCCGCAAGGCCGGCCTCGCCCTGTTCGCCGAACTCGGCTTCCCGACGTTGCAGCACGAAGACTGGCGTTTTACGAACGTCGCCCCGCTCGCCAAGCTGCCGTTTCAGCCGATGTTCGAAGTCCCCGCCATCAACGGCGCGGAAACCAAGGCGCTGAACGAATTCGCCTTCGCCAAACTCACCGGCACCCGGCTGGTCTTTGTGAACGGCCATTATTCGCCCAAGCTGTCGACCGTTGAAAAACTTCCGGCGGGCGTGAAGGCCGGCAATCTCGCGGCGGCTTTGGCTTCTGACACCGCGCTGGTTGAAAAATATCTGGGCCGTTGCACGCCCGAGTCGGACAATGCCTTCACCGCGTTGAACCAGGCCTACTTTCTGGACGGCGCGTTTGTCCATGTGCCGAAAGGTGTGGACATCACCACGCCGATCCAGCTCGTTTACATCTGCTCGGCGGATGAAGCCGGCGCGACGGTTCAGCCGCGCAACTTGATCGTGGCTGAGGCGAACAGTCGCGTGACGATCGTGGAAAGTTACATCTCCACCACGGATACGGCCTATTTCACCAACGCGGTGACGGAAATCTTCGCGGGCGACAACGCGTTTGTGGAACATCTGAAATTTCAAGATGAGGCGCTGGATGCATTTCACATCGCGGCGATCCACGGTGAGTTCGGCCGCGCCAGCAATGTGAACATCCACTCTTTTGCACTGGGCGCAAAGCTGTCGCGCAACAGCATCCGCACGAAACTCGCGGGTGAAGGTCTGGAGTGCATCCTCAACGGACTTTACCTCACGCGCGGCGAGCAGCTGGCCGATCATCACATGGTCGTCGAACACGCGCAGCCGAATTGCGCCAGCCACGAATATTTCAACGGCATTCTCGATGACAAATCGAAGGGCGTCTTTCACGGGCGGATCCTGGTGCAGCAGATCGCGCAGAAAACCGACGCCAAGCAGACGAACAAAAACCTGCTGCTCTCCGACGACGCCACCGCCGACACGAAGCCGCAACTGGAGATCTACGCCGACGACGTGAAATGCACGCACGGCGCGACGATCGGCCAGCTCAACGAGGAATCCATTTTTTATCTGCGCACGCGCGGCATCGGCACGGACACGGCGCGGCAGATGTTGATCCACGCCTTTGCCGGTGAGATCATCAACCGCGTGAAGTGCGAAGCTGCCCGCGAGGAGTTGGACAAGGTCATCTGGGACCGGCTCGAGGCGAATCCGCATTTGCTGGGCAAATAATTGCCGGGGCACGCGACAAAAGTCTTCGTGTGCATTTGTGTCAATTCGTGGTTAGATTGCGGCCATGTTCGACGATATTAACGACCTTTATCAGCAGGTCATCCTGGACCACTGCAAGCAGCCGCGCAATTTCCACGAGATGCCGGCGGCCACCTGCTCCGCGCAAGGGCGCAATCCGATCTGCGGCGATCAGTTGAAACTGTTTCTCACGGTGGAGGGCGATGTCATCAAGGACGCCAGCTTCACCGGTTCGGGCTGCTGCATTTCCAAGGCGTCGGCGTCATTGCTCACCGACCACGTCAAAGGCAGAACCCGGGCCGAGGCGGAAAAGACGTTTGAGCAGGTTCGCGAGATGGTGACCACCGGCACCGTGAACGGCGACGTGGGCAAGCTGGCGGTGTTCGCAGGCGTCCACAAATATCCGGCCCGCGTGAAGTGTGCGATCCTGGCGTGGCACGCCTTGATCGGCGCGCTCAAAGGGGAAGCCGAGCCGGTGACGACGGAGTCGGAGCAGAATTGATTTTCGAGTGCCTGGTTACGGATTATTTCGCCTATGACTCACGCCGGGCAGTTGACTTTTTGACACGTTGGCGTTCCCTGGCGATGGCGTGAAAGCCGATTTCTCGTTTTGGTTTTATCGGAGGCAGCATCAATTCGCGAATGGCTTCAAAGAGCGATTTGATGGCTTCATCGTGACGTTCGAGCTTGCGTTCCAATTCGGCAAACTTGCGGGCCAGAGTTTCATTGGTGGCGAGCAACCGGCGCAAGCTCACAAACGCGCGCATGATGGCGACGTTGACTTGCACGGCGCGTCCGCTCCGCAGCACGCTCGACAGCATCGCCACACCCTGCCCGGTGAAGACGTAAGGCAAATAGCGGCGGCCGCCATGAGCAGAACTTGAGATCACAATTTGTGATCTCAAGTTTGCAGCTTCCGGTGGTGTAAGCTGAAACGCAAAATCATCTGGAAAGCGGTCGGCGTTGCGTTTTACGGTTTGAATGAGCAACCGCGTTTCGACGCCATAAAGCACGGCAAGATTGCTATCGAGCATCACCTTCTCGCCGCGAATCAGGAAAATAAAATTTTGAATCCGCTCAATAGGAATTAGTTCAGCAACTTTGTTCATATTGTTCGATAAGCAATCTTGAGGTCACAAATTGTGACCTCAAGTTTCTATTTTCGAAATGCCAGATTGGCATCAAGTCACTTCACATTCAGTTCGCGCTGGATGCCGAATTTATCAATCCGTTTGCGCAGCGTCGCACGCGTGATGCCCAGCATCTTGGCGGCGTGAACCTGGTTGTTGTTCGTCTCCTTGAGCGCCTGGATGACGAGTTCGCGTTCGACGGCGGGAATGATCTTCAATTTCGGATCGCGGCGGGCCCACTGAAACAACTGCCGGGCGAGCGCGGCGGCGTCGGTGGTGGCGGCTTCGCCGGCAACGGTGGTGACGGGGATTGCCGCGCCGCTGCCAATCTGTCCGGAAATCTCCGGCGGCAGGTCGCTCAACAGAATCGCGTCGCTCTTGGCCATCACGATCGCGCGGCGGATGGCGTTCTCCAATTCCCGGACGTTGCCCGGCCAATGATATTTTTCGAGCGTCTTGATGACGCTGGTGGCGATGGATTTCGGATGCTGCTGCTGCTCGCGCGAAATCTTCTTCAAAAAATAATTCACGAGCAGCGGAATGTCATCGCGCCGGTCGCGCAGCGGCGGGATGTGGATGCGCACGACGTTGAGGCGGTAAAACAGATCCTCGCGGAACTGTTTGGCGGCGACGGCGGCTTCGAGCGGCTTGTTCGTCGCGGCGATGACGCGCACGTCGGCCTGGATCGGCTGGTTGCCGCCGACACGCTCGAACGTGCCGGATTGCAGCACGCGCAGGATTTTCGTCTGCGTGGGCGGCGTCATGTCGCCGATTTCGTCAAGGAAGATGGTGCCCTTGTTGCATTGCTCGAACTTGCCGATGCGTTGCAGGGTCGCGCCGGTGAACGCGCCGCGTTCGTGGCCGAACAGTTCGCTTTCGAGGAGCTGTTCGGGGATGGCGGCGCAGTTGATGGCGAGGAACGGCTGCGTGTTGCGCTGGCTGTGGCTGTAGATCGCGCGGGCGACGAGTTCCTTGCCGGTGCCGCTCTCGCCGGTGACCAGCGCGGTGGCGTCGCTCGCGGCGACCTGGCCGATGAGTTTGAAGACCTGCTGCATCACCTCGCTGCGTCCGACGATGCCGAGTTCGTAATCTTCAGACTGCAGCATCGGTTCGTAGGAGACGACCTGCTTCATGTCGCGCGCGGCCTTGAGGGCGTTGCCGACGAGCTCCTTGATTTTCACCGCGTCGAACGGCTTGAGCAGATAATCATACGCGCCCAGCTTCATCGCCTCGATGGCGGTTTGCGTGGTGCCGTAGGCGGTCATCAGAATGACGAGGAGCTTGGGATTGGTGCCGCGGATGCGGCGCAACGTTTCGAGGCCGTTCATGCCGCCCATGCGCACGTCCATGAGCACGAGGTCGGGTTTGAATTTGGGGATGACCTTCAATCCCTCTTCGCCGCTGGACGCGGTGGCGAACTCGATTTCCGGCGAATCAAAAATCCGCTGGAACGAATACCTCACGTCCTCTTCGTCATCAATCAACAGGAGCTTGCTCATTTGCGGCCGTAAAGTAGCCGATTTTCGCCGGACGCACAGGGAATTTTGAAGTGTTCTCAAAGTTGAGGCCGAAATGAGGCGCGAAAAACTTAGTGTAGCACGGGCCTCCGGCCTGTCGTTTCGGGCGTCGCGCCCGAAACCGTTCGCTGCGCACATTTCTCAATGTGCGAATGCAACACCGTCAGCCACGCTGCCCGACGAAATTCGGCGGGACGCCGAATTTGACCCGCGAGACGCGGGTGCTGCCCCCAAACCCGACATCAGAGCCACGACTTCAACCGCTCGCGCAGAATTCCGCGTGCGCGATAAAGCCTTGATTCCACCGCCTTCGGAGTCGCCTCCAGAATGGTCGCGGCTTCGGCGACGCTGCGCTCTTCCCATTCGCACAGCACGATCGCCTCGCGCAAATCCTCCGGTAATTTTCCCACGGCGACGCGCACCGCCTGGGCGCGCTCGGTGGCAAGGGCCGCTTCATTTGGCGCGTGACCGCCTGCGGGCAGCGTGCTGCCGAGCGATTGTTCGGTTTCCGGATTTTCCGCGTCGAGCGAAAGGTTCGGATGCCGCGCGCGCCAGCGGAAATGATTCCGGGCCAGATTGGCGGCGATGGTGAACAGCCAGGTGGAGAATTTCTGTTCCATGCGGAAGCTGCCGCGCGACTTGAAGACGCGGACGAACGTTTCCTGTGCGAGATCATTCGCGTCATCCTCGCTGCCCACCATCCGGCAAAGAAAATGAAACACCGGCGTGGCGTGGCGCTCCATCAGATCATTGAGCGCGGCATCGTGGCCGGCTTGCAACTTTTCCATGTCCGCCCGGTCGCGGGCTTCGGCCTGGCTCGCGAGTTCGTCCGGCGATGGCTGGGCTTCAGTGGTGATGCTCATGACCCGAGTCGCCCGACATGGATTCCTCTGTTTGCTCGTGCGAGCCGAGCGTGAGCTTCTGCATTTCGGCCAGGTAACGCCGGCCCTGTTCGGGCGGCATGGCCTGGCTGACGGTGGCGAAATGCTGGAGCATCTGGGCCTGGCATTGCGCCCGAAGTTCCGCGAGTTCGGACAGTTTCACCTGCGCCTCGGCGGTGAGGTTGGTGCCGCTGTCGAGAGCGGCTTCCAGTTCGCCTTTCTTGGCGGCAATCTTCGCACACATCTCCATGCACTTCGGCAGATAGCCTTCATGTAATTCGCGGACATGCGCCATTTCCGCGTCAGTTAAATGAAATTCACTTTGCAGCCAGCTCAAGTCATCCGCAGGTTTGGCGCAACACATTACCGTGGCGCGCTGGGCGACGAAATAGGAGCCGGCAAAAATCGCCGCACCCAGCGCCAGCGCGCCGATGAGGAGGATGAGCGGACGCTTCATATTCAGCGCAGCGAATTGGGCGCGACCGAGGCGAGGTAACGCGCTTCGGCATCGTGCCGCGCGGTCTGCGCACCGTTGAAAGCGCCCAGCACAATTCCACCCAGCATCAGGGCGGCGACGGTGGCGTAGGCGAATCGCGGACGGAGCAGCAAGGCGACGAGCGCGTCCAGCCAGGTGCTGGCTTCACCGGATTTGACGGGTGCCTCCGCATCTTCGATCCGCCGCCAGACATTGTCCTGAAAGCGCGGCGGCAAGGCCGGGGACGTCCGCGATTCGCGCAATAGGTTGCCGAGTCTTTCATCGGCGGGATTGGAATTTTCTTTTTTCATCGGATCAAGGGCGGCGGGGATTTTTCCGCCGCCCGGAGTTTACTGGTTTGTTCAGGCCGGGACAACCCGGTTGATGGTTTGGCAAACCAATCTGTTCACTTGAGCGCTGCAACCGTCACGCAGCCCGGCATGGTCGTGTGTGAACTGCATTCGCTGATCATTTTCGGGCTGCCGTTCATGTTTTTGGCGCAGACCAGAGCCAGGTTCGAGTCGTTGGCCACGCCAGCGACAGTCTTGATCTGGTTGCCGTAAGCGCGCGGCGAAAGCAAGGTGCTGCGGCTCGCGGCCAAAAGGTCAGGATCATTTGCCGAGCTGGCGACATATTTGGGTTGATTGTCTGTGGCACGTGGTGAGAGCAACGCATCGGAGGCAAACGTCGAGAAGGTGAATGCCGTGATGGCCGCACCGAGGAGGAGGACTCTTGTTTTCATATCTAGTTTCTTTCTTGGTTAAGGCAACGCTTCATTGCGCTGTCGATGTCCGTAATACCCCGGCCAAGGGAAAACCCCTCAAAAAATGTTAGCCCCGGCTGGGAGGTTGATCCGCCGGCCGGGGCTGGAAGAAAGAAGCCGCGTGTAGGTTGCTGGCAGTCTAAATGGGGCGCAAGACGAGGCGCGCTGATTTTGTGTCAATCGTCACCGTTTTGAACCGGCTCAACAGGCCGTTGCCCAACAGCCCGGCTTCGCCGGAAAAAATGGCCCGGCGATGAATGCCGGTGGGGATCTGGTCAAATTGTTGTCCGCCCAAGGAAACCGTGGTCTGGGCCTGGGGAATGGAGAGTCCGGCCAGCCCGATGGCAGGAATTTTTGATTTGGCGTCCGCTCCCGTGTCTGAAGTCACCCATTGCAATGGCGTGGCGCACCCGGTATCCAGTCGCACCCACTGCGGCTTCTGGCTATTGACGCGGACAGGCACGCAGAAGCACTGTCCGGAGACCTTTAAGGGCAGATCAATGTCTGATTTTGCCGGGGAAATCTGTTCGCAGAAACGAATCAGGTGGGATTGAAAATCAATTTCCACCACTTTGCCTTGAATGAAGTCGGCTCCGAGTAATCCGTCCAGCGGACGACTGCAGGACTTTGCAAGCTGGCTCAAATCCAGCGACAGGTATTTTGACGGCAGTTCCACATTTCCTGCCTTCGCTGCCAATCGGACGGGCCAGTGACCGGTAGTGGCCGCCTGCACGCCCTGCACATGAATGGTTCTGCCCCCAGAAAGACCAAGCATTTTGACGGTGCCGGCATTGATGACGCTGATTTCCGCACCGGTATCAAAAAGAAAATTCAACGGGCGGGCCGACTGGGGAACCTCGATCTGCACCCACAAAAACCCTTCGGAGTATTCAAAGGGAATGCCGTTGGTCGCTGACGGTGACGCAGCATTTGCTCCATTGAATGCCGCGAAGCAAAGGAAAACTGCACTCCAAAAAGACTTCACAGTCCAGATGAACGCAACTGACATGCCAAACAGGATTTCCCGCTTGTTTCATGCAAATTGAGCCGCTTTCAAACCATTCCCCTGTTCCCGGTGGTTTTTTTTGTGCGAAGCGAACAATACCAATCACTGAAAATCCGGGGGATTTTGCACCAACCGGGGTAGTAAAAGAGACAGCGGGCGAACAACTGCTGAAACAGCAACCAACAAAGCGAAAGTCTGACAAATGAAAACTACAAAGATCCTTATTATCGGTGTGGCTGCTGTGGTCACACTGGCGGCAACTCAAAGCTTGAGGGCGGGTGACGACACCAGCCAGCTGGCTAAACTAATCCAAAACCATGCGCTGGCCCACAGCCCCCGCATGATTGAACTATACCCGGAACTGGCATGGGTCGGTGTGGCGTCAACCGCCGAAACCTCCAGGCCAGGCACCCGCGCGAGTCAATTGGCCAAAATTTCCCAAAACCATGCGCTGGCCAACAGTCCTCGTATGCGGGAGCAATTTCCGGAATTGGCAGTCTCCGGAAAGACCTCGGCCGCCAGTTGCGCAAAACCGGCGGCGTCCGCGAGCGAACTGGCGGCAGTGATGAAAAATCAGTCGCTCGCCAACAGTCCCCGGATGAAAGAGCGGTTCCCTGAATTGCGACTCAACAACGGATTCGAGTCGAATTTGAAATCCGTTGAGATCGCCCCGCTCAAATAAAACGCTTAACTGCTGTAAAACCGAACAAACAAAACGAAAGGCTGACAAATGAAAACAATGAAACGTATCTGTAATTGCCTGACGCTCTCCACAATGGCGTTGGCGGTCCTCGCCGTGGTCTGGTGGCCCGACTCCGTCCGGGCTGATGAGCCAATGAAGCCGATGAAAGGCGGCGAGCATCTGATGATGCTCAATCACATCACGACCATCAAAGAAGCGGATGCCGTCAAACCCGACGAAACCTTTGCGATGGTCTGCGCCAAGTGCAAGACCGTGTATGTCACCCGCGTGAAACAAGGAACGAAGGGCGCTCAACTCCTGATGGCCGGCGGCCCACCCACTGAACTCATTGGCACTCATGCGTGCGCCGGCTGCAAGGGCACTTGGACAATAACCGGTGTTGGGAAAGGTGCCAAAAGTGAACTTAAACACAGTTGCACGATGTGCGGTGACGACTCCGGCTTCTGCTGCGCCACCACGCCGAACGCCAAGCCGACAAAAGGCATGGAAGAAGAAAAGAAATAACAATGAAAGATTCCCTTCTCCAGCGGTCCGGCGGGAATGCCTCCGGGCCGCTTGTATATTTTCGCCAGATTGATAGCTTGGAAACATCGGAGCCGGAAAACTGAAAAAATTTCGAGGGGTTTCAGCTTTGCCGGTGTAAGTCACCTGTGCCATACGAGCACAACAACATTAACATCTAACCAAACATGAAAAAAACAAATCTGTATATCCTGCTTGCCGTTGGCGTCCTCGGCGTGATGACCTTCTCCACCAAGCTATCGGCAGCAGAGTGCACCATGCCCGGCTGTTGCGGTGGCGCCACCGCCCAACCCATGGCGGATGAGGCCAAAGCCAAGCCTGATTTGCTGGCGACCTGCCCGGTTTCCGGCGAAAAGCTCGGCGAGATGGGCAAGCCGCTGGTGTTCACCTACAAGGATCAGGAAGTGAAACTCTGCTGCAAGGGCTGCAAAAAGGATTTCGACAAGGATCCGGAAAAATACATGGCCCTGATCCGCGCGGCGGACAAAAAGTAATCGGCGACCGCGCATGACGTCTGTGCCCGGCGCGCGGAGAATGTTTTCCGCGCGCCGTTTTGTTGCGAAGACCCATGAATCGAATCCATCAACTGGTTTTGCCTGGCCTTGCCCTCGTGCTGCTGGCCGCTGGTTGCCGCGGCATTCCAACGGACTCGGAAAAATCCGCGCGTCGCGATCTGACGTCCGTCAGCAATCTTCTAGCGGCGCCTATTCTCGTGCTGCCAACCAACGCCACCCTGCGAGACGTCGTGACCTTTGCGCTTCGCAACGACCCCAAAGTCACGGCCGCCTATGCCGACTGGGCGGCGGCGGTGGAGAACATCACCGTTGCCCGCTCGCTGCCGGACCCGAAACTGACATTTCAGGCATATATCGAAAGTGCGCTCACCTCATTGATGCCCGGGCTGGCGGCGGACATTCCCGGCCCCGGCAAGTTGCGCGCCCGAGCTGAGGCTGCTTCCGCCGAAAGCCGGACGAAATATTTTCAATTTGAATCCGCCGTGCAGCAGACGGCGTTCGCGGTGGAAAAAAGTTTCTATCCGCTGCATTTTCTCGACGCGAAGCTCGTCGTGAACCGCCAGTCGCTCGCGTTGCTGGCACAACTCGAATCGCTGGCGCGGACGCAGAACGAGGTCGGCCGCGCGACGTTGCAGGACGTGCTGCGGGCGCAGATCGAACAGGAAAAATTGCGCACGGAAACCGCCAACCTCGAAGACTCGCGCCGCGTGCTGCTGACGCAATTCAAAGCCGCGCTCGGTCTCCACGCCGATCAGCCTGACCCGCCCGTGCCGGCGGACGCGGAATTTTCCGAAAGCAATTTGAGCGACGACGAACTGTTCGCCGCCGCGCTGAAACAAAATCCGCAGTTAAAGGAGATGGAGGCTGAGATCAAATCAGCCGAGGCTAGTCTTCAACTCGCGCGCAAAGACAAAGTGCCGGATTTTTCCGCCGGCTTGCAGGCCGAGGTTTACAGGCCGCCGTTTTACTGGCCGCAGGCAAGCATGACGCTGCCCATCTGGCGCGACAAGCTGGCCGCCGAACTCGCCGCCGCCCAGGCTGGCAAACGCGCCGCCGAAGCGCGGCTTTCGGCGGAGCAAATTTCACTGGCGGTGGATTTTGCGGAACAGACTTATCTCATCCGCGAAGCCGATCGCGTACTGACGTTGCTGCGCGAACGCCTGCTGCCGCGCGCCCGGCAGTCGCTAGAAGTTTCCCGTGCCGCGTATCGCTCCGGCCAGGTGGATTTTCTGAACGTGATTGATGCCGAACGTTCATTGCTCAATTTCCAGCTCGATGAAATCGCCGCGCAAATTCAACGTGAAATCGCGCATGCGGAACTCACGTTGCTCGTTGCCGGCGTGCCGCCCGAAAACGCGCCGTTGCTGAAAACTGAAACCTCTGCCCGTTGAATTATGAAACAACTGTATTGCATCTTAATTTTACTCGCCGCGCTAGCTTGGATGGTGCCGGACGCGCACAGCGAGAAAGCCAAGACGCTCTACACTTGCGGCATGCATCCGCAGGTCATCCAGGATCATCCCGGTAACTGCCCGATTTGCGGTATGAAACTCACGCCGATCCGCAAGCAGGCCGGCGACGTTCCATCGGGTGAGCGCAAAATCAAGTTTTACAAATCCACGATGACACCGGGCGAAACCAGTCCCACGCCTGCCAAGGACAGCATGGGCATGGACATGGTGCCGGTTTATGAAGACGCAGGCAAAATGGATGATCCATCAGCCATCGCGGTGGACGCGGCGACACAGCAGAACATGAATCTGCGCACCGCTGAAATTCAGCGTGGTCCGCTGCGCAAGACCATCCGCACTGTCGGCGCGATTGATTACAACGAGACGGCTTTGGCCGATGTGACGACGAAGTTCAAGGGCTGGATCGAAAAACTGAACGTGGACGCCACCGGGCAGCTCGTGCATCGTGGCGAACCGATGTTCGAGATCTATTCGCCGGAACTTTACAGCGCGGAAGCGGAATATTTGCTGGCGCTCAATTCCGGTTCCACCAACGATCCCGGTGTGATGGCGCTGCGCGAGACGGCAGCGAGCAAGTTGAAATTTTTCGACGTGCCGGACGCGCAGATCACGGAACTGGAGAAATCCCGCACGGCGCGCAAGACGCTGCCAGTGTCCGCGCCGATGTCCGGCTTCGTCATCGAGAAGAATGTCGTGGCTGGCCAGATGGTGGATTCGGGGATGAAACTTTACCGGCTGGCCGACCTCGGCATCGTGTGGGTGATCGCGCAGGTTTACGAACAGGATTTGCCGTTTGTGAAGCTGGGCCAGGAGGCGATCGTGAAGGTCGCGTCGCTGCCGGACCGCGAGTTTCGCGGGCGGGTGACATTTGTTTATCCGAGCGTGGATGAAAAAACGCGCACGGCCAAGGTCCGGCTGGAGTTTGAGAATCCAGGCTACTTCCTGAAGCCGGGCATGTTTGTCTCCGCGTTGATTCACGCGCAACTGGAAGACTCGGCGGTGCTGGTGCCGGAATCCGCGGTGCTGCGCAGCGGCGCGCGGAACACGGTATTTGTGGCGCTGGACGGCGGCAAATTTGAGGGGCGCAACGTGATGCTCGGTGTGGAGGCCGAAAACGCCATGATCCAAGTCACCGGCGGTTTGAGCGCGGGCGAACGTGTCGTCACTTCCGGACAATTCCTCCTCGATTCCGAGAGCCAGTTGCGCGAGGCGATCGACAAGATGCGCGGATCCGCACGGTGGGGCGACACTCCTGGTGAGCCGGGCACGCCAACCAATGCTCCAATCGCCGACGGCTCGCGGGGAGGCGCGCCCCACCCGGAAGACATGGAAGCGACCGTTTACGTCTGCCCGATGCCGGAACACGTTTCGATCATCTACGATCACGCGGGCAGTTGTCCGATTTGCGGCATGGCCTTGGTGCCGGTCACACCGTCGGCACTGCAAAAAATCCAGCCAGGCGGCCAGGTGCTTTACTACACCTGCCCGATGCCGGAGCACGCGAGCGTCCACGAGGACAAGCCGGGCAAATGTCCGCTATGCGCGATGACGCTGATCCCGGTGATGGCGACGCCGACGAATTCCGCTCCCAGGCAAGTTGAATCTTCCTCCGCATCAAAACCGGAAACCAAGCAGCGCTATTTTTGTCCGATGCATCCGGAGGTGATGTCCGATGAGCCCGGGAAATGCCCAAAATGTAAAATGGACCTGGTGCCGATGACAGAAACATGGATGCCCGGACCTAAATGATTATGAGTTTGTTTGAAAGGTCCACTGCTGGAGTGCACCCGTCCTCGGGCGCAGCAACGCCGCATTTCACGGGCGGTCGAAAAATTCATGCCGTTTGGTTTTCCAAGTTTGCTGCGCCCGGGGACGGGCGCACTCCGTAGATTTATGCTCCAACGCATCATTGATTTTTCGCTGCGGAACAAGTTCTTCGTGCTGCTCGCCACGGTGACGCTGGTGTTCGGCGGCGTTTATGCGGCCCGGCATATTCCGCTCGATGCGATTCCCGATCTCTCCGACACGCAGGTCATCATCTACACGCCGTGGGAAGGCCAGGCGCCGAACATCGTCGAGGACCAGGTCACTTATCCCATCACGACCAAGATGCTTTCCGTGCCGAAGGCGAAAGTCGTGCGCGGCTATTCATTTTACGGCTTCTCGTTCGTGTATGTGATTTTTGAAGACGGCACGGATCCGTATTGGGCGCGGAGCCGTGTGCTGGAATATCTGAGCAGCCTCGGCAGCCAGCTTCCCAAAGGCGTCACGCCATCGCTCGGCCCGGACGCGACCGGCGTGGGTTGGGCGTTCATGTATTCGCTCAACTCCACCAACCGTGATCTCGCGGAGTTGCGCTCCATTCAGGATTGGTATTTGAAATACCAACTCACGGCCGTGCCGGGCGTGTCGGAAGTCGCCAGCGTCGGCGGCTTCGTGAAGCAGTATCAGGTCACGGTGGACCCGACGAAACTGCGCGCCTACAACCTCGCATTGAAAGACGTCAGCGCTGCCATCGAACGGAGCAACGGCGAGGTCGGCGGCCGTTCGCTGGAACTGGCGGAACGCGAATTCATCCTGCGCGTGAAAGGCTATGTCACGAGCCTCGACGACCTGAAAAAAATCGCCGTCGGCGTAGGCGACAAAGGCGTGCCGATCTTGCTGCGTGACGTGGCGACGATTCAATTCGGCCCCGATATGCGTCGTGGCATCGCCGAAGCCAACGGCGAAGGCGAGACCGTCGGCGGCATTGTTGTCGTGCGCTACGGCGCGAATGCCTATCAGGTCATCCAAGACGTGAAAGCCAAGCTGGCGACAGCGATGAAGGCGTTGCCTGAGGACGTGAAAGTGACGGTAAACTACGACCGCACCGCGCTGATCGACCGCGCGGTGAAGACGCTCGAAGAAAAGCTGATCGAAGAAAGCATCGTCGTGGCGCTGGTTTGCCTGTTGTTTCTGCTGCATCTGCGGAGCGCGCTGGTGGCGCTGGTCGTATTGCCGGTCGCGGTGCTGATTGCGTTCCTCGTGATGTTCGGGCAAGGCATCAGCGCCAACATCATGTCGCTTGGCGGCATCGCCATCGCCATCGGCGCGATGGTGGACGCGGTCATCATCATGATCGAGAACGCCCACAAGCATCTCGAACGTGAGCAGGGCAAAAAACCGCACTGGGAAATCATCCGCGACGCGGCGGTGGAAGTCGGCCCGACGCTGTTTTATTCGCTGCTCGTCATCACGGTTTCGTTCCTGCCGGTGTTCACGTTGCAGGAGCAGGAAGGCCGGCTGTTCAAGCCGCTCGCGTTCACCAAGACGTATTCGATGGCCGCCGCCGCGCTGCTTTCCATCACGCTGGCGCCGGTGCTGATGGGCTGGTTCATCCGGGGAAAAATTCCGTCGGAAGAAAAAAATCCGCTCAACCGTCTGTTCATCTGGATTTACAACCCCATCCTGGACTTTGTGGTAAAATGGCGCTGGGCGGTGATCCTCACTGCCGGGGTGATCATCGTGTGGGTTTTCCTGCCATGGAACTGGATGGCTTCGCGCGTGCTGCCCGAAGGCAAGATTCGCGACGCGGCATTCTCCATGGGGAAATTATTTCCGTTCCAAAACATCGGCTCCGAATTCATGCCGCCGCTTTACGAAGGCGATTTGCTTTACATGCCGACGACATTTCCCGGCATCTCGCCGACGAAGGCGCGTGAAATTCTTCAAGTCACCGACCGGCTCATCAAATCGTTTCCCGAAGTCGCGGAAGTTTTTGGCAAGGCCGGCCGCGCCGAAACCGCCACCGATCCCGCGCCGATGGACATGATCGAAACCACCATCCGCCTCAAGCCCGAGTCGGAATGGCCCGCCGTGGACATCAAGGACGACGACGGCAAAGTCATCGCGCATCGCAAGCGCACGCCGGACGAACTCACCGACGCGATGAACAACGTCGTGCAGATTCCCGGCCTGAACAATGCGTGGACCATGCCCATCCGCACGCGCATTGACATGCTGTCCACCGGCATCAAGACACCGGTTGGCATCAAGATCGCCGGGCCGGACCTTGCCACGCTTGAACGCATCGGCACCGAGGTTGAGGCGGCCGTCCGCAAAGTTCCCGGCACGACGAGCGTGTTCGCCGAACGCGTGATGGGCGGACGCTACATCGAATTTGAAATCGATCGCGAAGCCATCGCGCGCTACGGCCTGACGCTCGCCGATGTGCAGGAGGTTTTGTCCGTCGCGCTCGGCGGCATGGCGTTGACGACGACCGTCGAAGGTTTGCAACGCTACACGATCAATCTCCGTTACGACCGCGATTTCCGTTCCGACCTGCGCGCGTTGCGCGAGGACATCGTCGTGCCCACGCCGACGGGTGCGCAGATTCCGCTCGGCCAGTTGGCGACCGTGAAAGTCGTGGACGGTCCGATGGGCATCAAAAGCGAAGGCGCGGTGCCGAATGCGTGGGTCTATGTGGACATTCGCGGCGTGGACGTCGGGACCTATGTGCAGATGGCCATGCGCGCCGTGAACGAAGCTGTGGCACACGGTGAGATCAAACTGCCCGGCGGCTACAACATTTTCTGGAGCGGCCAATACGAATACATGCTGCGCGCCCAGGAACGCCTGATGATCGTCGTGCCGCTGACGCTACTGCTCATCACGCTCATCATTTACCTGAACACGAAATCCGCCATCAAGACCGCGATCGTGATGCTGGCGGTGCCGTTCTCGCTGGTCGGCGCGTTCTGGGCGATTTATCTGTGCGGCTACAATTTGAGTGTCGCGGTGTGGGTGGGCATCATCGCGCTCGCCGGTCTGGACGCCGAAACTGGCGTGGTGATGCTGCTCTACCTCGACCTGGCCTATACGGACTGGAAAAAGCGTGGCGCGCTCAACACCGCCGGCGATTTGCGCGATGCGATCTATCACGGTGCGGTGAAGCGCGTCCGCCCGAAAGCGATGACCGCGTGTGTCATCATCGCCGGCCTCGCGCCGATCCTGTGGAGCCACGGCGCGGGGGCGGACGTGATGAAACGCATCGCCACGCCAATGGTCGGCGGCGTCATCACCTCGACCATCATGGAACTGGCGGTGTATCCGGCAATTTACTTTTTGTGGCGCTCGCGCGGGCTGAAACCGCTGGCATGACGGATGAAAGATTTGGGTGACGGGACAGTTTGGCTGTAACGACGGTCTATGACCGTCGAAGACGGCGCTCACAGAGCGCCGCTACAATAATTTGCCGATGGCAGCCGTGGGTGCTATTGATGGAGCAGTGTTTAAGAAAGCCCACGAACAACCAAAGAAAAACTAAATGAAATCAATGATGATCCTAGCTGCGGTTTTTGCCGCAGGAATCCTGATGACCACCGGCTGCAAGACCTGTTGCAAGTCGGAAAGCGCCAAGCCGGCCATGGCCTGCGACGGAAGCTGCTGCAAGGACAAAGCGACGTGCGCCAAATGTTGCACAGACGCCGCCGGTTGCGCCAAGTGCTGCCACAAGTCGTAAGCCCGATCAAAATAACAACGCCGTGGCGGGACTATTCTGCCACGGCGGTTTTTGTTCCCGAACCAAGCCTGCTGCTAACTCATTTGTCGCACTACAAATGTGAAACTAAACGCTAACATGATGGCAAAACCTTCAAAAGAAAAATACTCCAACCGCTTACGGCTGCACAGCCTGAACCGAAGCCGAAAATGACGAACCCAAAATAATAATGCCGCCACTTGATAAACAAAACCCCCACTGCGACAATTAAGAGGCAACCAACTAACTCAGCCCAGCCGCCCGGCCAATTCCGCCCGACTGGCGGAAAACGGTCAAACAAATACAAATCAACGCTACGAAATGAAAACCAAGCAGCTACGAAAGCGATGCCAAAACACCCAACAAATTTAAGCCATCGAAAAATGCGACTAGAATGACTTGGTAACTGTGACATACAAGTAGCGTTTAACGACAAAAGCTGAGCCAACCCGAACCGCTGACATAGCGCGCAACGGGCGTTACCGATTGACGGAACGCGTCAATCGGGTTTGGCTCCGGCAAATTGTTGAACCCAGCCGCTGCGCGGCGGACCTGGCGGAGGCATGACGGGCCTGACGATTTCATCGGTTTGGGCGGCGGACGATTTTTAAATTTGCGGGCAGCGCTGACCGGCACTCACCGGCACGCTGCCCGCTGATGATTAACACCCCATCCATCGCAACATTCGCCGCCTTTGTCCAACTCAAAGATTACCGGCAGCCCACCAAGAAAGAATACGTCCGTTATGTCCGCCGGCTCGGCGACCATTATCAGTGCGACCCGGCCACGCTCTCCGAGGATCAGGTCCGCGCCTATTACCTCGAACTGCGCCAGGTCCGGAAGTTCGGCGGTTCCGCCATGAAGGTCGCCCGGTGCGCCTTCCGCTCATTCTACCGCTCGCCCCGTGAGATAAGTCGTGATGCGCAATCCTGAGCCGGCCCGCGCTCGTCTATCTCACGGGGCGAGCACCTCAAGCTGGGCCTGGCCTGGACGGTGTTCGAGGAACTCCGCATTGCGCCGCCGCAGACCCTGCCGCTGGTGCTCGCTCGCGAACAGGTCGCCACCCTGCTCAGGGCCGTGCAGCTCCCGCGTTATCGCGCCGTGCTGGGCCTGATCTACCACACCGGGCTGCGCGTGGGCGAAGCGGTGCGGATTGAGCGGCGCGATCTGCGCGACACGCACACCGAACATCCGCGTTTGCACGTGCGCTGCGGCAAGGGCGGCAAGGACCGGTTCGTGCCGCTCTCCCGGCGATGGTGGCCGAGTTGCGCGTCTGGTGGAAAACCCACCGGCATCCGACGTTCCTGTTTCCGGGGCCGACCGTCAGCTGGCGGGAACGGAGTCAATCCGCGGACGCGGCGCAACGCGCGGCCACGCATCTCTCGGTCTCGGCGGTGCAAAACACGTTTCGTTTGGCGCGGGCGGCCAGCGGCATTCCGGCCGCAGCCACCGTGCATACGTTGCGGCATTGCTACGCCACCCATCTGCTCGAAGAGGGCGTGTCCCTGCGGCTGATCTCGCAGTATCTCGGCCACGCCTCGCTGGAGACGACGGTGATCTACACGCATCTGACCCCGCTCAACGAGGCGCGCACGCGCACGGCGCTGGACGTGTTGCATCGCGCCGTGGCGTGAGGCTCGCGGAGCTTTTGTCGGCGCACTGGCCGGCGTATCGCGCGAAGTTCGGACGGTTGATCCCGGCCGAACAGCACGCCGCCGTGCGGGCCATCCTGCGGTGCCGGACTCCGGCGCTGGGCGGGCAGCGCTACCGTTGCGCCTGCGGCCGGGAACATTTGGCGTATCACTCGTGCAACCATCGCGCCTGTCCCCGTTGCGGCCAGGACGACGCGGCCCAATGGTTGGCGCAACAACGCACCCGGCTCCTGCCCGTGCCGTATTTCCTTGTGACATTCACCCCGTGAGATAAGGAGACCCATAGGAGTAGTTTTTTCAGCACCGTTTACCACCTTGTGCGAGGGCTTTGTTCCACCCGATACCTATCTCACGGGGTGAACCGTGCCGCAGCAACTACGCGAACCCATCCGCGCCGCGATGAAGCCGTGGTATGGCGCGTTGTTGAAGGAGAGTGCCGGGGCTTTGCAAGACCTCGCCGCCGATCCCAAACATCTCGGCGCGGAACTCGGGATCACGGCCCTGCTGCAAACCTGGACGCGCGACCTGCGTTACCATCCGCATGTGCATCTGCTGGTGCCCGGCGGCGGCCTCACCCCCAATCGCCTGCGCTGGGTGCGGGTGAAGGATGCAGAGTTCCTTGTGCCACAGGCCAAGCTGGCGGCGCGCTTCAAAGGCCGGTTGAAGGCCTGGCTGGAACGGGAGGAGCCGGAGTTGTTCCAGCGCGTGCCCGCCAAAGTGTGGTGGATGAAATGGGTGGCCGACGTGCAACCAGTCGGCTCCGGCGAAGCCGCCCTCAAATACCTCGCGGCGTATCTGTGCCGTCCGCCGTTGCACGAAAGCCAGATTGACCGCTGGGACGCGCAGAGCGTGACCTTCCGTTACCGAGCCAACGGCGGGGAACAACACCGCGCCACCGTGAGCGGCGAGGAGTTCGTCCGGCGGTTCGTGCAACACGTCCTGCCCAAAGGCTTTCAACGGGTGCGCCACTACGGCTGGCGCGGCGCGGCGGCCAAGGCGAAGTGGGAACGCATCCTGGCCTTGCTGGACTGGCGGATGCCCACCGCTCAACTCTCAGCCCTCAACTCTCAACCTCCGAAATGTCCGTGCTGCGGCAAGACCATGCTGCTGATCGGGACGCTGCCGCGGGCGCCGACCGCGGGATGGTTGAGGGTCGAGAGTTGAGAGTTGAGGGAAAATGTGCGCGGACCAATGGAACACGCGGCGCGCTGACGGAGGAGCATAGTCGCGCCACCGCAAAAGAGTGGTTTACAGGATACTCGCTCTGGTTTGCGGGCTGAAAATGGAGTGGAAACGGATAGTCTGGGGGATAGACTACGAGCTTGGCGCGGAATGCGGGTGGTAATAGTGGATAGTTCTGGATAGAGTCAGGGAACGGCAGGAAAAGCAAAAGGCAGGAGAGCAGACTTCAAATTTTTCGTGGGCTGGTTCAACAACGGATTGAATTGACGCTCCGCGCGTTCACCCCTCACACAAGGCCACACCCTCAGCGCGCTACGGTCAATTCAATCCTTTGGTGGTTAGGTGTCGGCGACATGTTGATCATCAGGAAAATCTGTGAACAAAAAATATGGTCACCACTGATGTGAGACATAAAATAATCCCCACAAGTCCGAGCCTCTTCCGACCCAAAAACCAAGTGTAACATCCGCACGGAACACCAGCAACCAAAGCACCAATGGTCAAGGAAAACGCGCGAGCCGCATAAGGAACCGTTGGGGGAGTCGCGCCAACGGAGGTAAATAAATAGGCAACCATTACCTGTGACAGCAATGCAAGGCTGCCAACAGTGCAGGCAAACCAGCCCAAAATGCTGGCAGTCTTCCGGTTTTGGATGCGTGTATTCACATCAAAGCACGAGACACCTAACTAATTAATTAGCAGGAAAAGTTTCCTGTTAAGTTGATATTAAGGCACAAACTAGGAATTGTCTTGGGTTTCATTTTGTCTAATTTTTGAGTCCAGTCCAGCCCGCGCTTGAAATGGAGGTTCCTATCAGAAACGCACCGGCAATGGCGGCTTCACTCAATTTTTCCGCCGAGCTTTCTTTCCCATTCGGCAATCTTCTTCAGCAAATCCGGCAGCCGCTGCATGGCGATGAACATGCGTTTCATTTCCCGATCCGGTTGCGCAGGGGAACCCAGCCAGGTGGTTTTGTCGGGGATGTCCGTCATCACGCCGGATTGTGCGCCGACGGTGGCTTGATGGCCGATCTTCAGATGGCCGCCGATGCCGGCCTGGCCCGCGAGCACGACGTAGTTGCCCAGCTTGGAACTGCCCGCGATGCCGACCTGCGCGATGATGAGGCAATGTTCGCCAATCTCCACGTTGTGCGCGATCTGCACGAGGTTATCAATCTTGGTGCCTTTGCCGATGATCGTCGGGCCGAGTGCGCCGCGGTCAATCGTCACGTTCGCGCCGATCTCCACGTCGTCGCGGATGATGACGTTGCCGATCTGCGGCACCTTGCGATGAAAGCCGCCGTCCAGCACATAGCCGTAACCGTCCGAACCGATGGTCGTGCCGGCATGGATGCGGACGCGCCGGCCGATCTCGGTGCGCGGATAAATCGTGACGTTTGGAAATAAATTCACGTCGTCCGCGAGCGTGGCATCGTTGCCGATAGAATTTCCCGCCTGCAACACGCAGCGCGCGCCGATCTTCACGCGTTCGCCCACGGTGCAATGCGGGCCGATGTGCGCGGTCGGGTCCACCTGGGCGCTGGCCGCGACGACCGACAGTGGATGGATGCCGGCGGGCCGCACGGGTTCGGGGAAGAACAGCGTGAGCGCCTTGGCAAAGGCGATGCGGGCGTTCGGCACGCGGATGAGAATCTTCTTCTCCGAGTTGAAACGCTGGTCGGCGATGATGGCGGTGGCGGCGCTGGCCTCGGCGCGGGCGAAAAATTCCTCGTTTTCCGCGAAGGTGAGGTCGCCTAACTTGGCCTGATCGGCAGTGGCAAAGCTGGTCAGAACGGCGTCGCGATCGCCGAGAACTTCGCCCGAAAGATGTTTCGCAATTTCAGCAGTGGTAAAAGGCATATTTGACTTGATGAGTGCGGCTCACTATAAAGGCGGGCGTAACCATTTCCAACCCCTACTTTTGTGGCGGTATGATTTGGAGCGCCGAGCACCGCCTCGGCTCGAAGGAAACATAAACTGGCCGGGGCGGTGCCCGGCGTTCCGTTCAAGTGGCAAACCATGTGACCTCTTTATTTATATGACCAAGACTTTGCGCGTCGGATTGATCGGCTACCGTTTCATGGGCCGGGCCCACTCGAACGCTTGGCGGCAAGCGCCGCGATTTTTCAATCTCAAGGCCAAGGTCGAGATGCATACCATCTGCGGACGCGAGGCGGCGGGCGTGCAGGCGGCACGGGCGCAACTTGGCTGGGAGCATGCCACGACGGACTGGCGGGAGATTGTCGAGTCGCCGCTGATTGACATCGTGGACATCGGCACCCCGACGTTTGCACATGCGGAAATGGCCATCGCCGCCGCGCAAAACGGCAAGCATGTCCTGTGCGAAAAGCCGCTCGGGTTGGATCTCAAGCAATGCGAGGCCATGTTCGCTGCCGTCAAAAAGGCCAAGGTCGTCCACATGGTCTGCCACAATTACCGGCGCATTCCCGCCATCGCGCTGGCGAAGCGGATGCTGGCCGAAGGCGCGCTGGGGCGGATTTTTCATTTCCGCGCCCGCTACGCCCAGGACCGGCTGGCCGACGTGGAATTTCCGCTGGACTGGCGTTTGCAAAAGGAGACGAGCGGCAGCGGCGTCCACAGCGACATCAATTCGCACATCATTGACCTGACGCGTTATCTCGTCGGCGAATTCACGGAAGTTTGCGGACTGGTGAATACGTTCGTGCCCGAACGTCCAATTGCCGCGTCGCTGGCGAAGGGCGTTCGCAAGATGGGGAAGGTGACCGCGCCGGATTCGGCGGTGTTCATCGGCCGGATGGAAAATGGCGTGCTGGCGAATCTCGAAGTGACGAAGTATGCGCTGGGTCGGAGAAATCAGATCACGATTGAGATCAACGGCAGCAAAGGTTCGCTCTACTTTGATTTCGAGGACATGAACCGGCTGCAATATTACAACGGCGATGATCCGAAAGACCGGCAGGGCTTCCGGGATATTCTGGTGACGCAACGCGACAACATCCAGCCCTACGTTTCGAATTGGTGGCCGCCGGGACACGGCATCGGCTATGAGCACACGTTCATCCACGCCATTGCCGACTTTGTGAATGCCTGCGTCGAGGGCAAGCCGGTGCAGCCGACATTTGAGGACGGCCTGAAAAATCAGCGCGTGCTGACGGCCGTGGAGGAATCTTCAGCCAAAGGCAAATGGGTGAAGCTGTGACGTGGCGGCGTCTCGGTAGAGCGCCGCATTCTTTCAATTATTTTAGCGGCGCTCTGCCGAGACGCCGCTACAGGCCGATGGGATGCCAGGCGGTTTTGAATTCCACGGTGTCGAGAATCCAATACGGGTCTTCCACTTTTGCGGTGAACCAGTCGGCGGCGGCCAGTTCATGCTTCGCGTAGCGCTTGAGATTGATGGCCACGCCCGCTTGCAACGCCGTGCTTATTTCAGGATTGCCAGCGCCGTCCACGATCGCGTTCACGTCCATGTGGCCGGCGATGTGCGGGATGAGTTCGGCGCGTTTGCCGGTCAGGATGTTCACCACGCCGCCGGGCAGGTCGCTCGTGGCAAGAATCTCAGCGAACGTTGCGGCGGGGAGTGGAAATTTTTCGGACGGAATCACAATCGCCGCATTGCCGCTCAGGATCACTGGCGCGACCAGCGAGACCAGCGCGAGCAATGCTGGTTCGTCCGGCGCAAGCACCACGACCACGCCGGTCGGTTCGGGCGTGGTGAAATTGAAATGCGAGGACGCCACCGGATTCACGCTGCCGAACACCTGTGAGTATTTATCCGTCCAGCCCGCGTAATGCACGAGCCGGTCGATCGCGGCGGTGACTTCGCGTTTGGCCTTGGCGGCGTTGACGCCGGTGGAGCGGGCGATTTCATTGACGAGTTCGCCCGCGCGGTTTTGCAGCATCTCGGCGGCGCGATAGAGAACCTGACCGCGATTGTAGGCGCTGGCCTTGCTCCAGCCGCCGGTCGCGGCGCGCGCGGCGACGACGGCGTCACGGAAATCCTTGCGCGAGGCGTGGGCGAAGTTGTCCAGGTGCTCGCCCGCCGGAGATTGCGCGGGCAGATAACGTCCGCTCTCGCTGCGCGGAAATTTTCCGCCGATGTAGAGCTTGTAGGTTTTTTTGACGTCGAGATGCGTAGTGCTCATGGCGGTCGGGAGTTTGGCGGGTCTTTACGGGAAAATCAGTTAAATTTTTTCGGCCAGAAGATCTGGAACAGGCCGAACAGCCCCAAGGCCGTGCCGGCGATGTAATAATACGTGGCGCGATCCGTCGGCGCGCCGGTGAAGAGCTGCTTGACCTGCGAATTCACCGACTGCGTGATGTCGTGCCCCCACACGAGCAACAGCACGCCGATGACGAGGCTGATGATGCCGATGATTCTTCGCATAACGTTTTTAATCAGCCGCCCTTGCGTTTGATGAAACTGATAAGCAACAGCAGCACCACGGCGCCGATGAAGGCGGAGATCAGGTTGCCGATCACCCCGGCGGTGTAGATGCCAAGCAGGCCCAGCAGAAATCCACCGAGCAACGCGCCGACGACGCCGACGATGAGATTGCCCAGCAATCCGAAGCCGTGGCCCTTCATCACTTTGCCAGCGAGAAAACCCGCGGCGAGTCCGATGAGAATAAACCAAACCAAGTTCATGGATTTATCTTTGTATTTGACCGCACCAATTGCAATTCAATCTTGGGTGAATTCTTGAAGGAATACGGATCCCAGTTTCCCGGAGGCGAACATGCCGGCTGGGAATCCCAACGGGATTCCGACTCAAAGCCCAGGGTCGCGAGGAACGAGCCACCCTGGGTAATCGTTGGGAGAAAATCACACCCCAACGGGGTTGCGGCATTGGGGACGTCGCAGGTCACAACCCCGTTGGGGTTGCTCTTACGGGCGTGGCGTTCCCAAGGTAGCTCGTTCCTCGCAACCTTGGGCTGAAGGACACAATCCATTTGGGATTAAGCAATATTGCGGACTGGAAGTTACGATGAAAGCGCGGGCGGTGATGCGAGGCTGTAATGCCTGAGAATGCGTTTAAAAATTTGAGCGGGCGTGGCCGGACGGAGATGACCTTCTTTGAATTCGCGCCGCGCCGATTTCACAGCTTCGACGAGTTCCGCGCGGCGATGCTCCGCGAGCCGGTGCTGGAGAACCTCCACGAGTGATTCCTGTTCCTCAATGGCCAGACCATCGGCGGAATCCAGAACTTGCGCAAACTTTGTCATGGCCAAAACCTAGCACCGGGCTGGATTCTAGGAAGCGACAATTTTTGTGCGCGCGGGCGACGATTTGAAAAATCAAACTGGACGCGGTTAAAATGAGAGTTTAGCGTCAAACGCATGAAGTTTGTTACCGCACTCATCTATTTCGTGGTGATGGCCAGTGCCATGGCGCAAAATAAAATGGCTCCAATTCCCTCAGTCATCATCATCTACTCAACCAACCAGCCTGGCGCTATTACCCTCATTCTGCCCGAGGCGGATTCAAAAAGGCAGGACTTTGAGAAACAGCGGTCAGAGTACATCAATCTCAAACTGACCTGTGTGAGTGCAAAGTCGGTGACGACGAAGCGAGAAGGAGAAAAAGTGTCGCTTGTTGTCCGCAGCGCAACCGTGTATGGACATGCTGTTATGGATGGCAAGTACGGGGATGATCAAATATTGCAGAAAATGACCACAGATGAACTTACATGGAATCTCGATAAGCTCTCGTTGGTTCAGGTGAATGGAGAGATTTTCAACGCAGACAGTTTTGCGCAGAAATTTAAGGCTATTCCATAAACTTAAAACATGACTTCACGCCGTCACCGTTGACGCCTTCTGCCCCCAGCCGAAAAGTTGCTTGGCTTTGAGGACTTCAAAAATGGGCGGCGGGATCAGCTTGCTCAAGGCTTCGTCGCCGGCATGGATCTTGGCCAGGACTTCGCTGGAATATATCTTCAAGGCGTCCGCGTTGTAGCTGGCGATGTTCTCGATGAATTTATTTTCCACGAGATGGGCGTAGAGATGGCGCAGGTGCGGCGGGACTTCCAGGTTTTCCACGGTGAAGAGTTTCCCGGTCTTCTTGTCAAGCGAAGGATAGACGTAGAGTTTCGCCCCGTTCTTGAAGAGTTGGCCGAGCGATTCCATGAGGCCGCCAGGCAGGTCGGTATAAAACTTTTCATCAAACACATCGCGCAGGCGCACGAGGCCGATGGGCAGGCCGATGGGTTTCTGCGTCTGGCGCGAGAGGTAGCTGACGAGGCGATGGTAGCGGAGGAAATTTGAGATCAACACCGGTTTACCCAGTGCGCCAAGCGTATCCACGCGGTCGAGAAAATCGCGGTGATCGATGGAGTCGCCGACCTGCAATTGCCGCAGCGTCATCTCAAACATGACGACCGGCGGTTCACCTTGCAGCGATTTTTCCTGCAAGAACAATTCCTGCGCGCGCTCCAGCATGTCGAGCATGGGATTGGTGAGCGGACGGAAACTGCCCCGCTCGAGCAGGACGGGCTTTTTGTAGAGCAGTTCGCTGGGAATGATGGTCTCGCCGTTGGCGGTGAACATGGCGGCTTCGGTCAGCCATTGCTCGACGAGTTGCAGGGCCATGAGCCGGTTGTCCACGCCGGTGAAGGCGGGGCCGGAAAATTTGATCATGTCCACTTCGACGCGCTGGCTGGTGAGGCC
Source organism: Verrucomicrobiia bacterium (assembly GCA_035577265.1). Taxonomy (GTDB): domain Bacteria; phylum Verrucomicrobiota; class Verrucomicrobiia; order Limisphaerales; family UBA11358; genus UBA11358. The sequence continues at coordinate 5,872 of DATLVR010000072.1, read as the reverse complement.
GTCGAGCAGCATGCCGATCAAACTGGTCGGATCGGTGGACTGATAGAATGCGCCGTGGATGAGGTTGACGCCGAGGATGCCGACGGCTTCCTGCTGGCGGGGCGTTTCCCAATCGAGCAGCCGCGCATGGATGATGATGGTGGACGGATCGCCGTGCGGATGAACCTGGAATTTGATGCCGAGCCAGCCCTGGCCTTCCTCAACGCCGGGCCGGGGACCCTGCTTGGTGGCGACGGTGTTGGCAAAGGTGAAGAAGGTGCATTTGTCGCCGCGCGTCTTGTCGAGGCGCTGGAGGAGCAGGCCAAATTCCAGATCCAGCATCGCCTGGAGACGTTTGCGGCTCACATAGCGTTCGGCGGTTCCGTAAATCGCGTCACTGACCGCCATGTCGTAGGCGGAGATGGTCTTGGCCACGGTGCCGGACGCCTTGCCGACGTGAAAAAACCAGCGGGCGACTTCCTGGCCCGCGCCGATCTCCGCGAATGTGCCATACTTCGTGGCGTCGAGATTGATCTGCAACGCTTTCTGGCCGGTGTTCAATTTTTCCTTGTTCATAGATCTCCTGCGCGCGACACCATACAAATAAAACTGCGGCCTGTCCAACTCTGCGAGTTTTTTCCACGTCGTGTTGAAACCCGACCCAAAGCAACCGGCGGATTCTCCCATGCCTGCCAATGTCCCACAAATTGCGCAATCGTAACTTGTCTGGCATTTGATTGTCGCTCAAGGCTTCTAGCATGGCATGCGACCGAAACAAGCTGGCAAGATTTTTTGTTTTCAATTCAACCCTCAACCCAACAATTCCATGAAACCATCCCGCTTGAAAAAAACTCCCGTGTTTGCCGCGCTGCTCGCCGCCCCGGTGGCGGCTTGGGCGCAATTCACCACGCCGCACCTCCTCAACACTCCCGGCGCTGTCACCAACGTGCTCGGCCCGACCACATTCATCAATCACGGACTGGTCGGCATCGGGCACATCTCGGCGTCGGCGCTGGACAGCTTCGGGGAATCTTTCGGCTCCTGTTCCAGCATGCAGATCACCGGCTGGACGACCAATGGCGACGGCTCTTACAGCGGCACGCTCAATGTGCTGCCGGATCGCGGCTACAACATCGGTAATTTTTATGCGGATTACGCGGCGCGCATCAACCAGGTCGGTTTCACGTTCAAGCCCTATTACGGTTCGACCAACATCGGCGGCACGACGGATTTGGAAAAGCTCAACGCGCAAACGAACCAGTTGACCTTCGGCCCGATTGGCGGGGTGCGGTTCACTTACTTTGATCCGAACACGGGTTCAAATTCGTTTACGACCGGCCTCGATCCCGGCGCGAATTCCACGACGCTGTTTGGCCAGAAGATGCCGTATGTGACGACTTACACCGGCTTTCAATCACCCAGCTCGACGACCAACACGACTTACACCGGCATCAACAAGCTGCCGCTCGATTCCGAGGCGCTCATCATCAAATCCGACGGCTCCGGCTATGTCGGCGATGAATACGGCGAGAACATCTATTACTTCAACCCGGCGAAACAAATCACCGGCGCCATCGTGCCGCCACCCGCCATGCAGCCGCACTCGCCCACGAATGTTTTGAATTACAGTTCCGCCATCACGCCGTTGAATGGCCGCCGCAACAACCAGGGTTTCGAGGGCGTTTCGTTAAGCCCGGACGGCACGCGCCTGCTGGCATTGCAGCAGTCCGCCTGCGTGCAAGACAGCGACACCGCCAACAATCAAAGAGCCTTGAATACGCGCTTGCTCGTCTATGACGTGGGCACGAATCCCACGAACTCCACCCCGCTCGCCGAATACGCGCTTCAGTTGCCTACCTACCGCGGCAATGGCAGCGGCAGTGCCGTTGACAAAACCTGCGCGCAAAGCGAGATCGTCGCGCTCGACAATTATCGTTTTCTCGTGCTGTCGCGCGATGGCAACGGCCTCGGCAACGCAGTCACCAATCCCAACGTCTATAAATCCATTCTACTGGTGGATATGACGCTTGGCGCTCCGTTGAATCTGGCCGGTGACGCGGTGAGAAATGCGGAGGGCGGGAAAATCACCACGGCGTCAGGCGTGCTCGATGCGTCCGTCACTCCGTTGAACTGGGTGGAAGCCGTGAACCTGCTGAACACCAACCAGCTTGCCAAATTCAATGTCACATGGGATTCCGGCACCAATCAAGTCACCAAGCTTACGATGGGCGAGAAGTGGGAAGGCATGGCGCTCGTTTCCGTCAAAGACCCCGCGAACCCGGACGATTATTTCCTCTTTGTCGGCAACGACAATGACTTCGTCACCTCCGGCGGACAGATGCGCAGCCCGGATGGAACCATCGTGAGTTACAATGGCTTCAACGGTTATCCGGCCAGCCGGATTCCCGCGCCGCTGGATTCGGCCTATAGCGAAAATGACACGCGCATTCTCGCCTTCCGCGTCACGATTGCGTCCCCCAGCGCCGCACTCACCAACCCCACCAATGGCGCGAGCATCAGCAGCGGCGCTGCGGTCTTGAACTGGACATCGGTCCCGGGCGCCGCGGTCTATTACGTCAACGTGGTTTCTGGAAGTTACTCCCAGACGTTCACGGTCGCCGGCACCAGCGTGAGCTTGCCGGGCGACCTGGCCAATGGCGATTATACCTGGACGGTGACGCCCGATTACGGCTCCGTTTCCGCCGCGGGCAGCTTCACTTTGAGCTACCCGCCGTCGCTGACCATCTCCGCGCCGGATACGAACGGTTACGTTCAAGTTTCCTGGCCAACCATCGGGTTCCCCGGCTACCAGCTCCAGTTCAATCCCGACTTGAACTCGACCAACTGGGTGAACGTCAGCACCAACGGATTCTTCCGGCTGGTCAAGTAATTCAACATTTCGCTCAACCGCCCGCCTCCTTGCCGGAGGCGGGTTTTTTCCTGTTTGGGGAAAGGAAGTGCTTCCCGCCGATACTTGTGCCGTTTCGGACTTTCCGCGCCGCCCGGTTACGCTATACTGTCCGCATGTATCGGACGCAGGATTTACACGTTAAAGAAATTGTCCGGCTCTCGACGCCCAACGCCCTGAAGGCGCTGGCACCGACGACTGAAGCCGCGAACGCCACCGTCGCCCGCAGCCGCGAACGGGTCATCCGCATTTTGCGGCAGGAAGACCCGCGCCTGTTGGTCGTCATCGGGCCGTGCTCGATCCACGACGAAAAAAGCGCCCTGGAATATGCGACCAGGCTGAACGTGCTGCGCAAGGAATTTGCCGACCGCATGGAAATCGTGATGCGCGTTTATTTTGAGAAGCCGCGCACCACCATCGGCTGGAAGGGGTTGATCAACGATCCGCATCTCGACGGTTCGCAGGACATCGAGACGGGATTGAAGATCGCGCGGGGGCTGTTGCTCGAAATCACGGGCATGGGTTTGCCGGCGGCCACGGAATTTCTCGACCCGATCGTGCCGCAATACATCGCCGACCTGGTCACGTGGGCGGCCATCGGCGCACGCACCACGGAGTCGCAGACGCACCGCGAGATGGCGAGCGGCCTGTCCATGCCCGTCGGCCTGAAGAACGGCACGGACGGCAGTTTGCAGATCGCCATTGACGCGATGGGCGCGACGCGGCATCCGCACAGTTTTCTGGGCATTGACCAGGACGGCGCGACGGCCATCGTGCGCACGTCGGGCAATCCGCACGCACACGTTGTGTTGCGCGGCGGGCGGGCGAAGACGAATTACGACGCGGAGAGCATCCGCGCGGCGGAGGCACAGTTGATCTCCGAAAAACTGCCGGCGGTGCTGATGGTGGATTGCAGCCACGCGAATTCCGAAAAGAAATTCGCCAAGCAGGAGGACGTCTGGCGCAGCGTGATCCAGCAACGCGTCGAAGGCACGAAGTCGCTCATCGGCATGATGGTGGAAAGCCACCTGCACGAAGGCAATCAGCCCATCCTGAAAAACGCGGCGGACTTGAAATACGGCGTGTCCATCACTGACTCCTGCATCGGCTGGGAAACGACCGAGCGGATGTTGCGCTGGGGCTATGAAACCTTGGGCAAGGTGATGCCGGCGGCGGCGGTTTCGGTGGCGTAAGCTCCCAGGCGCGCGGGCTTCAGCCCGCTTCACCAGAAATGACACTGCTGATTTTCGTGAAGCTTCGGGCAAGCAGTTGTTGAAGCGGCGTGAACGCCGCGCTCCACTCCATCATGGCCACGACCAGGCGTAGGGGTAGTAGGGGATGCGCAGCCGGTAAAACCACTGCGGACTGGATGCGGGCACAAAGATCGATGGTGTTGTGTTGGTGCTGGTGAAGCCAGCCAAATTCGTCGTCCAGTTCGCGAGTGCCAGGTTCGTGACTCCTTCCACAAAGCCATTCAAGCCTCCTGGCCAATTCTTCACTTGCAACTGACAGCCGCCGGGAGCCGGGGTAATGTTGGTGATTTGCGCTTCCTGGGGGAGAAGTTTTTGTGCTTCATCGGCGATTACGGCGTGAAATTTTGCGGTGGGATTCAGATAATCCCAATAAACAAAATTCGCGCCATAGCCATTGGTGGCGGCAAGGCCCGCGGTAGAATCTCTGGCGGCAACGCTCAACCCATTCTCGGTGTAATTGCTCAACCCATAATATGCGGCATTCGTCAGCACATTGTTGAGCAGGGTAAAAAAGTCCGGGGAATAGATATTAAGACCTGGACGCAAGGCCTTTGCCTGGTTGACGGTGTTGGAAAATTTGAGGTTGAAATCAATGCACCCAGCGTGCATAACGCCTACAAAGGGACTGTAAGTAGGGTCGGAACTGCCATTAAACCCAGGAACTTTGGAAATATCCACGGCATTCGGCAGGATCAGGTTGCGGACCCCTTTGGCATAAAGATTGGTGATAATGTTCAAATGATTGGCTTGCGACAAATTGTTGGCCGCCTGCCATTGGCCAAAAATAGCATTGGATGTCCCTGTTGTGTAATCGCTGGCCGAATCGAAGGTGTCTGCATTGCAGACCCAGACGATGAACAGGTCATTCGAGTAATTCGCCGCCGGGAGACTATTGATTTGTGTCCTCAGGGTGGCGCTGTTGTGATCATAGTATGAATTGTTTTTATTGGGCTCGTAGGTTATTCCCTGTCGCTGCGCGAGCACCTCGACCCAGACCCGGCCGTTGGAATAGCGCTTGCCGTAGTATTGTGACCCGCCGGCCTGATTGTTGGTGGTGGTGGAAAGGGCGTCGCCAAAAATATAAAGTGACGAGTAGTCGGCATGTGCCGGGAAAAGGACGGCTCCGAAAAACAGGATCACCGCGGTGAATTGGCACAAGTTTTTCACACGCGCAGTTTAGCGCATGTTGCGGCAAAGTAAAGGTGGCCTGTCAGTTGAAAGCAGGAAGGCATGCTGCTGAGGCGACGTCATTAATACGGAGCAGCATCCAGCATCCTCAAGCAATCAGGGCCAGTTCCAAGCGTAAGGGAAACGAAGCCGGTATAGTTGTGCTGCCGAGTTGAGCGGGACATTGTTCGTCCCAGTTCCGCCGCCCGGATCGCCCGGACCACCCGAACCGCCAGAGCCACCTAAACCAATAGGGTCGGGGGGAGAAGTTGGGAGTGGTGCCGCGTTTACAAAGATTGATTGCGCCGTTTTGGTGCTGGTGAAATTTTGCACGATTGACCAGTCTGGTTGTGCCTGATTCGTCACTAGAATCCCCTCGACGAAGCCATTCAGGCCTATTGGTATATTCACCGTATCCAGCCGATTGCTGCCGTTAAGCACGGCAAGCTGGCTGATCTGCACCGGCGAGATGAGCTGCTGGGCGACATCGGCCATGATGGCGTGAAGTTTTGCAGTTGGATCCAGATAATCCCAAAACACGTAGTTCGCTCCAGATCCGGTCATG
>DATLVR010000071.1:0-62013 GCA_035577265.1 Verrucomicrobiia bacterium | reverse complement strand
CGCCACGAACTCATGGACGCCCGGGCAAAACCTGGTTTACACCCTGACCGTCACCAACCTCGGGCCACAGCCGGCCGCGAATGTGATTTTGACCGATACCGTGCCGGCCAGCGTCACGTTTATTTCCGCATCGCCCGGTTGCACTTATTCAGCAGGCAAGGTTGTTTGTCCGGCAGGAATGCTGGCCGTTGGCGCCTCCACCAATTTCACGGCGACCTTTGCACCCGTCGGCGCCTATGCTTTTACCAATCTGGTCGGCGCCGGAACCGTCACGCCTGAAATCAGCACTGCGAACAATACGTCCGTGCTGGCTTCAACCCAGGTTGCCCCGACGCCTGCGGGCATCAGCGTTGGACCGGCCAGTCAAACGATCCAATGCGGCAATAATGTGTCTTTCACGGTTGCTTCCACCGGCACACCACCCTTGAGCATTCAGTGGAGTCTCGACGGGTCGCCCGTCAGCGGCGAGACGAATGTCAGTCTGCTGCTGACCAGCATTCATTTGCCCAATCACAATGTCACCGTCACCGTCACCAATCTATACGGCACCGCCACGAGCAATGCCGTGTTGACCGTCACCGACACGTTGCCGCCGGTCATCACGCTCAACGGGAGCAATCCGCTTTTCGTCGAGCTTGGTGGCGCATTCGTGGATCCCGGCGCCACCGCCAACGATGCTTGCGCCGGTTCGCTTGCTGTTAGCATGAGCGGTGTGGTCAATCCAGATGTCATCGGCACCAACACGCTCACTTATTTCGCCGCCGATGGCAACGGCAACACGAACAGCGCCACGCGCACCGTCATCGTTCGCGACACCACGCCGCCGACGATCGTGTGGAGTTTCACGAACCTGGTTTTGGCGGCGGACACTAATTGTGGCGCGGCAATGCCGGACGTGACGGGAACCAATTTTATTCTCGCTGACGATTTGTCCGAACCCCTCGTGATTTCACAGGCCCCGACGAACGCTACAACTCTATCGCTTGGCACCAACATCGTTATTCTCACGGTCTCGGATGCCTGCGGCAATGTGGCCTATTCAACCAATACTCTTGTGATTAGAGACGCATCACCGCCGGTGGTTGTCCTCCAGCCGCAAAGCCAGACGAATCACGTCGGTGACAACACCATTTTCACCTTCGCAGCGACCGCCTGCACGCCGGTGGCATATCAGTGGTTTTTTCAGGACAAAATTCTGGACGGCGCAACCAATTCCATGCTTCCGCTGACGAACCTGCAATCGATTGATGGCGGTGACTATTTTGCACTCGCCTCGTCGGATGGTGGTTTTGCCACCAGTGCGGTCGTTTCGCTCGCCGTCTGGTTGACGAACAATATTGTCATGACCAACGGCAGTGTGACGCTGACCCTCGCCGGGTCGCCGGGCCTGACTTACATTCTGGAAACGACGACAAATCTTTTCCCCGCCGGCTGGCTGCCAGTGGATACGAACACGCTCGGCACGAATGGCCTCTGGCAGTTCACTGACCCGGCGGCGCCCAATTTCCCGCAACGGTTTTTCCGGCTGAAACAGACCCCGTAATCCCGGGCTGCCGGGGTCCCTGGGGGACCGCTTGCCCAACGCCCGCAAAAAAAGCAACATGATGGCGTGAGTGAATTTCTCCAGCGCCGCGAAAGCGAGATCCAGAATCGACGCTTGATTGCACCCGGACAAAAAATTCTCGTCGCCGTTTCCGGCGGCGTGGATTCGATGGTGCTGCTCTGCGCCCTGAATTTGCTCTCGGGCAAAAATGGCTGGCAGATTTCCGTCGCTCATTTCAACCATCAGCTTCGCGGGCGCAGCAGCGACGCCGATGAAAAGCTGGTCCGCAAAACCGCCGTCGCAATGAATCTGCCGTTTGTCGGCGAACGCGCGGACGTAAAAACTTTCGCCAAAAAATCCAAGCTCTCCATCGAGATGGCGGCGCGAAAACTGCGTCATGAATTTTTTACCCGCGTTGCCCGCGACCGGAAAATTTCCACAATCGCCCTGGCGCACCACGCCGATGACCAGGTGGAACTCTTCTTCCTGCGCCTCTTGCGGGGAGCGGGCGGTGAAGGGCTGGCTGGGATGAAGTGGTATTCGCCTTCGCCCGCCGATAAAAAAATCATGCTCGTTCGTCCGTTGCTCGACGTGAGGAAAATCGAACTGCTTCAGTTTGCCCGGCAGAATAACATCGCTTTTCGTGAGGATGCCACCAATGACTCGCCTGATTTTCTCCGCAATCGCATTCGCAACGAACTCCTGCCGCTGTTGCAAAAGAAATACCAGACCGGCCTCGCGAAATCAGTTTTGCGCGTGATGGAAATTGTCGGCGCCGAATCCGAAACGGTTGCCGAACTCGCGGCGGATTGGCGCAAGCGGCGCCAGCCGGCTTTTGAACAACTCTCCGTTGCCGTCCAGCGGCGTGTGTTGCAATCGCAACTCGCTGCGCTGGGTCTGGACATGGATTTCCAACTGATCGAATCGCTGCGGCAGACGGCAGGCGTGGCCATGACCGTCAGTCGGAACCTTTCCGTCTCCCGCAATAAGGCGGGCGTGGTGAAATTGAAGCCGCATCAGCCCGTTGGATTCAAGGGAGGGGAACGGATGGTGAATCTGGCGGGCAGGGCGGGGGAGGTTGTTTTCGATGACGCCCGCGTGAACTGGAGTTTTGACACGCGAACGGATTTCAAACGGCCGCATGGCGAAACCGCCTGCGAATTTTTTGACGCGGACAAGATTGGGCGTAAAATCACGTTGCGGCATTGGCGGGCGGGCGACCGGTTTCAGCCGATTGGTTTGAACGCACCGGCCAAGCTGCAAGATTTGCTGACGAACGCAAAAATCCCACGGTCGCGGCGGCACGATTTGATTGTGGCGGCGACGGCTGGCGGCGAAATCTTTTGGGTGGAAGGTTTGCGGATTTCGGAGAATTTCAAGCTGACGCCGGAAACCTGCCGGCGGCTGGTCTGGCACTGGCACCGCCGATAAAGATTGAACGGAAGCCTAATCCATTGATGAACCCGTGCTTTAAAAATTCCCAAGACCAAAAGGCCGGCCGGTTACGGAAGGCAACCCAAAGTGGCGGTTAAAGTGCTTTACACTGATGCGTGGTCCAACTAGACTTTGTCGCTCTATTACCGATTTGATTTGAAATTCTATGGAAGCGAAGACGAAAACAATTGAACAGTTCAAAGTGCACGCCAAAGACACCGGTTCCGCCGATGTCCAGATCGCGTTGCTCACGCACCGCATCAACCATCTGACGGAGCATCTGCAGACCAACAAAAAAGACCACAGCTCGCGCCGCGGTCTGTTGATCATGGTCAGCCAGCGCCGCCGCCTGCTGGAATATCTGCAGGGCACGGACGAGACCCGCTACCAGACGGTCGCCAAGAAGCTCAAGCTGCGCCACTAATTTTTGCGGGGGCGCGGCTCTTGTTTTTCAAGCAGCCGTGCGCCGCGTTCAGATTTGGGCCGGAAACGCGAACGGCCCGATTCTTCAACCTAACTTCGCGAATTAAAATCCGTTGCCGTTGGGAAATTTCAATCAGCTCCGAAAGTGTTCGGAGTTCACTGAAGTTCCTCGTGCGGCAGCGACAAGTTCTTATATGTCAGAAAAAATTACCGCCGCACTAGGCGACAAGCAAATCACCATCGAAACCGGCAAACTTGCCAAACAGGCCGACGGCGCCGTGACCGTTCAACTCGGCGAAACCGTCATCGTCGTGGCCGCCGTCGCTGCGACCAAGGCCAAGCCCGGCCAGGACTTTTTCCCGCTGACCGTGGATTACCGCGAAAAGGCCGCCGCCGCTGGAAAATTCCCCGGCGGTTACTTCAAGCGTGAAGGCCGTCCGACCGAAAAGGAAATTCTCACCTGCCGCCTCACCGACCGTCCGATCCGCCCGCTGTTCCCCAAGGGCTGGTATAACGAAGTGCAGGTCCAGACCGTGCTGTTGAGCGCGGATGGCGAAAACGATCCCGATATTTTGAGCATCATCGGCGCGTCCGCCGCGTTGATGGTCAGTGATATTCCCTGGGACGGTCCGCTCGGCGCGGTGCGCGTCGGTCGCGTCGCCGGCAAATTCATCGCCAACCCCACCCACGCGGAACAGGCCGAGAGCGATCTCGACCTCGTCTATGTCGGCAACGACAAGGACATCGTGATGTATGAAGGTGCGGCCAACGAAATCACCGAAGCCGACTTCAACGCCGCGCTGGTCTACGCGCAGGAAGTCATCCAGCCGATCATCGCCGCGCAGAAGGAACTCACCGCCAGGGCCGGCAAGAAGAAACGCGAAATCACGCTCAACATCGTCCCGGACGAAATTCTTCAAGAAGCGAAGAAGCTGGCGGGCGACCGTTTCGTTCCCGCATTGCTCACGCCCGGCAAACTCAACCGCGAAAACGCCTGCAAAGCGATTCAGGACGAAGTCGGCGCGAAGCTCGTCGAAAAATTCGGCGCGGACAAGGTCAACGACTTCGTCATCAAGGACGCCTTCTATTACATCCAGAAAGAAGCCGTTCGCGGCCTCATTTTGAAGGACGGCAAACGTCTCGATGGTCGCGCGTTTGATGTGGTTCGTCCGATCTCCTGCGAAACCAGCGTCCTGCCGCGCGCGCATGGCTCCGCGATATTTGCCCGTGGTGAAACTCAGGCAGTCTCGCTGGTCACGCTCGGCACGGGCGACGACACGCAGGAATTTGATTCCTACACCGGCGGCAAGACCGAGAAGAAATTCATCCTGCACTACAACTTCCCGAACTTCTCCGTCGGCGAAACCGGCCGCATCAGCGGTCCCGGCCGCCGCGAAATCGGCCACGGCGCCCTCGCGGAACGCTCGATTGAACCAATGCTGCCGAAGGATTATCCTTACGCCGTCCGCGTCACCAGCGAGATCATGGAATCGAACGGTTCCACCTCGATGGCGTCCGTCTGCGGCGGCACGCTGGCGTTGCTCGATGCCGGTGTTCCGTTGACCCGCCCGGTGGCCGGCATCAGCGTCGGCATCTGCACCGAATACGGCGCGGACAAGAAGATCTCCAATTACAAGCTGCTCACCGACATCATCGGCTGGGAAGACGCGTATTGCGACATGGATTGCAAAATCGCCGGCACGGAAAAGGGCATCACCGGTTTCCAACTCGACCTCAAGCTCAAGGGCATTCCCTTTGCGCTCATGACGGAGACGGTGGAAAAAGCCCGCGTCGCCCGCCTGCACATCCTCGCGGAGATGGCGAAGACGCTGCCGACCGCGCGCACGGAATTGAGCAAATACGCCCCGCGCATCGAAGTCATCCGCATCAATCCGGAAAAGATCGGCGCGCTCATCGGACCGGGCGGCAAAAACATCAAACGCCTCGTCGAAGAATCGGGTTGCGAAATCAACATCGAAGACGACGGCACCGTGAACATCTTCTCCGTCTCGCCCGAAGGCATGAAGATCGCCCGCGACGCGATCAACGGCATGACGGCGGAAGCCGAGATCGGCAAGATTTACAAGGGCAAGGTGGTCACCGTGAAGGAATTTGGCGCGTTCGTCGAATTCCTGCCCGGAAAAGACGGCCTCGTTCACATCAGCGAACTGGCGAACTTCCGCGTGAAGAACACCGAGGACATCGTCAAGGTCGGCGACGAGATTTCCGTCAAGTGTCTCGGCGTGGACGAAAAAGGCCGCGTGAAACTTTCGCGCCGGGCCGCCATGGAAGAACGCGATCAGGAAATGGCCGCGAAGGCGTAATCCTTTTTGAATCCAGCAAGCGCGAACAGTGAAAGCTGTTCGCGCTTTTTTTGTTTTCAGAAAAGATTTGGCATATAAGCAAGGGGGGTGGGTGAAGTGGTAACGCTGGACGGAGCAGGTTTAATTTTTATCGGCAGAGGGTATAACCCGTCCTCTTACGACGGGACTCTGCCTTCTCATCTAATCTTGTTAGCTATTATTCTGTCCACATCGAAATCTCCTGACCGACGCATTGCCAGGAACCGTCCGCCTGCTTTTCAAATATCAAGTTCGCTTGTCCGCGGTTCTTTAGATTATCTGGTGCGTCAAACTTAATTTCGACAGCTTCCCGAGTAGCAGTGATCTCCCGAGCTTTGGTGCTCCTGATCACGTAATCGGGATGGCGATGGCTGAAAGACCGAAACATCCCCTCCAACTCAGGGGACGTGTGAGCACATCCAGAACAAATTAGTGCGGACACGATCAACCCAAACTGGAACGATGAGCGCATGCTGTTAACGAGCTGAGCCAACCCGAACCAATGATGAGATGCGCAACGGGCGTTTTCGAACACCCAAAAGGCCAACCGGGGCTGGCTCCGGCAACTTGATAGGCGGCGTCATTTTGGTAATCTCCAATCTGCAAACAGCTTGATATAGAGGTTCGTTGGCGACCACTCAAACTGGTCAATGCCTTGAACCATTTCAACATCCTTCTGATATAAAACACGTCCGCTTCTCTGGTCACAAAGACGAACAAATCCTGATGCATCGCCAGATTGACCCGGCATCGCCATAATCATCGGTATCCTATAAACCACCATCTTGAAACGTCCGTCTGGACTCAAATAAGAGCGATACTCCTCCGCTCCTGAACGATGCCAAGCACGAAGTCCGAAAGCAACGAGCACACCAAAGCCGAGCACTGCGAGAACCACTGTCGGCCATCTTGGATGCGTGCGCGTGTTCATGGTGCGGCAAGCGGCCAACGATCAAAGCTGAGCCAACCCGAAGCAGTGACGAGATGCGCAACGAGCGTTCTCGAACACCTAAAGCGCCAACCGGGGTTGGCTGCGGCGACTTGATGCTCCCGCTTATTTAAGTTCAATCTCATAACGGTTCGAGTGCCTTTGTGCCATAAACTCATAATCAAAATGTCGCCACTTGCTCGAACCGACGTGAACTTGGACAAAACACTTGCCCAGCTTTGCTGTCTTCCAATCGTCGGCGAACACCACGCCGTTTGTGGACATGCCAAGTGTAATCGTATTGGTCTCACCCGGCAGCACGGTAAATATGTGTGGGGCATTTGTCCCGAAAAATGCATCGCTCTTAACAGCGAATGAGCGTGGCGCAGAAATCTCGACTGCAAACTGGTCTTGCGAGAGTGCGAGCGGCGTCTGACCAATGGCTGAAAGCTCCAAAGTAATCTGAAGTGACTCCGGCTTCTGTATGGGCGAGGTGGCTGACTTGATATGCAACTGAAGGTCGCCATGTGGCTCCAAATAGTGAGTGGCCGCGAATGCTACGAACGCACAGACGACAAAACAGAAGATGATAATAACGGCACGCATAGTGGTTAGGCCATAGCATAAGGCTTCTCCTCCCACTGGTTCGTATAATCCGAGCCTTCAATCTTACGTTCCCACGATTTCCAACCATAATTGTAGGCTCGGGCAAAATACGGGCCACGCAATATGCGTGGACTATCCTCGGCAGGTGTCGAGGACAAGTCCGCACCGATTTCATATACGACTAGTGCCAGTGGTTTTTTATTTCCACTAGGTCTCATTCCATTTAAGGCCACCTCTTCGACGGCAGAAAGAAAGTCAGTAGCACGGACAAGGAAAACCGTCGAAGAATCGTCGTCACACTTTCCTTGTGATCCAGAATAAATGACCTCGTAAAGATTCATAACGCGAATGTTGCCCACGACAAAAGCTGAGCCACTTGAGAATTCCGGCGTAGTAAATCCCAACGGCCTTGAGTAAACCGGTGGCGCTCATCCATGTTGGCTCCGGCAACTTTAGGCCGCGGTTTTGTGATTCGTAACTCGGCCATATAAAAATCTCACCAACCTCACGAGCAACCAGAGGACAAAAGTCGCACTGCAAATAAACAATATCCACGATGGCATCATGGCTTTGTAAAACGGTGCCATGTCACGGTGAACTAAAATCTTCCCATTGGCTCCGTGCATCGGCAAACCGTCTGCACCTAAAAAAGGTATCGGAGCCGGGTAATAATCGCTCATCAACAGCGTCGCCCCCACAGATGAAACGACTGCGAGCGCAATCAGTGTCTTTGTTGAGGGTGCTCGCATAGTGGCCTAACTATGATTATACAACCGAGCATGCACGACGGCGTGCACGGTGATTTTGCGGGTGGCTTTTGTCGTCATGCCGTTACGAAAACATACCGGCAAATTTCTATCAAGGATTATCACCAAAACAAACCGCAGTCTTGGTTGGGCAGTTGTGGCGGACTGATCCAATCCGGAACGATGCAATTGAATTCACCACGAAATACACCAAACACACGAAAGCCAGGACCCGCAACCGGGTTGGCCGACGGCACACTCGACGCGGAAGTCGGTTACTGGGGCGACGCGGTGTTCTTTCCGCACCGGTTGAATCTCTTGAGCAAGTCGAAGGTTCGCGCCACCGTCCGGTTCGCGCCGGTGGAACAGCACAGTGCGGACCGGAAAGAACTCGCAGTTGCACGCGGCGGTGTCGGAACTGAAAGGTTGATCGATTGTCTGGTTCCGTCATCAATGATTGAACGCTTTCCGGCTGCCGGGTTCCAATGAGAACGATGTTGCGCCAGAAATTATTGAAAGCGCCGGCCCGGATTTTACTGCTCACTTGCGTGATGTCCGCCGGAGTGATGGTCTCCAGCCGGGCGTCAACGCCCCGGCTGTGCACCCTGTCGGCTCCGGCCGGCGGCCAGGGCGCCGTCGCCAAGTCACCACGGGCGCGACCGGAAACCGACTTCGCCCGGATTGAAGGCATCCATCGCTGGGGCCTCAACGAATAAGCAACTCGCCGTCACGGAAAAAGCGTCTGGCGTCTGGATGCTAGTCATCTGCCCTCCGCATTTTTCGCTCCCTCGCATCTCTCAACCATCAACTCTCAACTTTTTTAACGGTGGCCCTGCGCAAGGTAAGTGGGGTGTTATCCGACCGGAAATGGGGTGCTCGCCCACCTAGCCACTTGCCAGTCCCGCCCCTGATAATCTGCCATATTCGGCCTTCAGCCTTTTTTATGAAATTAAAATTACTGGTCCTATCGTTCGCGATCATGCCCGTCATGTTGGTGAGAGGCGAGATGGCGACGGGCGTGGCGAGCGTGGTGCGGATGCATGGTTTCGCACGCTATACCATCGGGACCAATGCGTGGCGCGCGCTCAAACCGGGTGACCGCCTCGAGCCCGGCACCATCCTCCAGACCGGGGCGGAACCAGACGCTTATGTGGACCTGGCCCTGGTCGCGGACGCCCGGCCGGGCCCGGCTCCCGACCCGTCCGATTCCTCGATGGTTGGCGTATCGGTGGCGCCGCCCGACGGCGTGCGGCTCTGGAATGCGTCCGTGATGAATATTTCCAAGGTGGATTTCACCCAGACCGGCATCGGAGTGGTGGCGGACATCCGGCTGGCCTTGAAGGAGGGCCGTCTCACGGGCATGGTGAAAAATCGCTGCGCGCCTTCCTCCTTTGTGGTCGCTTTGCCTGAAGGGGCGGTGCAACTGCGGGAAAAAGTTTACGACCTCTCGGCCGCTGGCAGCATCAAAGCCACCGCCGCGCCGCTGGTTTGGTATGATGCCAGCCTGAAAACACCGGCAAAACTCGCCGCCGGCGAAGCCTTGGACACGCACACGGGAAAAATCACCACACTCTCCACGGCCGACAAACAGTCACTGGCCGAGGTCGCCTCGGTTTTGGGGACGACCCCGGATCCCACGCCGACGCTGCTGACAACCGACCAAACCCAAAAACCGGTGAGTCCACCGAAGCCGCCCAAACCACCGAAGCCGCCGAAGCCGCCAAAGCCGCCGCACGGACCACCCGGGCCACCCGATCCGCCCGGACCGCCGCACCAATGATCCGGAAAACCACCGTCCGGTCAACGCAGGCAGGGTGCTCAGTTTTGATTCAGCGCAACGCGGGTCCGTGACATGGTGTCAGGACATCGCGGACAGTTTTGAGCGTTGGATGGCGCACGGCGGATGATTTGGCGGGTTCAACCCGATATCCTGAATTGATCTTTAACAGGAGCAAACAAAGACAACGGAGAAAAGCACTCACCTGGAAAATCTGCGAAACGAAAATCATGCGAATGTTTGGGAGGCAATCCGCTTACCCTCTGTTTCCTCTGTTCCCTCCTGTGAGATGGCCTTGGAGTTCGGGTTTAAATGATTCGCCTCATCTCCTGCCCAGAGGAGAAATGGAAAATAAAGTCGACAGGAGGATCACCGCCACCAAGCCCAGGCAGGCCATGGCCAGCCGCCGGTGCGCGGAGAACGCGGAGGAACGCAGAGTTTCGCCGACCCTTCAGCGTTCACCATTGCGTGTTCTTCGCCGGTTTCCACTCCGCGCATCCCGGCGGCCACTGCGCCTCCGCGTTTATACCGGGATCTGTTTTTTAAACGGCATCGTTCCGGCTTGGATGCCAATAAATGCTGTGGCGTCGTGGCGGTCCATGGCCGCCGATGCCGTAAATTCTGCGCGCTCGACAAGGATTGTTACGGGATTGTAACTTGGTCGCCGGATGGCTTAACCTACCATTCGCGCGTCCATGATCGGGAACACTTTATGAGCGGTTTCAAGCCGGAACATTTTATCAATCGGGAGTTGAGCTGGCTGGAGTTCAACCAGCGCGTGCTCGACGAGGCGCTCGACCCGGCCAATCCGCTGCTGGAGCGGCTCAAATTCTTCACCATCGTCAGTTCCAATCTGGACGAATTTTTCGAGGTGCGTGTGGCCGGCTTGAAACAGGAGATCGAAAGCGGGCAGGGGAGCCGCAGCGTGGACGGGCTGACCGCGCGGGAAACCTTTCAGGCGATCACCAGCCGCGTGCGCCGGATGGTCGTTGACCAATACGAATGCTGGCGGGAGGATCTGAAGCCGTCGCTGGCGAAGCACAACATCCGCACGCTCGACATGGATGACCTGACCGCCACGGACATGGGCTGGCTGGAGGAATATTACCTCACCAAAATCCGCCCGGTGCTGACGCCGCTGGCGATTGACCCGGCGCATCCGTTTCCGCAGCTCCTCAACAAATCATTGAACTTGATGGTCCGGCTGGAGATGGTGCCGCGCGACGGCAACGGCCAGCCGCTGAAACATCTGGCGGTGGTGCAATGTCCGTCCATCCTGCCGCGCCTCATCCAGCTGCCGCGCGACGATGGCCGCCGTGATTACGTTTTCCTGAGCCACCTCATCGGGCGCTTCATCGCCGATCTGTTTCCCGGCACGACCATTCTCGGCTGCTGGGCGTTTCGCGTCACCCGCAACAGCGAGCTTTACATTGATGAAGAGGATTCCAGCAGCCTGCTCAAGGCGGTCGAAACCGAACTGCACAACCGGCGCAAAGGGGACGCGGTCCGGCTGGAGATTGATTACCAATGCCCGGAACAAATCCGCTCGGCGCTGCTGAAGACATTTCGCCTGACCGAGGATGACTTGTATCTGATCAACGGCCCGCTGAATCCGACCCGGTTGATGATGCTGTATCAGGGCGACCATTCGCCGGAACTGCGCGACCCGCCGTTCGTCGCGCCCGTCGCCCGCGCCCTGCGCGGCGGGGCGGACCTGTTCGCCGCCATTCGCGAACGCGATGTGCTGCTGCATCATCCTTACGAGAACTTCAACAGCGTGGTGGAATTTCTGGAACACGCGGCGCAGGACGAAAGCGTGTTCACCATCAAGATCACGCTCTACCGCACCGGCGGCGATCCGCGCATCATCGGCGCGCTGATGGACGCGGTAAACAACGGCAAGCAGGTGACGGCGGTGGTGGAACTGCGCGCGCGGTTCGACGAGGCCAACAACATCCAGTGGACGCGGAAGCTGGAGGAGAACGGCGTGCATGTCGTCTACGGACTGGTCGGGTTCAAGATCCACGCGAAGGTGGCGCTCGTGGTGCGGTCCGAAGCCGGCAAGATCCGGCGTTACGTGCATCTGGCCACGGGCAATTACAATCCCACCACGGCGCGGTTTTACACGGACATCGGTTTGCTGACGTGCAAACCGGAATTCGGCGAGGACGCCACAAACCTGTTCAACCTGCTCACGGGCATCTGCCAGTTCCAGGGCATGAAAAAAATCATTGCCGCGCCGTTCGATTTGCACGCGCGCCTGATCCAGTTGATCGAACGCGAGATCGGCCACGCGCAAAAAGGGTTGCCGGCGAAAATCATTGCGCGGATGAATTCACTCGTGGAGCCGATGCTGATCGAGGCCCTCTACCGCGCGTCGCAGGCGGGGGTGACCGTTGAATTGATCGTGCGCGGCATCTGCTGCCTGCGGCCCGGCGTCAAGGGCGTGAGCGAGAACATCACCGTGCGCAGCATCGTGGACCGCTTTCTGGAGCACAGCCGGATTTATTATTTCGAGAATGCCCGCCAGTCGGAAGTGTTCGCGGGCAGCGCGGACTGGATGCCGCGCAATCTGTTCCGCCGGATTGAAGTGGTCTTTCCGATTGAGGACGGTAATTTGCGTGAACGGGTCATCGGCGAAATTCTTGCCGTGACGCTCGCCGACAATGTGAAGGCGCGGTTTTTGAACGCGGACGGCACGTATCGGAGTTCCAAGCCGGGGCGCGGCGAAAAATTGCGGCGCAGCCAGACCGAGCTCATGGCGCTGGCCACGCCGGACGAACCGGCACGGTCGGTCAATGGGCGGACGAAGTATCCGCGCGTCACGTTGTTGTCACGGCCGGAATCTGACGCCGCCCAGGTGCGAAAAAGCCGGCTGCCAAAATCATGAACCTTTATCTATTGCGCCATGGAATCGCCGTGGATCCGAGCGAACCGGTTTTCGCCAGCGACGCGGAACGTCCGCTGACGCCCAAGGGAGAACGCCGGCTGCTGCAGATCGCCGGGGCGATGGCGGCTTTGAACCTCTCCTTCGACGTGATTGTTTCCAGCCCGTATGTGCGGGCGGCGGAAACGGCGGAGATCGTAGCCAAATCGCTCAAGTGCCGCAAACAGCTGAGCTTCTCCGATGAGCTGACACCCGGCGGGAATCCGAAATCGCTCATCCAACGGTTGAATGATTTGCGGCCGCGGCCGGAAAATATCCTGCTGGTCGGCCACGAACCTTATTTGAGCCAGCTCATCGCGCTGCTCACCGCGGGCAACACCAGCATGGAGATTGATCTAAAAAAGGGCAGTCTGTGCCGGCTGGAAGTGGAGTCGCTGCGCTATGGACGCTGTGCGAGGTTGGTCAGCCTGCTCGCCCCGCGCCATATGGCGCTGATGATTGGCGAGCGTCCGGCGGATTGAATATGAAGGAGCGCGGTATCAATGCCGTGCTCTTTTTCCGGGGCATCACGTCCGATTCGGGACGTTAGGCATTTTGGGATTTGAGGCCTTTCACTTTCTTGCAACCGCTGTGGGGTCGCCAAGGCTTTGATTCAACCCAACAGCATCGCGAACCAACGTTCGCACTAACTTCGGCTCAATCATATCTCCCGCACGCAGTTCAAGCGTCGCCATCTCGTATTTTCCTCCGGCCTTCAACCGCGGCTCAAGCTTTCGCAAGCGCTGTCCACGCCAGAAGCCAAACAACACTCGCTTCTCCTCGGCTCGAATCAACAACACCGGTCCGTTTCCAGAGTAGACCAGGTGACCCACTTGATGACCTCTTCCAGCTTCGCCGCCGCGCGCACCTCTTTCCTTAGCGCCATGACGCATGCTTGTCGCCAACCATCCAACGCCGCCACGTAAGCTTCGGGATTTGCTGCAGGAACAGTGCGCTTCATAACACGAAGTTTTGCGACCCAAGCTCAGCGACCCGGCGCACGGGACGCGAGGATTGCAACCACGTCGCCCCCGCCGGGTTCGCTGCTGCATGGTTAGGCATCATAGCACAGATGAATCAGTGTTTCGGGATGCAGAAAACGTCCGGCTACCTCCTCGGCTCATACCGCAGCGCCACCGCGCCCGAGCCGAACTCCCGTCGGCTTACGAGCTTCAAGTCGATATGCTTTGACAGCCCCGCGAACAACGTCGGCCCGTGGCCCGCGAGCCTGGGGTGCACCACGAACTCGTAATCATCGATCAATCCCAACTCCGCCAATGCCAGCGGGAGCGTCACGCCTCCCACGAACAGCCCTTTGCCTGTTCCCTGTTTGAGCTCCTCGACGGCCTTGGCCAAATCTCCGCGCAGCAGCTCCGCGTTCCAATCAACCCGCTCCAGCGTGTTCGACACGACATACTTCTTTGCGGCGTCGATCGTGCGGGCGAAGGGTTCCGTCCACTCGGCCATCCATTCGGGCCGCAGCCCATTTGTCGGCCACCGCCACGCGGCCTGCATCATTTCGTAAGTGACCCGGCCAAAGAGCAGGGCATCGGCTTGGGCGAGTTTCTCGGCCCAGAAACGATGCAGTTCTTCGTCTGTGGAACCTGCACGATGATCGACGCAGCCGTCCAACGTGACGTTGATGGAATACCGAAGGGGTCGCATTACGTGCTCCTGATGTGGCCTAACGTCCAGAGATCAGGCACGCGGGGTCGATGACAGCCGCCAACCAGCGACTTCTCGACAAACTGAAGGCGCCATCCCGCGTTGCCTGCAGCGATAGCCAGCTTCATGGTTTCTTGCTCAACTGAACCTTTCCAAAGGTGATAAAAACAAACGACGTGCCTGCTGGACCGCGGTAAATGCCGTTCGACTCGCACAGCCGATTAGCGAGGGCTGCCATGTGCCAACCGTCCGTCTCCTCGGCTGACCAACTAGGCGCCGTGAGACGCCTGATGTGATGCTGCTCGCCATACTCTCGGGCCTTGACTGAATCCCGCGCAAGAGGCTCTGCGATGGACGAATTTGCCCAAGCCCACATCCAAGTGCCTGCCTGACTATCAAAGGAACCAACAATCTGAGCCGGTGCGCGAACAATCATGTCGGGGAAAGTAAAAACTAACTCACCTGTGTCCTGCGCAAAATCCCATCGCTCCTCTTTGCCAAAGTGCCATGTGTTCTGATGTGCCTCGGTCTGGAGTCGTAAACCCTCCATACTGCCCTCGATGAATGCCTTGAACTCCGGTGTCTCTCCGGTGTCGTCCTTCTGCCCGAATAGCTTCTTGAATATGCCCATATGCGAAAGATGCTCGATGCTGGCTAACGACAAGAACTGAGCCGCGCCGAACCCGGTGACGCTGACCGCGAAAGCGGACTCATTGCGCCAATCGGTGTCGGCTCCGGTGAATGGTTAGGCCGCGCTATCTTCATATCTCAAACTAAAACCGACTGCAAGCGCGCGGCAATCTCTGCGTCAGGCTTCCTTAATGTTCCCAAATCCTGCCCAACAAGCACGCCCACCTTGAAATGCTTGGCACTCATCTTGAATGGTGCGTCTCCACTAAATCTCCTGATAAACTCGTAAGATGTAGGCTCTGTGAATGAAATCGGAATCCACAAACCTCCCGCAAACATGATCCGATTGCCTGTGACTAAAAACAAAACTCGCTGCTGTAAATAGTCTGGCGACTCGACGCTTGGTAAAGCTGAAGCGTTCCAAGTCAAAGACAATGTAAACTGTCTGGTCGTGTCCCACTGCGGGTCTAGGCGCTCAAAATAAGTCTCAAAGAATGCGTTGACCTTCTGCTTGGCTTTGAGTGGGTCGCTGGGGCGGATGGCATGACCCCAGCAACTACTCTTGGGTGGACGATATGAAAACATAAACGCTCAAGCCGCCTAACATTATTGATTAGGCAGCGTGCGTGCACGATATCGTGCACAGTTGACTTTTCCAACTGCCGGTATTTTCATGGGCTTATGAAAGCGGACTGGCGAATTTCTCTCAAGGATTATCGCCGAAATAAAATTCTAAAAATCAGCTCGTCCGGCTTTCGTTCGCTGGCAACCGGCAATTCTGGGTCAGGATGAATGGCAAACCATGGCCCAAAGATCGCCGACCAGTTTCCCTAAACCCAATCGTTTCGTATTATTTTGGCAGGGATTGTTGCGCTTGAATTGCGGCGACGATCGTGTTCACGGACTACATTGTTTTCCGCGCCACTTCCTTTATGCAAGCTGCGGAATATTCTTCAATCGCCATTCCCTCTCACGTTGCAGCGCCCGGGGACGGGCGCACTCCGGCGGCTGCAGAGTTTAACCCGTTTCGCTTATTTTGGCAGGGATTGATGCGCCCGGATTGCGGCGGCGATCGTGTTGACGGACTGCATGGTCTTCCGCGCGGCTTCCGTGTCGGCAAGTTTCAAGCCGTAATCCTTTTCCAAGGCGACGACCAGTTGCAGGGCGTCCACCGAATCCAATCCCAGACTGTCCGGCCCGAACAACGGCTGCGCGTCGCCGATCTCTTCGGCGCTGATCTGCAGCATCAGATTCTCGACCAGCATTTGTTTGACCTGTTGGTTTAATTCAATCGCGTTGCTCATGGAAAATTCAAATGTCACCGACCGCTTTCTGCCCGGAGCCTGTGATTTCAGCCGTCTTGGCGCAAGCCAGAAAACGCGCGCCAATCGCCTGCTGGTTGGTTCCGACCACGCTGACGTTCGCGGCGGAGAAACATCCGCGCGCCAGGGCCGCACACGCGGCGACGCATTGCCAGGCGGCAGAGGCCAGGAACGCTTCGCCCAGAATGGTCTTGGGCGCGAGCCGGGCGCCGGTCCAATCGCGCCACGCCAGATTTTCCGCGGCGTCCGGACGCGACAGGTTCTGCGCACCCGTGCACAGCAATTCATCCGGTGCATCCGCCGGCAACTGCGCCCGCATGCGTCGCGCCGCCTCCGTGCGGGTTTGGTTTTGCGTGAACAAAAACGAATCCGTGACGGCGGATAGTTCGGCGCCGGCCATCGGGGATTTTTCCCGGCGCAAATAGACGGCGCCGGCCCCGCCGCTGCGGATGGCGGAACGGTGGAACAGCCGCATGGCTTCGGCGGCGATCCAGTCCATTTCCTCGGCGCCCACGACGATCACGCCATCCGCCTGGTCACTCAAAAGCCAGTCCGCCGCCAGCGTTAATCCCTGTAAAAAGGTTCCGCCGTCACCCACGAGCGTGCAGCCGGTTCCATGCGTGTTGAGATAGGCGGCGAGGTGACTGGCCGGGGCGTTGAAGACCGTTTCCGGAAAGATCAGCGGACTGGCCATCGCCGGTTCGCGTAAGACCTCCTCGTAAAACCGCCGTGAATACGCGACGCTGCCGGACATCGTGCACGCCACGATGCCCAGCCGCAATGTGCCGGATTGGACCAGCGCCGCATCGGCACCGAGTGCTTCCAGCGCGGCGGCCACAGTGTGCTGCGTGGTGGTGCCCGCCCGCCGCAAGCGCGGATGGGTGAAAAAATCCGGGCGCTTTTCGGGCGGCGGCACCGTGCGGCCGCACAACGGTTTTTCCCAGCCGGGCCGCGTGATGTTCTGCACCGGGATGGGCTCACCCTTGTCCAGGGCCGCGCTCAGCTTTTCAACGCCCCAGCCCGCCGGAGAAACCGCGCCGAGGCCGCAGACAAAAATCCGGTTCATGGCCACCTCCGAAAAATGAGCGTGGCGTTTGCGCCGCCGAAGCCGAACGAGTTGGAGAGCGCCGTTTCGATTTTCACATCCACCGGTTCGCGCACGATCTGGAACTGGCAGGCGGGATCGGTCGTGCCGGTGGCGTCCTGCGGCGGCAGCCATTGACCGCGCAAGGCCATCAGGCAAACGACCGCTTCAATGGCGCCCGCCGCGCCCAGCGAATGACCGATGCTGGATTTGGTCGAACTGACGGATAGATTTTTTGCGCGTTCGCCCGCCCAGCGATTGATCGCGGCGGCTTCGGTCGCGTCGTTGTGCGGCGTGGCCGTGCCGTGGGCATTGACGTAATCAATTTGGGCCGGGGCAAGATTGGCGCTCAGACAGGCGGCGGTCATTGCGGCCAGGGCGGCCTTGCCTTCGGGATGCGGTTGCGTGAGATGATGCGTGTCGGTCGCCGCGCCGTAGCCGATGAGTTCGCCCAGGATTTCCGCGCCCCGATTTTGCGCGTGGGCGAGCGTTTCCAAGGTCAGGACGGCCGCGCCTTCGCCGAGTGTCAGGCCGTCGCGTTGCGCGTCGAATGGACGACAGGGTGTGGTCGAAAGGGCCTGGAGCGAATCAAATCCCGCATAGGTCAACTGGCACAACACATCGTAACCGCCGGCCAAAACTTTTTCCGTGCGGCCGGAGCGCAGCATTTCCCAGGCATGGCCGATGGCGTTCGCCCCGGAGGCGCAGGCGTTGGAGATGGTGGTGAGCGGGCCCTGAAAGCCGAAGGCGCTGCCCAGATTGAGTCCCTGCTGTTGCACCTGATAGTGGACGATGCGCGTCGCCTGCCGCCGATGATGTGCCGGCAGTGAGATGGCTTGCTGTAGAAATTTTTCGCCGAGCGACATTTCGCCGCTGGTCGTGCCCAGCACCAAGGGCAAATTGTCCGAAGGCTCCCAGCCGGCCTGCGTCCACGCTTCATGAGCGGCGTACAACAGCATCCGGCTGGCGCGATCCAGCCGGCGCGCGGTGTTGGCGGAAAGTTGGGTGGTTGGAAGTTCCGCAGGCAAAGCAATCTCAGCCGCGATCTTGGCGCGTTGCCGGGAAACATCAAACAGGGTCACGGGCCGGAAGGCGCGGCGTCCGGAGCGAAACCCCTCGGCATTCACTTGCCAGCCGAGTCCGAGCGCCGTGACGATGCCGGCGCCGGTGACGACGACGCGACGGGGTTGCGCAGCGGCGGAAGATTTTGGCGGGGGAAACAACACGGGCTTCTCAGGAATGCACCATGATTTTGGACTGGCCTTCAGCCTTGATCCCATCCGGCGACCGGTAGAAAGTCGCGAGCCCGGACCTGGCCGGCGCGAGTCCTTCCGCCGCGATCGCCGTCAGCACGCGTTCCTCGGTCATGATGAAGCGGTCGCGCTTGTAGATGACGTAATCGCCGCGCTGATCCGTCGGCGTCAGGTTGATCGTCACCAGATTGGCGCCCGCGCGCAGGCCGCGCCGGTAACCGTCCTGTGCCGCCAGATTGAACGCGCTGACCGCCGGGATCACCCAGTCCGGCCGCATCAGCCGCAACGCGCTCACACAATTAAACGTCCAGTCCGGATTGGCCGTCGGATTCCCGGCCAGCGGCGTGTCCTCGCCGGGAATGAACGGGCTGACGCTGCAGCCGTTCAGCGGCAGTGAACGGGCCAACTCAAGATTGTTCACCAGGTCGGCGAGGGTCTGGCCTGGCAGTCCGGCGATGAAGCCCGAGCTGACGTTCCAATGATTTTTCGCCAGCACGCGGATGTGCCGCAGTCGCTCGGCCAGCGTGCCGGGCGCTTCGAGCTGCTCATAGTGCGCGGCGTTGCCGGCCTCAAATTTCATGATGAAGATGCTCGCGCCGGCGAACTGCAATTCGGCGTAAAGTTCCGCCGACAAGGTTCCCAGGCAGACGCTGATGCCGAGCGACGTTTCACGACGCAGGGTTTTGATGAGCGGCAGCACGACTTCGTGCACCGCCACGGGATCCTCACCCGTCTGGATGTTCACGTCCGTCACGCTGGACGGACGCTGCTCGATCAGCAGTTCGGCGATTTGCTCCGCCTTGGCGCGATAGCGGGCAAGCTGGCGATTGTCGCGGCGCATGCCGCAGTAGGAGCAGTTTTCGCGGCAGAAATTCGAGACCTCCACCACCGCCCGCACGAACACTTCATTGCCGAACGTCTGGCGCGTCGCGGCGGCGGCGCGTTCATGAAACGCCTGCTGGGCCGCGCCGCTCAAAGCGAGGTCCGACTCCGTTGGAAAGTAACTGTGACTTGACACTGGCTGATGATAATAGGCGAAACGGGCGGACGCAACCAATGGGGTGAATTTCCCATGGCAAAAACCAAAACCCGCCAGAGAACCGCCGGTGAACCAGGCCTGGTCCCTGTGCTGAATGGCCGGTTTGTTTTGAACGTTGCCGCCGGCAGACAGTCGGATTAAGGTGTGACGACCGTGAAGATGAAATTCCAGATTTTGACCCGCACGATTTTTGCGGGCGCGTTGATGATGTTCGCCGCCACGCAATTGGCGCTGGCGGACGGGCCGACGGCGTTTCGACTGGTCAAGCTGGGCAATGATTATGTCGGCGTGCAATCCAAGGACAAGGTGGTGCAAATCCGCTCGGAAAGATCCGTGGCCAGCCTCACGCCGGACATCTGGTATGTGGTGTATTACGATCCCGACTCGACGTTCAAGGCCGTCCAGGTGAAATTCGGCGCCGGCCAGAAAATGGACGTGTCGCACCCGGGGCGGATTCTGGAATTGATCGGCAAAGACAAAGACCCGCTGGATACGGCGAAGCTGAAAATTGATTCCGACCAGGCGATCAAGCTTGCCACCCAGCAGCCGCTGCTCAAGAACCTCACCATCAAGGCCACCCAGCTCAAGCTCGAACATGGCGACCTCGGTCCGCAGTGGCGTGTCAGCCTCTGGGCCGCCAAGCTCAAAAATCCCGATGACGACACGGGCATCGGCAGCATCACGCTTTCAAGCGCCGACGGTTCGGTGATCAAGAACGATTTGCATCCGAACAACGCGGATTGACCCGGCAGGTTGCGGCCGGCTTACGAAATCTTTTTCCGCGCCTGCAACACGATCCGGGTGCCATGATACCGCCAGACATGGGCCGCCGGAATTCCGGCGCGGCCCGCCAAATCCCGCCACTCGTTCAACTGAAAACCGCGCCGCACCGAAATCAAACCGTCCTCAAACGTGCTCCGATGCGACCGCATCAGCTGCAGCGTGATCCAGACCAGGGTGTAAAGCAGGGCGTTGCGGTGCAGGTCGCTGATGAAAATCGCGTCACGGGTGACCCGCCACGCTTCGCGCCAATGCGTGACGACCTGTTCATTGGTCAGGTGGTGGGTCATTTGTGAGGCGACGACGAGATCAAAGCTGCCGGCGGCGAAGGGCAATTGCAGCGCCGAACCGACCACGCTGTCCGGCTGGCCGCCAAGCTTGAGGGCGACCGGGTTGGAGTCCAGATGAGTGAACTGCCACTGCCAGCCCTGCTTCTGCGCCCAGGTGGTCAGCGTCTGGCCGAGCAGTCCGGTGCCGGCGCCCACGTCGAGGATTTTGAGGTGTTCGCAATTCGCCCGGCCCAGCCATCCGGGCAACACCGATTCGAACGGATGCGAGAAGCGAAAGAGGGTGTTGATGCGGTTGAGTTCACGGAACTCCGCGGCGATCTCCGCCTCCGCGCGGTCGGGCAGATCAAAATATTCGGTTTGCGTGGAACGTTGACGCAAAAACATGATGTCAAATATGCCAAGTCGGAACAGAACACAAGCTTCCGTCGCAAAAGCCGGGAGCGCCGGCGGGGTGTTAAGAAACTGGCCGGCGAGCCGCCGGCGCTCCCGGCGGGGGTCCGAGGCGGTGCTCGGCGTTCCGTTCAACTGCAAACAACGCGCCAGCCTGGATTCACCGGAAATCATTTTCTTCGGGCACGATGAACACGTAGCCCTTGGCCGTCAGCCGGTTCAGAATGGTTTCGGCCAGAATCAAATTGATCGCCCGGCCCTCACGGTCGCGCCGGCCTTCATGCAACAGAATGATCGTGCCGGGCTGGATTGATTTGCCAATCCGGCTGGCCATGGCGTCCGTGTCGCGGAGCACTCCATCAAACCCGCGCGCCGTCCAGCCGATGAGTTTCATTCCGCGGTCGCGGAGCAAAAAATGCAGAAACAGGTTGGCCATGCCGGCCGGCGCGCGAAACCAGCGGGATGATTCGCCGGTGGCTGCGTGCAGGGCCTGGGTGCATTGGTCAATCTGCCGCGACAACCAGGGTGAGAGCAGACACCAGAAGAACAAAGCCGGATGCGTGTGGGAATGATTGGCCAGCGTGTGACCTTCGCGCACAATTGCGCGCGCCAGTTCGGGATATTTTTCAACGCGCCCGCCAATCACAAAAAAGGTCGCGCGGGCGTTGTGCTTTTTCAGCAGCTTCAGCAACGCCGGCGTGTCCTCGGGATGCGGACCGTCGTCAATCGTCAGCCAGACGGCTTTCTCCGGCGTGCGAAAACGGGTGACCACCGGACCGAACCAGCGGCAATTGGCGCGGATGGCCGGATAGACGATCAGAAATTTTGTGGCCAACTCCAGGCTGATGAAAAACAGCTTGTGATCCCAATTGGATGCAAGCAGGACCGGCGTGGTCACCCCAACGCCCAGTATCAGAAACAGCGCCAGCCGGCGGCGGGTGAAAAACCAGCGGCCGGGCCAGGGTTGGGTGGTTTCGGATACGACGCGGTTCACGTCCATCTCAGTTTTAAATTGACATGACATCCAGATATGAAAGTTTTCCGCGCATGAAGAACTTTTCAAAGCTGTTCATTTTGGCGTTGACCATGGCGTGCGGAATTTTATTTGCATCTTCCCAGCCGTTGATCGCGGCGGACACCAATGCCGTTTCGGCCGTCAAAGGTGACAAACTCTACACTCAATTCAGTCTGTTTTACGAGGACAAGGTTCACCGCACCACCAATTATCGGAGCGGCACCTTTGTGCCGGTCAACACGGAGGTCACCTTTGTGAAGGCCAGCAAGAAGGAAATTATTGTCACACTTCCGGACGGCACGAGCTTGAAAATTGAAAACGTGGAAAAGTATTCCGGCGAAAAGATCGTCGGCATCTTTCATCGCACCCTGGGTAAAACCCCCCTGGACCTTGCGCATTTCAGCGCCACAGAAAAGAACAGCATTGAGGCGGGCGAGGTGGAGCCGGGCATGAGCAAGGATGCCGTTATCGCTTCCCTGGGTTATCCGCCGAAGCATCAGACACCGACGCTGAAAGGCAATCAATGGCGTTATTGGCGGAATACGTTCGGCACGTTCGTCGTGCATTTTGAAGACAACAAAGTCAAGAGCGTCGAACAATAGACCGGCCAGCACCGAAAGGTTGTTATTTTAAGGTGGAACGTCCGGTTATTTGCCGAGCTTGTTGCCGTAATTTCCAGATCCGCCGCATTTGCGGCAGCATCTCGAACACCAGCAAGGTGTGCCGCCGGATGAGCAGCAAGTTGTCCCGTAAATAACGGAAATGAGAAGTCCCGCCTTCAAGGGATTTGAAATACTGGACTGGCGTGGAGAGGTTGACCGGCGGCACGCCCGCCCAAAACAGGCGCACGGCCAGTTCCGTGTCGAAATCAAAACGCCGCGCCCCGCGGGTGCCCTGTAAAATGCGCACGGATTCCCGGAGGGGATAAACGCGGAAGCCGAACAGCGAATCCTCGATGCCGCCCCAGAACGTTTCCAGATTGGCCCACCAGTTTCCCACCAGCCGGCCATACTTGCGCGATGCGGGTGCATCCGCGGCGAATTGCGGCACGCCCAGAATCATGGCGGCGGGATTTTTTTGTGAGGCCTGCATGAAGCGGGGAATGTCGGCCGCCCAATGCTGGCCGTCCGCGTCCAGCACCAGCGCGTGGGTGAACCCTTCGCGGCTGGCGGCAAGAAATCCATGCAACGCGGCCGCGCCCTTGCCGGAATTCTGTGCCAAGGACAAAACCCGCAGGCCGGTTTCTGCACCGCCGAATTGTGCGAGCGCCGCCGCGCTGCCGTCCGTGCTGCCGTCCATCACGACCCAGACAGGCCGCCAGCAGGCCAGGGCTTGTCGGACGGTCTCAGCCAGCTTCGTCCCTGAATTGTAGCTGGGGATGATGACCAGATGGGTTTGGCTCGGCGTCATTGTGCGTGGGCCGCGGGTGCAGTTTTCTTGCCGGGGCGGGAAAGTTTTTCCTGGAAATAATTCTCCACCCTGCCGCCAAAAACTTTTGCATCCTCTCCCGGCTCCGGCAGGAAACGTTCGCCCAGCCGCAAGGAAAAGCGCACGGGAAACGACGGCAGCTTGAAGAGCGGCTGGCCTTTGCCCAGATAGTTGCTGTCGGCCGTGATGAGGATCGCCTGCACCGGCGACCCGGTCGAAACCGCGGCCAGGGCGAATCCCATCTTGAAGGGCAGCAGATTTCCGCCCACGGTTCGCGTGCCCTCCGGGAATACGAGCAGATTCGTTCCCTCCTTCAACCGCTCCTCGCATTTTTTTACCAGGCCCAGGTTGGATTTATTGTGGATATACCCGGCCAGCCGCGACGTTCCCGAGAATACAATATTCCGCGCCAGGCTCCCTTTCATCAGGCAGACCGCCCGTGGCATTTGAGCGATCATCAACACCGCATCCAGCAGGCCGGGGTGATTGGCCACCACGATCATTCCGTTACCGGCATGCAGTCCGGACAATCCGGACGCATCCAGTTCCACCAGGCCGAACATCTGCGTATATCCCAAAAATATCCGGAACAAGCGATGGATCAGCCGCTGGCCAAAAAAGCGGGCCCGCGCCCCCCGAAATAAAATCGCCGGCAGCACGCACAACACGCTGACCAGCGAGCCCACCACCGCGAAGAGAGCAAACGCCCCAAAGAATGCCACGGCGTGCAAAATGTCTTTGAACCAGTATTTAGGGTGTGTCGCCATCCGCGCAAAATTCAGCTCTCGCAATCCGGTGCCGCCAGCCTGCGTTTCCGGAAAGCGTTTTTCAAGGGCGAAGTTTGCGCGAAGTTTGCGCCCTCCGGTCTCCCATTTTCATTTTTAGAAATTCTCCTTGCGCGCCACCGGCAGGGAAAATCATGCTGTGGCTGAAATGCCGTCATCATCCGCCCCCGCACCAACCCTCACCGCGCGCCAGAAATTGTGGCTTAAAAAAATCGCCTGGTTTTTGACCGCCTCCCTTCTGCTGGGCTGGTTTTATGGCTGGGCGTCGCCCCGGGCTTTTCCCAAAAACAGGGAAATGGGTTTTGGCTACGGCATGTTGCACGGGGCGCTGATGCCGCTGGCGCTGCCCAGCCTGCTGATGGGCCAGGATGTGGAGATCTTTGCGAGGGACAATTCCGGGCGCATCTACAAAATCGGTTACATCTGCGGGATCAACGTCTGTGGTTTGAGCTTCTTCGGTCCGCTGTTCTGGCGGCCCCGCCGCCGCGAAGCGATTCAAAAGAACCAGGAGCGGCAGATGTGACTGACATTCAATGGGCCGCCCGGCCAGCAGGCGTTCGGCTCAAGATAAAAAGTCTGCGTCGCCCGGTCAAACGTGAGCCGCTCCGACTCGTCGGCATTGTTCGGGTCGTAGGATTCAAATTCCCAGCCGCGTGCAGTTTCCATTGCACTGAACAGGACGATGCAATGATTGATGGTCATCGCCGGGAATTTCACCAGATGAAGGATGGGCAGGCGGTTCTGTCGGAGCGCCACCGCCAGTTCCCCGGCAGTGCGCGTTTGGTGCGCACGAGGGAAGGGCACGGCCATCCGCCAATGACTCCGCAAAAAATACGAGCGCCAGGCGCCGCCGCACGCGGCCTTGAAAAGTGTTTCCTGCGCCCGGCTGAATTCGCGCAGCCCTTCAAAACCCGGGATGATGAGCTGCTTCCCGGGCTGGCTGGGTGTCCGCGGATGCCGGGCCATCACCGAGCGGATAAGCTGACGGCAGACACCGTCGGATTCCGCCGGCTGGTCGGCGGCAAACCGCGCGTGATAATAAAATTGCCGCGCCACGCGCGCGAGGGCGAAACAGCGGTGGGCGTATTGCGGTTTCGGATCACGCGGGCCAAGAGTCCATTTGCCGGTCGCCGGGTCCGTCTGGTATTCCCACACCAACTCATTGGGAAAGGCGAAGCTGTCGCGCTCGAATTCAAAACGTCGCGCGCCGGTTCCGGTCAAATTTGTTTGCGTCAAAATCATCAATTCACTTGCGCCTCAAGTTAAGGGTGCGTTACCAAACTGACAATGCTTTACGAACGGTGGCGGAAAATTGCGGCGGAACGGGGCGATGAACTCGCGCTGCGTGACACGGCGTCGGGCCGGCATTGGACTTTTGGAGAGCTGCTTGCCGCCGGGGAGGCTTGGCCCGTTGGCCCGACCGGCACGGTCTTTCCACAAGGCCATTCGCCGGAATTTATTTTCACTTTGCTGGCAGCGTGGCGGGAAAATAAAATAGCCTGTCCGCTCGAAGCCGGGCAGGGTGGGGCGAGCGTCCTCGCGAGCCAGCCGGTAAGCACGCTTTCCCCGTCCATCGTTCATCTGAAATCCACGTCAGCCACCGGCGGCGTGGCGCGTTTCGTTGCCTTCACCGCCGAACAACTCATGGCTGACGCGGAAAATATCGTCGTCACGATGGGCCTGCGACCGGACTGGCCGAACCTCGGCGTCATTTCGCTGGCGCATTCGTATGGGTTTTCCAATCTGGTGCTGCCGCTCCTGCTTCACGGCGTCCCGTTGATTCTCGCGCCGGCGCCGCTCCCGGAAATCATCCGGCGTGCGGCGGAATCCGCGCCAGCCATCACGCTTCCGGCTGTGCCCGCGATGTGGCGCGCATGGCACGCGGCAGGAGCGATTCCGCCAAACGTGCGGCTGGCCATCTCCGCCGGTGCGCCCCTGCCGGTGAATCTGGAGCAGGAAATCTTCAAATCACGCGGGATCAAAATTCATAATTTCCTCGGCTCCTCCGAATGCGGCGGCATCGCTTACGACGCCGGCGAAGCGCCGCGAACGGATGCCGCGCTCGCCGGCGCGCCGATGCAAAATGTGAAATTGTCGCTCAGCGGCGACGGATGCCTGGTCGTCCGCAGTCGGGCTGTGGCGGAAACGTATTGGCCAGTGAAATCGGATTCGCTCGGCGGCGGAATTTTCCAGACAAGCGATCTGGCGGAGATTGTTACGACGGACCGTGGACGGTCCCCGTCCGCAGCGCGTGGAAAGGTAGCGGGCGCGGGAAAAGGTTCAGCGATGGACCAGGTTTCATGCGCTGCGAACCGGGACGGTTCGCGGTCCGACATCCAAATTTTTCTACGCGGCCGGCTGGGCGATCAGATCAACGTGGCCGGGCGCAAATTATCTCCGGAAACCGTCGAGCGCGCTTTGCTCGCGCATCCGCAGGTGCGCGAGTGTCTGGTGTTCGGCGCGCCGAGCCGTGAGGCGGAACGGACGGAACTCATCGTCGCCGTCATCGTGGCGGACGCGGCTGAAACGGAATTAAAACAATTTTTACTGCAATCGCTGCCGGCCTGGCAGGTGCCGCGCGAATGGCATTTTGTTGATTCGCTTTCAACCAACACGCGCGGAAAAATTTCGCGGACTGAATGGCGTCAGCGTTTATCTTCGAACCGCGGCGTTCACGCCAAGTAGCGTCGGGCCTCTGGCCTGACGTAGAGGGCAGGCGTCCCGCCGCCCGGAAACCCCCGAAAGGAAATAAACAACCAAGCAACGAAGGAACAAAGTTGCGATGGATCCCTTCGTTACTTGGTTCCTCAAACAGCTTTTTCCGCCGGGCGGGACGCCGCAGCTCTACGGCAGGCGGGGACGCCCGCCGCTACTCCGCGCCAGTCTTTGTTCTTGCTTCGCTGCCGTCCAACCTTTATCTGCGGGCACCTAATTTATGAATCCAGTCGCCATTGAAGGACATCTCAAGCTGGTTTTGATCCAGTGGATCGTGATCATCGCCGCCGCGTGGTTGTTCGGGCGGCTGGGAAAAAAGTTTGGCCAGCCGCTCGCCGTGGGCGAAATCGCCGCGGGCATCATTCTCGGTCCGTCCGTGCTCGGTTTGATCTGGCCGGCGGACTGGCCGGTGTTGTTCCCCAAGGAAACGCAGCAATCGCTCCAGCTCCTGGGCAAGCTCGGCCTGGTCTTCCTGTTGTTTCAGGTGGGGATGGAATTTGATTACAGCCATCTGCGCTCGAAATCAAAAACGGTCACGGTGGTTTCCCTGCTCGGCATGGTCGCGCCATTTTTATGCGGACTGGTCATCGGTCCGTGGCTGCATGAAAAATTCGCACCCGAGACGCCGCGCTTTGGTTTTCAATTTTTTCTGTGCATCGCGCTCTCCATCTCCGCGCTGCCGATCATGGGCCGGATTCTTTTGGAGATGAAATTGGAGCGCACCGCCATCGGCGCGATGGGCATCAGTGCGGCGGCCATTGACGATGTCATCGGCTGGGTGCTGCTCGGCGTGGCGACGGCGCTGGTGACGAGCCATTTCAACGTCGGCCACCTGCTGCTGCAGCTTGTCAGCATCGCGGTATTTTTTCTGGTGCTGCAAAAATGGATCGGCCCGGCGCTGCGGCGGCTCTGGCGCAAGGGTATCACCGGCGCGCACGATCATGGGATGTCGAATTCGTTTCTCGCAATATTGCTCATCTGCCTGTTCGTTTGCTGCCTGATCACTCACGAACTGGGCATCTTCGTCATCTTTGGCGCATTTCTATTCGGCGTTTGTCTGCATCAGGAAACCAGCCTGGTGAAGGCGTGGCGCGACCGGTTTTCCGGCCTGGTGCTGGTCGCGTTCGTGCCGATCTTTTTCACGAACACCGGCTTGAACACCCGGATCGGTTCGCTCGCGTCGCCCGAAGCCTGGCTGGCCTGCGCGCTCGTGCTGGCCGCCGCGGTCGCCGGCAAACTCGGTGGTTGTTACCTCGGCGCGCGCCTTACCGGCCAGCCGCCGCGCGAAGCCGGCTGCGTTGCCGCCCTGATGAACACCCGTGCGCTCATGGGACTCATCGCCATCAACATCGGGCTCGATCTGGGATTGCTCACGCCCGCACTGTTTACCATGCTGGTCATCATGGCGCTGCTGACCACCGCCATGTGCGGGCCGCTGCTGCGCTGGTGGCTGCCGAAGGATCTGCGGAAGCTGGTGCCGGATTAAATTTATTTCGCCACGGAATTCGTCGTGTCTCCGGCCGCCCAGAGAATCGCCTGGTGAACCAAAGTTTTGTAGGCGGCGTTCGTGAACAGGGTGGGATGGTGTCCCATCAAAATGTAGAGGTTGCGGGCCTTCATCTTTTCATTCGTCCAGATCACCGGATGATCGCCCATCTTGATGTCGGACGGCGGCTGATAGGACGCTTCATCCACGTGCGCCAGGACATGCACATTGGGCCGGGGATCTTTGTCGTAGGTATACCATTCCTCCTCGGCGATCACGAAAGTTGAAGGCAATCCGCGCAGGGCAGGATGGGCCGCGTCCTCGACGTCCACGGTGCCGGAAGCGCGCTTGGCGATGTAACTCTTGAAACGGATTCCGCCCATGAAATCAGAGAACCATGGCCACATCGGATAACCATCAAACTCGCCCAGCAAGGTGGCGTGATGGAAACCCACCCAGCCGCCGCGCCCCTGCTCGATGTAATCCTGAAAGGCGGCCTTGGCTTCATCGCTCCAGCGGTAGGGCGGGTAATTGAGCTGGATGAACAACTGGTATTTGGCGAGAAACACCTTGTCGAACTTGTCGGGATTTTCAAAGACATCAATGGTGAAATGGTCGTTCGTGGCCGTGGTCTTGAGCCATGCCAACGCGGCGGCCACGAACGGTTCGTGCTGGTCTCCGCGCTCCGCCAGCACCAGGGCGCGAAACCGGTTGGTGTCGGTTTGCGCGAACGCTTGAAAAGTCACCAAGGTCAGGATGACTGCCGCAATGCCGATGGTGGCGGACGTTTTGATGAAAGTGGTTCGCATGAGATTTTTATTTCGTTGCCGACATGGCCGCGACCGCTTGCAGGAACCAGGCGGAGTGGGGAATCCATTGTTCCGTCCAGCGCCATTCGTTGCCGTTCGCGTGCATCTTGAAATCAATTCCGGAACCGTCAGGCTGGCCGTCCTTGCCGGTGATGCCGTTGGAGATGCCCCCGCGTCCCGAGCCGTGGCCAAAACTTGAACTCATGTGCGGGACATTATTTTTTCCGAACTGATACATGAAGCACATGTCGTAGGGATTTTCACCGAGGGTCCACGCGACCTGGTTGCCGGCAAAATCGGCCAGCTCCGGTTTGATGCCGAAAGCGCCCGGGCCGGGATAAACCAGACGTCCGCCCACGATGGCGGCGGCGGCCAGCGAGGCGAGCCGCGCATTTTCGCCCTGCCACCACCAGCCGGTCTCGTTTTCGTGCGGGATGAAAAATCCGTCCCGGACCTGCCCGCGAAACAGGAAAGTTTGTCGCGCGTAGCCGAACGGATTGTTGGTGTTGCCGGTCACGCGCAGATTGTAATCCAAGGCCTGCTTGATGGTGGCGAGCGCCGTCGCCCGGGCCTGCGGGTCCGTCTCCTTGTCCAGATAACGCGCCAGGGCGATCACCGGCAGCCCGGCATCCGCCGCGTGCCAGAAGGGGCGGTTGGAATCATTGGCGATGAAGTAACCTGCCGGCGTCATTCTTCCGGCCAGATTTTTCGCGCGCTGACGGGCGGCATCGCGATAAACTTCCTTGCCGGTCGCGATCCATAATTCGGCTGCGGCCATGAGCGCGCAGTAATCGTCAATGATGTTCTCCCTGCCATCATCGTCGTAGCGGGTGTTGTTGGCCTGTAGATGCGCGAAAGCGCGTTCCGCCCCAGCCAGATATTGTTGCGAGGAAAATTCCCCTTGCTTCTTCCACTGCGAAACGCGCGCCAGGGCGGCGATGGCCATGCCGCCGCCTTCGCGAAAGGCGCACTGGTAATCGGACGTGGTCTTGCTGTCCGCCAGCAGTCCCACCACGCGGCGCGCCTCGGGATCCTTGTTAAAGTAGCTGAACACCGTCATGTAAAAATAATTGCTGGGCGACAGCGAACGCATGATGTAATCGGCGCCGTAGAGGGCTTCCTCCATCAACGACGTTTTTGCGTTCAGGCGGTCGAGCAGGGGAGAGGCGGTCTCCACCGTGCTCGCCATGGACCAGACCACCAGCGGCGTCTGCTGGGGCGACATGAAATTGGCATAAGCCAGATGAGAAAAATATTTGCTCACATCCCCGGAGGCATCGCACCACCCGCCATGGAGATCAACGGTGTTCGTGCTCCCAAAAAGTTTCAGGTGCTGGTCGGCTTTCAATTCCTCCGGCGTGTTCGCGCGCTGATGCTGGTAGAAGCCAATGATGGCCGGGATGGCTTGCGCGGCCAGTGCGTCTTCCCCGATCTCAAAGTCGAAGGAGTTGCAGGGTTTGCCAGGCTGCTCAAGCTCCAGCCGGAAATGGCCCGGTTGCTGGAAGGACGAGAAATCTGCCCGATAAAAATATTTCCCCGGAAACCACTCGCCACACTCCTGGACACCAGTCAGCGTTCCTTCAAACACGTTGCTCAAAGTCAGCGCGTCCTGCACGCGAAACCGGCTCACCGCCGGAAGTGGACTGGAGGTTTCGACCACGGCAAATTTGGGTGCCGCCTGGTCGTAGGCCACTTGATTCACGTGGATGATCACGGCAGCGGAGCGTGAATTATTTTCTGCCGCGTGCAACTGGAAGCCCGAACTGTGGAGGATCAACCCCAGACAACAAAATGTGCGCCAGTGGAATTTCATGAAGTGGGTCGAGATTAGAGAAGCACGGCGGCGGCGTCAATCCGCATGGGTTTGGCCAGTGTCCTGATTTCGGAGCGCGAGTTGTCCCAACTCGCAGCGAGTTCGCCAGACCGGCTCGCGTGGAGCGAAGGCTTTTGTCCGGTCATGCGCTGCGGATTGGGGACAATCCGCGCTCCATTGGCAAATCAGGACACTCCTTGGGCTTGTTGCTCTCATGCCATAGTTTCTCATCGCCGGGCGCGCGGGCTTGTAATTCCGCGCCGATGGACTATTGTCCCGCGCATGATTGAACACCGCGCCAGTCGCGTGGGCTGGCGGGTGCTGCTCGGCTTGTTCGCGGGCGCATCCATGATCTTCGCCGCGCAAGACCCGGGCATGGTTTTAAGTTCACCCGTCGTGTCGGGCAACGGGTTCAATTTCACGCTAAACGCCGAGTCCGGTGTCAGCTACACCATTGAAGCCTCCAGCAATTTGCTGGACTGGGTGGCGGTGGACACCAACACCGGCCCGGGCATCCTGCGGTTTATCACGATCACCAATCCTCCAGCCGACCTAGGTTATTTTCGCGCTGCGCGCGCTCCGCTGCCGCTGTTCGGCGGCGGCATTACAGCCAAGGGCAAGATTCAAATGAGCGGCGGTGCTTACCTCGACAGTTATGATTCGGCCAATGGTCCTTACAGTGCAGGGACGGCCAGGTCCAACGCAGTGGCCCTGACTGACAGCGCCAACTTTGGCGCGATTAGTTTAAGCGGCGGCTATATCGCCGGCGTTGCGGCCACCGGCCCCGGCGGCACGATCACATTAAGCGGCAGTGCCACCATTAAAGGATCCACCCGTAACGATGCGAATATCCAGATTGACGACGTTACCGCACCGGTGTTCAGCACGTATTCCACCACTCTGCCAGCCGGACAAGTCAATGGCACGAATTACAATTTCGTCGCCACCACGGGAAATTATCAGGTAAGCACCTTGAATATTGGCAGTGGCAAGATGGTGGTCAATGGCGACGCGGTCGTTTATGTCACCTACACGGGAAACAACGCCGTCGTCGTCAGCGGCAGCGGCTTCATTTACATCACGCCGGGATCCAGCCTCACGATTTACTCCGCCGGCAACATGGTTATGTCCGGCGGCGGCATCGTCAATGGCAACCAGGACGCCAGCAAACTGACCATATACGGATTGCCGACCTGCACGCAAATAATCTACAGCGGCTCTGCGAATTTTTATGGCGTAGTGAACGCGCCGGAGGCGGCGTTCACATTGTCCAGTCCTGTCGCGGCGGCATTCGGCGCATTCATTGTCAACTCGGCGAACCTTATAGGTGGCGGTGTTCATTACGATGAGCATCTGGCCCGGGGCGGCCCCACGCGTTAGCCGGTTTCAATAACTGGCAATGATTCGGGATGGTGTTCCTTTCGTGTTCTTCCTGGTAGATCAATTTATTTGACTCCTCACCCCTCACCCCGACCCTCTCCCCTCGGAGGGGCGAGGGAGAAGCAAAGGACCAAACGCGTTTGACTTCCCGCTGGCTGTTGGCAAGGTGAACGGATGACTGAATTGCCGAAAACAAATTTGCCGGCGACACCGCTGTCGCCGCACCGGCCGCTTTCCGAATTCTACGAGGCCCCGGCGGCACGACAGGAATTTATCAATGAACTGTTCGATGAAGCCGCGCCGGATTACGACTGGGTGAGCAGCATGATGTCGTTCGGACGCGACCAGATTTACCGCCGGGAAGCCATGCAGCGCGCCGGGTTCACGAAAGAGCTGCGGTTGCTGGATGTCGCCACCGGCACGGGGCTGATGATCAAGGCCGCGCTCGAACTTGGGGTGAATCCTGCCAACGTGATTGGTGTGGATCCCAGCACGGGCATGCTGGCCGAGAATCGGAAGCGCAATCCGGTGACGTTGCTGGAAGGCAAGGGAGAAGCATTGCCGTGCGCGGATGCAGCCTTCGACTTTGTCTGCATGGGTTACGCCCTGCGTCACGTGGAGGATTTGGGAAAGCTTTTTGCTGAATTCCGCCGCGTGTTGCGCCCGGGCGGGAAAGTGTTGATCCTGGAAATCACCCGGCCCACCAATCGCGTGGCGTTGCCGCTGATCCGTTTCTACATGCAGCAACTCGTGCCGCGCATCGGCTGGTTGCGCCGCCGGAATAAATCCACGGTGAAGCTGATGCAATATTACTGGGCCACGATTGCCGAATGTGTTCCGCCTGCGACCATCCTCGCGGCGCTGGAGGCGGGCGGCTTTAAAAACGTCAAACGCACCGTCAGCAACGGCGTTTTGAGCGAGTATGTCGCCGAGCGTTAAACCCGTAGGAGACGACGTGAGGAGGCTCTGACTGGAGCCCCGGATTTGAAATGAGTCTCGTCCCCTCGTCTCCTACATAAAATTAACGCGACACGCTCCGGGGAAAGCCCGTTAGGGCTGGCATCTTTGTAGATTGGCAATCAAGGACCAATCAAGTTCCGTTAGGAGCGACATCTTCGGAATATGCCGCCCCGACGAGGCTGAAATTTTGTTTGGGGTTATGGTTCTACAAAGCCCCCACCCTCTCGACGATTGGGCTAATCATGGAAGAAACTTCCTTTGGGTTGCGACGGCTGACACAATGGCTGGCGCTGGTTTCGGCGAGCTATGGCCGGTTCATCAATGGTGCTTGCATGCCCGTTACAAAGCTTGGCCCCAAGTTTCTCGGCTGATTCATTAGTGAAGTTCCGCAGGCTTTAGCGAGCCTGCGGAACTATCCTGTTTAAGAGATTGCAGTTTTTCATGCCACTCTTGGGCCGGGACCAGCCACCCTACATGAAAAGCAAAACATCAAAACACAAGAGAGCAAACCAAAAAATAACCATCAGCCCGGCGTGGGAACCGGTCAATGTCCACGCCGCCGGCGTCGATATTGGCTCTCGCGAACATTGGGCCTGCGTCCCCGCCGGGAGTTCCGACCGTCCGGTGCGGCAGTTTGGCACCTTCACCGCTGACTTGGAAGCCATGGCCGATTGGTTCAAGGACTGCGGCGTCACCAGCGTCGCGATGGAAGCCACGGGCGTTTATTGGATTCCGTTGTTCCAGATTCTGGAGCGGCGGGGATTTCAAGTGGTGCTGGTCAATGCGCGCCAAACCAAGAACGTCGCCGGACGCAAAAGCGACGTGCAGGATTGCCAGTGGATTCAGCGGCTGCATAGCTATGGCTTGCTCCAGGGTTCCTTCCGGCCGGAGGATGCCTATTGTGTTTTGCGCACGTATCTGCGCTATCGCGACGAGTTGGTCAGCGCTCGCGGCACGCAATGTCAACACATGCAGAAAGCGATGCAGCAGATGAATATTCAACTGACCCAGGTGCTCAGTGATGTGACGGGCCTCAGTGGCTTGGCGATCATCGGAGCCATCTTGGAGGGAGAACGCGATCCGGTCAAACTGGCATCCTTGGTGGATCGCCGTGTCCGGGCCACCGCCGCGGCGATCCAACAGGCGCTCCGGGGCGATTATCGTGAGGAATATTTGTTTGTCTTGGGGCAAGCCTACGAGCTTCATGGCACTTATGAGGCAAAGATCAATGAGTGTGACCAGCAAATCGCGCGCGAAACGGCCACGCTGCCTGACAAGGTGGATCCGAAACTCCAGCCGCTGCCACCTGGCAAGCCGGGAAGAAGACCTTCCGCAGATCAGCTGGACGGTCAGGATATGCGCCTGCGACTCTATGAGAAGTTCGGGGTTGATCTAACCGCCATCGAGGGCATCGGCATCCAGACGGGTCTGATCCTGCTCACCGAAGTGGGACCGGACCTGAGCCGCTTCAAAAGCGAAAAACACTTCTGCTCCTGGCTGGGGCTATGCCCGGACAACCGCATTAGCGGCGGCAAGGTGCTCAGCAGCAAAACGCGGCGGGTGATTAACCGGGTCGCCGATGCTCTGCGCATCGCCGCCAGCTCTTTGGAGCGCAGTCAAAGCGCTCTGGGCGGCTTCTATCGACGCATGAAAGCCAGACTGGGCGCAGCGGAAGGCGTTACCGCCACTGCGCACAAGTTGGCGCGGACCATCTTCCGTCTGATCAAACATGGAGAAGCCTATGTCCGCCAAGGATTGGAAGACTACGAAAAGAAGTTCCAAGCAAGGAAATTGAACGCCCTCCAAAAAACCGCAAAAGCAATGGGATTTGAACTCATTTCCAAGCCGATTTCACACGCAGTTTCTTAAGAGGTGTTCCGACGGGTGATATTGCGCCATCAATTCCCAATCCGGGAGATCTGGCCTGGCTTGAGGAGCGAAGCACGGTCACGCAGTGACTGGATTGGCATCCGCCGCCGCTTTCCTGTTACCACGCAGAAAAAACAAACCATGAAAAAATCATCATGCCGCCTGCCGGTCCTCGGGGCCGTGCTGGGGCTGCTTATATTTTGCATTGCCGCATTTGCGAAGCCGATGGTCGTGGCTTACGTGCCAAACTGGATTGACCTGGGCGCATTTTCCGAAACCATTGATTACTCCAAGATAACGCACATCAACATAGCTTTTGAGAATCCCGAAAATGCGGAAGGAGACCTCTCATTCAGTCGGGAAGATTCGGCGCTGATCGCGCAGGCCCGGACAAACGGTGTCAAGGTTCTCATGTCCATCGGTGGTGGCTCGGCGTCGGGCAGCAAAACATTGCTCAAACGCTACGATCATCTGCTGAATGAAACCAATCGCGCGGGTTTCGTCCAAAAGCTCGTGGACTATGTTTCAAGCCATGAACTGGACGGATTGGACGTGGACATTGAAGGACCCGCGATCAACCAGAACTATGGCGCGTTCATTGCGGACCTGTCAAAGGCGCTAAAGTCCAGAGGCAAATTGCTGACGGCGGCGCTATCCAAAGGTTATGGGGGCGATCACGTGCCCGACTCGGTGTTCGCGCAGCTTGATTTCGTCAATATCATGGCCTATGACGGAGCCGGCTATTGGAATCCCCAATCGCCCGGGCAGCACTCTTCATTCAATTTCACCAAAGACAACGTGTCCTATTGGCTTGATCGTGGCTTGCCAAAATCAAAAGCGGTTCTGGGCGTTCCCTTTTATGGCTATGGGTTTGGTGAAGCTTTCCGTAAACGAGACTACGCCTACTCACAGATCATCGCTGCTTATCCCGGAGCGGAGAAATTGGATCAGGTGGGAAACACCATCTGGTATAACGGAATCCCCACCATCAAGGCGAAAGCTCAATACGTCGTGGATCAAGGCCTGGCAGGCATGATGATTTGGTCGTTGGATTCCGATGTGAAGGGAGAGCGGTCGCTGCTTTCGGCAATGCACGAGACGCTGTCGGATCCTTCGAAATTGTCCCCGGTCGAGCCGCCCCGGTTCAGGGTCATCGCATTTTACACCGGCAAAGATGATCTGGCGCATATCAGTTTCGTGCATGAGGCGAACCAATGGTTCCCCAAAATGGCGGCGCAATATCATTTTGCTTACGAAGCGACCACGAACTGGAATGATTTGAACACCGAATTCCTCTCGCATTATCAGGTGGTGTTGTTTTTGGACACGCGGCCGGAAACTCCCGCCCAAAGGGCGGCCTTCCAAAAATACATGGAGCAGGGGGGTGCCTGGATGGGGTTTCATTTCGCGGCGTTCGCCCTGACCCCTTCCGGTTATCCGCAGAATTGGGACTGGTATCACGATCAATTTCTCGGGTCAGGCGAATATGTCAGCAACACCTGGCGGCCCACGCCGGCAGTGCTGCGCGTGGAAGACACCAATCATCCCGCTGTGAAGCGCCTGCCGAAAACCTTCACGTCCGCGCCGAACGAATGGTATCGCTGGAAGCATGATTTGCGGACCAACCCGGACATCAGGATAATTTTATCCATTGATCCGGCCAGCTTTCCGCTCGGCACCGGTCCGAAGCAATATGAAATCTGGCACGACGGTTATTATCCGGTTGTCTGGACGAACAAAAAATTCAGGATGATGTATGTGAACATGGGGCATAACGACATGGACTATGAACACAAATTCGACAAGACCAACAAAACCCTGTCTTTTACCTTTGATAATGAGATTCAAGATCGCCTGATCATTGATGGCTTGCTGTGGCTGGGGCTGGGCAAAGAGCCATAGCCAGGCAGTGAGACGGTTTGCCGGCCAAGGCATCCTGATGATGGCAACCCCCTCTTCTGAGGGATGTCGCAGGCGGCGGATTCACCCTATGATTTCCGTGTGAAAAAATTCATCCAGCAGTGGCAGAACCGTCGGGTTCATCCGCGCATGAGCGATGCAACGATGTCTCCGCGAGGCTTGCGATTCTCCATCGGCATTCTCGCAGCGGCCTGGTGGATCTGGACCGCGCCGCAATCCTCACAGGCCGCGGCACCGGTCACTTCATTTCTCCGCACGCAAGGCCAGGACGTGGTCAATGAGCAGGGCGAAAAAATCCTGCTTCGCGGCGTCGGGTTGGGAAACTGGATGCTGCCGGAAGGTTACATGTGGAAATTTGGCGCGCAGGGGGACCGGCCGCGGAAAATTGAAAAACTGGTCGGCGACATGATCGGGCCGGACAACGCGAAACGCTTTTGGGCCGGGTTCAGGAAAAATTACATCACGGAAGCCGACCTCCGGCTCATTGCCAAACTGGGCTATAATTCGGTGCGCCCGGCGCTCAACTCGCGGTTGTTTCTTTCCGAGGCGGGAGTGCCGGCCGGGTCCGGGGAGGGTTTTCAATTGCTGGATGATCTGATTGCCTGGTCCAGGGCAAATGGGGTGTATGTGATCATCGACATGCACGGGGCACCCGGCGGTCAGACCGGTCAGAACATTGATGACAGCGCCGATGACCAGCCCGAGCTGTTCATGGAGCCGAAGTATCAGGATCAACTCGTCGCCTTGTGGAAGTTCATCGCCGATCGTTACAAAGACGAG
Source organism: Verrucomicrobiia bacterium (assembly GCA_035577265.1). Taxonomy (GTDB): domain Bacteria; phylum Verrucomicrobiota; class Verrucomicrobiia; order Limisphaerales; family UBA11358; genus UBA11358. Next base: position 23,875 of record DATLVR010000071.1, on the reverse strand, counting down.
CCGGCCGTCGCCGGCTACGATCTCTTGAATGAGCCGCTGCCCGAGCGGACGGGCGCGGCAAAAAAGTTCAAAGCCCGGCTCGAGCCGCTCTACCAGCGCATCACGAAGGCCATCCGCGAAGTGGATCTTAAACACATGATCATCGTCGAAGGCGTTGACTGGGCGAATGACTGGACGGTGTTCTCCGCGCCTTTCGACAAGAACCTGGTATATCAATTTCACTATTATTGCTGGGACAATCCGGCGGTTGTGAAAAGCATCCAGCGCTACCTGGACTACCGCGCCCGCTTTAACGCGCCGGTCTGGGTTGGTGAGACGGGCGAACGAGACAACGCCCTCTACTGGGCGACCACCGAGTATTTTGAAGCCAACAACATTGGCTGGTCGTTCTGGCCGTGGAAAAAGATGGACACGCAGAACACGCCTTTGTCCGTCAAGCCACCGGCTCAGTGGGCTGCCATGGTTGCCTATTCTCAAGGTGGCGAAAAGCCTTCCCGCGAAACGGCACAGCAGGCGCTGGACGAACTGCTCGTCAACATCCGGCTGGAAAACTGCACATTCTTCCCCGAAGTGGTCAATGCGATGATGCGCCGGGCTCCGGCAAGAATCGAAGCCGAAAATTATGGGCAGGATGGACAAAACAAATCCTTCTTTGTCCTGAACACCAATTCGCTCTCGAAATACTACCGTGTGACCGAACTGGTGACCATCATCTCGCAGGATGCCACCCGGAGGCAGTCCGACCAGTATGTTCTGCTTAATGCGAAGGAATGGACCGACTATACCATCTGGAGCGAATCCCGCCAAAGGTATGAGGTGAGTGCCAGAGTCAGGGCGAGGAACGGGCCGGCCACGGTCCAGCTCATTGTCGGTGACCAAACCCGGCAGCTGACGATTCCGCAAAACACCTGGAGTGAAATCAAGTTGGATCCGATTTCGCTGACCCGGGGCACGAACCACCTGAAGTGGCTGGTGATGAGTGGCGCTGCCGATTTGGACTGGCTTCAACTGAGCCCGGCCGAAACCGGCCAGCAATCGGCGAGTCGCACGGCCGCCGTTTTGCCCAGGTGAAAGCATCAGCGCGGCCTGTCTCCCCGGTGAATATTTTTTCTTAAATCTCCAAGATCCGTCCTTTCATCACCCAACGAGAACAACCGGGGAAGCACAATCCGATTTCGCATTCTTGGGCGGTCATAGGTTGTGGAGCGCAACCGGGGACCGGTCACAGCGCGTGGAGGGCAAAGGGAGCGTAGAAAAATCGGGGCGTCTTCCGGCGGGCTCAAGCCGTAACCATGCAGTGAGAATTCAACGCAAAGGCGCCAAGAGGCAAAGACGCAAAGTGGATACAGCGAAACCCGCAGACGGGCCTACGGCAGTTTGCGCTCAGGAAATGGTGACTCCCATGACTGGCCGTTTCTGGGTTCTAACCTCATGCGCCTTTGCGCCCTTGCGTCTTTGCGTTGAAAGTTTTCCGCATAGATACGGCTAAGCAGGCAACTCTTTAAAATCGCGGCTGGCGATGGCCTTCAATGGTTAAATCCAAAAATATCAGAACCAACGCGCCGGCTTGCTGTTTTGTTTCTGATCGGACGGCAGAGATTGCTTGAATCGATGCGAATTTGTTGGGGTCTGGCAGATTATGTTCAATCTTCTTCGCCGAAGAAAATCGCAAGACCACTAAATAATCGTGATGTAGTTTCAAACATGATCACCGGACATGACAATTTGCACACATTGCGGCCAGGATGTTTTGGCCATCTTTGTTGCCGGGACAGACGCTTACACTTCACGCAGGAAGATTATGAATCATGCTATATGTGAGTCTGAAATTATGACTTTTCCATCGCGCCGGCGAAACCGGTTTCACGCTTTCACCCTGATCGAATTGCTGGTGGTGATCGCCATCATCGCCATTCTCGCAGCGATGCTGCTGCCCGCCTTGGCCATGGCCAAAAGAAAGGCCCAGTCGGCAGCCTGCTTGAGCAATCAAAAACAACTCGCCTTGGCTTGGAACATGTATGCTGACGATAATCAGGGCCGAATAATCAATTTTACCACCGTCGTAAATGCGACTGGAGATATACCATGGCGATACGAGCAGAGTTTTATTCCCACCCTGCCAAACACGATAGGCATGTCGGCTCAAGACAAGGACGTCGCACTGCTGCAGGCAGGATATAAGCAAGGTGGGCTTTATCAATATGCCCCTAATGTGAATGTCCTGCATTGTCCGGGTGACCTGAGGTTTAACCTGCCATATTCAGCCAGCCCTCCCATCACCGGAAATTTCGCCTACGGCAGTTATTCAGGTGCTGGCGGGATGAACGGGCTCATTTACGAGCCCTTGCCGAACGGACCGATAAAAAAGCAATCAGGCATCGCCCACCCGAGTGAGCGTTTTTTATGGGTTGAAGAGAATGACCCGCGTGGCGAAAACTTAAGTTCTTGGGTTATTAAAGATCCAAATCCAACTAGTCCGTTTACCAGCGCATCGTTTTTGAATGCTGATGGGCCAGCCGCCTGGCATGGCAGCACCAGCACTTTTAACTGGGCCGATGGACACGCGGAGAGTCATAAATGGCTGGACGGCAGGACGGTGATATATGCCTTGGACATGAATCCCAATAAAAACACCTACGGCCCCGACATCACCGCTTGTCCTAATGACCTTGCCTTTTTGGCAAACGGCTATGCCAGCATGCTAAACCCATAACGCGCATTTCACGTTCATTCTGTAACCAACCCCCCAAAAAAAATATGAAAATACAATACCTGACCCATCATCATTGTGGCAGATTTCTGGCCATTATCGCACTGGCATTAACTGTCGCCTTTAATGCTCGCGCGGATTATCAGAGCACGGTGCTGGGCGACACGCCGGTGGCTTACTATCCTTTGAATATCGACGTTGATCCCGGAATCACGGCCACGGATGTGTCAGGCAACGGCAACAATGGAACTTACAATGGCACCGATCCGGCAGTTGCCACGGTTCCCGGTCCCTCGCCATTCATCCCCAATGCGCTTTTATTTGATGGGTTCACCTCTTTTGTGGACTTGGGCACGGGCAGCAATCCTGCGCTGTTGAATTTCAGCAACCAGATCACGATGGAAGCTTGGGCGCAACCCGTCAGCACGTCCGTGGGGTCCGGCCCGGCCGCCGACGTCATCGGCAAGGGTTATGATGGCAATTTTGAAATGGCGCTGCGCGCGCAAGGCGGCAATTACTATGGTGGCCTCTATAACGGCAATACTTTCGCCGCCAGCGGTGGTGTGCAAACCACCAATTGGACGTATTTAGTTTCCACTTACGACGGCACAAATTGGAATCTATATGTAAACGGCGTCCTGGTTCAGGCCAACCCGGCGGCGGTTGGCGCCGTCAGCTTTTCGACCCCATGGGCGATCGGCCGTGGCTCGCCCAATGGAAATGACCGTTGGTTCGCAGGCAACATCTGCCAGGTGGCTCTTTACACCAACGCGTTGACGGCGGCCCAGGTGTTGAATCATTTTTTCGTGGGAGAATTAGGCACTTCATCCGCCAGTTCAGTTCCTATTATCATTGCTCAACCTCAGCCACAAACAGCTGTTTTTGGGGGCACGGCAACCTTCAATGTGGGGGTGGTCAGTGCATTATCAACCACCAACCAGTGGTTTAAGAACAATGTTGCGATGGCCGGCCAAACCAACGCAACCCTGACCATAACCAATGCGGGTGCCGGCGACGCAGTCAATTATCGCGTGGTGGTGGGTAACAGTAATGGAACCACCAATAGTGTTTCCGTCAGCCTGACCGTGCTGGCCGCCAATTCGCTCAAATGGAATTCCGGAGGAACCAGTGGGGTATGGGACACCGGCTCCACCGCCGACTGGCTTAATTTGAGCAACAGCACCCAGACGGTGTTCAGCAATTTCGACCAAGTATTGTTTGATGACACCGTCGGAGTTTCGAACAACGTGACCGTCAGCGGCACGGTGTCCCCCAGCCTGATTACCGTTAATTCCAGCGTCAACAATTACACCATCAGCTCCGGCACCATCAATGGCTCGGGCGGTTTGGTTAAGAAAGGTTCCAGCACGTTGAATATCTTCAACTCGGGTACGCTCACCGGACCGGTGACGATCAGCGGTGGCGTGATTTATGCCGGGAATAATACCTTTAGCTCGGTCGCTTCCATTACCATCACCAATAATGCCACGCTGGATCTCGGTGGCGGCACGTTGGGTGGTAACAAGCCCATCATCGTTTCTGGCTCCGGGGTAAATGGCGAAGGTGCAATCATCAACAGCTATAACGATTATCCTGGACAATTGGTGAACATTGCCCTGGCCGGCGACACGGTGTTTGGCTCCTTCGCCCGCTGGGATCTGGCCGGCGGCTCACAAATCAGCGGCCCGCACTTCTTGACGCTGGACTGGTCAGGCAACACCGGCAGCACCGGCGGCGACGGTAACACGTATGGCGAATGGACCTCGGTGACCATTGGCGCAAATGTGGCGGGCATCACCCTGACCAACGGAAGCAAGCTTGGGTCGCATAGCATGGAGACGGCCTTCCAAAATCCTGGCACGGTCACTACCGTCCAAACCAATTCCCAGTTGATTTTCTGGAATGGTGGATGGAATGGAACCATTCACCTGCTTAACGGCGGTCAGTCGTATCAGTTTGGGGCACCTGGGGCATTCAATGGCAGCACTGTTGTCATGGAAAACGGTGCGCAGTGGTATGCCTATGGTGGTGGCGGTGATCAATCCATCAACGTCGCCATTACCTTGAATGGCGTTGCTCACTTTTTAATCGGTGATAATAACAGGACTTACACCAACCTAATCAGTGGTGCAGGCGGCTTTGTGTCCGATGCTTACAACCATGCGATGATATTCTCGGCGTCCAACACTTACAGTGGTCCAACCATCATTGGCAGCAGCGGCAATACCCCGGTGGTGGCTTTGGCCAACAACGGTTCCATCTCCCACAGTTCGCTGATCTTTTTCGGTGGCAATGATCCCACCGTTGTGCATATGGACGTGAGCGGGCGGTCTGACCAGACCCTGACCCTGGCCAGTGGCCAGACCTTGGGGGGTATCGGCACCATCAACGGCAGTTTGGCTGTCGCATCCGGCGCGGCCTTGTCGCCAGCGGGAACCAACACCACCATCGGCATCACCACCGGCACAAATGCGACGGGCACAATCTCGGCGACCGGCGTGGTCGCTCTGCACGGAACCACTACCCTTAAGCTGAATGGTTCGGGCGTCAATGACCAGGTTCAAGCCGGCACCAGCGTCACCTATGGCGGCACGTTGAATCTGGTTAATGTCAGCGGCGCGCCGTTGGCGAATGGCAACAGTTTCCAGGTATTCAGTGCGGCAAGCTATTCTGGTTCCTTTACCAGTATCACCCCGGCCACGCCAGGAGCGGGGCTTGCCTGGGATACGTCACAATTAAACACCTTCGGCTTCATTAACGTGGTGTCCAGCACTGGTTCCGGGCCGGTGATCGGCAGCACGACGGTTTCCGGCGGCAACCTGATCTTCAGCGGCACGGGCGGCACGGCGAACGGCAGTTATGCAGTGCTGACGGCCACCAACATCGCCACACCGCTGATTAACTGGACGTCGCTGGTGACGAACAGCTTTAATGGCGTCGGCGCTTTCAGCGTCACCAACGCCATTTTGCCTGGCACGCCGCAACGGTTCTATAGCATCAAACAATTGCCTTGAGACCGATGGTGATCGAAGATGTTTAGCAGTGCAGGACGCACGAAGCCCGCCGGACTGAATTTATGGTCCGGCGGGCTTTTTATAAATTAAAAAAATCCATGTCAAACTTGTTGGAAATCGTTGGTTTAATTCGGCGGCATTGAAATGAGCTTCACAAAACACATTTTTACCGGGGTGCTGCTGGGACTGGCTTTATTGAAGTCGGTCAATGCTGCGCCTTCGTTCCAACAAGTCGGCAACACGCTGGTGATGTCCAACGGCAATGTCCGGCTGGAATACAACCTGACCGCCGGCACCACGGATTTTTACTGGAGCAACTCCAGAAAAATTTCCGCCTTCTACAGCGGGGTCACGCTGGACACCGGATACATCAAAGGGATCAATTACAGCAGTCGCAGTTACGCCGTGAGCGCCAGCAATCAGGTTGTCGTCACCGCCACCGGCAGCGGGCTGCCGACCATGAAACAATATTTCACGCTCGACCAGAACGACAGCTTCCTCGTTCGCGTGGATGTTTCTGGTTCAAATCTAAAGGCGAACTGGATGGGGCCGGTGGTGGTGGATGGGACCGGCGGCGTTAACCTGGGCATCACCAATGACAATCGCGCCCTCGTGGTCCCTTTCGACAATGATGGTTTCGTCCGCTACAACGCGATGCCGATGAACAACTCCGGCACCAGCTACGAAGTGGGCGCGTTTTATGACAACACCACCCGCAACGGCCTCGTCGTCGGTTCGGTGACGCATGACACCTGGAAGACCGGTATTTTCTTCGTCGGCGCCAACAATAAATTAAACGCCCTGAATGTTTACGGCGGCGCCACGACGCCGGCGGATGTTGCCCCGCACGGTTTCGTCAGCGGAAGCACGGTTGCATCACCGACGATGTTTGTGGGTTTTGGCGCTGACTGGCGGGTGACGATGGATAACTATGCCGCCGCGAACACCAATTTTGTTCCCCGCCTGGCTTGGACGAACGGCGTGCCGTTTGGCTGGAACAGCTGGGGCGTCATTCAGCAGAACATCAGTTACACCGACGCGATCGCCGTCTCGGATTATTTTTATGTCAATTTGATGAATAACAATTTCGCCAATCGCGGCACGGTCTATATCAATCTGGATGCCTTCTGGAATGACAATTTAACCCCCGCGCAATTGCAAAGCTTCGTGAACCATTGTCACGCGAAAGGGCAGAAGTCGGGGATTTATTTCGGGCCGTTTGTTTATTTCGGCTCGGCCACCGACGCGACCAATTGGGTGGTCGAAGGGACGACCAATGCCTACCACTACAGCGACATCTTGTTGCGGGACGCGAACGGGAACTTCGAATCGAGCGACGGTGGACTGGCCATGGATCCGACCCATCCTGGAACAAAACAGCGGATCAATTATTACGTGAATCTCTTTACCAACTGGGGCTTCGATTTTGTGAAGCTGGACTTCCTGTCGCACGGTGCATTTGAAGGCGTTCATAATGATCCCAATGCGACCACCGGCATTCAGGCCTACAACCAGGGGATGCAATACCTGCTCAATGCGATCAATGGCCGCATGTTCATCAGCGAATCCATCGCCCCGCTTTTCCCGTATCAATATGCCCACAGCCGGCGGATTGCTTGCGACGCGCAAACGTCCTTGATTGGCGATACGGAATACACCATGAACTCCGTGTCTTACGGCTGGTGGCTCGACAACTTATACCAGTTCAATGATCCGGATCTCATGGTGTTTGGCAACGGTGCGACGACCAATGAAGCGCAAAGCCGGCTCATCAGCGGTGCCGTGACTGGGATGATGCTCAACGGCGATGACTTGACCGTGGCCGCCGGACAAGCGGCGGCGCAAAAATATCTGACGAACGCAGCCATCGATGATGTCGCCCGGGCCGGCCAGAGCTTTATGCCCGTTGAAGGCAACACCGGCAGCAGCGCGGTGAGCACGTTTGTCCGCCAGGATGGCGCGACCTGGTGTCTCGCCGTTTTCAACTATGGTTCAAGTTCCGTCGCCCGGACCGTTGACCTGAATCGCGCCGGTTTGCCGCCGGGGAATTATGTCGTGGCCAATTTATGGGATGGCACCACTTTGACGGTCGCCGGTTCACTAAATGTGAATTTGAACGCCAAGCAATCGAAACTGTTTCGTCTGGCAGTCCGCGTGCCGGCGGATTTACGCTGGAACACAAACAATACCGGCGTTTGGGATGCCGGGGCTTCTGCCAATTGGAAGAATTCCGCCAACAACCTGCCGTCGGTTTTTATTGGTGGCGACCAAGTCTTGTTTGATGACACGCCGGGTGTGCCGGCAACGGCGTCGCTCAGCGGCATGCTTGCCCCTGGTAGCGTCACCGTCAATTCCAGCGCCAACAATTTCACCCTGAACGGCTCCGGCAAGCTCAGCGGCACAAGCAGCCTTTTGAAGCAGGGAGCCAGCACGTTGGTGTTAAACACGACGAATGATTTTACCGGCCCGGTGATGATTGCCGGCGGCACGCTGCGAACTGGTTCCGGAGCCTTGACCTCGGTCGCTTCGCTCTCCGTGAGCAATGGCGGGACGCTGGATTTTTATGGCAACATGCTGGCCGGTAATAAATCGGTCTTCGTTTCCGGCAACGGCGTTTCTGGCAATGGCGCCCTCTATAACAGCGGCGGCGATTTTTATAATCAGATATTGAACATCACGCTGACCGGGGACACGACTTTTGGCGGCAGCCATCGCTGGGATCTGGCCAATGGCTCCGCTATCGCCGGTCCTTGCAAAGTGACTTTAAAAATGGCCGGTGGTTATGCGGAGTGGGATACGGTGACGCTGGCGAACAATGTCGGCGACATTGAAATTGCCCAGGGATCTTTTGGGATCAAAGGCATGGGCAACAGTTTCGGCAATCCCGCCGGCACGCTGATCGTGGACACCGAGGTTAATTTCTGGAACAGCTCCTACGGCGCGAATAGTGGTTACGCCAGGAACATCCATGTTTTGAGCAACGCCGCCTTCAAGGTGCTTACCTCGCCCAACACCTACTTCAACGCCAATGTGACTTTTGAAAATGGCGCGAACTGGAATTATTTTTATGGCAGCGGCAGCCAGACAATGAACGGAACTTACACGCTCAATGGCATTGCCCATCTGATAATCCAAGACAGTCCCGTGATCTTCACCAATGTGATCAGCGGGCCGGGCGGATTTGTCTGGGATGCTTCCAACAATCAACTGGTCTTCAGCGCCTCCAACACCTACAGCGGCCCGACGGTCATCGGCAGCGGACTGACGCTGGCGCTGACCGGCAATGGCGCGATCTCCAAAAGCTCGCTGCTTTTTTTCGGCGGAGGTGATTCAACTGCAGTTCGTCTGGATGCGAGTGGGCGGCCCGACAAGACGCTGACCTTGGCCAGCGGCCAAACGCTGGGCGGCATCGGGCGCATTAACGGCGGTCTGACGGTGTCCGCCGGCGCCACGCTTGCACCTGCCGGAACGAATACCACACTGGGAATCACCGCGGGCGCGAATGCGACGGGCGCCATTTCAGCCACCAATGCCATCGTGCTTAACGGGACCACCATCATCAAATTGAACGGTCCGGGCACCAATGACGTCATCCAATCCACCGCCGCAGGCATCACATTTGGCGGAACCTTGTCTTTGCAAAATATCAGCGGCGCGCCATTGGCGGCGGGGAGCAGCTTTCAAATTTTCAGCGCCAACAGTTATGCCGGTTCATTCACGAATATATTCCCGGCCACACCCGCAGCCGGCTTGGTTTGGGATACGACGCAATTAAGCGCCGGGAAGTTGAAGATCGCCGTCGCTCCTGCCCAGCCGGTGGTGAACAGCGTTGCCTTGTCGGACGGCAATTTAATTCTCAGCGGCACCAACGGCGTCGCGTCCGGCAGCTACGTGGTTCTGGCCTCGACCAACGTATGCCTGCCGTTGATCAACTGGGTTGCCCTCGCGACCAATGCTTTTGATGCGAACGGGGTCTTTCACGTCACCAACACCGTTGCCCCGGGAACTTCGCAATTGTTTTACCGCCTCCAGTTGCGTTAAATCGCAATGTTGCATTTCAAAGTTAAACCATTAACCGAATATGAATATGCTAAAACAAATTTTACCCATGGCGCTCCTTGCCGGCTTCACCTCGCTGGCGGTCGCCCAACCTGCGAACTATCCGCCGTCGGCCAGGGAATCCATCGAATGGTGTGACATCTGGATTTCCCACGCGAATGAAACCAACCTGCCACGCGTTCTCTTGATCGGTGATTCGATCACCCGGGCCTATTACCCCGAAGTGGAAAAGCGTCTCGAAGGGAAAGCCTTCGTCGGCCGGCTTGCCAGTTCGGCGTTTGTTTCCGATCCGGCCCTGATCGCGCAAATCAAAATGGTGCTCGGTGAATATAAGTTTGAGGTCATCCATTTCAACAACGGCATGCACGGCTGGCAGCACAGCGAAAAGGAATATGAACAGGCGTTCGCAACCGTGTTGAAGACCATCCAAATATATGCGCCGAATGCGAAGTTGATTTGGGCGAGCACAACCCCGTTGAAAGTTTCGCCGACGCTGCCGCCCGACAACCAGACACAAGCGACGGATGAACGCATCGCCGCCCGCAACGCCATCGCGGCGAAAATCGTGGAGGCGAAGGGGATTCCGGTGGATGATTTGAATGCGCCGATGCTGGGCCATCCCGAATTGCACAGCGACAACGTGCATTTCAACGATCAAGGCGTAGCCTTACAAGCCGCGCAAGTGGCCGCTCACATTGAAAGGCAATTGAAGCCCTGAATCGGGGCCTGCTTCATTTTGCCATGATCAGATTCAATCCTCCTGATTCAATTTTAGGAAAATGGACGCGCTTAAAAATCCAAATTCCATATGGAATTCTGCTGGCTGCTGCTTTGCTGATGTTGGGTGATTGCATCTGGGCATCCGAACTACCTTCAGGGCATCCATCGATCAGCAAAGATTTGCCCCGGGTGGATCCCCAGCACTACTGGTTCAGCCGCCGCGGGTCGTGGCTGGCGATCTACCCGAGCGACGCCTCCACGCTGCGATTGTATTATAGCTACTTGTCGGGTGGGTGGGACAACGCGCAATGGCTTAACATCCGGTTTCTCCGCGACGGCCATGCAGTCGAAACCACCGGTTCGGCCTCGCCTGCGGCATTCGAGGTTCAGGATAAATCAGCCGGGCAGGGCGGGGCGCGTCTTATTTTATCGGGCGAGCGGGATGTGCTGATTGCGTCTTCCGGTTTGGGGATTCAACTCAGCCCGGTGCAGAAGGAATATAACTTTGAGAAACTGGTGCGGGAAGATGAGCGCACTTGGAGCACCCATTGGGGTGAATGGACGGTGCAACTTGTGATCGTGGAAGGAAGTTTTGCCGGTATGGAGGATGCGCGTTGGGAGGTTATTCCGAAACAGGGCAAATGCCGGGTGGCCATTCGCATTTTCAAGAACGCGCCAACGGCTTTGCCGGAAGATTGGAACAAAGTGGAAGCGGCTACTTTGAAAGACTGGCGGCAATTCAGCCGCAAAATGCCAAGCGTGCCCCTGCGATTTGACGTTGAGGCCGGACAAGCCTGGCTTAATACCTGGTATGCGACCGCTCCGGCGACACCGCCAAATTTCCCGACCGATCCCGTGCTGATGGCCAAGGCCTACATGAATTCCCTGTGGCCATGGGATTGTTGCTTCAATGCACTGGCCCTGGGTGTCACCGATTTGGATGCGGGCCTTGATCAGTTGATGCTGCCCTTCGCCCTGCAACAAGCGGACGGCCAGCTCCCGGATAAAACCGGCCCGGAGGACGCCTTCCTGGGTTGCACGAAGCCACCCATTCAAGGCTGGGCACTGGGCAAATTGATGGACCTGCATCGGATTCCCAATGCGAAACTAAAAGTGATCTATCCCAAGCTGGTCAAATGGACGGATTTTTGGTTCACGAAACGCGATCACAATACCAACGGCATCCCGGGATTTTCCGGGGTCAACGCCGGCTGGGATTCCGGCTGGGATAATTCCACAGTGAGCGGCGGCCAGGATGAAAACGAAGCGCCGGAGTTGCAGGCCTATCTCATTCTGCAAATGAAAACCCTCGCTCGCATCGCCACTCAACTCGGGCGAAAGGACGAGGCCGCCAAGTGGAGCGATCGGGCGGCGGCCCATTTGAAATTATTCCGGCAGACCTACTGGCTGGAAGGCCGGCTCGTGACCCGGCTCGATGGGGGAAAACGAATCATTCGTCAACCCACGTCGCTTGAACCCATGATGAGCCTGCTGCTCGGCGAGAATCTGGATGCGGAAATGTTTAACAGCATGGTGAAGCAACTCGACGATTACCTGACACCGTATGGGCTCGCCTCGGAAATGCCATCGAGTCCGCTTTACCGTTCCGACCCTGACGCCTACTGGTGCGGTGCCATCTGGGCGCCTGCCATGTATCTCGTGATTGACGGCTTGAACCGCGGCGGACGCAGGGATCTGGCGGTTGATCTGGCACAACGTTTTGATCGGTTGATTCAGCAAGCGGGAGGCTATTATGAAAATTTCGACGCCAAGACCGGGAAAGGTCTCAAGACCAAGGCATATACCTGGACATCTTCCGTGCATCTGCTCCTGTTGCACGAGTATGGAGCGGAATTCAAATGAAAGTTGCTGGATTTAGAATGAGGAAATCAATTGCCATCACGTGGGTTTGTGCGTTTACCGCATGGGTCATTGTCACTGAGAGTGGTCATGCCCAAAACAGCCACCGTTGGGCCTTTGAACCTGACGGGGGGATTCAATGGAAAGTTCAGCCAGAGGCCGGCGGGCATTTGGATCGCATCGAGATGAGTGGCCTGCAATTATCGGCAATCGTCCAGTATGGAGTGTCCGGGACCGGTCAGCTGGTCTTGCGAAGAAAGTTCGTGTTTCCAATGCTCCGGACTATTCCCAACAACACGCATGCCAGTCTCCAGGTTGATTCCGAGGATTTGACCGCTTTGAAGATTGAGGTGGATGGCCACGAGGTGAAGGAAGCACCCTGGCGCTTTTATTTGCGGGGTAAATTGGTCGTGGAAAGCGATACACAGTCCGGTGTAGGCATCGAGCGCGAAATGTTTCCCTCCACCAGCAAGCCCGCCTTCGTTGAAACCATCACGGTGACCAACCAGGGAAGCCAGCCGCATGCGCTGCGAATCTCCAATCGGGGGCAGGTGGTGGAAACCGACGCCAGCAAAGGTGTCTATGGGCGATACATTATCAGCGCCAAACTGGTCGCGCACGGCACGGGTGAAAACGTCCTGGATCAAACCCTGCTGCCGCATGATGCCTTCAAGTTCGCCGTGGTGTATTCCGGCCGGCGGGAATCGGATTCGGATTATGCCTATGCCCCGGGTTTTGAATTGGCGAAGCGCGAAAAGTTCGTGGACGAACTGTTCGACCACCTGAGATTGGAAACACCGGACGAGGCGATCAACCGGGCATTTGCTTTTGCGAAACTGCGGGCCGCCGAAAGCATTTATGATACGAAAGGCGGATTGATGCACGGCCCGGGGGGTGGCGCTTACTACGCGGCAATTTGGGCGAACGACCAGGCTGAGTATGCCAATCCCTTCTTTCCGTTTCTCGGAAACCTGAACGGCAACGAATCGGCGATTAACAGCTTCAGGCACTTTGCGCGGTTCATCAACCCGGACTTCAAGCCCATTCCCAGCTCCATCATTGCCGAGGGTGTCGACATTTGGAATGGAGCCGGTGACCGTGGAGACATGGCGATGATTGCTTACGGTGCGTCTCGATTCGCCCTGGCCTATGGCCGGAGAGAAACCGCGAAGGATCTCTGGCCGTTGATCCGCTGGTGTTTTGATTATTTGGAACGCAAGCAAACGCCCGAAGGGGTGATCGCTTCGGACAGTGATGAACTCGAAGGACGGTTTCCAGCTGGGAAGGCGAATCTCTCCACCAGTTCACTCGCCTACGGGGCGTATGGTTCCGCCGCCGATCTGGCAAACGAACTGGGTCTGACCAACGAGGCCGCCATTTATCGCGCCCGGGCACAATCATTGGGAAAAGCCATCGAGTCGTATTTCGGCGCCACCGTTCAAGGTTTTAACACCTACCGGTATTACGACGGAAATACCAGATTGCGCTCCTGGATTTGTCTCCCCTTGACCATGGGCATAACCAATCGCAGCGTCGAAACGGTCAACGCCCTGCTTTCAAGCCAGCTTTGGACCTCGAACGGAATCCTGACCGAGGCTGGCAGCACGACATTTTGGGACCGCTCCACCCTGTATGCCTTTCGCGGATTATTTGCCGCGAGCGCAACCGATGAAGCAGCGAAATACTTCAGCTACTATTCCAACCTGCGCTTGCTGGGTGAGCATGTTCCGTATCCGGTGGAAGCCTGGCCGGAAGGAGATCAGCGCCAGCTGTCGGCGGAAAGCGCCCTTTACTGCCGGGCCGTCACCGAGGGACTTTTCGGAATAACCCCAACCGGTTTCAACCGGTTCACGCTGTCGCCACGGCTTCCCAGTGGATGGGAATACATGAATTTGCGAAACATCAAGGCTTTCGACCGCGATTTTGACATCGAAGTCAGACGGCGCGGAAAATCGCTGACGATCCGCGTCAAGTCCGCCAAGGGCGAACTGGAGAAAGTCTGGAACCAGAAAGCGCCCCTCAGCTTTGAATTGCCTTAGCCGGAACGATTCGGTAGAAAAAAGTTTTAACCACGGATGGACACGGATAAACATGGATTGGAAACGGCTTTCTGAAACGAAAATGCGTTCACCGATCGGTGCCTCCCGCCAAGTTTGCTGAAGTGGTCTTTGCTCCGGTCTTCATCCGTGTTTATCCGTGTCCATCCGTGGTTTGACTGCATCGTTCCGGCTTAGTCGTAACCATGCAGTGGGAATTCAACGCAAAGGCGCCAAGCAGCAAATATGGATACAGCGAAACCCGCAGACGGGCCTACGGCAGTTTGCGCTCAGGAAATGGTGACTCCCATGACTGGCCGTTTCTGGGTTCTAAACTCTTTCGCCTTTGCGTCTTTGCGTTGAAAGTTTTCCGCCTAGATACGGCTTAACCTGGCATCGGAGTCCGGTGACGTCTCATTTTGACCGGCTTAAACTCAGAAATCCAACACGCCAGGGAGGGCAGTAAGCCTTCGATGCCGGTGTGGAGAAATCAAGCAGGCAGGAGGCTATTACGAAAATTTCGACGCCAAAACGGAGAAAGGTCTCAAGACCAAGGCCTATACCTGGACCTCTTCCGTGCATCTGCTCCTGTTGCACGAGTATGGAGCGGAATTCAAATGAACACCCGTTGACACGAATTGCATGACTTGAACCGTTTGGGAAACGGTGAAAGGAATTTGGGCAAAGCCAAAGGCCGGAGGCCGAGTGAGCGGGCGCGAACGAGTCCATTTTCACGAATTCAAATGCTCTAAAAATCCCAAAGGGATTTAGTCAATCAGCCCAGCGTTGGTGCGCAGGTGGCCGTGCGCCAGCACCTACGCTGGGAAATCGTCCCACAAAATAATTTTCTCCCTCTCCTTGCTCGTCACGCCGAAGTCAGACGTAGGCGGGCCAAACGAGGAGAGGGCCGGGGTGAGGAGCAAGGGCGGCTTCATTTCAAAGATTCAAGAAGTCAGAAAATCCCATCTTGAGAAGGAGGTCTTTGCACTCCACCGCAAGTTTCTTTGTCGTAGGTTTATCGCTCACCATACCTGACGAAATGATCGCCTCAAGTTTCTTAGGCTGGATTGACCAGCGCAACTCGTCGCTTGGCCGCAACAGCAATGTTTTGAAAAGTTCCAGCCCGGCTTCGAGTCGGTCAGGTTGTTTGCCAAACTCTACAATCGCTTCCAACAAGCGATAAGATCGTGGAGCTTTCTTCAGTCGCTGAAGAGCGAGTTTTGCATGAGCAAAACGCCATTCAAATGGAAAGCACTCGCAGTTTAACCAATCGATTGATTCAGCAAGTTCACTGTCATATTCGGAAGATGTGCCATTGTTTCCTTTGAGTTTTCCTTCAATCTGAGTCCAACGTCGTTCCCAAATACGCAAGACCTTGCGTATGGTTTTTTCATCTTGTGGTTTATCACCGTGCTTCTCCCAAATCCACGCAATCTGGTTGATGAGCATGGCTCGGGCGCTCTTGGAAGCCACATCAAAGAAACGATCAAGTGCAGCTTCGCCTTCTGCATCGTCTGCAAATGACCCGCTCCAGTAATAACACGCAATATGAATTCCGAGCTGTGAAGCAAAGTCTCGTCGATTTTGCTTTGCATCTTCATCCTTTGCATCCACAAGCGTTGCTTGCAGGGTGTCGAGGGCAATTCTTATGAATTCGGGAAACGTCTCGATGATGGCATTCCAAGGCTGGTCGTAGTTGAAGTGCGCGGTGATCGCGGCCGACCGATGTTCCGGCTTGTTGGAGGGAAACAAGAGGTTTGGCGAGACTTTAAGTTCTTGTTTGAATAAATGAATGAAGAATCTGAGTTTTGCACCGAGCAATGCAAAAATGGCTGGAGATTCTTCTGGTAATTCAAGACGCGAGCGAATCAGCTTGAAAATCCAAGGCTCAATTTCTTTGCCAGCATTTTTTTGGCGCAAGGCAAGGTTGAGCGAAGCTTCGATTGCATCTCCACGAATCGAGTTGATTGCCGTCGTAAACCAATCGTTAAACGAATTTTTATGCCCCTCTAACCGAGGATCGGCTTCCTCAACAAGACGACGCAACAATTCGGGGAACTCCAAAAAATAATAATCTGGGATGGTGTGGTCTGACTCCAATGCTTTGCCAAGAAACCTTGCGCCGGTATCTCTCGACCAAGTTTGGCTCATTATCCATTTCGTGATTCCCAACCAATTTGCCCAGTCTGTCTCTGACGGCGCGACGACAGGAGTTCTATCGTCGTTTTGTTTTTTTGCGACGCGGTCGGCTCCACGATCAAGAATCTTATTGAGAATTTCCTGACGATTGATGTTTTCCCACCATTTGGTTGCTGGTGCAAATCGTTCCGGCTGTTTTTCAACCGTGGCTGCAAATTTTGTCCCTAGCGCGGACACATCTTGTTGAACCCAACGCTCGGATGTCGGATAGCTAACCGCAGGCTGCCACGTGTTGAGAAAGTTCCAAAGTTGCTCATTGCTCATTGACTCAAGAGCATCAGCTTCAGGGGGCGCTTCGCTGGCGACAAAACCAGAAACACCGCCGAATGAATGTGGCTTGTAAGTTTTAATATGAATCTCGTTATCGTCAGGGACAAGTTGTCGGTAGGCGGCAAGTTGTGCTCCGCGAAGAAGTGGAGAGATCGGCCACAATTGTTTTCGGTAGAAAAAATCATTATCGCCTTCGAGAAGTTTCCCCTCACTGTCGATTGGGCCTTTCATCACGGTAGCGACAAATTGCTCAACTTCGCCCGCAGAAAGAAACGCATCTCCATGACACTTAACGTGAGTGACTAAAAGTTGAGCAAATTCGTAATCGTGACTGCCACGGCTGTAATCAATTTCATTTAAGAAAGGAAGTTTTTGCAGCACTTCAGCGCGGGCGTGCTCCAAAGTATGTTTTGGAAAATCTGCATAAAGCTGCCAACGCAATCGTCGGAAGATATGCCACGGATTCGAGCGCAATAATTTATCAAACTTGTCGATGGCGGCAAAATCGCCTTGAAGGCACATCTGTTGTGCTGCTGAAAAGAGCCGCTTTGCCAATGTCGCTTCCACCCCGCGGTGTTGTGGCGGTGTGGTTTTGAAGTCTTCAATGAAATATGAACGAAAAGCGCCGTATGTGATGTCCTGTTTATTTTTTTCGCATTCCAAATCAAACCATCTGGAGAGTGCATGGAAGACTAAGACGCCAGTTTCTACTGGATATTGAACCGTGAGGTCATCCAAAAACTTCTGATCGACTTCTTTTACCAACCACACGCCATGAACATCATGATCTTGCCTGACCAGTTGCCCTACTGCTGAATTTAAGTAAGCCCGAAGCACTGCAAAGATTTCAGGGAACACCTTGAGTGCAGTCCAAGATTTGAGTAGTTCCTGAATCCATAACCAACTTGTCCGCGCCGAATCTTCGCCAAGCTGCGCGATGAGCGGATGTAGTTGTTTGATACAGTCAGGATCAGAAATTTTTGCGATGCACTGGAGTATTTGATCTCCGACATATGGATTATCTGGAAGCCGCAGCTTTATGAGAATACCGGTGACAGCTTTGGGAACATTTCCGGCTAGGCGTGTCAAGACCATCAGCGGGAGATGATGCCGATACATAATTCGGCCATCATTAGTCGGCTCAGGTCCGGGCAATTTTTGGAAAACCCCCTTTTGGTCGAGGAATACAAGCCAATTGGGATTATCGAGTTTATCAAAGAAAAAATGGAGGTTTGCCGTCTTGTGTAAAATTAATTCGTTTACTCTTGCGTATGCTTCATCGCTTGCCGGCGCGGCCATCAATCCTAACAATTCCTTTTGCTGTGCCTCCGTGCATGGAGTGAGATAATTGAGCAAGAGGGCTTCAAAGAGCTTCAGCTTCTCTTTTAATACGGCTTCCGTGGGAGAAAAATTGTGATGCGCTACATTTTGAAAAAAGCCGTAAAGATCCTCAAAAACCTTGTCGCGCTCGCGCTGCCAATCTTTGGAAAGAGCATTTGCTTGCGGGTCTGTGGCGGTTAGAGCACGACCAAGACGCTTGGAGCGCGCTGGCTCGCTAAAAATCTTTTCAAAACGAAGCAGCATTTCATCAAGCGGCTGGTTGATAACGTTTCCCTCCCAACCGCCGCTGTATGACTGCGATTTTACTTCAAAGAAATGCGAGCCAAACGGTTTAACCGCTGAGATTGGGTTTACAAATTTTGGGATCTGAGCGATGGCACTTGGCAACTCATCACATAATTCTCGCAACGAGTGAGCTGCCTGCGCAATTTTATCTGGCGATTGTGAATTGATGATCTCAAGCGCACCCTGATACCACTTGTGAAAGTGCTTTTCCCGCGTAGAAAAGCTCTGAAGCAAATCGAACACTTCAACTTGCTCGCGTGTCATTGCTGCGGGCAAATTGTTGCTCCCTAATTTTGGAAAATTTTTCGGGTCGGCGTCCACAATGCTAAACACATAGTCATGTTTAGAAGTGTAATGGTCAATTCACTCCTCACCCCGGCCCTCTCCTCGTTCAGCGAGGAGAGAGAGAAAATTATTTTGTGGGACGATTTCCTGGGGTAGCCCCGAAAGTTTTCGGGGCAACCGCTGGGCTAATTTCCGTTACGCTTTCAGCGTAGCCGAAGCTCGGCCTGCCATTGATTCGCGGCAATTCGTGGAATTCGTGTCCAAAGTTTTGTGTTCCCTGCGTTCTCTTGCGGCAAAGGAAATCCGTGTCCATCGGTGTTCATCCGTGGTTAAAAATTCTTTGCGCCTCCGCGTCTCTGCGTTGAAAAGAATCAGCGGTTGAGGTTGTATCCCGGTTACACAATCGCCCGGGGCTTATGCGCCAAATAGAAACTGGGGCCATTGGAATCGGCTTGCTCCAAATCACAAGATTCCACCAATGGTTTCCGTTTGTTGCCTCCGCCAAACAGCGTGGCTCCCGGGCGGACAAAGGCCTTCAAGGTGGCACATTCCCCGCCTGCTGAAATCCCATGCGGGCGGATGGTATAACGGCCGACGGAAGCCGGGATGATGAAGGTCTCGGCATAATGAACCACAAATGGCGCGAAGGCGTTGGTCGGACTTTCCACCAACGCTTCTTCGCCTTCAACCAGATTGAGCACATTGACGGTGCCACCCGTATCATGTGGCACTTTTTTGGTGAACCAATGCCGCCGGGTCTCAATGAACTCGCGCGCGTGTAATCCGGTGCGCTCCTCACGCCAACCATCCCCGTTGCCGAGCGACTCGATGCGGTTTACCAGATTGTTTTGCGTCCATTCCGTGGTGCAATCCCATTGGATGTTGGCCAACCCATGCGCCAAGTGTATCGGGCGCGGCTGGCCATCGAGGCCAAGCCGGTCCCAATCCCATAGTTTAAAGGTGAAAATATACGGCGTGGCGCTGATTTCCAACACCATGGATTCCGCGCCGCTGCAATGCACCGTGCCCGCCGGGATTAAAAAGTGATCATGCTTTTTGGCCGGGAATTGGTTTGTGTATTTCTCCGCAGTGAACGGGCCGGCACCAGCTTGAGCCAATTGCAAATCCCGGATCATCGCCGCCGAATCCACGTCGTCCTTGAGTCCCAGATAAACACACGCGCCCGGACGCGCATCCAGGAGGTAATAACTTTCGTCCTGCGTGTAGTGCATGCCGAAATGATGCTGGATGTATTCCGTGAGCGGATGCACTTGGAAAGACAGATTGCCGCCGCCCATGGTGTCCAGAAAATCGAAGCGAATCGGGAATTCATCACCAAACCGGGCATGAACCGTCTCGCCCAGCAGGGCGCGCGGCTGGTCAAACACCAGGTTCAGGGACGGAATTTCAAAACGAATATCGCCGAAGCCGAGTAACAGGCTGTTTTCCTCCGGCACACAATCGAAGCACCAGCCGTAGTTGCTTGCGCTGCGGTCAAGATCGCACACCTCTTTCATCCATTGGCCGCCCCACGGCGCAGGATCAAAAAAGGGCACCACCCGAAACGGACGGGTGACCGCATGGCGCAAACCCCGCCGAACGGCTTCGCCTTCGGCCAGTTTGGGTTCGAGCGGGTTGTTCGTATCGAGCACAAAATCCCACCTGGCAATCAGCGGACGCTTCCAACGATCACACACACGCCAGTCCACAAAAAAAGCGCGCTTGTATTGCAGGCTTGCAGACAGAGTGCGGTTTTCAACTCCAAGATTGCTGGTCTGATTGCGGCGAAAACGCAATTGGGCTTCCCATCGCGCAAGATCGGCATAAACGAGAATGTCCGGCTCGGCGACAAGGGTTGCTCCGCAACCGACGATCAACACCACGCCTTCGGCAACGGCTGCAACCTTGGCGCGCAACTTCCCAACTCCGGCTTCATTGAAAAACTGCGGCAGTGTGAGACCGCAGAGAAACCCAAATACGGGATCGTCTCCGCCGAGAAATGGAGCCACGAGCACATCAATATTTTCCGGCGTCAACATTGCGTTCGCAGTGGTCAACACCAAGGCTGGCGCAAGGCGTGATTGGATTTCGCCAAGGATCAATGCTTCGTCCACGCCGGGATAACATTCCACGACAACCACGGTTTTTTTTGACGACCGCTGCGTTATGGCTTGGAGCAAGCGGGCGCCAATGTCAGCCCAGCCCTGGACACAGGCGGTTTCGCCGCCGGGAACCTGAATAAACGGAAATTTGTCGTAGTTGGAAGTTCTCACTTGGTAAAACTGGAAAAGGCCTGCTGGAACAACATTTCACCCCCGAGCAGCGCAGCATCATCGCCCAAAGCAGCGGCAACCACGGGAATTTGTCGCGGCAGGCCGGGTAGATATTGGCGTAAATGTTTTTGAATCACGGGCAGGATCAGGTCGTGCCGGCGCAACACACCGCCGCCAAGCACGACCACTTCAGGGTCATAGGCGATTACGGCATTTTGCACCACCACCGCCCAAACTTTGAAGCTTTGCTGGAGCAGTGCTTGAGCGCAGGCATCATTTTGGGCCGCCAAAGTGAAGAGGGTTTCGTAATCAATTTTTGCAGCGCCAGCCAATTTGCTGCCGGCGAAATCGGATCGCGTTTGCGCAAGCGCGGCGAGTGTGGCGGTGGAAGCGAGGTCTTCGGCACAACCAAGGTTTCCGCAGCGCCCGACGGAATGCTCCACGGCGATGGTGCTGTGGCCAACCAGGACGGCCGCACCATTGTTCGCGCCCCGCAAAAGATGGCCGCCAGAAATCACGGCACAACCGATGCCGGTGCCGAATGCCAACATCACAACATCCGCTTTGCCGCGCGCAATGCCTCCCGACCATTCGCCCAGCAAAGCCACTCGCAAATCATTTTCGATCGCCGCAGGCAGATTCAGCCGGGCGCGGCTCCACTCGCTGAAATTGATGCTGGTCGCACCCGGAAATTTCCCAAATTCACCGAACACGTGCCGGCTTTTCGGCTCCACTAAAAAGGGAAGCGCGAGCGCAACTCCGGCACAGTCCTGCAATGCGCGACCGTTGGCCTTCAAGAGCGACTCAAATTCGCAGGCCACGGCTTCGAGCCGGTCCGACATCGGCTGATCAGCGCAAGCCTCCAGCCGGCTTCGCGCGATGATGACGTTGTCACGCACGAGCCCAAGCTTGATCGTGGTGCCGCCAAAATCAGCCGCCAGAATCATGGAACCTCCTGCGCTTTTTTTGCCCAGGTTTTCAGCTGTTTGATCGCGTCATATAACACGCCCGCTTCACCCCGAAAATCTCCGGATCCTTTTGGTTCGCCAGTTTTGACATCATACCATTCAAAAAAACCGTTGTTCTTGATGACCCGA
Organism: Verrucomicrobiia bacterium; assembly: GCA_035577265.1. GTDB lineage: Bacteria > Verrucomicrobiota > Verrucomicrobiia > Limisphaerales > UBA11358 > UBA11358. Next base: position 1,726 of record DATLVR010000071.1, on the reverse strand, counting down.
TCAATCATCGGGCTCAGTTCCGAATAGGCCTGCTGCGGAAATCCTTCGGCGGTCAATGCCTGAATCATCCGACCACCAAACCAAGTCCAGTCACCGCCATTTTGATAAGTGTATGGCGGAACATTCGGGAACGCTTCCAAAGGGTAGGGTGGATAAACCGTGATTCCGATGGTGGCATGGTTTTCTTTTGCCGCCGCTTCCAAGAATTGCCGGTTGATCTCCAAAATCTCCTTCTTGCTGTTTAACCCCGCCAAGACAGCGCAGGCCGTTCCACCCGTATATAAAATTTGCCGTTCGTTGAAATCCGGCTTGAACGGGCTGCCATCGAGGTAAATGTGTGGGATATATTTGCCAGCCTTGGCGTCCCATAAATGTTTTCGGATGTTTTTCTTAAGCGCCGCGGCAGTTTTCTGCCAATTGATTTCGGAGTGATAATCTTTTGGCTGCAAGGCAATGAAGTCGTTGATGGCCATCAAAAACATGGCGTTGTCGTAGATATCAATCGCCCATTTCGTCTTGTCGTTCACGGCCACACCCCATCCGTTCTGCGCCTGCATATCGCCCCAATCCACCGTGGTCGCCCCGGTGACCAGGCCATATTTGGACGACCATCTGTCCTTCAATACATATTTCAGCGCCGCTTCCATCCGTTCCAAGACCGTGTTCGTTCCGATTTTTTCCGAAAGAAAACCACGGTCGCCGGTCGCAATGACGTATTTTGAAACCGCTTGAATCAACGAAGACTCCTGATCGGTTTCCACCGTGTTTTTGTGCGCCGCCCAGCCGGGGGCCAGATCAGAATATCTATATTGATAACCGACATTGGCCTGATCTGATTTGATCGCGCCATCCGGCACATTGCCGTCCGCGCCCTGGATCTTGAAAAAGAGCAGCAACTTGTCTTTGACGGTTTCCTTGCTGTGGACCTGCAATGATCCGTTGATGAACGTATTGTAATCCCGGATCCAAATTTCGCCGTAGGAAGTTCCGGCCGCGAAGCCATTCAACAATTGCAGGGCCTTGTCCTGCACTTTGTCCAAACGGCTGTCTTGCAGGATTTGCCTGGACAACCCGGCACGGGAAGGCATTTCGTCCTTGGCCAAAGCGGCACCAACGAACAGCAACCCGGTCAAAGCGTAAATGGAAATTTGGAGACTTTTAATACTTGGTGACATAAAAAATTTGCAATCAGTGCGCTGTCAGTTGAGACCATCACCAGAAAAGGTAATTCATATCTGGGATGGTATTTTGGTTGGCGCTCAAATCGTCGGGGAACTTATAAAATTCCGAATGACCATCGCCAAACAGGATCGCTTCACCCCGTTTCCCCTTGTTATTGTGCCAGAGATTTTCTGCCGAGGTCGTATCGCGGTTTCCCTGCCAGGGCCAGTCTCCCAAAATAATCTTGGTCGCAGGCCTTCTGTTCACCTGTGAAGATTTGATCGGCTGGCCGGCTGGCACATATTTTCCCTTGCTGGCGGTGACCGCAGCAACCCGGTAGCCGTAATAATTCCATTCCACCAGATAACTGCTGCCCCAAGCATCCCAACAACTCTTGACGCCAGGACTTAACGCATCTCCTTTGTCGGCCGGGCAATGAAATACGTTTGCGTTTTTTATATACGTATTCAAAGGACGGTTGGTTTCGTATTCGTTGCCGCCGTATGTGCTGGCCAACCCGCTCACAATCGCATTTGTCGGTCGTTGCCCGCCCAGCGCCGCCCAG
>DATLVR010000070.1:0-24892 GCA_035577265.1 Verrucomicrobiia bacterium | reverse complement strand
CCGACACGCCGGTCCAGATACAGCCCAAACTCGTCCGGCCCGCGATGCCGGATGGCCGCGAGCATCCGGCGCAGTTCGCTTTGGCCGATGGGTTCCCGACCATCCCGTTCGAGGATGCCGACGATGCCACACATAATCTGAATCTCCAAAGGGAGGAATTTTTCCGCGCGGATGCCGAATCACTGCGCGCCACGGTAGCGCGCCACCAGTTCCTGATCCGGGAGAATCGTGCCCCTTTTTTGTCCCATGAAAAAAAATCCCGACGCGGCATCGTAAGTTCCGGGTTTCTTCAGCAGTAACGCGTCAACATATTTAAGCCAGAAAAGCGTGAGTCGGGTGAATGCGTAGATGCCCCGCCGCACCCAGCGCGTCGTCGCGAAACTTAACAAGAAAAACTGGCACGACCAGGCCAGCGCCATGCCCGGCCCGCCCACCGGGCCGCTGTCCACTTCTTCAAAACGCCGGAACAGCCGGCGCAAACCCAGATGCGTGAAGCGGAAAAAATCATACCGGCCATGAACCACCTGCTGCATGAAGGCGCTTTCGGCATAGACGATCCCGTGCGGTTTCAACACCCGTTCCAGCTCGCGCAGGCAGCGGGACGGCGCGACGACATATTGCAGAACCCCCTGCGTGACCACGCCGTCAAACGAGCTGTCCGCAAACGGCAGATCATGGGCATCGCAGATCACCTGTGTTCTCGGCCCGAAGCTGACATCGGTTTCCACCAGGCGTATTTGCGGATGAGCGGCCAGGGCTTCCATGCCGCGACCCAGGATGCCCCCGCCAATGACCAGGACCACCGGCTGCGGGGATTGTTTCAACACCGATCTGGCAAAGGCCCGGTAGTTTCGCCCGGCGGCAAAATTGCGGCTCAAGGTTGGCAGCCAGCGGTCCAGCTGGCGAATCATGCTTCCTCGCGCCAGGTCAAAGGTGGTGTTTCGTTTGGAAACAAAATCGGCGCGGGTGAAGAGACTCTTGTGGTCGTTGATGAGCACCGGGATTCCGTCCACAACCGGAAACTGCATTTGGCAATTGGGATCGTCGCAGTCCAGCTTGCCTTCATGGCGGACCAGCCGGCCCCGGCAATTGGGGCAGCGCAACATTTTCTGGATGGACTCGTCCGCGGTGATGGCGGGCGGCAACATTATTCCGTCCGAGTTCGCCCCGCCGGTTGCGAGCGGCGAAGGGATGAGCGGCAATGTGCCGGCACGCGGGTTCAGCGCGGGGCGTCCTGAACCGTGCCCGTCGGCGTGCGCTGTTGAAGGTTCCAAATGCACGGTGTTCATTTTGCGAAATTCGACGAGGGACGGTGTTTTCGTTCAGGTGCCGGCTTGACACCCGCGCGATCCCGGCCAACGCGCGGTCGGGACCGCGAACGGTAAGTTCTGCCCGAGCCGTCAGGATTGGCCAGGACGCCGGGCTGCGCCGCCAGCGCGAGCTTCAGTTCAATCCGCGCCGGTGAAAATTCGCCGAAGATCTGGATGCGGGGCAGCCGCCAGAGCGCGACATCGCGCTCCAGCCACATCGGCTCGGTGGTCATAACCGTGGTCGCGCCACAACGCGTGGCGTGCTGCGCGAGTTCCTCGGTGTAGTTGCCGTTCGGAAATGCGAAGGTCCGGCACGGAGCGCCCAATTCAGAGCTGACCCTGGCCAGGCTCGCCCCGATTTCGGCCAGGGCCCGCGCCCGCGTCTCGTTGGTCAGAATGGCATGGGTCAGGCCGTGAGCGCCGATGGCAAAACCGCGCCGGGCCAGGTCGCGCGCCTCGTCCCAGGACATCGGCCGCAAATCGTCCGGCTCGTTGTCTGGCTTCAAACCATAGTGCGCACACGCGCTGTCCAACCGCGCCAGCAGGAGGTCGAAAGGCAGTTGCTTCAGCGTCGGAAGTTCAAGCCCGTCCGGACAGTAACCGAGCTGTCGCACCAACTGCTCGCGCCGGTCAAACCACAAACCGGTGCCGTTCGAGAGCGGTTCGGTGGTCACATAAAAGACCGCGGGCACGCGCCGCGCTTCCAGTTCCGGCGCGATTTCCGTGAAGTTGCTGCGCTTGCCATCGTCGAAAGTGAGGAGGCAAAACGGGCGTTTCGCGGGCCGGGCCAGGCATTGCGGCAATTCTGCGAGGCTGACGAAATCAAACCAGCGGCCCAGCACATCCAGTTGCAGCCGGGTCTGGCGGCGCGTGAGCGTGTGGCCGTTGATAATGACGCCGCCGCCGCGTCGCGACCCGCGAGCCAGCGCCAGCAATGACGATGTGACCAGGCGAAACATTTGACGAGCTGTCGAATTGTTCAGGCGGGCTTTCCTTCCAGGGGTGAAAGTGCGCTTGATTCATTCTCTGTTTTACCAACGCCACGCAGGGAACAGGGCCGGCAGTGGATCGTCCCAGGCAAAAATGGCATATTCCTTCGCCGCCGGAACGAGCCGCCACAGAACCGAGAGGCTGGCGGGGTTCCGGCGTTTGAGTAACGCCGCCGCCAGATGGCGGAGCAAACCCTTGCCTGCCACCCAGTATGTTCCCTCCTTCTGGCGGGTCATCGGGCTGATTTCATGGCCCGTCAGGTCCTGATACGCCATCACGCAGAGGTTGATCCCGCAGACCGCGCCCAGCCGGTGCCAATCCCAAAACCGGGGATTGATTTCAATCAGGTGGTAAATGCCGGTCGCCGGATGCTGCTTGAACTCCACCTCCGCAACGCCGCGAAAACCCAGGTGGCGCAACAGGCGGGTGGCCAGGGACAAGATTTCGGGATTCACCACACTTTCGACGACCACGCCGGTTCCGGTTTCCTGGGGCACCTGGCACCATTTGCGCGCGGTGAAACCTCCCGCCGGTTCTCCGTTGCGGCTAAAGTATAAACCAGCAATGAACAACTGTTCGTCGCCGCCCGGCACGAATTCCTGCACCAGCACGGTATGGTTGGCCCGGCTGACCTGCCGGTAGGTCTTCTCCAGTGCTTCGGGAGACCATACTTTGATCGCCTTGGACCCGCCGACGATGGACGCGTTGGTGGGGTGGTGCCAGAGCAGGGAAACCACAGGTTTTACCACGACCGGATACGATATGACGCCAGCCGCCGCACGCAGTGCCGCGAGATTGTCACAGAGGATTGTCCTTGGCGCGGGCACATCGCACTCCAAGGCTTTCCGGTAAAGCTTGGCTTTGTCCATGAGCATGTCCACCACGTCGGTTTCGGGCAATGGAAAGACAAAGTGTGCGCTCAAGGCCTCCCGGTGCTGCGTGATGAACAGGACATCCGCATCGCTCGTTGGCAGCAGGATGGCGCCTGTGCCGACTTCGGCGGCCAGATCCAGAAGATACGGCAGCAACGCTTGCGGATGGGTGCGGGCCGACGGGCTGGTTCGCGCGCGGCAGAATCGCGAGAGCCAGCCGCATTGGCGCGGCGAACCCATGAGGCCAATAACGGGTATTCCCCGGCCTTTGAGGCTGCGGGCGATCCCCAGCCCCGTGTAATGCAGATTCAAGATGACGGCGGTGGGAGGCCCACCGTGGGACACGTTAGTCATAAGAGTTCGCTTGAACCGGAGTTACTTCGCCGCCCCGGACTTTCCAAGGGCACCGCACTGGCAGGGCCAGTTGGTAGAGCTGTTCGAGATAGGTGGGCAGCCGTTGCAGCGAATGATGTTCCTGAACAAAAGTCCGCGCCCGCCGCCCCATTTCCGCGCGCAGTCCGGAATTTTTCACCAGCCCGGCCAGCGTCTCCGTAAAAACACCGACGTCTTTTGGTTCGTGGAGAAAACCGTTCCGGCCATGCCGGACAATCTCCGGCACGCCGCCCACATTGGATGCCACGACCGGCAGACCGGAGGCCATCGCTTCCAGCAACACATTGGGAGTGCCTTCGTAATCGGAAGTGAGCACGCAGATCGCCGACTCGTGATACAACCGGCGGGTGTCGGCGACGCTGCCGGGAAATGAAATAAAATCCGGAAACAATCCGAGCTGCCGGGCTTGGTTTTCCAATTCGGGCCGCAGATCCTCGTCCTGGCACCCGGGGCCGACAATCAATCCGCGGACGTTCAGGTGATGCCCCCGCCGCAGCCCGTCGAGGATGGCGATGAAACGGTCCAGCCGTTTCTCCTTTACCAACCGCCCCACCGTGATCAAGGTGATCGGCGCTTGCGGAACCTGTTCCGGGGGCTGAAACCAATCTGTATCCACGACGTTCGGCAGGAAAAAAAGCCGCGCCGCCGGGATGCCATGGTCGAGGGCGTAACGCATGGCGTTGCGCGAATTGGCGGCGATCAGACCGGCACCGTGCAGATTGAGCCAGCCGCCCAGCGGCCCGCTCTCGCTCACTTCCACGCGGCCATTGCTGCGCAGCGCGCCGATGCCGCCGATGCCGAGGCGTTTGGCCACGAGTCCGGCGTAGGCGTTGGCATAAAAATGCTGGCTCTGCAACACGTCGGGCGGATCCTTGCGCACTTCGGCCAGAATGCGGAACAGCCGTTTCACGCGCGAAGAATTTTCGCCCACCCACGTCACGGGAATGTCCAGCGCCTTGATTTTTTCCTCCCAAAATTCACCCTGCTCCAACGACAGCACCCGCAGCCCGGCCCCGGCCTGGCGCAGGGCTTGAAGCATATAAAACAGCTGGCGCTCGGCTCCGCCATGCTCCAGCGTGCCGGCCAGAAAACACAGCTTCAGTTTGGAAAGGTTGCTCATAAATTGGTGGTCGTGACGGCTTCGTTCGCCGGCATCGCAGGCGAATCAGACGGGAGGATGCGCTCGAATTTCTGCGCGCCCGAAACCGCCGTGGAATTGTTTGCGGCCGTGCCACGCTCCAGCAATTCGCACAAAGAGCGTCTTGGTTGCCGGCTGGCGAATCGGTGAAAGACTGCGAGCAAGCGTTCCGCCAGCGGCTCGCAATTGAATTCTTGCTCGACACAGTTGCGACCCGCCTTGCCGAGGCGCAGCCGCAGCCGCGGGCATTGCACCAGTTGCACCATGAAATCGGCCATGCTCCGGACATCTTCCGCCGCCACGATGCGCCCGGTCTTGTCCGGTCGCACGATCAAACCGGCGTCGCCCGCTGGCACCGTAATCACCGGCAGCCGGGCGGCCATCGCTTCGAGAATGACATTGGGAAAACCCTCGTAATCCGAAGTCAGCACCAGCATCGCCGAGCGGGCGAGCAAGGCCGGAACCTCGTCAAACGCGCCCAGAAAAATCAGGTCGCGCGGCGTCAACCCCAACTCCCCGGCGCGAGTTTGCAGGGCGGTTTTCACGCCGCAATCCGCCCCGGCGATGACTCCGGTCAGTTCCGGTGCGTGGCGTCGCGCGAGGGCCAGCGCCGCGAGGAAGCGGTCAAATCGTTTGCAGGCATGAAGGTTGCCGACGGCGACCGCGATCACCCGGTTCGCCGGCAAAGAAATGGCCAGCAATCGCGCGCTGCGCGCGTCGAAATCCGGCAGGTCAATGACGTTGGGCAGCACCTCGATTTTTTGGGGGCTGACGTTTTGCAACAGCAGGTTTTGCCGGGCATGGCGGGAATTGGTGATCAGCCCGTGCGACCAACGCAGCATCCACCGGCTCCAGCGGCCGTAGCGGTTCAATTCATAAAAACCGTCGCTGCGGACGCCGCCCAAAACCAGCGCCTGACAAATCCGGCCCGCTGGAATGGCGTAACGCAGGTCGCCGAACTGGACGGCGAGGACGATTTGCGGCCGCCACTGAAACAGGGATTTCGTCAACCGGGCGAGCATGCGCCAGGGTTGGCCTGGAAAATATATCCGGTGAAGGGCCACGCCGCCTTGCCGCAGGGCCGACTCGTAATGGCCGTCGCCGCCAAGGTGATAAAACCGCACCGACTGGCCGGCGCGGTGCAACGCGCGCGCCATGTAAAAAGTCTGTTTTTCGGCACCCGCCAATTTCAAACTGGAGGCGACGATGGCGACACGCAACGTCTGCGATTGAGCGTTCATGCGGGCATTCTTTCTTGATTTGAAATCCCGGTTCCCGGCGGACTGGACGCGGCTCCGGCCAAACCATAGGCCACCGCCACCCAGAGGATCAGGAAATGGTCCGGATGAGTCACCGTGGCGGCCACGATGATGAAGGCCAGCACGAGCGCGAGCGGCAACGGCCCGCCAGGCTTGTGCCTGGCCCGCCAAGCCGCCGCCAAAGCCAGCCAGAGGCCGGTTGAAAAAAGCAGAAAACCGATGATTCCGGTCTCGACCAGCAACAGCAGGACTTGATTATGGGCGACGATGGATCGCCCTTGATTGACCAGATACGGCATGGCCCGGCGGGTCAGTTCCGACTCGTAACCATCCGGCCCCAAACCGTAGAGCGGACTGCGCAGAAACATTTCCCACAGCACCGGCAGCATCCTGGCCCGCGGATTATTCTCGCCGATATTTTGCGGATTGATTTCCTGGAACCGGCTCATCGCGGTCGGGATCTGCCACAGGATGACGGTCAGCACGGCGCCGAACACCAGCAGGCCGCCGAACCGCTTGATTCTGGAACCCATGGAGTCGCCGTAAAAAAAGAGCACCAGAACGCCGATGGCGAGCAGGATGAGCGCCGCGCGCGAACCGGTTTTGGCCATCGCAATTCCAATGATGGCCGCCATCGGAAATGGCAGAAACCGCTGGGTCCATGTCCGGGACCGGGCCATCCAGAGAGCGAGCAGCGCGATCATGGCGGTGGCGTAGGTGGCGCCCAGTTCGTTGGCGTGCATGCCGAAGACCGAGGTGCGGTTCTCAATTTCATCGGCGGCTTGAGCCACGCCGATGCCGGCAATGTGAAACAACGCGCACAGAAAACTGCCAGCCCCCGCGGCCCACAAGCCGCGCCGCCAGGTGCCGGGAAATTGCAGCAGGTTGAACATCACCCAGACCCAGGGCAAGAACTGGATGAATTCACGGCTGGACGGCCACCACAAGCCGGACATTTCCGGTGTGAGCCACACGCCCCAGACGATTCGCAACGTGATGTATCCCAGAAACCAGAACAGCGCCGTCGGCACCCAGCGCAGACAAACCTGGGGCTGGGAGAGGACGGCCCCGAGCATCACCAATTGCACCAGCCGGAGCACGCCGACTGTGCCGCCGGTGCCCGGCAGATAAAGGCTGGTGAACGGAATGGCGAACACCGACAGATCGAAAGCCCGCCGCACCAAAACATTGGGTCCAACCGTCCCGGCAGGCCGCGCCGCCGAACCCGATTGGGCGGTTGCGGACTCCGTGCCCGCGGACCACCGTGAACCGCCTGCAAAGGGCGGGTTCGTTTCTGGAACTAAAGCCGGCATATTTCCGCTTCCACCATTTTCTTCGGAGCAACTGTCGGGACGGTCGGCGTTGGGTCGGGCAGGATTTTCTGCTCTTCCAACCACGCCTGGAACATCAGCACATGCCACAAGCCCGGCGACCAATCCCGTTTTTGCGAAAGATGTTCCTGCCAGTTTTGCCGGACTTGCCGGGCGTTGAAAAAATCTTCCTGCTTCAGCCGCGATTCGCCCAGGAGTGGTTCCGCCCATTCGCGCATCGGGCCGCGCAGCCATTCGGCAATCGGCGCCGAAAAACCCTTTTTGGGACGGTCCACCAACGCGCGCGGAACATATTGATAAAGGATTTGCCGCAACAGCCATTTGCCGCAGTCCCCTTGCTGTTTGAGGGTGGCCGGCAGGCGAAAGGCGAATTCGATGATCCGATGATCCAGCAGCGGAATGCGCGTCTCCAAGCTGACCGACATGGCGGCCCGATCCACCTTGACCAAAATGTCGTCGGGCAGATAGGAAACAAAATCCAGCCACATCATGCGCTGCAACAGTTCCGGCAGATGTTGCCACGTTGAAAATTCTCCCATTGGCGCCGCCGGCTCGGTGGCGTCTTTCAGCCACCCGCGCGGAACGCGGTTCGGCGACATCAGCAGTTGGTAGAGCGAAAGGTCCGTGGTGGCGGGCAGAATGTCCGACAGATTCCACAGACGATTCAGCAGCCAGTGGGCCCGTCCGCCAAGCCGGAGGTGCAAGCCGGCGCGGGCGGCGCGGCGCAATTCATGCGCCAGTGGCGCGCGACACGGTTTGGGCATCAACGCCACAAGTTTCCAGAGCCGCTGGCCGATCCGATAATGATTGTAGCCGCCAAACAATTCGTCGCCGCCGTCGCCGGACAAGCTGACCTTCACGCTGGTGCCCGTCAACTGGCAGAGCAGCGTGGTCGGAATCTGCGAAGAGTCGGCGAACGGTTCATCGTAAATGCCGGGCAGCCGGGGAATCACCTGCTGCAAATCGCGGTCGCCAACATACAATTCGGAGTGGTCGGTGCCGAGATGCGCGGCGACGGCTTTGGCGAACGGGGCTTCGTTGAATTTTTCCTGCTCGAAGCCGATGCTAAAGGTCTTGATCGGCCGCGGACTTTGCCCCTGCATCAACGCGACGACCAGCGAGGAATCAATTCCGCCGGAGAGAAAAGCGCCCAGCGGCACGTCGGCCACCATTTGCCGGCCCACCGACTGGAACAATAATTCCCGCAGTTGTTCCCTGGCTTCGGCTTCGCTGCCGCTGAACGGATCGGCCGCGCCCGCCTCGGCGATGAGTTGCGGCGACCAATAGGCGGCCGGTTCGGGAGTTTGCCGCGCGCGAATGTGGGACTCGGTCAGCGTCAACACCTTTCCCGGCGGCAGCTTGTGGATGTTTTCGTAAATGCAATGCGGCGACGGGATGTAGCCGTAACGCGTCAGCAGCGCCAGGGCCCCACGATTGATTTCCCCGCGCCAGCGCGGATGCGCGCGCAACGCTTTCAGCTCCGAGCCGAAGACGAACACGCCGTCGGTCCAGCCATAATACAACGGTTTTTCGCCCGCGCGGTCCCGCGCGAGATGCAGCTGGCGCGCCTGCCAGTCCCACAGCGCAAACGCGAACATTCCGGCGAAACGCTCCAACGCGGGGCCCAAACCCCATTCACAAAACGCCGCCAGCATGACTTCCGTGTCGGAATGCCCGCGAAAAAGGTGGCTGCGCCTTTCCAAGTCGTCGCGCAACGATTTGAAATTGTAAATCTCGCCGTTGAAAACCAGCACGTAGCGGCCGTCCGCCGAACTCATCGGCTGATGTCCGCCGTGGGTGAGGTCGAGAATCGCCAGGCGCCGATGGCCCAGTGCGAGCGGCACAGTTTCATCGGCCCACGCGCCTTGATCGTCCGGCCCGCGATGTTCCAGGACCGACGCCATGCCCAGCGCGACGCGCGCCCGTTCATGCGGCTCCACCCGTTGCGATGAATCCCAGAATCCGACGATGGCGCACATGACTAATCCGGAAGGTTGACTTGTTTGGCCGGGACCAAAGCCGGCTTGGTTGCACGCGATTTGTCCCGGCTTGCCTGCCACCACTCCCAGAGTTTGAGTTCGACCCGGATCAGTTGTTGCGAGAAACGCGGGTTGGTGGCGAGACGCGCGGACCACCAGGACCGGTGCCCGCCCCAAACCCGCAGGACATCCTCCAGCGTCCAGATGTCGGCGCGGAACCGGCGCAGATTCTCCCGAAACTGTCTGAGGTCGGCATCGGTCCAATGATTGTGGTGAAAGCAAACCGTCCAGAGGCCGGGCGGGGCCGGGCGGAAACCAAAAGTCTGGTGCGGTATCCAGAACATTTTTTGCCGGCAAATAAATGGAAAACGGAACAGGCCGTCGCAGATGATGCGGATGCCGTAGTTGGGCAGCAGCGAGACCGTGGTGGCGTCGAAAGAATTGCTGGGCGCTATCCACACGCGCGGCGTGATGCCATGTCGCTCGAAAATTTCGGCGCCCGCGCGGAGCTTCTCATTCTGCCCCGCCGCCGGCACGCCGGCGAATTCCGTATTCTTCAGCGGTGTGACAATGCCAACGTGTTGACCGACGTATTTGTGCTGAAATCCGTGCAGGCCGATGGCCCAGCCACGGGCCTGCCACTGCCACACACGCTCCCAGAAATCCTCCACCGGCGCATCCACCTGAAGCTTGGGATCGAGGTTGTCGGGGACGACGGCCAGGATGGGTTTGACCTGATATTCCACCAGGGCCGCTTCGATTTCCGACCACATTTTCCAGTTCATGGTCGGGCAGAGGTCGTCAAACCGCAGGAGATACTTCGCGGTTTTTGGCGTTTTCATGCGATTTCCTTTTTGATGTCTGCGGCGGGCTCGTTGGAGTATCCCCCGTCGGGTTGAGCAGGCCGGCCCGGCGCAAAACTCTTGCCGTGGTGAGCACGAGCCAGCCCCTGACGGTCCGGATCTCCTCACATTCAAATTCGCGCACGACCTTTCCGCCAAAGCTCTTCTTGAATTGGTTGATGCCGAGAAACTGGATGTTCGTCGTTCCGGTATACCATCCCCCAAAGTCGAAATACGGGATGCCCTGCGCCTTGAAGGCGAGAAAGTTTTTCCAATGGATGAAACAATTGGCGCGGCTCACCGCGCCCCGCCACGCGACATCCGGCACCGGCCGATATGGGGAAATCGCGATCACCTGACGGGCGCGTTTGGGCGTCAGCATGACCAGATGATAGGCGAGGACCTTGCCCGCCGGATCCCTGGCGGCGCTCAAATCCAGTCTGCCGGCCTGGCTGATGGGATCCAGCCAGTCGCGCTCAAACCGCGGGGTTTTGGAAGCGGCGGCGAATTCGTTCCACATCCGCTCCACTTCAGACAGGGTGTTCGCGTCCGTGACGTTACAGCGCTCCCATTGCAACCGGTCCTTTTCCTGGGCCTCAGTGATTTTGCGGGCGGTGTTCTTTTCCAACCCCGCAAACAACTCGTCGGGAGTTTTCCGCAAATCAACCACCCGGGTGTAAATCTCCCGCCACCGGCAGTTGGCCAGCGGACGCGACCGTTCCCGGTGGTAAATCCAGTCCACGCGGGTGTCGTCCGGCTCGTCATCGAACCAAACTTCCCCACGGGTTAAAAAACGCGACTTATAAACAAACATAGAATTGAAGAGCCACCGCTGCCTCCTGGAATCCACGGTGGAAGTTGTAATCTTGCGACAGCATCGGATTGACGAACCGCCCGGCCGGGCTCGCACCGTGGCGCCCGGATGGTTGACCGGTCTTGGTGTGTTCCAAAGCCAGTGCCGTCCGGATTAAGCGGCGGATTCGTCCCCAACTTCTTAAGACCATAAGCAACGAACCCGAATGCCTGACGTCGGCTGCCCGGAGGGGGGATGAAGGCACGTGGCGAAGCTCAATCCTTCGTCGCGCAACCTTCATCCTCCACCACTCCACCAAGAGGCTGGTCAGTGAGCGATTCCGTGAGCCCGATGGCGTGGTGCGTCAAACCGCCTCCGGGCGTTTTTCCACTCTGCGGAATTCAACCACTGTCGCCTCTCTCGCTTCGCCTATGGGCACGGGCACCGCACACTGGACCCGGAAACGATGCTGATGCTCCGGCCGGAGATGACCTCGCCATTCACCAAGCCAGGACTTAGAGCAATGTTCCGATACGGGGCCAGCAACGTGCCGTCCACAATGGCCGCGCAGCAATTTTCGCCACCACCGCCACCAGAGAAGGCCACCTGCGAACCGGTGCCAACGATCACATAAAGGATGTCACTGGGCGTCACGCCGCCCGCGGCACGAATTTGGGGGCCGGCGCCACCGCCTGTCAGGACAAAGTTCCCTCGCACGATCACGACAAACCGCGTGCCGGCGGGACCCGTCAAGTGAACCTGTTTACCGTGCAGTGACACGTCCTTAACGCAAATGACATTGAGGCCCACGCTGCCGGAGATGGTGCTGACGCTGCCGTCCAGCGTCCCAAAGGTTTGCATACAGGACAGGTTCAAGGCGTTGTTGTAGGCCGCATACGCGTCGCTGATCTCCGTGCTCAAGTCCGCATTCTGTTGCACGTTTGGCGAACTGTGCGTGCTGTTATGAAACGTTGCGCCCGCGCCGAGCTCAACCGTTCCGGTGATGAATTCACTCCCCGTGATATCCAGGCTGCCGCCGGGTGCGATGCAGACATTGCCGAGAATGCCGCCGGCGGGGCCGGTGATGGACACCTTGTTCGCGCCAAGCTCAAGCACCGTGCATCCGCTGGCCGAACCCAGGCCAAGATTGGGGTTCACGCACACGCAGGGCGCTCCGCAAATCGTGGTGCTCTCCACCGTCCAATTGACCGTCACCTCATTGTTGCCGCTGATGACGCTGAAGTTTTGGCAGGCCGCGCCCACGATCGTCGCATCGCCGGGCAGGGTCGTCGCGTCCAGACAGGCTGTGTAGGAGCCGGCGCATTCGGGCAAAACCAGCAAGTAATGGCCGGTCGCATCCGTGGTTGCCGATCCGCTGAACGCCCCCTCACATACATTGGTGCCGGTCACACTAATCGTCGCGCCGCTGAACGCCCCGGCGTTGGGACAAAGTACCGTCCCTTCGACCTGCCAGGCATAGCCTGTTTGGGACACACAGACGGTCCAAGCCGCCAAGCCCAGACCGAGCGTCGAAGTAATCGAGTGCAATATTGATGTTTTCATATCTTTATACGGTTGTTTGTTGTTTGTTTTATTGACTGTTTGTTGAGTTGTTTCATCGGTTGTGTTGATGTTTTCATTTTTTTATACGGTTGTTGTTTCGACTGTTTGTTGCGTTTTCCATCGGCTGTTTGTTGTTTAGTGATTCTGGCAACAACCAGCGGTGAATTTGCCTGGACGGCCAATGCCAGATCGTGGGGAACTGCCCAAAACCCGGGCACGAGGCAGCGGTGTTTCAAAGGTAGTCGTTCCTCAATTGGCGAACGTTGCCTGACCTAATCCAAGGGCGGCCCCAGCACCACGCGGATGCCAATGCCATGACTCGCAAAGCCCGGCGGGTTATAGTTGCGGGCGGCGCACCGGGCGTCGCCGGCAGAAAAAAACGCGCTCCCGCCGCGCATGACCACGTTCGCACCCGTGGTCGGGCCGGTGGAGTTGGTCACGGCGACGCCCGAATAGGGACCGTAGAAATCAGAGCACCATTCCCAGACGTTGCCGGACATGTCATAGACGCCCCAGGGATTCGGCAGCTTGCCGCCACCATCATGGGTGGTCGTCAGGCTGTTTGAGTTGAACCACGCATAATCCGGCAGCAGGGCATAGGTGTGATCATCCCCGAACGAGAAGCGGTTCGTCGTGCCGGCGCGGCAGACATACTCCCACTCCGCTTCCGTCGGCAACCGATAGACATATCCGGAAGGCAGGCGGCCGGCCGACCGCTCCTGCAGGGTAAGTTGGGCGCAGTAGTTGGCGGCATCAAACCAGGATACGTTGTCCACCGGCTGATTCGTGCCGATCACCACCGAATAGTTGGTGCCGATGAGCGCGGTATATTCCGCCTGCGACAGTTCAAATCGTTCCATCCAGAATCCGTAGGTGAAGGTTACCTGCGTCTGCGGGCTTTCGTCGTTTGAGCGGTCATACTCGGTATCCGGGCTGCCCATCGTGAACGTGCCGGGGTTGATCCAAGCCCAGCGCGACGGTTCCGGTTCCGGCGCTCCGAGGGTGATCACCCGGTAGAAGCGCGCCCCCGACGGCGCGCTCGTGTCAACGAACATACAATGGCTGCCACTCATGACGAAGTTGGTCAAGGTGCCCCATTGATTATTGGTTCCCAGCGCATCGGCGTATTGCACTTCCTGAACTTGCCATGCCTGTCCGGTGATGATCAGATCGGGAACCATGCTGATGCTCAAGAGTGCCGAGCGGACCGGCAATGGGGGCGGGTCAATCGCGATTACCGGCGCGTTCGTGTAACCGCTGCCGGGCGACTGCAGGACGATATCGGCCACCACCTGGCCGGACACTTGGGCGATGGCGCTCGCGCCCGTGCCGCCTCCGCCCACAAAGGTAACAGCAGGTGCCGCCACGTATCCTGAACCTCCCGACGTGACCACGATGCTTGTCACCGAGCCATCGGACAAAGTGGCTGTCGCAGTGGCGGCTTGTTGGGCGCGGGCTCCCGGACACCAAGCCAGTGCGACAGTAAATACGATCAGGCGGGACATCCGGGTGGTTAGCCGCGTTCGCCGATTCCGGCCCGGTTGGACGGGATGATTATTGTTATGGACGCATTTTGTGGTGTTCATTTGGAACCTCCGTGTTTTTAGCGGCTGCCAAAGCGCCGTTACCCCAGCCTTGTTTTTCAGTGGTGTCAATCAGCTCGATGTTGAGGTTGTTCCCGGCCAGCAAAAAGGCGATCGGATGATCCTTGAAGGCCTCGCCCGGCTGCGGCGGCACGATCAACCGGGCGCCGCACTGCTGGAGCCATGGGATTTCCGTTTGCAACGCACCACATCTGAAACAAAGGTGGTGGAGGCCGCCGCCTTTGCGGGCCGACTGAAAAACCGGTGAGTCCGCCGCCGTGGGTTCAATCAACTTGATCGTCAGTGAATTGTGCTTGGAGAGAAACACCACGCGAACCTTCTGGCGCGTGTTGCGCACAATGTCGGAATTCTTCTTATAGCCGAACAATAGTTCCCACTGGTCCACGGCTTGCTCCAAACCAGGAACGACTAATCCGATGTGATCAATGATCATAACCAAATCATCCTGCCAGCTCCGATTCGTGCACGGCGGCAGTCTTGGCAGCTGGCGAGAGGCTCGACGGGCCGGCGTCGGTTGGGGCGGTAATGGGTTGGGGCGGGTTTCGATCGGGATGGCCTTTGGGAGAAACACCCTTCGCCCGGTTCAGCACGGCGGCGACCGCCAGCACCACCCGGCCCTTGAACGTCAGAATTTGCTCGCACTCGTATTCGCGCACGACTTGTCCGCCAAACCCGCGCTTGAAGTCATTGATCGTGAGCATGGCCGGATCGGTGCCTTGATACCAGCCGCCAAAGTCGAAAACCTCGAGACCTGCCCGCTGATACCGCAAAATGTCGCTCCAGGTGAGATAGCGGTTGGCCCGGCTGATCAAATTGCGCTCCGTGCTGTCCGCCATTTGCCGATACAGCGACGGCAGTTCCATCGAGGTGGCCCGGCGGCGGTCGTGATAATTGGCGTGATAAACCAGGGCGTTGCCTTGCGGGTCTCTGGCGACGGTCAAGTCTAACACGCCGGCAGTCGCCATGCTTTCCATCCTTGGCCGGTTCAAGGGAGCCAGACCTTTCAGGCCGGCAAAAATATTATACATCTGTTCAAACCGGCTCATAACTTGCGCATCACATGGATCGCAGGGTTCGCAGGTAATTTTGTCGCGCTCACGGGCGCGGCGGATCTTATAGGCGGTGTCCTTGTTCAAATTGGCCAGCAGTTGCGCGTCGCTTTGTTTGAGGTCAATCGCATAAGTCCAAATCACTTTGGACTTCATGCCTGGAACCGGATGGGAACGGCGATGGTAAAGCAGCCAGTCGAGTCCGCGGGTGTCGCCCGGTTCGTCCTCATACCAGACTTCGGCGCGCGTGAGAAATCGTGACTTATAGGTGAACATGTCAGGCGGTTTCGGTTACGGCCTCGAAGGCGCGGTTCAGGCTCATGCGACAGGTCTGAGCCGCCGGGGCGGAGTGGCCCGGAGCTATTCTCGCCAGCGCACGATGGTTTCCTTCAGCGCGTCGCGTTCTTCGGAAGCCAGCAGCAAGTAAGTGACCGCCATGAACAGCGCGGAAACCGACATTGCAGCCAATCCCAGACCGACCCAGCTTGAAATGTTCCAACCCCAGAAAACCAGCCGGCAAAATCCAATCGTCGCGAGCGTTGCGGCGATGATCGGCAGCATTTTCTGATAATAGGTCCAGGAGGGTTGCTTGAGTATCACCGAGCAATACAGCGGTGTGAACACGAAGCGCCGAAGCGTCAGCGAAAGGGCGCCGGCCAGCGCGAGACCGTAAAGTCCCCAGCCGAATACCATGGTGAACAGCAGGGCCAGCATCAGGTTTAAAACGCCGATGCCCAGCGTCACCAGCCCCGGCACCTTGACGCAGTTGGCCGCCAGCGGCACGGCGTAGAGCGGATAGGTGGCCAGATTGAGGGAGAGGTGAATCGCCATCAGCATTAACAAGGGCGCCAGGCTCCCGAACGCCGGCCCCAGCCACAATTCCAGCAGCGGTCTTGAAAATCCGCACACTAATCCGACCACCAGCGCCATGACCAGACCGACAAATTTGATCGCCCGGTTTAGATAGACCGCCAGCGCCTTGAGATCCCCGCGAGCATACCGTTGATACATCGTCGGCGCGAAGATTTCGCCCACGGTCATGCCGAGCGTGGACAGCATGGCGGCCAGTTGCAGCACGGCGGCATAGCGTCCGCTTTCCTCGGGACCGAACAGCCGGTTGGCCACCAGCAGGTCAATGTTCAGATAGAGCAGGATGCCGACCTGGCTGACGACGACCCAGCCACCCGTGCCACAGAGACTCCGCATCATCGGCCAGTTGAAATCGGCCGGCCGGATTCGCAGGCTCGGCGTCAGCACCCGCCACAACCAGACCGCGCCGATGGTGGATACGATGGTTCCCGCCAGGATCGCGGCTCCGGCGTATTCAATTCTGGGCGCAAAAACGAGGAAGAGAAAAGCGACCAGGCCGACGCGCGTCAGGGTTTCGCCCACCGTGACGAGGTTTTGCAAATCCAGCCGGTTGAGACAAAAGCAAGACGCGAACAGCGGGGACTTGATCTGGTTCAAAAAAAAGGCGGCGACGGTTCCGGCAAACAGCCAGCGCGTGGCGCTCTCATATCCGACCGGAATCCGCACGAGATGTTGCACGTTGATGATGGCGGCCACCGCCGGAATCGCCAGCCCTGCGGCGATGGCGACATTGCCCCAGAAGGCCACGTTGAAAATGACATTGGCTTCGCGGTAGTCCTTCCGCTCCAGGGAAAGAGTCAGGTATCGTGCCAACGCCGCGTCGAGACTGAAGGTGACCACGCCCATGTAGGAGGTGATCATGGAAGCCAGCGGAATCATCCCATACGCCGCCGGCCCGAGTTCCCGGACCAGGAAGGGGACATACCAGACGCCCACCAGCAGGGTTAGTCCGAGCTTGCCAACATTGCTGATCAAGTTGAGCGCAAAACGCCCGGACCGGGCTGGCGCCGCCACGGGGATGGCGCTGACAGTTGCTTCGGTTTCCATTGCGTATTTTAACCGCCCGTTGAAGAAGCCGGAGACGACGTGAGGAGCCTCAAATTACACCCTCCTCGTCCTCCTCGTCATCTTCTTGAATCAATTTGAGAATGACGATGACGATGAGAGTCGAATGAGGTCTAAAGCAAATCTTGAGACTCGTCTCCTCATCTCCTACAACCGGATGAATTCCTTGACGGGCTGTTAACCTCTATCGACAGCCAAGAGCTGCCCGCAGTTGATTGGCGGCGTTGGTCAAAGATTGCCCTTGGGCTTGAGTCAACTTGCTTCGGCGGACAAGCGTCTGCACGTGGCCGACGAACGCGCCGACCTGGTTGCACGCAGTCGCCAGCTTGCCATCGTTGATGCTGTTCGCCGCCGCCTTCAAGCTGGCAAGGAGTGTGTTTCCATCGCCTTTGTTCAATGCTCCCGGTTGAATCAAAAGGTTCAGCATGCCGATGAGCGTTTCGATCTGCTTTGCCGGCGGCGCATTCGTCACGGTGATGATTTGGGTGGCGCTGTCGGTCTGGCCGCTGATGCCGCTGACGGTCAAGGTTGTCATGTAACTGCCGGCGTTGGTGTAGGTGTGCGATGGATTTTGCACCAGGTTGAAAACGCCGTCGCCAAAGTTCCAATCCCAGCGCGTCACCGGACCGGCGGATTGGCCGGTGAACTGCACGGTCAGCGGTGCCTGGCCCGAATTGGGATTGGCCAGGAAATTCGCCATCACCAACTGCGGCGCGGTGGCGAACGGATTTTGATAGGCACCCATGTCCACGACGCCGTTGATGGTTCGTGGGCTTCCCTCCAGGTCAAGGGCATTGGTCATCCACGGCTGAACCACGCCGGCGGCGATGCAAGGCGAGTTGGTCGCCAGATGATAATTGCCATTGGCTGGGTCAACAAACTGCGGGTTCTGGACGATGTTCCCAACCCCGTCTGGATTCGGCGTGGTGCAGCAATGGTCGAAGATTCCGGGTCCGGCGTTGAACCATTCGCTTTCGGAGTTGGTGCAACCGAAGAAGAAATTGCCGTAAACGATGCAATTGGTAAGGCCGCCGGATTCCACATACACGCCCGCGCCTTGGGCGGTGACGTTTGTGAGGAAGGAATCGAAGCAACTAAAACCCCTGTTTCCAGTTACCGTGCAATTGATCAACGCTCCGCCTTGCATATAAACGCCGCCGCCAAATCCGGGTGGACCGTCAGCATCGCCATTACCGGCGAGGTTGTCCACGATCAGCGAATCGCGAATAACACTGTTGGTTTCGAAAATCCCTCCGCCGCCGTTGCCGGGTCGGTGGTCGGCACAAAAGTTGTTGGAGACGATGCACTGGTCCATCAGGCACGAGTCCAAATAAGCACCGCCCCCTTGGGTTTGGCTGTAGTTGTGGGTGATGGTGCAATTCAGTATCGTGCTGCCATACGCTGCCAGCGCCACACCTCTGGTAGGGCCGAAGGGCGTTCCCGAAAACAGACAATTTCTCAGTTGGCTGTTCACCAGATAGACTCCGATGCCGAACTCCATGGAGCCGGCACCACCCAAAACCTGGCAATCCGTCACCAAGCCTCCACCACTGCAATAAATCGCCGAACTACTACCACCGTCGCTAAAGCGGCGGTAATTGGTAACGACGGAGTTTCTAAGAATCCCGCCAACCATGTAAACCGCAGTCCCCGTCCAGCGTACGAGAGAATCAGCGAAGACGCAGTTTTGGACCGTTCCCCCAACGAGAAAGATGCCCCGCGAGGAGTTAAAACCGGCCGACTGGACGGTCAATCCATCCACGACGGCGGTTGAATTGGAAACCCATAGGCCAAAATCGGCAATCTCTCCATAATTGCCAACCTCTGCATTCACAAATGTCTGGCCGGCTCCCATTGTGCTGCGGAGCGTAATGCCCTTGGTGATTGTAACCTGGTTCGTCAGGTCATACTGACCCGGCTCCACTAACACCGTGTCGCCGTCATTTGCGGCATCCACTGCGGGCTGGATGGTTTGTGCGGCCGTATCCGGCGTGGCATAGGGCGGTGACGGGTTGGTGCTGGTTTGCGAGACATAGACCGTGGCGGCTGAACACTGAACCCCAACTGTCATGGCGGTGACGACCGCCAGCGCCAGAATCCAAGCCGTGGTCCCGCGGCTAAAATGGTTTCTGTTAATTCGTTCCAGTTTCAAACTTTCTCCCATGCTCCTTTTCACTGCATCGTTTTCCGACAGTTCAATCCCAACCATGAAGGGTACAACTACCGAATCAACCAGCTTGCAATAATTCATTTTCATAACGAACTCCTTTGTCAAATTTGTTGGTTCAGACGGCATCAGCCGCCATCCTCTGCGGTCGCTTCAACACCCGTTGAATTGAATTGAAAGGCGAACTGTCTTTTCAATCCGCCGCAGATTGGCCGTGGAGTTTCATTACGATTTGCAGTTGTCTAATGGGGTGATTTCCTGCTTTACGCGTCTTGGCAACCCGCATAATCGGGACCTCTGCAAAACCATCCATAGATCGTAGCGGCGTCTCGGTAGAGCGCCGCAAACCTTTGGAAATTGAAGAATGCAGCTCTTTCGCAGGGTTCTCTTTTTGGATTATTCTTCGCGTCCTTCGCGCGACATTTCATTTTTCCCAAATCAGCCCGCTACCCGATGTTCACCTCACTAGCCGGTTTGGACCGCGGGTGGCCGGCGATCCCATCTTCGTCGGTCGTCTCCATCCCAGCCTGGTCAGCGTCAAGGGTTCCGAGCCGCCAGGCATAATCCCGAGCGTAGGGCTGATAATACTGACGCTCGCAGGGCGACGAGACCGCGCGGTTGAAGATCAAACCCAACACATGGGTCTGGCGCTGGCGCATCGCGTCCAAGGCACCCTGCGCGACGCGGGCCGAGGTGGCCAACGCCCGCACGACGAACAGCACTCCGTCGACTTTGGGGGCCAGGGTCGCCGCATCGTCGGTGGCGGCCATGGGCGGCGTGTCCACCAGGATGAAATCAAATTGCGGTTTGACCGCCGCCAGGAAGGATTCCCACACCGGACTCAGCATCAGGTCGCCGGGGTTTCGTTTGGCGATGCCGGCCGGCAACAGCGCCAGATTTTTCACGCCGGCGGGAAACGTCACCTGCACCGAAGAACGCCCGCCGTCCAGCAATTCCGCCAGCCCCGGGCCGCCCGGCAGACCGAAATATCGGTGCAAGTTTGGCCGGCGCATGTCTCCGTCCACGAGCAAGACCCGTGTATTGCCCTTGGCCAGCGTGGCGGCCAGATAGAGCGCCACCGTGGATTTGCCTTCGCCGGGCAGCGAACTGGTGATCACAATGGTCTTCGGTCGCGTGCCGCCATTGTTCCGGAACAGCAGCCCGGCCCGCAGGTTGCGGAAGGCTTCCATGAACTCGAACCGTTGCTGGTCCAGTCCTTCGCTCCCCAACGGCCACTCCGACACTGCGGACGGAATGGCGGGAATTTGCGCCAGCACCGGTTCGGCGAACTGCTGGGCCAGCTCCGCGCGCGAGGCAAAGTCGTCCTGAAACACGGCGAGCCCGAAGAGCAGCCCAAAACTCAACGCCAGCGCCAGCACCGTTGCGGCGGCCAGGTTAAGGGGCAGGCGATGCGTCGGTTTGGCCGCGGAGGCGGGGTCCAGAATGCCGACGTTCTCCTGCTCCATCCGGTTGGCCACGTCCAGGTTTTGGATGAGGCCGAGGCTCTTGTCGTAGGCGGCTTGCAGGCGCTGTGCGGACTGCTGGAGTTGCTCATATGCCGCGACCTGGTGGCCGGTTTCGATGGCTTTGGCGTCCCATTCCTTCGCGGTGAGTTCGAGGTTCCGGATCTGCGCCTCCAAGGCTTCACGCCGGAGCGCGAGTTGTTTCGCCGCCTGGGCCTGCGCGACTTGCACGATTTGCTGCTGGGCTGCAATGTCCTGATCCAGCTTGATCATTTTGGGATGCGCCGGGAACAGGAACCGGGCCAGCTCGTCGCGTTTGGCCACGAGCAACTGCATTTGCTGGTCGGCCTGAAACAGGACGGTCTGGGCTTCCGCCAGGCTGGCCAACTGTTGCCGCGTCACCCCTCCGTCGCCGAAGGACTGGCCGACGTCGGTCTGCATCCACTGCTCCGGTTTGAGCGAATCCAGCAGCCGCTGTTCGGTGCGCAGGATGGCCAGTTGCCGGGTCAGCGCGGCCAGATAGTTTCCCGCGCCGTTGCCTTGTTGCTGCAACAACACGACATTGTTGGACGCCTGAAACGCCTGGAGCTTGTTCTGAACCTCCGTCAATTCACTTTTCAATTGCGCCGCTTCCGCGTCCAGCGATGACGCCGCCAGCGCTGAGGCCTGGCCGCGTGATTCCCGCTTGAAGCCCAGATATTCCTCCATCAGGCAATTCAGGAAGCTTTGGGTGGCCGCCGGATCCTTGCCGGTGACGCGCAATTCCAGCGTGCTGCTTTTGGCGCCTTCCAACACCTTGACGTGAAACGGAACCGGCGCGGGTGCCGGGCTGCCGGTCGCGGGGTCGGGCGCACTTTTGGACGCCGACCGCATCCGGTTCAACGCCCGGTTCTGAATGGCCGGACTTTGCAACAGCGCGACCTGCGTGCCGAGAAAATTGACCAGTTCTTCCGTGTAGGACCAGTTCTCGGAGACGCTGATTTTGCCCGGCACCCACATGCGCGCCTTCGACTCATACGTCGGGCCTGACAATACGGTCAGTGCAGAAACCGGGCCGAGCACGCCGGCAAAAATCAACGCCGGCAGCCACCAGTATTTGCGGAGCAGCAGCCACCAGCGGTGCAGTCGGGCAAACATTTTGCTGGCCGACGCAAACCGGTTGGCCGGGGGGGCGAACAAATCCACGGCGCCGGTGTTGAGCTGGTCCTGGTTGTTGTTCATGAAATGAAATCTCCGTCAGTAATTCACCAGCCGGGTGGGGACCACGATCAAATCGCCGGGCTGAATCGTGAGGTCTTGCTCCAAGTGCCCCGTCCAAATTTCCAGCACGTTGACGATGAAGGTATTCTCTCCACCGTCGGTCTTGCGGATCAACCGCACGTGTTTTTTGTCGGAAAAATCACTGAATCCACCGGCATTCAGAATCGCCCTGCTCACGGTCAGATTCTCCCGGGCCGGAATTTCAAAACCGCCGGGCTGGCGCACCTGGCCGGTGACATAAACCTTGCCGTTGACCCCGGTTTTGTTGGCCACTTCGAGCACGAGAATCACGGTGGCCTGACGATACAATTTCTTTTCGAGCGAGGTTTTGATCTCGCCAGCCAGTTGACGGCAGGTCTTATCGGTCGCGTGAACCAGTCCGAAATAGGGCACCTGCAAGTCCCCGGAATCGGTCACCGTCAGCGCCCGGGGCGGATCCTGATCTTCCATCACCTGATACATCACCCGGTCACCCAGGCCAAGTTTCTGCCGATTGTCCAGAGAAGCCATATCCATCTGCGCCATCGCCATTGCCGGCGGATTCGTCGCTGCCGGGCTGGCGACGTCCGGCTCGTCGGCGCGGCCCAGGCCGCCCGATTGCAAGGCGGCCCAGACTGCCGTGAACAGAAGCAGTTGCTTGAACATAATCGGAGTTAAAGTTTCCACGCGAGGGCCACCGTCACCCGGTCCCGCTCAAAATCCCGGCCCGCCAAGTCGGATGCTTTCAGCAGAAACTCGTAGCCGAGCTCCACCCGCCAGTGCTTGTGAAATTGCCAGCCGGCTTGGAACCCGGCTTCGGAGTAGGTGAAGTTTTCGTCATAGCCCGACGGTCCGCCGTATTCTTCGGCCACGTTCACGGAAACATTGGCGCCCAAGTCCAGATGCGCCACGACGGGCGAGGTGATGGAATATAGGGCATAAGTCGTCCGCAGATCATTCGCGTTGTCACCCAGAACATTTTTCCGTCCACCCTCGAGCGAGTGTGAGAAGAGCCGCGTTTGCTGGGTTAATCGGCCGTAGGCGTAAAAGCTGTCAAAGTCGCTGGTGGCCTCGCCGGCGGCATCATACCGGGCCAGGTCGTAGCCGCCGCCGGCCCGCAGGCTCACGCCTTCCAACAGCGTCGCTTCCACAAACGGCCCGACGCGGGCGCGCCAATTGTCGTTGAGGGTGGTTTGCTGATCGTAATGGTGCAGGGCGGCCTGGCCTTCCAAACCACTTTGCACCTGGTCGCCGGGAAAATAACCGGCGCTGGCGGTGAACCATTCGGACACCCGGTTCAGATATTTAAACGAACTCGTGTAGGCGGTGAAATTCTCGTGATCGTAACCGGCGGAAAGCACGGTCTTGTTCAAATCCCAGATGACGTCGCAGCCGACGTGGTTGTCCAGCCGCTCAAATATGCCCGTGTTGGTGAAATTGAAAAACGCCTGATTGTTGGCGGGGCTGTTGAAAAACAGGCTTTCCTGATACGAAAGGCGCTCATGCAGCCGGATGTGAAAATCGCCGACAAAAAGGTTGAACGCCAGTTCGGATCCCGGGTTGACCAGCGGGGCGTTGGCGTTAAGTTCCGGGTTCATCAGATACCACTCGTAACCCACGCCCAACGACAGCCGCAGCGTGTTGAGTTGAGTGATGGGATATAGTGCATCCACGGACACTTCGGGTTGGATCATGACGTCGTCTTTTCGATCTTCCGAGTAGAAGACATTGTCCGTGTAGTTGATGCCCAGACGCGCGCCGACATTCGCCCGCACCGGGCCGTACTGAAACGCATACGGCTCGGCTCCGATGGATTTTTCCAAGGCTTGGGCGGTGCTTTCACCGGCCAGCGATTCCCGGGTTTGCGCGTTCGCGTCCCCGACGACTATTCCACAACTGATCATGGCCAGCAGGAGTTGGAAAAGTTCGCCGGTGCTCACGCGGCCTGCGCGCCGCCGGGGGGTGTTCATGCAATTTGATTCCGGCGCTCACCCTGCTGGCCGGTGTTGATGAAACTACCATCGGTTCCGGTCTGCCGCGCCCACCCATCTTCACCGGCTGGCTGACCTAACGTGGCAACAAGACAAAAACATTGAACATTGGCGCGGTGGATGGAGGCGTCCGCATGGAACCGTTGGGCGCCGCCACCTGCAACCCGGTCATTGGCAGAATCAGCGGCCGGCCACGAAAGATTCCGCTCACCACCGGCCGGCCGAAGTAATTCTGGGCATTACGCACTTCATAAGCGGTGTTGCGTGGCAGCACCTGGCTGACATTCACTGAAACGGATCTCAGCCCCCGCCGATTATACACGATGATGTTCGCCCGCCCGGGTTGATACTGGTTTGGCCGGATAAAAACCGTCGTGCCCGTCAAACTCCCCACCCGATAGGCGCTGTTGGAATCAAAGCCGGTGGCGGCCCGCCAGCCGGCAAAGCTCAAGGGGTTCGCGTTGTCCAGAAAACCTCCGCCGGCAGGCAGCACCGCATAGGAGTTGTGGTTCCAATCGGCGGCCAGGGAAACCATCGTCTGGTTCAAGTTGACCGCACCATAGGGCGGTTGCGCCGCGAACAGATTTCCAGTCACCGTCGCGCTGGTCCAGTTGTTCAATTCCAACCCCTGGGGCAGGTAATTGTTCAGGATCGCCACGTTGCCGTTGACGCCTTGGCGGCCAATCTGCGCTGCGTCGTTTTCCCCCCGCGCTGGATAACCCAGGTTGTTCTTGAACACGATTTGATCCGCAGTGATCGACGGCGCGTCCACGCCCACAATCCAGTCGCGGTAACCGCGCACATTTTGAATGGCCCCCGCATTGAACGCCACATTTCCGTCCAGGATGATGCCCGCCAGATCCTGGCCGGGGTCGTTCGCGTAAATATGCAGGCCGACCCCGGCATTATTGAAGACGATGTTGTCGGCGACCTCGCGGGTGCCCTCCGACCCCTGCACATAAATGCCGTGGCCC
>DATLVR010000069.1:0-27057 GCA_035577265.1 Verrucomicrobiia bacterium | reverse complement strand
CCTTTAGGGGGTGGGGGGTGGTCAAAGGGTGCAGTAAGCCCGTGTGGATTTGCGCCCGTCAAACCTTCTTTATTTGAACCAACTACTTCAGTCAGGAAATGAGTTGTAAGCGCAATGGGCTCGGGCGGCGTTCCCAGGTCCGTTATCAGAGAGGCACCGCTTTGCTGATGAGCTGGCACCTATACCGAGGTTAACAATTGTAGATTCGGGCTTTCTTCGGTTTGCCTTGGTGCTGAAACCATCAAAGAATGGACAACGATGAGGCGAAACTCACCCTGCGTCCGACGTAGCGATAAGGAAAGCCCGATAAACTCCTGCCGGTTCCGGCTGATTTTAGTTCTAGGTTTCATTTTTTGCCGCCTTTGAAGGCAAACCAAAGGAAGACAATCGAAATCAGCGCATAGCTGCCGACGATGAACCAAAAAAGTCGTGGTTCTTGCGCAACATGAACATAGCTTCGATGGTAACGTTTCCCAATTCCGACACGCCCGCTGTGAATCGCCATAAAAGCGATGACAGCGAAGAGCGAGCCGAGAACGATGCCGAAAATTTTGTTGAAGAGTGGCCTCATACCATTTTCTTGCCGCTTGCCAAGCCTAACCCTACATGGACCGGACAATGCCAAGCCGTGGCGAAATACTCAAGCAAAGCGCGTTTCCGGTCGTCGGACACCGCTAGAAATTGGAATGTATAACCATCGCGTAAAATACTGCCGTCGCCGAAATGCTGCGTTTTCATAAACGAGGATGCTCCTCGGATAGCGATGACACCTTTGAGATGACCTCAGGCCGGGAAACCTGTTGGCGTCTGTCAGGAAGGTCCCGGGCGTGACGCTTGCTTTTCTCAGGGAGATCCGAATTTGAAAACACGGTAGAATCTTTGTGAATCAAGGGGGGCGTTATCGGTCCAGTTTGCGGTGGAGGCTGTGGCGATGACTTCCCCATTTGGTGCGGCGAACCACGTGAATAGGTCCTTGGAGTATTCGACTTGATAAGTGCTGCCAGCCGATGCACTCCAAGTCATGGTGAAGGCGTTTTGCGCCGGCAAAACCTCGATGCTGAGCGCCATCCACGGCAACGGAATAAAGCCCGCTTGCGCCAGACCGCGTTGGATCTCCGCGTTCCGCATGAAAAGCTGCCAGGGACGCTGGGTCCGATAGTTCTCGATCATGATGACGATCGGACCCTGATCGATTCCCAGCTCAGCATTGTCATACCAATTGGCACTCTGGTTAAACGCGTCGATGAAGCCATAGGCCGTCCATAGGGCGTTCCTGCCGTTGGTGTAAAGGTATTGCAAAGTTGGTATCGAAATGTCTGGGGCGAAAGCGACCGCTCCGCCCGCGGCGGTGGGGGCAATTGTGCCGTCGTCATTGAGGGCCGGGGGAGCGCCGCGCGCCGTGTAGCCGGATGGACCGTCAGAAGCGGTCAATCCCCAGACATTGCTGCCATAGCCCACCCAGCCCAGCGGATTGGCGATGCAATAGGATTGCTGGGCCAGCGCCGCCCTCCGTGAGTTTTCGAAGTAAGTGCTGTTCTTGCCATTCATGTAAGCATCCGCGGTGTGACGGAAATCAATCCAGCAATGGGAATATTCATGTCCAAACAGGGGGGGGAACTGGACGAAGGACTGTCCGTAATAAGTTGCCCAGATATATCCGCTGGTCCAATAATTCCACGCTGCAGCGGGCAGGGGATTGGTGGCGGTGCCCAGGCCGAGCAAATAAATGATCATCCCTTCATCGTAGCCGATCCAATTGCCGAAACCCGAGAAACCCGAAGTGGGTTGCCAGCCCATCGCCACCGCCGGGCTTCCTTGTGCCATCCACGTCCAATTCACCCGATTGAAGATTGAGTCTGACATCATCCGAATGCTGGTTTCGCTGGCGTTGGTGCCGGTGAAATACTGCTTGCAGTAGAGTATTCCCGAGAGCAGCAAGGCCGTGTCAATGGACGACAGTTCCGAACCCGGTGAGCGCAGGGCAGTATTCATGTCCAGGAAATGATAGAACCATCCATTATAGCCAATGACGCCGCTGCTGCCGGAGCCCTGAGGGCCGTTAAGAAAGGTATTCAAAGTCGCCATCACTCTGGTGACACCCTGAGTTCGTGAGATCCAGCCATGATCTATTCCAATACCGATGGCGGTCAACCCAAACCCGACTGCCGCGATGCTGCAAGCCGAACCGGCCGTGCTCCGATCCGGGACGAGACCATTGGCCGGGTTCGCCGCATACCAAAAGTAATCGAAATTGGCCTGTTGCAGATAATCCAGAAAGGCATCGCTGTTGGAAAAAGTGTTTGGAACGGCGGGCAGCGTGGCCGAGGGAAGGCTGTTCTGGGCAGTCGTGCTCACCGCAGTGATCTGGTAATAGTTGGTCACTCCATTGTTAACGGTGAGATCACAGAAACCCAGCGTCGTCAACACGCTGGCATTTTTTTTGACAAACGGACCACCACTGGAAGCTGAACGATAAACGTTATATCCCGCCAGGTTGGGATCCGTGTTTGGATCCCAGTGCAAAATAACGCTTCGATCACCCGACGAGATCACCAGCCCGGTCGGGGAGTTGATGGCGAGGGCCGTGGAAGCAGTGGCGGTCAAAAACAGCAATGGAATAAACAGGCTTGTTTTCAAGCGCCAGGTTGGGATCGGGTTGGTGATGAAATTACATTGCCACTTAATTTCTTAAGTTCAACGGAATTTAATGAATATTGGAGCACCAGAACACCGGTGGCAGCAGCTGCCAGCTGCCATCAATGGCTTTACCGGGCTTGAATGCGTTGCAAATTGAGCGGTCTGTGAGCGCCCGCCACGATCTCGAATAGACGATTTAAATGCAAAAAAACGGTTGACAGATCATTTCACGAGAACTAGTTGTAGTGCCTACCCATCCCATGCCAAAAGCATCCGCACCAATATTTTTATGAACCCGTCAGAATCCTCCACTGGCAGTCGCCAAGTCCCTCCAAGCCGGAATGAAATATGGCATTCTGCATCCTCATTTTTCCCACTCTTGGCCCTGACCGCGGGTTTGCTGCTATCCACCGGCACGGCTGAAGCCGCAAACCTTCTGGTGAACCCAGGGTTTGAGACCCCACCGAGCGGGCACGCCACTTACGTGACAAACGGGACCACAATGCCTGCGACTAGCTGGACGTATTTTTCACCCCCGGAGCCGCCAGGTTATTTTGGTGATTATTGGGTCCAAACTGGTAATGCCCACGGTCTCGCCGCGCATTCGGGTGTTAATTATTGGGGTCAGTGGAGCGCCCTTAACAATGGCAACACCAATGTGGCGGGCATATACCAAACGTTCAGCAGCAGTCCCGGATCAATCTATCAGGCCAGCGGGTGGATCTCCGCGCCGAGCGGCGACAATGGCGGATTGGGCGCGGATGGCGTTACCTGGATTCAAGTCGAGTTTCTCGATGCGAACACTAATCTTCTCGCGCTTTACAAGTCGGGTAATTACTCCGCCAGTGTGGGGTATGACACTTGGTTTCAATATCAGGTAACGAACGTTTGCGATTTGACGCAACCGGTATCCGGCGGCGATCCGTATTTCACCAATTACGTGGTGACCGGTTCGGTAAGCCAGTTGGTGGCGCCATCCGGGACGACAGCGGTTCGTTACCGGTATGCCCTTCAACAGACTGTCGTCAAGGGGTCGGCGGATCTGGACGATGCCGTTCTGAACCAGATCAGCGGCCCGGTCCCACCAGTCATCAACAATCTTTTCCCGCAGAACATGATTTTTGTAAATCCCGGCAGCAACCTTAGTTTTAACGTCAATTCCCCCAGCGGCATCACCATCAATAACAGCGGCATTCAAGTGACTTTGAACGGCACCAATGTCTCCGGCAGCCTGGTCATCAGCGGTTCTGCTTCGAGCAAGAATGTAACCTGCGCCGGACTTCAATCCAACTCGACTTACACGGTGTCCATCAGTGTGACGGACGCCTCCGGCCTCAATGTCAGTGCGAGCACCTTTTTCCAAACCATGTGGTTCGGAATCCAGCCCGTGACCTATCTGTGGGAAGCCGAGGATTGGGATTTTAACAGCGGTTTGTATATCAATAATCCTGACCTTTGCAGCGCCAGTGGCGATCCCAACTGTTACTTCGGAAAAGTGGGCGTGCAGGGTGTGGATGAGAATAACACCAGCGGCGCCTCCGGCCTGTTTCGTCCCGGTGATCCGATGGGACAGGCCCCGTCTGGAGATTACTTGCGCCCAAACCTGTTTGCAGCGGGCGTGACCGATTACAAGGTAGACCCGTTTAACGGCACCGGAGGGTCATACGTCGGCAGCGAGTGGGTCAATTACACCCGCGACTGGCCCAACAGCACCAATTGGGTTATCGGCCGCCTCGCAACCGACATTGGTAAATCCGGGACCCTGCTCTTGAGCCAGATTACTCCCACGGCAACAAACGATCTCGGCACCTTCACAATTAACGGCGGCCTGGGCTATACCACTTATGAATACGTCTATTTGAAGGACACCAACGGCAATAACGCGAACATCGTCCTCAACGGCAAGGAAACCTTGCGTGTCACCAGCGGCGGCAATCTGTTGCCCAACTTCTTCATCCTCGTCCCCGCCCAGGTCGATTTGCCGATTTTGAGCGGTTTGTATCCCACCGGTACTCATCCGTTCGAGCCCACCAACACCTTGAGCTTTTCGGTCGCGACGGCCGGAGCCACCTTCCCCGCGAACGGCATCAAGGTGAAGCTGGACGGCAACGACGTCTCCGCGGGGCTGGCGATCACCGGCTCCGCCTCGGCTAAGAATGTGGTTTATCCCACCTTGGAGCCCAACACGGTGCATACGGCAGTCATCAGCGTGACCAATTCCCTCGGTCATGGCATCACCGTGATCAATCAGTTCGATACGTTCAGCCAAACCAACTACATGTTTGAGGCTGAGGATTTCGACTTTAACGGCGGACAATATGTGAGTGCCAATGATTATTATCCAAACGTGTATGATCAATATGAATCAGTTACTAACATTGACTATCAACACACCTATGTTTCCGGCGAGCCTACCGATGGCTCGGAATACCAGTATCGGATCAACGGAATTCCCGCGCAACTCCTGGGCGCGTTGGGAGCTTTAAATGACTACCTGCGGCTGGTGTTCGTGAATAACTTTGCGCAAGATTATTACTTATATTGGTTCGGAGCCCCGGACTGGGCCAATTACACCCGCGTTTATCCCCCGGGCCATTTTTATGTTTACGCACGTTCAGCCGGGGCGGGGGCCAACTCCATGGATCTGGATCAGGTGGTCAGCGGCGCAGGAACCGCCAATCAGGTGACCCGGCATCTCGGCCAATTTGATGCCGTGAACAACGCCACGATGAGCTGGGTGCCCTTGACGGATGGTGGCCTGCTGGCACCGGTCGCAGTGAACGTGGGGGGGCTCAACACCCTGCGAGTCTCAACCTCCACCGGCAACTGCTATCCGAACTATTTCATGCTGGTTCCGGCGTCCGGCATCCAGCTTTCGGCGGCCACAGCGGGCGCCAACGTCGTGGTTTCTTTCCCGACCCAGGCCGGATACAACTACCGCGTCTTTTACCGGACCAGCTTGACCGCCGGCAACTGGATCCTGCTGAACGCCGTGCTCGGTGACGGCACGGTCAAATCCGCAAGCGACTCCAGCGCCTCAAGCAATCAGCGGTTTTATAAAGTGACCTCGCCATGATTGGTATCCGGCCAACAGCTCCCGGCAGCCGGTTTGATTGCGCGAACGACGGTTCAAATCGCTCAAACCGGTCGGGGGGTGGAATGGCCGTTACCCGGCGCTGGCCCGGTTTCACCTTGATTGAGTTGTTGGTTGTGATCGCGATCATCGCAATTCTTGCCGCGATGCTTTTGCCGGCGCTCAGCCGGTCCAAACTAAAAGCCCAAGGCATTTATTGCATGAACAACACCCGGCAAATGGTGCTGGCTTGGATCATGTATGCGGGTGATAACGCCGATGCAACGGCGCCCAATGTTGATGGCACGGCGGCACCCAATCTTTCAGGCGAATCAGCGAGCGCTCCATCCTGGGTGGCCGGCGTACTCACATTGGGTCCGGCCGTCAACCGGGACAATACCAATACGGACATGCTGCTCAACCATACAGCGTATCCCTACGGTGCCTACCTTGGTTCCTACATCAGCACTGCCGCTGCCTTCAAGTGTCCGGCGGACCGATCCACCGCCAGGATTTTTGGTCAGACGATGGACCGGGTGCGCAGCTACTCGATGAATAATTTTGTCGGGAACCCGTCCCGTGCTGATACGGCACTCGGGTATCCAGTAAAGAGTCCTGGTCAAGGCAACAGCCCGTATCCTCCCTACTGGAAGATTGCCAGTATTCTGTCGCCCACCATGACCTTTGTTTTTCTCGATGAGCGCGAGGACAGCATCAACGATGGCACTTTCAGCACGGACGAGAACAACCCGCTTCATTTGCGGGACGTTCCAGCCAGTTACCATGGGGGCGCGGGCGGCTTTTCATTTGCCGACGGGCACGCCGAGATTCACAAATGGACTTCGGCGTGGATTTTGCAACCAATTCAATCAGGGCCGATCAACGACTATTATTTTCCGTCCGCATCGGCTGCGGGGATCGGGGATTTGCAGTGGCTGCAGCAACGCGCTGTTGGAAAGGGGCCGTAAACCATGCAGCGCTTTTGAGCGTGGCGAGCTTGCCCGGCAGCGGAGGACCAAGCACCCTGGAAACGCCCGCTGATTTCCTGGAGGCTTGGGAGTGAACGGCAAAAGACGCGCAGAACCGCCTCATCGGAATTGCCGATCCGCTCGATCCGGAATTATTGTGACCAAACAATTTGATAATCCGCGAACGGTTTCCAACCCTATATACAAAATGAAAAGAGTCAGACTGATCCCGGCCTTGATCGGGGTGATGATATCGGCTTGTGTGCAGGCCCAATCGTCAGTCAGCGATACCCAGATGGATGCCTTCATCGACGATTTGATGGGCCGGATGACGCTGCCGGAAAAAATCGGTCAATTGAACCTGCTGTCGGTTGGCTTCGATGTGACCGGGCCGCAGTTGACCAAGGACGCGGATTCAAAGATTCGCCAGGGATTGGTCGGCGGTGTTTTCAACACCTACACGGCGGTGGCGATGCGTAAGTTGCAATCGCAGGCACTCAAGGAAAGCCGGCTCGGGATACCGCTGCTTTTCGGATATGATGTCATCCACGGGCACAAGACCATTTTCCCAATGCCCTTGGGGCTTTCCTGCACCTGGAACCCGGATTTGATCGAGCGCAGCGCGCGCATTGCCGCCATCGAAGCAAGTGCCGATGGCGTGAACTGGACTTTTTCGCCGATGGTGGATATTGCCCGGGATCCGCGTTGGGGAAGAATTGCGGAAGGCGCGGGCGAAGACCCTTATTTGGGCGCGCAGATCGCCCGTGCGATGGTGCGTGGATACCAAATGGGCGACCTCACGCGGAGCAACGCCATCATGGCGTGTGTAAAGCATTTTGCCTTATACGGTGCGGCGGAGGCGGGTCGGGACTACAACACGGTGGATATGAGCCGGCTCAAGATGTATGAATATTATCTGCCTCCCTACCGGGCGGCTGTGGACGCTGGGGCGGGCAGCGTCATGACTTCTTTCAACGAAATCAACGGAGTGCCAGCTACGGCCGATGACTGGCTGCTTACGGCCCTGCTGCGAACGCAGTGGGGCTTTCGAGGTTTCGTAGTGACCGATTATACGGCCATCAGCGAGATGACCGAGCACGGTATGGGCGATTCACGCATGGATGCCGGACTGGCCTTGCAAGCCGGGGTGGACATGGATATGGTGAGCGAAACCTATTTGAAGTACTTACCCGAACTGGTCGGGCACAATGAAGTTTCCGAGTCTCTGATCAATCAAGCCTGCCGGCGAATCCTTGAGGCAAAATACCAGCTTGGGTTGTTTGCCGACCCATATCATGGCTGCACGGCAGACCGTGCCCGCCAGGAAATCCTCACGCCGGAAAACCGGAGCGCGGCGCGGGAAATCGCAGAGCAATCGTTCGTCCTGCTGAAGAATGACCATCAGCTTCTGCCTTTGAAGAAAGCCGGCACCATTGCCTTGATCGGTCCACTGGCCGATGACCAGGAAAATCTTTTGGGCAGTTGGCGCGCTGCCGGCGACTGGCATCAGGCGGTCAGCGTTCAGACGGGCATCAACAATGTCGCTGGTTCCGCAGTGACGATCCTGCACGCGAAAGGTGCGAACCTGGTGGATGACGCAGCGCTGCGGGCAACCTTGAAGGCGTTCGGCGCGGAGATTCCGGTGGACGCGCGGTCGCCGCAGGCAATGGTGGCGGAAGCAGTGGCGGCGGCAAACCGTGCGGACGTGGTGGTGGCCGTGCTCGGCGAATCTTCTGCGATGAGCGGCGAAGCCGCAAGCCGTAGCGACATCGGACTGCCCGAATGTCAAAAGGAACTTCTTCGGGCGGTGGTGGCAACCGGGAAACCGGTTGTGCTGTTGTTGATGAACGGCCGGCCGCTCACGTTAACCTGGGAAGCCGAACATTGCGGGGCGATTCTGGAAACCTGGTTTGCCGGCACCGAAGCGGGCAACGCCGTGGCCGACGTGCTGTTTGGCGATTACAATCCATCGGGAAAATTGACGGCGACATTTCCGCGCAACGTTGGTCAAATCCCCATTTATTACAATCACAAGAACTCAGGGCGGCCCTACAAGGGTGATCCCGGATCCAAATATGTTTCCCGATATCTGGACGTGTCGAATGACCCCTTGTATGCATTTGGCCATGGCTTGAGTTACACGACGTTTTCCTACGGCGATGTGAAGCTGAGCAAGACAGCGCTGGCAGGTGAGGAGACGCTGCTGGCGTCCGTCACCCTTGCCAATACAGGGAAGCGTGCGGGCGAGGAGACAGTTCAGTTATACATCACCCAACCGGTGGCCAGCGTGACGCGCAGCGTGGAAGATCTGCGCGGATTCCAAAAGGTGCGATTGCAGCCGGGCGAAACAAGGGAGGTGGTGTTCCGAATCACCCCGGAAGACCTCAAGTTCTATAACCGCAAGCTCGAATACGGCTGGGAGCCGGGGGAATTTATCATCCGTATCGGCGGGAGTTCCAGTCAGGTGAAGTCCGCGACTGTGCATTGGAGTAAGGAGGCAAGTCCGGCAAAGACCCCGTGACCAGGTTATCCTATGGGGATCAATTCGTGCAGC
Source organism: Verrucomicrobiia bacterium (assembly GCA_035577265.1). Lineage (GTDB taxonomy): Bacteria > Verrucomicrobiota > Verrucomicrobiia > Limisphaerales > UBA11358 > UBA11358. The sequence continues at coordinate 17,825 of DATLVR010000069.1, read as the reverse complement.
TTGGTTAAGTCGGGCGAGTTGAGGTTTTAGCAAAAGAACACAAAATTTGCGTTGACATCCAGGAGCATCACTGGGACACTCTTAATTGTCCCAGAAGCCTTACCAGATGAAGTGAATTAACGTGTCCAAAACAAGTTAACCCTATGAACCAATCATGAAACTATTACCAATATCCACAGGCACGGCGGCCCTCATCGGCCTTTCCCTCGTTTTCGCCAGCGGAGCCTGCGCCCAGCCCATTAACGGTTATTTCACCAGCCCGCGGGTGTTTAACGACAATCCGGGATCAACCCTCACGATCACGCCCGCAAGTCCAATCAATGTCAATCCGGCGACGATTAATATCCACGACGCTTACACGGGAGCTTTCAGCGGTGCCAATCGCAGTGACGTGCTGGCTTCAAGCGATGGTGGCGTAACGGCCCACACTTTCAACATTGACGACAGCTTCACCTTCACGACGACGCTGACGCTGTCAGATGGTTTCAATTCTCCTCGAAAAGAGGCTGGCATCCGCATCAACAGCCCAATCACGGGTGATATGCTGTTTTTAGTCAACTCGGATGCCGGCGAAATCGTCACTTTTGGCGGCCCGTTCCATCTCTTTGGCAATAATGCCGGAGCCAACGGTTACACTCCTGGCACTCCCATTCTTCTCGGCATCACCGAAACTGGTGGTGGCGATGGCAGCGGTGGTATTCCGGACACGATCGAGTTCTTTATCAATTACGGTGCCGGTATCATAACGACCGGTCCCTTGGCATGGTCGAACCTCGAAGGAGGACCGCTTAACTACACCGTGGGAGTTTACGCGCAAGGGGATGCAAACGCTAACGGCGACTTTGTTAATGCTTTGTTCAGCAACACGACTTTCACCGCGGTTCCGGAACCCGCCACCCTTGCGCTCCTGGGCTTGGGCATCGTGCCACTTTTGGCGCGCCGTTTCCGCAAGTAAGAGTGACTTTTCGCCAATCGGCACGGCAGGTCTTTTCTGCCGTGCCTTTCGCTTTTAATCCCAGGAAATCCCCGGTCTTTGCCGGAGGACTCCCGAAGTTTGACAGCTCCGGGAGTTGTTACACCACAGCCGACATTGGCGAGGAATCATGGTTTACCTGCCTTCTCTGATTGGAGTAGGCAGCGCGCAATTCATTTCTTTGCCGCCTTGAGGAAGATAATTCTATTTTGATTCAATGACCCTGACTTGTTGGCCATCCCGGAACTCCTGTTGTCCTGCAAGAATGATCAAGTCGCCTGGTTGGATGCCGGCGACGATTTCAACGTTTGTTCCATCATTGAATCCCGTTTGAACTGGCACTTTCTTTGCGTTGCCGTCGGCGACCGTAAATACGAAATAAATCGTCTTCTCTTTCACCAGGGCTCCGACCGGGATCAGAAGCGCATCCTCCTTTTTCTCCAGGCCGATTCTCGCATTCACCAACATGCCGGGCCGCAATAACATTCCGGGGTTTGTCATCTGAACTTCGGTTAGCATGGTCTTCGTCGCCTGGTCGAGTGCCCAATAAGCCCGCGTTACTGTACCGTCGAAGTGCTGCCCCGGGTAATCATCGGTCGTCCAGCGTATGGGTTGGCCTAGTTGGATATGCGGCACTTCGGTTTCCGGCACGGCCACTTGCATGCGCAGGGTTTTGAAATCCGTCAGAGTGACAATCGCCGCGGCCTCGGGGGTGTCAGCCGCGTTGGGCACCGGAATATAGGCGCCGGGATCAACATACCGTTTGGTGATGATTCCATCGAAAGGGGCGGTGACCTGCGCGTAATTGAGCATCGCCTCAGTGTATGCCAGATTGGCTTTTGAAACCGAGAGCCGGCCTTTGGCCACGGCGATCCGGTTTTTGGCTTCCTCCAGATCTGCGGACGACGCGTTTGCGGGATGATTGGTGGGCGCTTCACTGATCTGCTTGAATTCAGCCTCTGCCAGTTCCACCTCGGCTGAATATTTCACCTTGTTGGCCCGCAATTCCGGCACTTCAATGTCAGCAATCAGATCGCCGGTTTTTACTGAATCTCCCTTGTCCACCGTCAGGGTGTCCAAATAGCCATCTACTTTGGCAAAGAGAGTGACTTGGAATAATGGATGCACCTCTCCAGGGAGATTGATGTAGCGGTAAACCTCTCCGCGATGCGGATGGAGAGCCTTGACCTCAATGGGTGCTTCGGCCTTTGGCTTAATGGACGGACTTGCTGACGGAGTTGCCGGGTCGCATCCGCACAAAAGGACTCCAGCGGTCATTACCATTGCGAATAAAATCCAGCCGGGCTTCCTGTTATTCATAAATTTCGGTCTTTGGGGTGCGTGGTTGATAATAACGGCTTTGCACATCATTGGGGTCGAGCGACGCCGCGCGCCGATGACTGCGATTTTGGACGATGGCGAAGACGGACGGTAACACGAAGAGCGTGGCTAGTGTTGCGGCCGACAAGCCACCCACCACGGCGCAACCCAGAGGTGCCGCTTGTCCGCCACCTTCCCCAAGGCTCAACGCCATTGGCAGCATACCCGCAATCATCGCCGCGCTGGTCATCAAAATCGGGCGCAGCCGGCTGCGGGCGCCTTCCACGGACGCCTCCGCCGCCGTGGCGCCACCCAACCGGCTCCGTTCGGCAAAGGTGACCAACAGAATCGCGTTTGCCACCGCAACGCCAACCCCCATGATGGCGCCCATGAATGACTGAAGGTTGAGCGTGGTGTTGGTCAGCCATAACGCGAGCACCACTCCGGCCAGAACCGCAGGAATGGTTGAGACCACAATGAATGACATTTTCACCGATTGAAAATTGGCCATCAGCAACAGAAATATCGCGATCACCGCGAGCACGAGGCCCCGGCGCAGTCCATCGAGCATCTCTTGCATCGGCACGACCTGTCCGCGCAGGGTTACCTCCACACCGTCCGGAGGGGTCCCCAATTCTGCAAGGGCGCGATGCACCTGGCGGGCGGCACCGCCCAGGTCACTTCCGGCAATGTTGGCTCGCACCTTGATTACCCGCTGCATATTGTAGCGTTCGTACTCTCCCATGGCCGTTCCCTCGCTGATCTGCGAAATATTTCGCAGCAGGACGTCCTTGGTTTTCTTCTCCGGGTCCTTTGGCAGGTGCTGGATCACCGGGAGATTTCCCACGTCCTCAATGGAGGTCATCAGCCGCTGCGGAATTTGCACTTGCACCTGGTAGGCGACGCCGCTGTTGGGATCGGCCCAGAAGTTGAGGTTGACAAACCGGCTTGACCACGTCGCCGGAACCAAAGCCTGGGAAACCTGTTTCATGGTTGGCCCGATGATGCCCGCCCGCTCCCGGTCCACTTTCACATTTACGGTCGGGTAGTCGAGCGATTGCGCGAACTGCACATCGCGCAGAACGGAGATCTCAGCCAGTTTTGCCTTCACCCGTTCGGCAAAGGCGCGGCTCTCGGCAAGCTCCTGACCGCTCACCGCAACTTCAATCGGTGTCGCCGCGCCCAAGCTCATCACCTGGCTGACAATGTCCGCCGGCTCAAACGAAAAGTTCACCCCGGGCATTTGCACGGCAAATTCCCGCCTGAGCCGCTCCTTTAATTTTTCAATGCCTATCTTCGTTCCGGGTTTCAATTGCACGTCCAACACCCCTTCCTCGGGGCCGCCATTCCAGAGATGAACAAAATTGATGGGAAAATTTGCGCCGTGCACGCCGATCAGTCCAAGTGAAATCGCCACATTGTCAGTTCCAACCGTGGTTTTAATGATGCTCAACGCCTTCAAAAACACCGCTTCCGTGCCGTCAATGTCCGTTCCTGCGGGAGCCCGCAACCGGACCTGCAATTGTCCTGCATCGACCTGTGGAAAAATCTCCGTGCCCAAACGTTCTCCAACCAGAACGACCACGGCGAGGGTGCCGGCCAGGTACAGGAGTACTATCAAGACCCGCCAGGGTGCCAATTGTTGCAGGAAGCGACCATAGGCTTTTTGAAAGCCAACAAAACAGCCCGCATTGACGGTCAAGCCGCCTGCGTTCCGCTCGCGGCCGCGCAGCATCCCAACCGCAAGAATCGGCACCAAAGTGCTCGATAAAAAATACGATCCGACCATCGAAAATCCGACTGCCAGGGCCAGCGGCAGAAACATTGCCCGTGCCGCGCCGGCCATGAAGAGGGCGGGCGTAAACATCGCCAGAATACAGAGCATGGCCAGCAGCCTTGGCACCCTCGTCTCGTTCGTGGCGTCCAAGGCCGCCCGCGCCAGCCCTTTTCCACGCGCCAGGTGAACGTGAATGTTTTCCAAATCCACGGTGGATTCATCCACGAGGATTCCGACCGCCAGCGCGAGTCCACCCAGAGTCATTATGTTGACGGTGTGGCCGGCGACGCTCAGGGCAAACATTGCCGCCATAAGGGCCAGCGGAATGTTCACGACCACAATGAGAGCACTGCGCCAGTCCCGCAAAAACAGCAGGACCATCAGCCCGGTAAGGACGGCCCCCAAGGTTCCTTCCTGGATCAATCCCATCAGGGCGCGCTTCACGTAAGCCGACTGGTCAAATTCATAACTCACTTTCACGTCCGGCGGCAGAACACTTTGAAATTTTGGAATATTCTTTTTGACCAAATCCACCACCGCCAGCGTCGAAGCATCGGCCCGCTTGGTGACTGGAATGTAAACCGTGCGATGGCCGTTCACCAACGCGTAACTGGTCACGATGTCAGCCCCGTCCGAAACCTGGGCGACATCGCGCACGAAAATCGTCGGATACATCCCGGTGTGAATCGGCACCGCTTCCAAATCCTTTACGTTGCGCGGAATGGAATTGAGGGGAACCATCGGATATTTCCCGGCCATCATCATGTTTCCCGATGGGCTGATCAGGTTTGCCTTCGTGATCGCCTCGACAACTTCATCGGGCGATATTTTGTAGGAGTGCAGCCGGTCCGGGTTGAGGTTGACCACAATGGTTCGCGCGCTGCCACCAAATGGCGGCGGAGCCGAAACGCCCGGCAAAGTGGCAAACAGTGGCCGCACCAGGTTGATCGCTGCGTCCTGCATTTCCGTCACTGAACGCGTTTCGCTCGAAAACACCAGTTGGCCTACTGGCAGGCTGCCGGCATCAAATCGCGTGATGAATGGCGGCAAGGTGCCAGCGGGCATGAAGGCGCGCGCCGCATTCACATACGCCACGGTCTCTGCCATCGCCTGGGACATGTCCGTGCCGGGATGAAATTGGAGTTTGATGATTGCCGCGCCTTGAATGGATTTGGATTCGATATGCTCAATGCCGGCAACGTAGAGAAAGTGATATTCATAGTAATACGTGAGATAACCTTCCATCTGCGCCGGGTCCATGCCGCCGTAAGGTTGGGCGACATAGATTGTCGGAATCCCCAAGGTGGGAAAAACGTCCTTGGGCATCTGTTTCCAGGACAGCACGGAAATCAAAGCGACCGCAATCACCATGACAACCACGGTGAATGGCCGGCGCAAGGCAAATTGCACGAGATTCATGGTGAGCGATGGTTGGCGTTGGGGAAGAGCATTGAATGATGGGTGTTAAGTGGCCGTTGCGCTTGATTCCCCGGATGGAATGAATGACCCGCTGCGGCGATGGCTCTTCTGTTGGACCAGCGCGAAGGCGGCAGGCAATAGGAACAATGTCGCAATCGTGGCGCCGGCAAGCCCGCCCACCACCGCGCAACCCAAAGGCGCCATTTGCCTGGTTGAATCGCTGATTCCAGTCGCCACCGGCAGCATTCCCGCAATCATCGCCAGGCTCGTCATCAAAATCGGCCGCAACCGGTTGCGAGCGCCTTCCACGGCCGCCTCAGCCGCCGTGGCGCCACCCATCCGGCTTCGTTCCGTGAAAACCACCAGCAAAATTGCGTTGGCCACCGCCACGCCGATGGCCATGATGCTCCCCATGAAGGATTGAAGATTCAGCGTGGAATGCGTCAGCCACAACGCCAACACCACCCCCGCCAAGGTTGCTGGGACGGTCGAAAGCACCAGGAATGACAGCTTCAATGATTGAAAATAGGCGGCCAAGACGAGAAAAATCACGATCACCGCCACTAGCAGGCCCTGCTTCAAGCCATCCAGCATCTCCTTCATGGGTGCAACTTGTCCCCGCAATGCGACCGTGACCCGCGGTGGCGGAGGCCCCAAGGCTGCGACGGCTTGGGCCACGCGCCGCGTGGCACTGCCCAAGTCTTCGCCGGCGATGTTCGCCCGAACGGTGAGCGTCCGCTGCATATTGTACCGATCATACTCGCTCATCTCCGATCCCGCGGTGATGTGTCCCACATTGCGCAGCAGGATGGCTTTGAGGTCGGTGGTTTCCATCATGGGCAGATTGCCCACGTCCTCGATGGTATTCATGAGCCGCTGCGGAATCTGCACCTGCACCTGATATGCCACACCATTGTCAGGGTCCGTCCAATAGTTTGGAACTTCAAAGCGGCTTGACCACGTCGCCGGGACGAGCGCGCGCGAAACTTGCAGCATGGTTGGCCCGATGATGCCCGCGCGCTCGCGGTCCACCGTCACCTCGACCGTCGGATAATCAAGCGACTGCGCGAATTGAACGTCCCGTAAAGTTGAAATTCCCGCGAGCGTGTCCTTCACCTTTTCGGCAAAAGCCCGGTCCGCGGCGAGGTTCGGGCCGCTCACCGCCACCTCAATCGGCGTGGCCGCGCCCATGCTCATCACCCTGTCGACCAAATCGGCCGGCTCGAACGAAAAATTCACGTCCGGCAGTTGCGTGGCAAACTCACGCCGAAGTTTCTCTTGCAAGTCTTCCATTCGCAAACGCGCCCCATTTTTCAATTGGATTTGCAAGACGCCTTCCTCCGTACCGCCGTCCCAAAGATGGAGAAAATTGATGGGATAGGTCGAACCATGGAGCCCGATAAATCCCAGCGATAGATTCACGTTTTCCGGCCCAACGGTGGTTTTGATAATCTCCAACGCCTTCAAATAGGCTGCTTCCGTGCCATCAATATCGGTGCCCGCCGGTGCGCGCAAACGCACTTGCATTTCTCCAGATTCGGTGCGTTGAAATATTTCGGTTCCCAATGCGCCGCCAACGAAAAAAATCACTGCCACCGTGGACGCAAGGTAAACCAGGGCGAGCCACACCTGCCACCGCGCCAATCCTTGCAAGACCCGGCCGTAACGCCCTTGCCAGACCATCCAGCGGTTTGTATTGGCAGCGGAAGAACGAATGCGTGACATCCAAACTGCCAACACCGGCACCAAAGTGCTGGAAAGCAGATAGGAAGCAGCCATCGCGAATCCAACCGCCAACGCCAGCGGAAAAAACATGGCCTTGGCCGCCCCGGTCATGAAAAACGCCGGGGTAAACATTGCCAGCACGCAGAACATCGCCAAAAATCGCGGCCGCGTGGTTTCCGTCGCGGCGTCCAACGCCGCACGAGCAACCGACTCGCCGCGTGCCAGATGAACCTGGATGTTTTCCACACAGACAATCGCTTCATCCACCAGGATGCCCACGGCCAGCGCGAGACCTCCCAACGTCATCAGGTTCAGGGTTTGCCCGCTGACCCATAACGCCAGGACCGCCGCCATCAAAGACACCGGAATATTCACCACGACCATCACAGCGCTGCGCCAATCCCGGAGAAACAAAATGATCATCAAACCCGTCAACCCTGCGCCCAACACGCCCTCCATCGGCAATCCTGCCAGCGTTCGCGTGACCATGGGCGAACGGTCGAGTTCGTAGCTCACTTTCATTCCCGGGGGTAAAACGCCCTGAAACTTTGGGAGGCTTTGCCGAACTACGTTGGCGACGGCCAAGGAAGAGGCATCCGCCCGCTTGGTCACCGGGATGTAAACCGTGCGTTTTCCATTCACCAGGGCGTAACAAGTCACGATGTCCGAAGCATCCTCCACTTCAGCCACGTCTCGCACAAAAACCGCCGGATAAGCTCCGCCACGCACCGGCGCCGCCTCCAGGTCCTTGACATTTCGCGGAACCGAATTCACCGGCACGATCGGAAATTGTCCTGGCGTCATGATATTTCCCGATGGACTCACCACGTTGGCCGCCGCGATTGCCTCCACGACTTCATCCGGCGACATGCGGTGGGATTTCAACCGGTCGGGTTTCAGGTTCACCACAATGCTGCGCGCATTGCCGCCGAATGGCGGCGGCGCCGAAACGCCGGGCAAGGTGGCCAGCAAAGGCCGCACGCGATTCAGCGCGGCATCCTGCATCTCGGTCACCGAACGCGTATCGCTGGAAAATACCAGATAGCCAATGGGGACACTGCCCGCATCCAGTCGGGTGATCAGGGGAGGCACGGTGCCGGGCGGCATGAACGCGCGCGCGCGGTTCACATAGGCGACCGTCTCGGCCATGGCCTGCGACATGTCGGTGCCCGGATGAAACTGAAGTTTCATCAAAGCCGCGCCTTGAATGGATTTCGATTCGACATGTTCGATTCCGGTTAGATACAGGAAGTGATATTCAAAGAAATAAACCAGATAACCCTCCATCTGCGCTGGATCCATGCCGCCGTACGCTTGGGCAACGTAAATCGTGGGCAGATTCATGACCGGAAAAATGTCCTTGGGCATCTGCCGCCAGGCCAGTGAAGCCGTCAATAGAACCGCGAGGACCAGGACGACCACGGTCAATGGCCGGCGCAAAGCAGCTTGTGGCAGGTTCATTGCGAACTCATTGCAAGGTTACTGTCTGCCCTTGCTTTTGACCGGAGTCTTAAATTGACCGGATTCACTTTTCATAGTCCAATCCATGAGCCGTTAATTCTGCGACCTGGTTAGTTTCATGTTTTCGTTTGTCCATCCCGGGCGAAAGCAGGCCAGGCGGCCCGACCGGAGCCGGGTAGGGAGAGAGTGCCCCCACCTTCAACGCCCGCTCCGCCCCAGGCACCTGACCATTTGGCGTATACCGACCAGATGAAATAAAATGGCGCCGGATTGAGTTCCGCCGATGTCCTGAACCCGACACGATTCAACCAAAGTCAGCGCTTGGAACAAAAAACTCGCTGAATACGGGCAACATTAACGGCTTTCCTGTTTCATTCCGAGATAGGACGAATGAGATTGAGACTTGTTCCAAATAACTTTTAAGCCATTCCCTGTTAACCCCGCCAATGGCTGGTGTCTTGCTTTTCATTTTGAGTCCTTGTGACCCGGTGTCTTTATCAACTAAATCGAGATTGGATGCAAGGATGGCGCCAAGTCCTGCGACATTCGGTGTTAGAATCGTTTCGGCGATATGCACTTTACCATCGTCCATGATCATGTGGACGGTGGTGTCCTGTTGCTGTCTGCCATGTCTGCCAGGCGTGTGCGTGGTTATGAAGCAGTCGGATGCCAAATCCAAACTGATGTGGACATCTGATCGGTGACGAGATGAAACCGGAATCCGTGTGATTTTTCCTCCACCTGTGGTCGGGCTGATTCCAATAAAGTCTTTCCAAACCTGCCTCATTCGCCAGCCAGTTCGTTTTCGAGTTGATAAACTTGATCACGCACGGCATCGCCATAGCCCCAGCCAATGCCATCTGCGCGGGTTGGCAACCGTCGAATCCGCTCACGAAATCGGGGATAAAGTTCGGTTCCCTCGCGCATGAGCAGTTGCGCCATCTCGTTCAACACGGATTCCAAGCTGTTGTAAAAGGACTCGACGGGATAACCGAACTCACGGCTGAACTCGGTGCCGTTTTCCACATAGGCCAGCATCAGGTCAATCGTTCCCGTCAAATTGCCGGTGGCCTTGCGATAATCGCGGATGGCCTTGCGCGCCTCGGCCAGTTGGAGTTTTCCATCGCCGCGCGCCGGAAAGAACTGTTCCACGATCTTGCGCCGGTATTTTTCCAAGGCCGCGCCGGCAACGTCTTCCGCCTGAAAGCGGGCCAGAAGGAAATCACGATTGTCCGGCGAAGCGTCGTGAAGGTCTTTCACCAACGCAATCAGCGCGGGTTTCGACCAGTCGTCCAATTGCCGGCGGATATTCTGCCAGCCGGCGGGTTTCTTTTCACTCATTTGAGTTTCAATTGGTCGTCGGTGCGGGCGTTGAGAATGGCAGCCAGGTTCCAAGCAGAATCCTGCCCATGGTAACGACCTGCTGCCGCACGCGATCTCGATCAGCCGCGTCCCCTGGGTGAAATTCCGCCGCCCTCATGGGCCCGTCTTGATTTGCTTCGGAAAAATCCGCCCGCAATGCCGTCACCGCGGCGGTGTAAGCCGGGTTTCCCGCGTTTTTTTCAGCGCGGAACGCCGATACCGCCGCCTCCGGCCCGTCAATAAAACCTGTCACTGCGAGCAACACGTCGTAGGCATCCTTCGGGCTGCGTCTGCCAGTCGGTCCGCCAAATGCATTGAGTTTGAGAACCAGCAATGGACCGATGTTTGCCACGGCTACCTGGCAGGTTTGCTCCACGCCATAAAGGTCACGACCATGCACCGTCATGAAACGGCGGCTGGCCAGCGCACGGTTCACGCCGGGAATGACGCTGGCAACCACATCGTCCACAACTCGCGCCCCGGTTACCGACGGTGGGTCTTCGGTCAGAAAATCAAGGTAGAGCGCGATGTCGGCAAATTTCCGCACCAGGCGGTTGCCTTCTGAAGTAAAGCCCAGCCCGGCAAGGTCGGTCTTGATCGTGCCATACTGTCCGCCTGACGCTCCGAGCGTGATGCCAAAATCCACATCCAACGTCACCGCGCCCGGCAACCCTGGGAGGTCACGACGGGTGAGATAATGCACGGCCAATCCCCCCACAAGAACCAGATCGTTGTGGTATTGTTCCAACGAGCGCCACGCCGTCAACAAAGCGGCCTCGGCTGACTCCAGACTGCGCGGCGGGTAGTCGTCAAACTTTCCGAATTTGGTCATGTCCAACCTCCCGCGAAGTCCGGCCAATTCCGTAATTCCGCCGCCTGCTCTTCGCCGCGCAAGCCTGCGTGCTGAAGGTCGAGATAAATCTGCACATCCGAAACCAGATTGAACCCGCGAACGGACTGCAAGGGACGCAGGACGCCTTCATCCTTGGGCACCACAAGGCGCAAGCCGCCACTGCTGGAGACCCGCCTGGCCAGCAGTTTTTCTGAAACGGCCGACTCTTCCGGAAATGAAGTTACATAGGCGGTAACCACCATGGGGATGGTGTAGGGATGCCTAAGCCAGCCGGCGAACCATTGAGTGAATGCGTGCGGCTGCCCGCGAAGCAGATCCCGGAGATTTTCTGCCAGCTGGGCAGGATCACTCGACAACAGCGAATATTCTCTAGTCGTCGTTCGCTTCGTCCATTCATCGCCTTTTGCCCAGGCGTCCAGCAAGGCTCCGGGTTTCGTCACTCGCAGACCGCCGGGTTCGTCCACCGCCCATTCACGTGCGAACAATTGCTGCCTAACCGCACTCACCCATCCGAGACTCACTTGGGCTGCATCCGCCAGTTCCACAACCTTCCATCGACGCAACGGGCCCTGAAGAAGCACCCGCAAGACGCGCGCGGCCTTCGGAGCAAAGAGCGATCGCACCTCGCGGCGTTCCCGAAACGGATTCTCCGCCGAGTGTGTTTCGATAAAAAACTGGTCGAAGGACAGGCGGGCGTTTCCTGCCAGGTCGGCGTAGCCGATGCCTGCCTCCTCGCAGATGTGAGCTGATTCTTCAGAAATGAATGGAGCCACCAGCACTCCGTAGCATGGGGTTTTATCCGGCAGTTGCCCGATAAAATGCTTTAATTGCAAGACTCCGGTTCGAACCTCGCGTGGCTGCCCAAGCCGCAGGCTTTTCACCACCAGCCTCCAATTGCGGTCTCGGGCACAAACTTCTGCGATCCAGCCAGGTTGATCTCCGAATTCTCCATTAATCAGACTCCACGATTTAACCTTCAGAAAGGAGGCACGCGCCAAAAAATTCCTTATTGCAGCCTCGAACTGCGGCTCAAGGTTGCGCTCTTTCAGTCTGTAGGCGGTTTTCACGGCGCGCTGAAAATAAGACTTTAAATGAAATTCGCAAGTACTATTTCATTAATTTGAATATTTCAGCATGCCGTGAAATGTGCTATTACAATGAAATTTGTATTCCAGAGAAGTGGGTTTTTATTCTTTTTATCATTGGTGTCGGGTTTGAAGGGCTAAAGTTTGGCATAGAGGGAGTGGAGCTGGAGCAGGGCTTGATGGAGTGAGGTGGGTTGATGCCAGTGGGCGCGCAACGCACTGGACATCCTCTCGGCTCAGTTTCTGCCCGCCGCCGGCAGTTAAAATTGATTGATCCATTCCGCCGCCCGTTTTGGACGCCTGCGGAAGATGGTCGGTTGGGCACTCAGTCAGACATCGAAATTGCGCGGGAACTTAAAAGAACGGTAAGCGGGGTCAAGAACCGGCGCAAAAAACTGAAGATTCCTGCTTTGACATCATAAAATGCGGCGACCGGTTCAAGCTTGTCGGTGGCCCCTTCCTTGGCCGCCGCGGGGTGGCGGACAAAAAATGCGGCGGGAGCAACTTGAGCATTCGCGAACCAACGCCGTCCGACCGGTTACTTGTAACCGGCAGCGAGCTTTCCGGAGGTCGTGAGGATGCCGGCCTCCTTGAGGGACGCAACGCGATCGCGGTGAGACATTCGACGAATGCGGCCAAGAGCCACCCGCATAGCCACGACAATCTGATCCGGCGTTGGTTGAGCCGTAACCGTCGGTTGTCTGGTGCCGTGTTGCTTCACGGCGATACTTTGGCTTTTGCGTTCGATGTGTCAACACTCGGGCAGAAAGTAGCCCCAAATAACCTCCCTGTCACGGACCACGACTTGAAGGTAGTGCCCGAATTTGCCTTTTCGGAGCGCGGATTGTCCCCCAATCCGCAGCACATGACTGGGCAATGGCCTGAGTAACCGCTCCACGCGAGTCGGTCTGACGAACTCGCTGCGAGTTGGGACAACTCGCGCTCCGATCAAACCAGGACACCACCGATCAGTTTGCCGATCAGTTCTCCGAAACCATCGCACTGATGGTGTCCAGCGCATTGCCTTCCAGTCTATTGTTAACATAGATGAAAGTCTTTCCTTTGCCGCCAGCCTTCTGGCCTTCGGCAATGAGCTTTCTGCCGGCGACCCTTGCCTCGTCTGACCGTTTTCGTTTTAGAGGGTGGTTGTCTCTTTTGATGGCCGAGTTAGTGATCTCGTTTTAGGTTCCGTCCAAGTTCCGCTGGCATTTTATTTTGGATTCAATTAAACCGTTGGCCGCATGGCGCAATTGCTTCTCATTCCCGATCCGCGACCGCTTGACTGGCGGCTGGGCAGGAAGTTTTTCAGCAAAGCCAGCCTGTCGTCCCGGTGTGTATTTAATGAAGGACGCCGAGGACAAACTGGTTTACGTCGGCAAGGGGAAAGACCTGAAACCACGCCTACAAAATGATCCGGAATGACAGATTTATAAATGTGGCGTCAAGGCCCAGTTATGTGAGAAACTGTGATTTCGATGGGCGACAATAATGTGCGAAAGCAGGTTTTAGGTTCACGTCATACGACTTTTCGTCGAATACACACTAAATAGAATATGCCCTACTTTATTGGCCTGTTGTCCATGAGTCTGTTCTTGGTGTTGCCAGTAATTGCTCGGGGGCAAACCTCTGGTTCGGTCGTTGCGTGGGGTTCGTATTACGACGGTGACCACAACACTTACAAACCCATGACCGTTCCGTCCGGCCTCACAAATCCGGTCGTAATTGCCGCTGGGTACGAACATTATTTGATTGTGAACTCGGAAGGCAAGCCCTTGCCATGGGGACAGAATTGGGCTGGGCAAACTGATATTCCCCCCGCGCTTACAGGCATACATGCGTTCGCCGCAGGATGGACCTGTAGCATAATCGTGGATGCCAACGGCAGGGTGATCGTATCAGGAGACCTCGCGGAGGCACCCACCGACTTGACCAATGTGGTTGCGGTTGCAGCAGGTTTTCGGCACGGCTTGGCCCTCAAGGGGGATGGCACGGTAGTGGCATGGGGCCGCGATGACTACGGCCAGAGTGAAATTCCAGCCGACTTAACCAATGTTATCGCCATCGCAGCAGGAGGAGGACACGATTTAGCGCTCACTGCGGATGGTAAGGTCGTTGCTTGGGGGTGGAACAATTTCTATCAGTCCGAGGTGCCGCCTATCCCCACTAACTTCGTAGCGGTTGCTGCAGGTTATGAGCATAGTCTTGCACTCACGGCGGAAGGCACCGTGGTTGCCTGGGGCCGGAATCTTTCAGGCCAGACGGACATTCCTGATGGATTGACAGATGTCGTCGCCATCGCCGCAGGCGGTATGCATAGTATGGCTTTGAAAGCAGACGGAACGGTTGCAGCTTGGGGGATTAACACCGAAGGCCAAAGCGATGTTCCGCCTGATCTGACCAACGTCGTGGGAATTGCGGTAGGCTACGATTACGGCCTCGCAATCATTGGGCCTTCGCCGAAACCGCTCTTACTCTACCCCATTCGTCGGCCTAACACATTTGGAATGTCGATGTGGACGAGTCAGCGCGCGAATTACGCACTTGAGTCCAAATCTTCGTTGAGAGGTAGCGTGTGGACACCTTTTTTGATTTTCCAGGGCAACGGTGGCTTTAAGACTATAACCGACTCAAATGCAGTGGAAGCCCAGACGTTTTATCGCCTGCGCATGGAGCAATGAATACGCACAGGCGCGCCTCAACGCCCCATTTCGGCCTCGGATTCTTGTAACATCGCATCAATCGTTCCCAGCGCATTGCCTTCCAGTCTATTGTTAACATAGATGAAAGTCTTGCGCTCCGGCCCGGTTGCCCGCCCCTCGGCGACAAGCGTCGCGCCCGCGACGCGGGCATCTGGATAAGACTCTTTTACCTTGTCGTATGGCTGGAATGTTTTTACCGCCTCCTCGTATTTGCGGCCCGGCTTCAACAAGAACCGCGCGGCGGTCAGTTTAGGATTCGTCCTGCTACCCGCCAGCGCCATCTGTTCGCTGACACTTGGCATCGCATCCAAAGAATTGAAAACGTGCGTAACGCCGTGCCGGGCCAGATACGAGAAATAATCCGGCTGCAACCAGTTCTTGTTCCGCATCTCCACGGCATAGGGCCAGCCCTTGGGGAGCTGGCCGAGAAATTTGTCGAGGTCGGCCACGAAATCGCGTCCATGCTCGTAATCGCTGGGATGGAACCGGGAGAATTCAAACATCAGCAACCCGATGTTCCGGCGGAAGGGCTCGCATGGTTTGAGAAATCCATTCACGAACAGGCCGACGTTGAGAAAGTGTTCGTTGACCTGGCCGGCGCGGTGGCGGGTGTGGCAGATTGGGAAACATTTCATCCGTGACCTTGAAGCCGAACTGAAAGTCTTCCGGCACCTGGGCGACCAGACCGGAGAGATATTTTTCATCGGGAAATTTGTAATAGACGGCGTCCACGTAGACGCTTTTGAAGACCTCGGCATATTCCGTCAGGCAATTTTTCTCAAAGCGGGATTCGGCAAATTTGCCGCGGTATTTGTAGCGGTCGCGGTCGTAGAGCCTTCCCGTCTAGCCGGGATATTTAGGACGTCCCCATGAACACGCCGCTCGCGGCGAGCTTCGCCAGCTGTTGCTTGATCTGGTCCCGGTCGAAGGCCATGCGCCACAATAGTGCGCGGGCGGCTAAATGGCCCTTATGTTGTATCCAATTAACCGGCAATAGATTTTTTCAAAAACTTTTTTTAACACGCATGGAGCTGGCCGCCGTTCTAAACCTTGAAAGAGGAATTGAGCATGACAACTGGCATCAACTAACTTGACAAAGTTAACCATTGAATTTAGATGCTTTTTGAGGATTCTTTAATATTAAATGAATAACGAGCGTATTTTGTTCAAAACGATTTGGAGCTCTGCGGTTTTTGGTTTTATTTCGCTGGCGCTACTGCTTCCTTTTAACCTGCACTCTGCTGACACGAAAGAAAGCCGCGAACTTCTAGAAAGCCGATTAAAAATTCTTAGTGCGCAAGCTGCGTCTCGAGGAGCATATCGACATGCATTGGCCTTGGAATCCTCCTTGAGCGATCTGATGAATGGAAAACCACTCTCAAAGGTAACAGAAATGTTACCTGTTCATTATTGGTTTGGAAGCATAGAAACAGCGGAAGCTGACGATTTTAAAGATTTTGCAGCAGATTTTACTCCCAAATATCAGGTTCGATACGAACTAGCTAATCGAATTACTGGACTTATTGAATTCTTCAGGCAAAAACTCGATGAAGCGGGAGTTGAAAACAACAAAATCGCACTTATCAATAATGAACGTGCGAGGATGCTCGGTGAACTTAAAAATACGGCCAACTCCAAAGGAGTCTTAATTTATGCGCCAGTCTGGGTTCTCCATGGAACCGAAGGTGTCGATCACCGAGGTGTCGAGACAGTTATTGATTTGGGGGCCGGCATTGATCCTAGACGGTTGATTTATAACTACGACTCTGTTGCCAATGTAACAGTCAATCCAACACCTGCCGGCACGCAAATCGACCCTTATTCAAGTCTATTCATGTGGTATCCAAAGACAGCCGATGGTAAACTTGGATCTCCTTTTGTTTTTTCGAGAACGGATTATGAGGTCGACCGAAAACTGAATCCACCACCTTGGTCCAAAAATCCTCCAGGTGTTTGTTCGATTCCGACAGATTCCACTAAAAAAGCTCCTGCCCAGACCCTACCCACCTCTGCACCTAATAATAATCCGAATCCGGCACAATGGCATGACCGCACAAATCCCAATCCAAATAAACCTCCCCCAACGCCGGAACCGAGTCCCACTCCCCCAACGCCGGAACCGAGTCCCACTCCAAATAATCCGCCACCTGAATCTACTGATAATCCGATTACTATATTGGGGCACCCAGGATTCCCTGATGATCCTCCAACTGATACAAGCGATGCAAACAACCAACCTCGAAAAGTCAAAAAGCAGTCACCGCTACCTACTTTAGCATTTTTGAGCTCTTCATTAGCAGATGGAGGCTATACCCTGGCCCAACCAAATGACGACGGAACACTCCCCGCGGATCTAAACACTGGGTTTCATAGGCCCCCGAGACTTCTTCATGATGGCTTGGGTCAGTTAGGACTTTCAAGCGTTCCAGCTTCCGAAGGAGGACTAAATGACGGCAATGGAGCTACAAGGACATCAATACACCCCTTTGGTGGTAATGGTCATGAACCTGGGATTACCCCACAGAACAACGAAGGCACAGGGGGAGGGCCCATTCGTCCACATCGCAATTAGACTTCTGACAATGTGCCATCCCATTGCAGGAAGCTTGATGAGAAAAAGAATCCCCGGCAATCTGAACACGCCCGTCCATGTCGTGGCGGGCATACTGCATGTTCTGTCCATGTGTCCGCTGCGGCCATGGCGATGAAACCTTCGCCGCTACCGCACGCGACGAATTCAACCTGCCGCAGGCTCAGCCGATGTTCGAATTGTCATGCGCGAGGTCGCGTTTCGGCTGCTATGACCGCTGCGGTGCCAGTCTGGTGGCCAGCCATGTCTACTAGTGAATGCGCGCCGCAAGCCGTTCCCAAGGTTTCGGACGGCTTCAATCTTCCATCCTCAATCCTCGCCACTTTCCCGGTGAGGCACCCCACCGGCGTTTTTAGGTTGGATACCAAAGCGTGGCGCGGCGTGGTGGCGGCGGATGAAAAAGGCGAACTGATGCTGAACGGTAAGCGTCACGCGGGTGACCATCTTGACAGAACAACGGCAGTAACTTCGCAAGTGTGAGACGTATTCTGCTACGACGTTTATGATGCGGGCTGCGGCTGCAATGTGCGGCGAGATTTGGACCAGGCTTCGGGCGTAACC
>DATLVR010000068.1:0-97785 GCA_035577265.1 Verrucomicrobiia bacterium | reverse complement strand
GCAGGATTCAACGGGCGCTAATTTGAATTCGACACCTCACCCCGGCCCTCTTCCCGATCGAGGCGGAGAGGGAGGCGTGATTGTGCGGCCTCTGTGTTCCCTTGCGACAATGGATCTATGTCCATCTGTGTTCATCCGTGGTTAAGAAATTAGGGTGAACATTTTCTGACGTGAATTTGAATTAGCGGTAATTGGTGAAATTAGCGTCAAAGTTTTTGCGCTTCGATTCGACACCTCACCCCCAGCCCTCTCCCTGTTCAAGGCGGAGAGGGTGCGGAGGCGCGTTTGCTCCAGCGGATTCAACGGGCTTTGCTGTCACCACGAAATACACCAAACACACGAAGGGAGCAGGCGCAGGCATCCGTGAGGCGGCTCCGGTTCTGATCGAGTGAAATCCAGCCGTGTCCACTCCGCTTGTTTTCTGTTTCGTGTGGTCCGTGTATTTCGTGATTCCACAGAATTGTTGCGGTTTGGTGGCATGGGATTCAACCAACCAAAAATAAATTAAAAAAGATATTGCATCCAATTTCACATTTGATAGATTCCGCGTCCCGTTACGCCTAAAAACGTGGCGGGCAGCAGGAATGCGAACCGATAACTGATCTCTCACGGAGACAGGAATGATGGCTCGCCGACTACCAAGAGTTGCTGACTTGGATTTTTATTTATGCCAGTTAAATCTTTTAGACCGTTAACGCCGTCTCTGCGCTACGTCACGTTCGCAGATTTCAGCGATATTACGAAGACCAAGCCCGAGAAGTCGCTGGTCGTCATCCGGAAGAAATCCGGCGGACGCAACCACTACGGCCGGGTCACGGCGCGCGGCATCGGCGGCGGTCACAAGCAGAAGATCCGCCTCGTGGATTTCAAGCGCAACAAGCACGGCATCGAATCCACCGTCGCGGCGATCGAATACGATCCGATGCGTTCGGCGCGTCTGGCGCTGCTCGATTACGTGGATGGCGAGAAGCGTTACATCATCGCCCCGGTCGGCATCGTGGTCGGTGCAAAAATTTCCAGCGGTCCTTCAGCTCCTCCCGAAATCGGCAATGCGCTTCCACTGAAGGCAATTCCGGTCAGCTCGGCGATTCACAACATTGAGATCACTCCTGGTCGCGGCGGTCAGATGGTCCGCTCGGCGGGCGGTTCGGCGACATTGATGTCGCGTGATGAAGGCTTCGCGCAGATCCGTCTGCCCTCCGGCGAAATCCGTCGCATCAATGAAGAGTGCTATGCGACCATCGGCCAGGTCGGCAACACGGAACACGAAAACGTCATTCTCGGCAAGGCGGGGCGCACCCGTCATCGCGGTCATCGCGGCATCACCCGCGGTGTGGCGCGCAACCCGGTGGACCATCCGAACGGCGGCGGTCAGGGCAAATCCAAGGGCGGCGGCGGCTGGCAGCAGCTGGTGTCCCCGTGGGGCTTTGTGGCCAAGGGCGGCAAGACGCGCGCGAAATATAAATCCTCCAACCGTTTCATCGTGGTGCAGAGAAACGGCCTGCCGATGAAGAACAAATAATTTTTTATGGGACGTTCGATTAAAAAGGGTCCGTTTATTGATTTCAGTCTGCTGGACAAAATCCAGAAGGCGAAGGCGGCCAACCAGAAGACGCCGATCAAGACCTGGTCGCGCCGGTCGACCATCACGCCGGATTTCATCGGCCTCACGTTCACCGTTCACAACGGCAAGATTTTCAACCCGGTGTTCGTCACCGAAAACATGGTGGGTCACAAGCTCGGCGAATTTTCGCTGACCCGCACGTTCAAGAAACACGGCGCGCACACGGCCAAGGCGGAGGCCAAATAGTCTCATAGTCTTTATGGAAGCTTTTGCAATATTGAAGAACATCCCGATGTCCGCGCAGAAAATGCGCGAGGTCACGCGGCAGGTCCAGGGGCTCGGCGCGCTCGAGGCGATGGCCGTGCTGCAGATTGTTCCGCGCAAGGGCGCGCGGCTCGTTTCCAAGGTGCTGCGCTCGGCGATCGCCAATGCGGAGAACAACAAGAATTTGAAGCCGGAAACGTTGCGTGTGAAGGAAGCGGTTGCCGGAACCGCGACGACCCTCAAACGTTTCACCCCGAAGGCGCGCGGCTCGGCCGGTCCGATCCTCAAGCGTCGTTGCCACATTAAAATCACGGTTTCGGACGAATAATTGGTATGGGACAAAAAGTTAATCCAATCGGTTTGCGCGTCGGAGTCAACAAAGACTGGCGCTCGAAGTGGTATGCCAACAAAAAAGAATTTGGCGCCCTCCTGACCGAAGACCGCAAGATCCGCGACTTTCTGCGCAAGAAACTTGAAGGCGCCTCGGTGCCGAAGGTTTTGATCGAACGCGCCACCAGCCGCTGCCGCGTCACCATCATGACGGCACGTCCGGGCGTGGTCATCGGCCGCAAGGGTTCGGAAATCGACAAGCTCAAGGAAGACCTGAGCAAGATGACCGGCAAGGAAGTTTACGTGGACATCGTCGAAGTCAAGACGCCGGAACTCGACGCGCAATTGGTCGCGGAAAACATCGCGTTGCAGATGGAACGCCGGGTGTCCTTCCGCCGCGCGATGAAGAAAGCTTTGCAGACCGCCAAGGATTTCGGGGCGGAGGGGATCAAGATCCGCTGCGCCGGCCGTTTGGGCGGCGCGGAAATCGCCCGCACGGAAATGTATCACTGGGGCCGTGTGCCGTTGCACACCCTGCGCGCGAACATTGATTACGGCTTCGCGGAAGCGTTGACGATGTATGGCAAACTCGGCGTGAAGTGCTGGATTTGCAAAGGCGAGAACAAGCCGCAGAAGGCTGCCGCCGTCCCGGCGCCGGTGGAAAAACCGCTCCCGGTCAACTGATTTAATTTTTAGATTTTTTTGTTATGGCAATGCAACCAGCAAGAGTGAAGTTCCGCAAGATGCACCGTGGCAGCCGCACGGGCCTGGCGACGCGCGGTCATACGGTGGCGTTTGGCGAATACGGTTTGATGGCGCTCGAGCGTTGCTGGATGGACGCGAAGCAGATCGAGGCGGCGCGCGTGGCGATTGCCCGTAACATGAAGCGGCACGGAAAACTGTGGATCCGTGTGTTCCCGCAGAAATCTTTCACCAAGAAGCCGCTGGAAACCCGGATGGGCAAAGGCAAGGCGCCCGTCGAGGGCTGGGTGGCGGTCATCCGTCCGGCGAACGTGTTGTTCGAAGTGGACGGCGTCACGGAAGCGATCGCGCGTGAATCCATGCGCCTGGCGGCCACCAAGCTGCCGATCAAAACAAAATTTGTGTCACGGCACAGTCACGCGCACTAAACGGTTATGAAATTTGCTGATTCGAAAATCAAAGATGCGACCCTGGTCGAATTGACGGCCCTGGGCCGCGACCTGCGCCACGAAATGTTCACCCTGCGCCTGCAGCAGGCGAGCGCGCAGCTCGAAAAACCCGCCCGTTTGCGGACGTTGCGCAAGGATATCGCGCGGGTCGAAACGCGCATGTCGCAACTGCGGAACAAAGCGGCTTAATTTTTTTGTATGGCTGAAACTTTAAATCAACCGGAACTGAAACGCGGCAACCGCAAGGAACGCGTCGGCGAAGTCGTCTCGAACAAGATGTCCAAGACCATTGTGGTGAAAGTGGAACGCCGTTTCCCGCACGCGCAATACAAGAAGATCGTGACCGCCTACAACAAATTTTACGCGCACGACGAGAAGAACGAGGCCAAGATCGGCGACCGTGTGCGCATCGAAGAGACGCGCCCGTTGTCCAAAACCAAATGCTGGCGCCTGGTCGAAGTGGTCGAACGCGCGTCGCAGGAAACCCCGGTCGCGGCCTAATTAAGATTTTATGTTGCAAATTCGTTCCAGTTTGGACGTTGCCGACAACTCAGGTGCCAAGATTGTTTGGAACATCGGAGTGTTGGGCAAGAACCAGCGTTACGCCGGCATCGGCGACGTCATCAAGGTTCACGTCAAGGTCGCCGCGCCGGATGGCACGGTGAAGAAGGGCGAGGTTCATGACGCCGTCGTGGTCCGCACGCGCCAGATCATTCCGCGCGCCGACGGTTCGTATCTCCGTTTTGACCGCAATGCCTGCGTGATCATCGACAAGGAAATGAACCCGAAGGGCACGCGCATCTTCGGTCCCGTGGCCCGCGAGCTGCGCGAAAAGAAGTTCATGAAGATCATCTCGCTTGCGCCGGAAGTTCTCTAAGGATTTTATGAAGTTTCATGTGAAAAAAGGTGATGAAGTCGTCGTGCTGGCCGGCAGGGAAAAGGGCAAGCGCGGCAAGATCATCGCCGTCAATTCAACCAAGCAGCGCGTCATCATTGAAGGCGTGCAGATGATCAAGCGGCACACGCCGAAGAGCCAGCAGCATCCGCAGGGTGCGATTGTCGAGCGCGAAGGCTCGGTCCACGTCTCGAACGTGATGACGGCAACCAATTTTGATGCGCGCGCCACGAAGCGCGGCGCAGCCCCGGCGGCCACGAACTAAAAAATTTGTCACGGCCAAATCCGTGACCCCAAAAAATGAAAGCCAGACTTTACGACAAATATAAAAACGAAGTGGTGCCGGCCCTGAAGGAAAAGCACAACTACACGAACATCCACCAGATCCCGAAGATGGTGAAGATCGTCGTGAACATGGGCGTGAGCGCCTCGTCCGAAAAAGGCGCGCTGGAAGACGCCGCCAAGGATTTGTCGCTGATCACCGGCCGCAAGCCGGCCATCAGCAAGTCGCGCCACAGCATCGCGCAGTTCAAGCTGCGTGAAAACATGGCGATCGGCTGCCGCGTGACGCTGCGCAAAGACGAGATGTATGAATTCTTCGACCGGCTGGTGGCCACGGCGCTGCCCCGCATCCGCGATTTCCGCGGGTTGTCGCCGCGCAAGTTTGACGGCCGCGGCAATTACACGTTCGGCGTGAACGACCAGGCGATCTTCCCGGAGATCGAACTGGAAAAAGTCAAACGGATGCAGGGCATGGACATCACGATCGTGACCACGGCGGGCGACAACGCCCACGCGCTGGATTTGCTGAAACTCATGGGTTTTCCGTTCGCAGAGAAATAATATTTTATGGCCAAGAAAGCATGGTTGGAACGCAATAAGAAGAAGTCGGAAACGGTGAAGAAATTCGCCGCGATCCGCGCTGAATTGAAGGCGAAGAAGGACTACGTCGGCCTGACGAAACTCCCGAAGAACGCCAGCCCGACGCGCGTGGTCAACCGTTGTTCATTCAGCGGCCGCCGTCGCGGTTATCTGCGCAAGTTTGGCTGTTCGCGTTTGACGTTCCGTGAAGCGGCGTTGAACGGTTTGATCCCCGGAGTGGTGAAAGCGAGCTGGTAATTTTTTATGAGCGATCCGATTTCTGATATGTTGACCCGCATCCGCAATGCCGGACGGGCGTTGCTGCCGGCGATTGAACTGCCGCATTCGCGCGTCAAAGAGAATGTGGCGAACGTTCTCAAACAGCAGGGTTACGTCGCCGAGGTGTCGGTGGACGGCAAGCCGCTGAAGAAGCTGAAGATCAAGCTGAAGTATGACGGCAAGAAGCCCGTCATCGAAGGCTTGAAGCGCGTCAGCAAGCCGGGGCTGCGCAAATATGTCGGCTCGACAAAAATCCCGCGTGTGCGCGGCGGCCTGGGCGTGGCGATCATGTCCACCTCCGAGGGCGTCATGACAGACGTGCAGGCGCGCAAGAAAAACTTGGGCGGCGAACTGCTCTGCTACATCTGGTAAGGAATTTAAGTTATGTCACGTATTGGAAAACAACCGATTGCCGTTCCGCCTAAAGTCAAGGTGGAGGTCAAAGGGCAGAAAGTTTCAATTGAGGGGCCGAAAGGCAAGCTCAACTGGGAACTGCCGAAGCGCACCAGCCTCAAGGTTGAGGGCGGCAACATTGTCGTCAGCCGTGATGGCGACGACGCCCAAGCCAAGGCATTGCACGGCCTGAGCCGAGCGCTCGTCAACAACATGGTCAAGGGTGTGGCCGAAGGTTTCGTCAAGAAGCTGGAGATCCAGGGCGTCGGCTTCAAGGCCGCCGTGGCTGGCAAGGTTGTGAACCTGTCTCTCGGCTATTCGCATCCGCTGAATTACGACATTCCCGACCAGATCAAAGTGACGGTTGAGGAAAACACCAAGCTGACCATTGAAGGACCGGACAAGATGATGGTCGGCAAGGTCGCTTCCGAAATCCGCGCCTACTATCCGCCGGAACCTTACAAGGGCAAGGGCGTCCGTTACGCCGGCGAAAAAGTCGAGCGCAAGGAAGGCAAGACCGTCCAGTAACAATTTAGTTCACGGCTAAATCCGTGACGCATACAAATGAGAACCGAAAAAAAGCAGAAATTGAAGCAGCTCCGCCGCTATCGCATTCGCAAGAAAGTGGTCGGCTCCAGTGTCCGTCCGCGCATGGCGGTGTGTTTCACGAACGAGAACATCCACGTTCAGTTTATTGACGACGATGCCGGCGTGACGCTCGCAGCGGCTTCCACCGTCAGCAAGACGGTGCCGAAAGAAACGGCGGCCAATGTGGCTGGTGCCAAAACCATCGGTTCGCTCGCAGCCAAAAACGCTTTGGACAAGGGCATCAAGGAAGTCGTGTTCGACCGTGGCGGCATGCGCTATCACGGCAAGGTCAAGGCGCTCGCGGAAGCGGCGCGCGAAGCGGGATTAAAATTTTAACCTGAATAAATACTGTGGCTGAAATCAATAAATCGGGTGGTGATGGTCAACGCGGTCAGCAAAATCGCGGCCGTCGCAAACCTCCGGGCGATCGTCCGGGGAATTCATTTGGCGCCGGCGGCGAAGATCTGGTCGAGAAGGTTGTGTTCATCAACCGTTCCGCCAAGGTCGTCAAAGGCGGACGCCGTTTCAGTTTCGGCGCACTGGTTGTCGTGGGCGACAAAAAGGGACGCGTCGGTCTTGGTTTGGGCAAGGCGGCCGAAGTCGCGGACGCGATCCGTCGCGGCGGCGAACTCGCCCGGGCTCAGATGGTTTTCGTCGCACTCAAGGACACGACCATTCCGCACGAAGCTTATTGCGCCTACGGCGGCGCCAAGGTTTTGCTGCGCCCCGCGTCACCAGGAACCGGGATCATCGCGGGTAAAAAAGTCCGCGCGGTGTTGGAGTCGGTCGGCATCAAGGATGTTTTGACCAAATCACTCGGTTCAAAAAATGCGGCCAATGTCGTGAAGGCGACGATCAAGGGTTTGTTGAGCATGCGTCTCCGGGAAACCATTTACAAGAGCCGCGGTTTGGAAATTAGAAAAGTGGAAGCGCCCAAGGCTCCTCAAGCGGTTCCGACAACGGCCTGATTTTATTTTTTATGCGACTGCACAATCTTAAACCCCGTCCCGGCGCTAAACATCGCACCAAACGTCTTGGCCAGGGCGAATCCAGCGGCCACGGCAAAACTTCCGGCCGCGGCGGCAAGGGCCAGACGGCCCGTTCCGGCAGCTCCATCCGCATCGGCTTCGAAGGCGGCCAGATGCCGCTCATCCGCCGCATGCCCAAGCGCGGTTTCAACAACGCCCGTTTCACGACGAAATATAATGGCGTGAACGTTGCCGACTTGAACAAATTTGACGACGGCGCGCGTGTGGACGAGCTGGCGATGAGTTCGGTTGGCCTGTCCAACGGAACCTCGGACGGCATCAAAATTCTCGGCACGGGCGATTTGACCAAAAAGCTTACGGTCATTGCGAGCGCGTTCAGTGCCTCGGCCAAAGCGAAAATTGAAGCCAAAGGCGGAACCTGCGAAGTGGTCAGCCGTAAACCTGCACCTGCGGCGAAGGCCTGACGCTGGACTCATTCATGTTCCGCTCCATCTTTAACACGTTCGGCAACTGCGTCAAAATTCCGGAACTGAAATCCCGGATTATCTTCACGCTCGGTGTGCTGGCCGTTTGCCGCCTGATCGCCTGGATCCGTATTCCCGGATTGGACGGAAATGCCCTGCATACCTATTTCGCCAGCCATTCGCAGAGCGGCGGCGGAATGCTGGGGATGTATAACACGTTTGCCGGCGGTGCGCTGGAGCATTGCGCCATCGGCACGCTCGGCATCATGCCGTATATCAGCGCGACGATCATCATCCAATTGCTCACGGCGGTCTGGCCGAAATTGAGCAAGCTGGCGCGCGAAGAAGGCGGCCGGGCAAAGATCATTCAATACGGCCGTTATTTCACGGTGCTGTTGTGCCTCGCCCAGGGATTGTTCTTCGCCATCGGCTGGGAAACCCCGGAGAAGCTGTTTCCCGGCATTGGCCGTCCGCTGATTTTCGACCTGGATCACATCTGGTGGTATCGCATCCAGACGGTGCTGATCATGACCACCGCGACGATGTTGCTGATGTGGCTGGGCGAACAGATCACGGAACGCGGCATTGGCAACGGTATTTCCTTGATCATCACCATTGGCATCGTCGCGCGCCTGCCGCTGGCATTGACGGGCTTGCAGGATATGTTCTTCCCCGCAGGTGGTGGTGAGAACCACCCGCAATTGTTCGGGACGGGTGTCGTAATGGTGTTGCTGCTGGTCGGCGTGGTGGCGGGTGTCATTGCGGTGACCCAGGCGCAGCGAAAAATCCCCGTGCAATACGCCCAGCGTGCGGTTGGCCGCAAGATGTATGCCGGCGGAACCTCGTTCATGCCGCTCAAGGTGAATTACGCAGGTGTCATGCCCATCATCTTTGCGCAATCCATCCTGATGTTTCCGCAGCCGATCTTTTTGCATCTGGGTAATTTTGTCAGCCAGCCGTTTCTGAAGAATATGTTCCTCGGCATCGCACAGGCGCTCAATCCGGGATCCGTTCCGTATCTGGCGTTTTATTCGCTGATGATTTTGTTCTTCTCGTATTTCTGGGTGGCGACGCAATTCAATGAATTGCAGATCGCGGACGATTTGAAGAAGAACGGCGGTTACATTCCCGGCGTGCGCCCAGGGCAGGGGACGAGCGACTATTTGCACAAGGCGATGAGCCGGATCACGCTGGCGGGCGCCGTTTTCCTCACGGTGATTGCGACCATCCCGATCATCCTTTCGAAGGAAATGAACATTCCGCAGAACGTGGCGCAATTTTTCGGCGGCACGAGTGTGCTGATCGCGGTGGGTGTTTTGCTGGATACGATGCGCCAGATTGAATCGCACTTGTTGATGCGTCACTACGACGGCTTCCTGAAAAAGGGCCGGGTGCGCGGACGCCTCTAACGTTCGCGTTTGTGGGCAAGATCATTCTCAAGAGCGGGGCGGATTTGGAAGCGATGCGGGCGGCCGGCGTGGTGGCGGGAAAAGTGTTGAACGACATCATTGCGTTCATCAAACCCGGTGTGACCACCAACCAGGTGGACGGTTTTGCGGCGCAGCAGATCAGAATTTACGGCGGCAAAAGCGCCTTTTTGGGTTATCGCAAGTATCCGTGCCACACGTGCATCTCGGTGAATGAAGAAGTCGTTCACGGGCTGGCGAACGAGCGCGAACTCCGGTTCGGCGACATTGTCAGCGTGGATGTGGGTGTGAATTACAAAGGTTTTATCGGGGACAACGCCCGGACGGTGGCGGTGGGCGGATGTGGCGTGCTGGCGCAGCAGTTGATGGATGTGACGGAACGCGCGCTGGGTTTGGGCATTGCGGCCGCGGTTTCGGGAAATCGCGTGACGGATATTTCGCGGGCGATCCAGGAATACGTCGAAGGCAACGGATTCAGCGTGGTGCGGGAGTTTGTCGGGCACGGCGTGGGCCGGACGATGCACGAAGAGCCGCAGATCCCGAATTTCGTGGACCGGAAGATGGATCATAAGTTGCGTCCGGGCATGACGATAGCGATCGAGCCGATGGTCAACGCGGGTTCGGCCGACGTAAAAATTTTGAAAGACGGCTGGACAGTAGTGACGCGGGATGGTTCACTATCTGCCCATTTTGAACATACGGTATTGGTCACCGAGGGTGACCCGGAGATTTTGACATGGCTGACGCCTTCATTGTTGAAGGCCTCGTGATCGAAGCGCGGTCACTCCACACGTATCAGGTGGAGCTGGCGAACGGTCACCGGCTGCTGGCGTTTGTGGCGGGCAAAGCGAAGCGAAGTTTTGCCGGACTCGCGCCGGGCGAGAAAGTAAAAATGCAGTTGACGCCTTACGATTTGTCCGTGGGGCGGATTTTGACGGAAACAAAAACGATTTAGAAAATGAAAGTTCGAGCATCAGTAAAAAAATTGTGTGAGCATTGCAAGATCGTGAAGCGCAAGGGCGTCATTCGCGTCATCTGCTCGAATAAACGTCACAAACAACGTCAGGGTTAATTTAATTTTATGGCACGTATCATCGGAGTGGAAGTTCCGCCAAACAAGCGCATCGACATCGCGCTGCGCTACATCTATGGCATCGGCCCCGTCAACGCCAAGGAAGTCCTGGAGCGCGCGAACATTGATCCCGCCATCCGCGCGAAGGATCTCACCGAAGCGCAGCTTTCCCAGATCGTGCACGCGATCCAGGAAGGCAAGTATGTCATCGAAGGCGACCTGCGCCGCGAACTCGGCATGAATCTCAAACGTCTGCAGGGCATCAAGTGCTATCGTGGCGTCCGTCACATGCGCAGCCTGCCGGTGCGCGGTCAACGCACCCAAACCAACGCCCGCACGCGCAAAGGTCCGCGCAAGACGGTCGGTGTTCAGCGCAATGCGAACGCCAAGGCCGGTATCACCTAAAATTTGAATTGTTATGGCCGAAGAAATTAAAAAGAAATCTGCTCCCAAAAAAGAAGCGAAGCCCGCAGCCGAAGCCGCGGATAAAGCCACGCCTCTGGCAACCGCCGCGATCGCTGAAACGCCCGTCACTGTTGCGGCGCCGACCGCCGCCGAACTTTTGGGCGAGGACGCCAATGCCAAAAAGATCGTCAAGGCCAAGCACGCCAAGAACGTTGTCACCGGCGTCGCCAACATTCTGGCCACGTTCAACAACACGCAGGTCACCATCACCGACATGCAGGGCAACCTCATCGGCTGGTCCAGCGCCGGCCGCGTCGGGTTCAAGGGCTCGCGCAAAAGCACCGCTTACGCCGCGCAGCAGGTCGCGCAGGATGCCGCCCGTCAGGCGATGGCGCACGGCATGAAAGAAGTTGAAATCCGCGTCAAAGGTCCTGGCTCGGGTCGTGAATCCGCCATCCGCGCCCTGCAGGCGATCGGATTGGAAATCAGCGCGATCAAGGACGTGACGCCGATTCCGCACAATGGCTGCCGCCCGCGCAAGAAACGCCGCGTCTAGTCCGCAACTTTAATTACAGCATTTTTTATTTATGGCTCGTTATACAGGTCCCCGCGTCCGCATCAGCCGCCGTTTCGGAATTCCGATTTTCGGCCCGACGAAATATCTTGAACGCCGCAACTACGGTCCCGGCGTCCACGGCCCCAAGTCGCGTCGCAAGACGACCGACTACGGTCTCGGCCTGATTGAGAAGCAGAAGCTTCGTTACTACTATGGTTTGATGGAAAAGCAGTTTCGCGGCGTCTACGAAAAAGCTTTGAAGCGTCGTGGTATCACGGGCGAGACCATGCTCCAAATCTTGGAGACGCGCCTGGATAACG
Organism: Verrucomicrobiia bacterium; assembly: GCA_035577265.1. GTDB lineage: Bacteria > Verrucomicrobiota > Verrucomicrobiia > Limisphaerales > UBA11358 > UBA11358. The sequence goes on along the minus strand of DATLVR010000068.1, from coordinate 86,227 downwards.
TCGTGTTTCACCTCGGGTTTGCCAACACCCGTGCAGCCGCGCGTCAGATGGTCTGCCACGGCCACATCACGGTCAAGGGTCGCAAGGTCAATATTCCGTCGTATGCCCTCAAGGTGAACGACGTGATTGAAGTCAAGAATCACGTGGTGTCGCGCCAGCTGGCGACCAAGAATTTTGAAGTCTCCACGAGCCGTGCGGTGCCGGACTGGTTGTCATTGAGCAAGGAAGAGTTCAAAGGCACGGTCATGCGCATCCCGACCCGCGACGAAATCCAGCCGATCGCCAACGAACAGGCCGTCGTCGAATTTTATTCCCGCTAAACGTAAACCCGTTCCGCCGGTGCGGGACAAAAAAACAATTATACGGATTTTTTCGGCTGCGGGAATAACTGTCGAAAGAATCAGATTAAAATTGTTGAAAGATAATATATGCCAGTAAGACTCGGACGTTTTGAAATGCCGAAGCGGTTGCAGAAGGATGAAGCTTCGGCCACGGAAACCTATGCGAAATTTGTCGCCGACCCGTTTGAAACCGGATACGGCCACACGGTCGGCAACTCGCTCCGCCGCGTGCTGCTCTCCTCGCTCGAAGGCGCGGCCATCACCTCGTTGAAGGTGGACGGCGCGATGCATGAATTCGCCACCATTGACGGTGTCGTCGAAGACATGACCGACATCGTTTTGAACCTGAAGAAGGTCAAGTTCAAGGCGCACACCCGCGATGAACAGACGCTGTTGCTCTCGGTCAACAAGGAAGGCGCCGTGACGGCCGCCGACATCCAGACCAACCAGAACATTGAACTGGTCAATCCCGGACAGCACATCTGCACGCTCGACAAAAAGAAGAAATTCGAGATGGAATTGACCGTGAAAGTCGGTCGTGGTTTCTGCCCGAGCGACGAAAACAAAAAAGCCGGCCAGGCGATCGGCGTGGTGGCGATTGATTCATTGTTCTCCCCGGTCAGCCGCGTGCGTTATGCCGTGGAAGCCGCCCGCGTCGGCAACCGGACCGACTACGACCGGCTGGTGCTCGAAGTCTGGACCGATGGCCGCCTCACGCCGGATGACGCGCTGACCCAATCCTCGGCGATTCTCGCGAAGCACCTCGAGGTGTTTGTCGGTTACGACAAGAACGCCATCGAGTTCGAAGAAGCCGCTGACAAGCAGGACGAAGAACATTCGAAGAAGAAGAAGCTGCTCGCCATGAGCGTGAACGAAATCGAATTGAGCGTCCGCGCCGCGAACTGCCTGAACAACGCGAACATCACCACCGTCGGCCAGCTGGCAATGAAGAGCGAACAGGAAATGCTCAAGTATCGCAACTTCGGCAAGAAGTCGTTGAACGAAATCAAGGACAAGCTGACGGCCCTCGGTCTGGCCCTTGGCATGAGCTTTGAACCGGGCTTGATTGATAACACGCCCAAGGAAGAACCGAAGGCCGAGTAAGGAAAGTTTTTATGCGTCATCTTAAAAGAACGGCCAAGCTGGGCCGCACGTCCGAGCACCGCAATGCGATGCTGGCGAATTTGGTTTGCAGCTTGATCGAACACAAGCGTGTGACGACGACTTTGGCGAAGGCCAAGGCCGCGCGTTCCGTCGCTGAAAAAATGGTCACGCTCGGCAAGAGCGGCACCATCCACGACCGCCGCCTCGCGGTGGCGCGTTTGCACCAGGAAGCAGCGGCGAAAATCCTGTTCAAGGACATCGCCCCGGCTTTCAAGGATCGCAAAGGCGGCTACACCCGCATCATCAAGATGAACCAGCGCAACGGCGACGCCGCCCAGCGCGCCATCCTGGAATGGGTTGATTTTGTGGCTGAAGCCCCGGCAGCAGAAGCGGCTCCTGCGGCCGAGACGAAGCCCGAAGACAAAAAGTAATTTCGTTTGAAACACCAAGCCCGTTCAACCGAGCGGGCTTTTTTGTTTTCAACCCGGAGTGCGCCCGTCCCCGGGCGCAGCAAAGTCCTGACATACACTGGCGGGAAAATTTCAACGGCTCGGGAACACTCACGCTACCGCGCCCGGGGACGGACGCACTCTGACGGCTGAGAATTCCCACATCGGTGTTCAGGTTCAATGGAGGCAGAAAAGGAGGAACAGCGCGACCAGTATCAGGGCGGTAAGCCACCAAAACCAGTGAATGCCGCGGGGTCGTGCCAGGCCCGGGTGGAACTCCTCCTTCACGAATTCAGCGTAGTTAAAATTTTCGTCTGGCAGACCGAGATTGTCGGCGTAGGCCTTCTCCGACCAGCCCGTCTTTTCATCGGAGCCGCATCCGGGGCAGGCCTTCGCCCCGCGCGGAACGGCTTCGCCGCAGTTGGGGCAGACCTCGGGATTCATGGAAAGGATTTTGAATTTTCAGTTTCCAGATTTGGCCGGCTGAAAACCAAAAGGTGACCATATTTAAGCGGTGCCCGCGTATTCTTCATCGGTTTTCAGTTCAAGGCCCATCAAAATGTAGTCATGCGAAATCGCCTGCATGTCCTTGACGTAATCGTTCAGGCGCATGAGCTGGCTGAAGCCGAGCATCGCGAACATGTGCACCGCGGCCTCCTGTTCGCCGATGAATTCCGCCTCGATTTTTTCCAAACCCGCCTGGCGCGCGATGTCCGCCATTTCCTGGATGAGCCGGCGCGCCAGCCCGCGACCGCGATAGTCCGGATGCACCAGCACGCTGACCCGGCCGACGTGCCGTTTCCAGCCGCCCAGTTGCTGATGCAAGGTTCCACAGCCCACGATCTTTCCGCCCATGATCGCCACGATGGGCAGGTTGCGGCCGTAGTCAATGTTCCGGCACCAGTCGCGGATGACCTTGAGGTCGGTCACCCGATGCTTGATGAACATCCGTTCGCCCTCGGGAATGGCTTCGAAAAGCTTGTGAAAATCCTTCTCGTCGGTCTTGACGAGCGGACGCAACGTGGCCTTTTTGCCGTCCTTGAGCTTGACGTTTTTTGGAAACTCCTGGAGTTCAAGTTCAATGGTGTATGACATACGTTTCCTTTCTGACGGCACTCTGCGCAAAATTTTCCGGGTCTGCAACTCAATTAAACCGCGATGAACCGTCGGTGATGCCGCCGGTCCGGTGCAAGATCTCCGGATCCAGACTCCACCGGCCGGCCAGCCGGGGGATTTTTTCGACGTTCGCCGCGGCATGCTCTTTCGTCGTCTGGAATCCCGTGTCGGCATCCTCGCCGTATTGGAAGCATTTCATGGCCAGCCTTTTTTCCGCCTGGGTGGTTTCGCCTTGATTCCAGATCGTTTCGCCCGCCCACGCATAGGCACGCGTTACGCAACCTTCGTCCATCCGCGCCCAGGCGTGGTGGCTGGAAAATTTTTCCATGTGGAAAAACTGCACATGACCGAGCTGGCGGCTTACGGCGGTCAAAAAAAGAAAGCACGCGTCCACGTCATCGCCAGGATCAGGCAGGCCGGGGCCGGTCACGATGACCCAGCCGTTCACCCGCGGACTGATGAAGAATTCGTCTCTGCCGGGCAATGCTGCCCGGACCGTTGCGGATTCGAGCGAGCGGACCGCCAGCCAGGTGGCGGGACGAATGGCGGTGCGTGACAGAAGAACCTCGCCAACGGAAGGACGTAATCGCGCCGCCGCACGATTCCGGCGCTGCAAGAAAATCATCCAGAGGAAAACCAGGACCGCTACTCCCAGCGCGAGGAAATGCGCCATCAGCAGCATCAAGGTCATGGCATCCGTCGGACTCACGCTTTGAATCTACGCCGGTGCGCCGCGAGTTCAATAGAATTTTCCGGTGGGGCGGGCGTCCGGGCGCATCTGATACTGCCTCCGCTCCGGTGCTCTGGGGGCTGGATCAGATGCGCCCACGTGCGTTCTCGCTAGCCGCGATTGCCCGGGTTACTTCGTGGCCGCCGCCAGCCAGTTGAGATATTTTTTGGAGCCGGCGCTCACCGGTAAAACCAGGAATTCCGGTGTGTCGTAGGGATGCCGGGCGAGAATCAGCGTTTCCAGTGCGGCCAGCCTGGATTTATGGGTTTTCAAAATCAGCAAAACCTCGACCCCGGATTCCATCTTTCCCCGCCACCAGTAGTGCGATTCAAGCTTGGGAATGAGGTTGGCACAGGCAATGAGCTTCGCCGCCAACGCGGCCTTGGCCAGCATACGCGCCGTCTTCAGGTCCGGCGCGGTGACGAGCACGATGGCGAATCGGGTGGCGGGTTTCATTATTTGAAACTGTAGCAGCCGACGTGAGGAGGCTCAAATCCCTTTCATGACATTGAACTGCGCGCATCCGCTTCCGCTAACAATTCCGTGCGTTGCGGTCTCCGCTTTGTTAGCGTCTGCGCACTATGCGAGTCTTGATTGCGACGGTCACCTGCGGCGCGGGACATCTGGCGGCGGGCGCGGCCATGGAGGAAGCCTGGCACGCGGGGCATCCCGACGATGTCATCGAGAAGCTCGACCTGTTGAAACTGTTTTCCCCGCTGCACCGGAAAATTTATTCCGACGGCTATGTCAAACTAGTTGAACGCGCGCCGGAACTGTGGGGCATGGTTTTCGCCAAATCGGATAATCCCAAACTTCTGCAACGGTTGAAGCTTGTTCAGCGCAAATTTCCCAGCGGCTCCAAGCAGCGCTTCGCCCGTCATGTGAAGCAATTCAAGCCCGACGTGGTGCTCTGCACGCACTATCTCCCGCTCGAAACGCTCACGCCCATGCGTGAGAAAGCGGACGGCGCGCGTCCGTTCGTGGTTTGCATTGTGACGGATTTCGAGGCGCATGCGTTGTGGATGGAATCCTGCGTGGACTTGTATTGCGTGGCAGCGGAGGAGACCAAGGCGCGGCTCATCGCGCGCGGCGTGGCGGCCAAGAATGTCGTGGTCACGGGCATTCCCATCGCAGTGAAATTTTCCGCCAAGCCGGATGCGAAGGCCGTCCGCAAGCAATACGGCCTGCGCGATGATTTGCCAACATTGCTCGTGTTGAGCGGCGGCTTCGGCATGGGGCCGGTGGCGGAAATCCTGACTGAACTCGACAAGGCGTCGGGACAATTTCAGACGCTCGTCGTCACCGGGCGCAACGAGGAATTGCGCCGCAAGCTGGCCACGCAGGATCGCAAGCACCCGACGCACGTCCTCGGCTTCTCGACGAACATGCACGAACTCATGGCCGTGGCCGACCTCATCATCACCAAGCCCGGCGGCCTCACGACCTCCGAGGCGCTGGCGCTGGGCAAGCCGCTGTTCATCTTGAATCCCATTCCCGGCCAGGAAGCCGCCAACAGCGATTTTCTCCTCGAACACGGCGCGGCGGCCAAGGCCAACCGGGTCGAGGACTTGCCCTACCGCGTCGAACAACTGCTCGGCTCCAAGAGATTGAGCGAGATGGGGAAGGTGGCGAAATCACTGGGCCGGCCAAACGCGGCGCAAGCCATCTGCCGTGAAGTGTTGTCGCGCGTGAAGCAAGGTGATTAATTGGTGATCTGTTAAGCCCGCTTGAACAATGGAGCACACTTTCCGGCGAGGCCGACTTATGAACAATGGCGGTTTGATTAAAAAATCATTCCCGCCTCAAAGATTTAATCTTGGTAACTGACTGACAGTTACCAGACGCAAAATGTGTCAACGACCCCGGAGCTTTTGCATGACGCGCAAGCTCTCTCAAAACTCAACTCAATATAAAAAAACTTCCTTATAGAACCCTATGGGGGACACCGGCAAAGTCGTATCAATAATATACTGCGGCTGCACCGTCAGCTTATTCGTGCTAAACGAAGTGTAGGGCCCGGCGACATTGGTAGCACGTTGCACCGCGTAGGTGTCGCCAATTTTGCCATAGAGGGAGACAGCTGGGAACAAGTTGATGCCATTGAGCGCGAGTGGGACGATTGTGCTGCGAGCCACGCCGAAGCCATTTACAACCTGAACCTGATAATGCCCGACATCAGCAGACGAAGCGCCTGAAATGATGAGCGTCGCAGTGCCCGAGCCGGAGACATGGCCAGCATCGGAAAGGGGCGTTCCGTTGAGCGTCCAGGTATACGTAACTCCCGCCGTGTTGGAGACACCAACGGTGAAATGCGTGGTTCCGCCCACCGAAACGGTCGTTGCCGTCGGCTGGTTGGTAATCACAGGCGAGCCTGGAGGGAACACGGACTCCTGATCAAACGCGTCCACAAAAAAATTCTGCGCACCGCTTGTGCCGTAGGCATTGATCATGAACGTACCCGACCGCACAGTGGCCGTGCCAGCGGGCGCGGTGTATTGCGGCGTGATCATCAGCGTCATGCCACCGGGGCCTGAACTCGGCAGGCCATTGGCAACCAAATCATAGGCGTTGCTGGCGAGTATGCCGCCCGAGCCATTGAGGAATTCGACGACAAACAACGCCAACGGAGTGGTGCCACCGGGCGGTGGGGGCAGAAAGGCGCAGAAATTGGCTTCGCCGGCAGCGTAGCCGGAGAGCGTGACTTTTGTGCCTGGCGAAGACGGGTTGTCTTGATAAAAGAACACGGTGATGAGGTCGTCTAAAACAGGATTAACATTTGTTGACCCTGCGAACGGCTTGAAGAACAGTCCATAACCGCCGGGCTGTTGAATGTTGCAAAACGTTTCAGAACTGGCACCGTCGTTGTAAGAGCCACTCAGGGATTTATTAGCGATGATTTGCCAGGCAACCGGCGTTGAAAGAAACTGGGGACCTTGTGCAATATCGTCAAGATCGGGATTGAAAAGATCATTGGCGTTCGCGACACCGGTTCCCGTAGCCGCGAGGCACAGAACCGCAAATGATGTCAGAACTCGATTCATCAGAGATGCTGGCTTGGTCTGTTTTATCGCTGTTCTTACTATCTGTAATGATTGTATTTTCATGACATTTGTTCCTCCAGGCTGGTTGGTTTTGTTCCTTTGCTTTTGGGGCCTCAACTAAAAAATTACTATCTAATACGTAACATAACTAAAACTCAACTTGTCTATTGCACAAGCGGCGACTGTTGTCAACATAAGTTTGTGGAAAAAATGAACTTGCCGTCTGATTGAAATGGCCGGTTTTCTGGCCGTGTATCAATTTGTTTTCCGGTAGCGTGGTGTAGCAGATGCGGCCTGCCAACTGAGAAGTGTGTTTTGGAAGTTCAATGTGAGTTCAAATCTGCGTCGGGTCTGAAACCAATCGCATCCAGCGCAGGTTGAATCTCCGGGTTCGCCATAAAATTCTTCCAAATAACGCCAGTGCGATAGTTCTCAATCATGACCACAATGACCGCTTGGTTGAGTCCCATCCAAACTGGGTCAAACCAGTTTTGGGTTTCATTGAAGCCGTCGTGGAATCCGTAAATGCCCCAGATTTTGGCTCCCAAGGTGCGATAAAAATGTTTGAGCGCATCCATGGATTCCTTCGGCGTGTAGGGGAACGAGCCGAGCGCGGCGGAACAGCAAATGGTGCCGTTGTCGTCCCGCGGCAATGGGCGGCCGCCGCCGGAGTTCGCACCGGCGGACAGCCCCCAGCAAGCTGGGCCGTAGCCGATGTATTTGCGTTGATTCTCCGCGCAATAGGCATGATTGATGAGCGCGATGTTGCGATTGTTCCGGAAATAATCCGTATATCGGTCCCGCTTGCCGCGCGGGTCAAATCCCATGAACGAAAACTGGGTGAAAAATAAATCGGCCCCGTTGCCTTCGCCAACGTCGAGTTTGAATCCGTAGTAAACACTGCCGTTGGTGTAATGATCCCCCTGTGTCGTCCGGCTCCAATTCTGGCGATACCGGACGGCGAAGTCAGACTGGCCAGCCCAGCCGGTATAATAGAACTTCGCGGGCACCGGATGGGTGGGTGAAGCGATTGCCAGCAGATAGGCCATCAGGGTTTCATTCCAGCCCACGAGCGGGTGGCTGATGTGCCAGCCAAAATCCGGCGACCAGTGCCAAAAAAGAAATTCGCTGGACGGTTCCTTGCGATACCAATCCCACTCCACCCCGCGCCAAAGGTCGGTGATGTTTTGGCGGATCTCGCGCTCTGCGGGGGTGTCGCGATTGAAATATTGTCGGGCGGATAAAAGTCCTTCAATCAGAAAAGCCGTTTCCACCAGGTCGCCACCGTTGTCGTATTTACCGAAATAAGGAATGGCCTTGCCCGTAGCTCCATCGAGGAAATGCGGCCAGACGCCATGGAAACGATCCGCCGTGCGCAGAAAGCGTGTGATTTTAATCAGGCGTTCCGCGCACTGTTCGCGAGTGATGAAATGCCGTTCGCTTCCGGTGATCAAAGCCATTACTCCGAAGCCGGATGCCCCCACCGCAACAAGGTTTTCATCGCCGGGCAGAATTTCGATGGCCATGCCAGCGTTGGGATGTCCCGCCTCCCAATAATATCGGAAACAGGCTTCCTGAACCATGTCCAACAGTTCGTCGTCGCTGAACGGCCGCGTGGAGGCCGAGGCGGGCGGTGACAGCGGGGATTCGTTCCCCGCCAAATCCATCGCACTGACCCGATAGAATGCTGTCCGGCCAGGCTCGCCCACAAAGTCCACGAAGCGATTAAACTGGCCCTGTTGGATGCCGATGGGAACATATTTTTCACCATCCCGCGAGCGGTAGATTTGATACTTCAGCAGATCGCTCTCCGGATTGTTTGACCACATCAGATCGAAATGGCGCTCACCCGCCTTGACCATCAATCCCACCGGCGCACCGGGCGGCTTGCGATTGGCGTTGTCGCGGCTGCAAATTTGCACGTCATCGAGATAGAGCGTGTGTTCCTTGCCATCATCCAGCCCCTGTTCCAGCCAGATAACCGCCAGCTTGCGCGGATCACATTTTAAATCATCCGTGCGTTCAAACAATGGCTTGAAATGCTCGAACGGAATGGCGATCCGAACCCACTTGCCTGCCGGCAGGGGGCCGTAATCTGCGAGCAAGGAGATCGTTGCCGACCCGAGATCCTGGACGTCCTGCAAGGCGATTCGTGGTGATTCGTCCGAAGATATCTCCGTTTCGGAAAAGCACCAGAATGAGATCGTGTCACCTTCGAACGAAATATCCCGGCCATATTCAACGATGGTCTTGAGCAGCATCTGCCAGTGACCGCCGGGTGCGGACGTCCATTTTAAACGGAGGCTGTTCGGTGGACTTAGGAAGTGATTCGTGTCCACCGGCAATTTGGAGTCCACCATTTCCAATTTGCTTGGAGGAGTAACCATTCCCTCGCTCTGGAAGTATGATCCGTCTGCGGGGCTGTTGTCGAAAAGGACGTGACGATCATGAAATGTCTGCGCGCGGACAATTATCGCCATGTTCAAGATGACGGCAATGGCGCCGGCCAATGTCCGCCATCGGCGCACGGTCAGGCACCTTGTGATTTGTGTTCGCATTTTTCCGATTGGCCGTGCCACACAAGACCTGCCTTTGCGGTTTCAACCGCTCGCAATTATGCCGGCGAAATCGCGATGAACGCTGCCGCGAACGCGCGCTGACGGCAAGTTGGCGGAGTCGGTTGATAGGCAATCTGTAATATAGGCACGCAAGCCATCATAACATAAAAAGCACCGCCCTCAAATTTAGTAAAAAAAATTTGAAATGTTCGTGTCATAATCTAAATTAAAGCAAACCATTAGTAGGCATGCTGACGGCAGGGAAATTCACTTGTCACGGCGAAGCCGGTGATGACCGGGGCGGATTCCAGTCAAACGCACGGCGGGCTTTCACGTTGATTGAGCTATTGGTGGTGATTGCCATTATTGGGATTCTTGCCGCAATGTTGTTGCCGGCATTGTCGAAGGCAAAAATTAAAGCACAGGCGATCATGTGCATGAGTAATAGCCGGCAGTTGATGCTTGGGTGGATCCAATATTACAACGATAGCGAGGATCGGCTAGTAAATAACTGGGATACTCTGTCAATTCAGAACGACCTCGCCAGCACACCGCCCCTTTACCGAAGCTGGGTGTGCGACGTTATGGGCTGGAACTTGGATCCACAGATTATTGATCCTGCCGGTATCAAGACGCCTCCGTTCTACCGATATACCGGAAGCCTGGCGGTTTACAAATGTCCGTCCGACTATTATTTAAGCGGGCTGCAACGGGCTGCGGGTTGGGCGGATCGCCCGCGCTCATACTCGATGAACTGCTTCTTCGGTGCCTCAACTCCCACCTGGACCAGCACGGCAAACGAATTTTTCACGGGTTACCGGCAGTTTCTAAAAGCGGCTGGCATTCCCAATCCGTCGGACCTCTATGTGACGTTGGACGAGCATCCCGACAACATCAACGACGGCTATTTTAAGAACTCTGCGAATCAGAATGTTCAGAGTACACAGGATTGGCCCGGTGGGGTATGGGGCGATATTCCAGGTTCAAATCACGGTGGAGCCTGCGGCTTTTCTTTTGCGGATGGACATGCAGAAGTCCACAAATGGAAAAGTCGCATATGCACCATTTTGCCGGTGACGTATGGCCCGTGTCCGCACCGCCCGTTCTCCGCCGACCCCGATGGCGTTTTAGATGCTCAATGGCTTGCAGCCCGATCAAGTGTGATTCGGTGAGTCCGAAAACAAGCAAAGAGTTGTTGGCCCAACTGGCAGTCATCGGGTTCAGTCTAATGGACACCGTTGCCACGGGGCGCCGAATTGGAATACGCGGTAAAACCTTTGGGTCACACCGAAAGGCACGGATACAGTGGCAGGAGGTCCACTGTCGGTCCAAGTAGTGGTGGGGCCGGTGGCAATCACTTCCCCCCGTCGGCGAGGCGAATCAGGTTATCAGGTCAGGCGAGTATTCGACTTGATAAGTGCGGCCGGCCTGTGAGCTCCAAGACAAGGTGACACGTTCTCATCGGGGAAAGCTTGCACGGCAAGCGCCAAAAAAGGTAGCGAGGCAAAACCGGTCTGTTGCAACCCGCGTTGGATTTCTGCATTTTGCATCAGAACTAAACGCTGCCATTTGAGGGATGTGTAGCCTAATCCATAGGTTAAATCGGCAGAATTGTCAAAAACCCTATGCGCGTTTGGGTTTGGAATTAATCCGGCTGTGGAGCCTGAAATCGTGAAGTGTTGTCGCGCATGGCGTGAGGCGATTAATTGATGACTGGCGATTTATTAAACGCGCTTGATTACATAATGGTTTTCGCCTCGCTCAAAGTCTAGAGACATTGCCTCATCAGGAGTTTTGTAAATCCAGTCAGCATCCTTATCGAAAGGATTTCTGCCAAAGCCCACCCGCTGGCCAGCAACCTCTCGGAATGCTCGTCGCATTTCTTCGTGTGTGTCCCCACTTCCGCGCCAATGGCATTTATCGGGGTAATAATGATCCAGTGAAACAAGGTGAAACCATTCGCCTTCGGGAATCTGTCGGAGCGCCCTTTCGAGCATTTCCTCGTTCGCGACACCCCGTAGTGGATACTGAAGACGCCGAAAAATAGCCAAAGCAAGTTTTGGCCAGCTTTGTTTCGCGATGAGTTCTTCCAACTCGTCCACTGAACGCACAAAATAACCTATGCCGCTTCCACCACTGCGCGGAAGGTAAATATCAACATGAAGCTCGCCATTCTCGTTTAGCCAATCCTGAAGCTGCCATCGTTGTTTATGTGAAATTAGTTCCATGGAGGTCCTCGATTATCTAAAAATGATTTTGTGGTTATTCTTTGACTAAATCCGTTTTATTTCACGCCCGATTTCTGTTTAAGTCAAGACATGGACGCCGCATTGCCGCCGCTCACCGCCAGCACAATTTATCTTGTTGCCACGCCGATTGGCAACCTCGAGGACATCACGCTCCGCGCGCTCCGCGTCCTGCGCGAGTGCGACGTGGTCGCCGCCGAGGACACGCGGCATTCCGGGCAGTTGCTGAAACATTTCGGCATCAGCAAGCCGCTCCTGAGTTATTTCCAGTTCAACGAAGCCAGGCGCAGCGAGGAGATCATCGAACGTCTCCGGCGCGGCGAGAAAGTTGCGCTGGTCACGGACGCCGGCAGCCCCGGCATCAGCGATCCCGGCGAACGCGTGGTGAAGGCCGCCATCGCCGCCGGCTTTCGCGTGGAAGCCGTGGCCGGCCCGTGCGCGCTTATCGCCGGTCTCACGGCGAGCGGTTTGCCCACGGATGAATTTCATTTCGTCGGTTTCCTGCCGCACAAATCCGGCCAGCGCCGCAACAAGCTGGAATCGTTGAAAGCCGTCGAAGGCACTTTGGTTTTCTACGAATCGCCATATCGCATCGAAAAGCTGCTGGGCGAATTGAACGAAGTTTATCCCGAACGCGACGTGGTGCTGGCGCGCGAGTTGACCAAGAAGTTCGAGGAATTCCTGCGCGGCAAACCGGCGGCGCTGCTCGCCATCGCCCAGAAACGCAGCTTGAAAGGGGAGTTTGTGGTGCTGGTGGCGCCGGAGGTTTAACCACGAAACACACGAAATGACACGAAAAACTGGACACGGATTCCACTGATCATCACGGAATAAAATCCGTGTTAATCTGTGGAATCCGTGTCAAAAACAATTTCGTCTAGTTCGTGCATTCTGGGGAATGATTCAGATGGCGGCGGTCTGCCGACACGCCGCTACACAAACTTGCCCGGATTCAAAATGCCTTTAGGATCGAGCGCGTGTTTGACGGCGCGATGGAGTTCGCGCGCTTCCTTGGAAACGGCCAGCGGCCACCAGCGTTTCTTGGCGAGGCCGATGCCGTGTTCGCCGGTGATCGCGCCGCCGGCAGCAATCACCCAGCGGAACAATTCGTCGAGGCAGGCCTCCGCGCGCTTCATTGTGCCGGGCTGTGTGTAGTCCACCATCACGTTCGTGTGGATGTTGCCGTCGCCGGCGTGGCCGAAACAGGCGAGTTGAAGGCCGTGTTTCTTTTGCAGCGTCGCGGCGAACGTGAACAAGTCTTCCAGCCGGCCGCGCGGCACGACGATGTCCTCGTTCAGCTTCGTCAGGCCGGTGTCGCGGAGCGCGTAGGAAAATTCCCGGCGGATCTGCCAGACGGCTTCGCATTGTTCATTGCCGAAACCGCGTTCGACGAACAGCGGTTTTTGTTTGCGGATTATTTTTTCGACGGCGGCAATCTCCTGGCGCACGGAATTTTCCTGTCCATCCAGCTCGACAATCAGATGCGCCTTGCAGCCGAGGAGTCGGGGACTCTTGGTTCTTTTTGCGGCGGCGGCGAGCGTGAATTGATCCGCCAGTTCCGCCGCGCAGGGCAAAAACCCGGCGGCAAAAATGGCTTGCAGCGCACGCACTGCGGCGCTCATGGAATTAAAACCCACGGCCAGGTTGGCCCGGAACGGCGGCAGCGGCAGCAGTTTCAACGTGGCTTCGGTGATGACGCCGAGCAGTCCTTCCGAGCCGACGAAAAGGCGGTGCAGATCAAAGCCGGTTTTGTTTTTATGCGTGCGCCCGCCCAGTTTGACGATGTCGCCGTTGGCGAGGACAACTTCGAGGCCGAGAACGTAGTCGCGGGTGACACCGTATTTCAAACAACGCGGGCCGCCGGCGTTGGTGGCGATGTTGCCGCCGAGCGAATTCTTGGCACGGCTCGCGGGGTCCGGCGGATAGAAGCGGGCGAGCTTTTCCACGGCGGCTTGAAATGCTGCCGTGTTGACGGCGGGCTGCACGACGGCGACAAAATCGGCAGGATTGATTTCCAAAATTTTCTTCATCCGCTCCGTCGAGAGCGCGATGCCGCCGCGCACCGGCACGCAGCCGCCGACGTAGCCGTGGCCCGCGCCGCGCGGCGTGACGGGGATTTTATGCTGATTCGCAAACCGCAAAATAGTTGAGACGGATTTGGCGGAGCGGGGCAGGGCGACGGCGTCGGGCTGATGGGTGGCGAACCATTTGTCGCCGGCATATTCCGCGAGCTTGCGCGGTTCGAGGATTATTTCGCCCGGAAGTTTTTTCTTAAGACGGTGGAGCACTTTTAATCTGGCGGGAATCATTCTTCGGACGGCGTTGAGCTTTCAAGAAATGCCTTGGCCTCGGCGGCCTCGGATTCGGGAACCTGGACGCGGATGCCGCCGACCGCCATTGAATAACCCTCCATGCTGAACGCTGAAAGCTCATCGGCGACGAACGGATGGAACCCGGCGGCTTCGAGTCGCGAGCGGACCAGTTGCGCCTCGGCCGGATTAAACGCCTTGAAAATGGTGGTGGGGTTCATTTGGTGATGAAGCTGGTTTCGATTTTGGGAGTTGTAGCCGGCCGGACTTCGGCAAAGACGATGATGCCGGCGCCGGTTTGAAGCAGGCTTTGCACCTGCACTTCGATCTGATGGCCGATGTGGGCCTGACCGTTGGTGACGACGACCATCGTGCCGTCGGGCAGATAGCCGATGCCCTGGCCCTTGTCTTTGCCTTCGCGGGCGATTTTCAACTGCAAGATTTCTCCGGGCAGCAAAATCACTTTAAGGCACTTGGCCACTTCATGCAGGTTGAGGCAGTTGACTTTTTGCAGCTCCGCGACCTTGGCCAGGTTGTAATCATTGGTGTAGAGCTTGGCATTGAGGTTGCGGGCGAGCCGCACCAGTTTCGCGTCCACTTCCTTCTCCTCGGGAAAATCGCCGTCGTGGATGCGGACTTCCATGCTGGTATTGCGCTGGATGCGGTTGAGCATCTCCAGGCCGCGGCGGCCGCGGGCCCGCTTGATGGCGTCGCCGGAATCCGCAACCTGCTGGAGTTCCCGCAAGACGAAGCGCGGCACCACGATCAATCCTTCCAGAAAATGCGCCTCGATCAGATCGGCGATACGCCCGTCAATGATCACGCTGGTGTCGAGCAGGAGGAGATTGTCGGGTTTGTTCTGCGGCGAAAACCGGACGTAGGGAATGATCAGGGAAAAATCCTCCTTGTTGCTTCGCATGGCGAGAATGATCCCGATGTAGCCAAAACCCAGAAACAGCCCGAGCCGGATCAGCCAGCGTTGTTGGTCATCGGAATTTTCAAACAGGCCGGAACGGTCAATCAACAAAGCGACCACCGTGCCGAGCAGCAGGCCGAAGGTGGTGGCGGAAAAGGCGCGCAGGGAAAAGCCCTTGAGCATTTCGTCCACGGCGATGAGCAGTCCGCCAAAGCCGAAGCCGATGGCCATGCCAACCAGGCCGCTGTGACTGATTCCGACGAATTCCGGGCGCACCTGGCTGATGGCGAGACCGGCCATGATGCACAGTCCCAGAAACAATAAGCGGATGGCCCAGAGTGGCGTCATGATTCAGCGGGTGATGTTGTGTGGAATGTTCAGCCGGTCCGAGTTCGTGCTCGCAGCCGTTGGTTTGTGTGACCAAAGGATGCCCCATAATCCGAACCGGTTCAAGTTGCTCGTGGTCACGGACAGATTGCCGGCGATGGCCTGGAAATTGGTCGCGAGCTGGTCGTTTTGCAGGAGGGTTCCCGCCAGGCCTTTGCCGGATTGCACGTCAGCCATCAGTTGTTTCAAGGTCTCGGTGGACGATTTGATGTTGCCCACCGCAACGCTGACTTCCGCACCGTTCGTGGCCAGCAGGCTGTTGGCCGAATCCGCCAGCCGGGTCAGTTCCTGCGAAAAGAACACGGCGTTGCTCACGGCCTGGTTGACCTGGCCGGTGTTCGTGGCGACGAGCGCGTTGATGTTGTTGACGGTGGTTAAAGCCTGCTCGGAGAAGGTGCGGGTGTTGCCGATGGCGACGGCGAAATTGGTCAGCACCTGTTCGTTCAAAACCACCCGGCGCAGATCCGTGACCGAGGCGTCCAGTTTCTTGGCCGTCTCATCAATGCGCTGGATGAAGCCCGCCGTCGAGCGCGCGACCTCCTGCAGGTTGAACGGCTCCTGGCACGGCACCTCATCGCCATTTTGCAGGAGGGGCAGGCTGTTCGTGGTGGGGATCACGGAGACATACTGGTCGCCGAGGAACCCGGCCTGCTCGATGACAAAGCGCGCATCGTGGTAGATTTTGAAATCGTTGTAGATCCGCAGCCGGATCAAAACGCTTTTGCCATCCTCGGCCAGCTTGACCTGCGAAACGCTGCCAACCTGCACGCCCGCGAGCAGCACGCCGGCGCGTTCCTTGATGCCGCCGACGTTGACGGCATGTAGGCGCAGTTCATACGTGCCGCGAAACAGGCTCGTGCCCTTGCTGAACTGGATCGTGACAATGGCCAGCAGCACCAGTCCGAACAGGACAAACAAACCGACTTTGATTTCCAATCGTGATTTATCCATGGCTTAAATTAGACATTCCTTCGCGTCCGCGACGCCGTCCACAAACTGCCGCACCACCGGGTCCGCCGAGGTGAAAAAATCCTCCGGCGCGGCGCTCGCGTAAATTCTCTTCTCGTGCAGCATCAGCACCCGGTTGCCCACCCGCCGCGCGCTGCGCATGTCGTGCGTGACGACGATGCTGGTCACTTTCAAATGGTCGCGCACCCGGATCATCAGCTTGTCGATGCTGTCGGACACGATCGGGTCCAGTCCCGTCGTCGGCTCATCGTAGAGCACAATCTGCGGCTCGTAAATGATTGCCCGCGCCAGGCCGACGCGCTTGCGCATGCCGCCGGACAGTTCGGCCGGCTTCTTGTTTTCCGTGCCGGGCAGGTCCACCATCTCCAGCGCCGCCGCCACCCGTTTGGCGATTTCACCAGCCGTCAAATGTTGATGGTTCCGGAAGGCGAATGCCACATTTTCCGCCACCGTCATGGAATCAAACAATGCCGCGCCCTGGAACACCATGCCGAATTTTTTGCGCACCCGCAGCAGCTGCCGCTCGTTCATCGGCCCGATGTTTTCGCCGTCGATCAAAATCTCGCCCGCATCCGGCTGCAGCAGGCCGACCAGATGCTTGAGCAACACGCTCTTGCCGCCGCCACTGCGTCCGATGATGGCGGCCGACTCGCCGTTTTCAATCCGCAGGCTGACGCCGTCCAGGATTTTATTGGCGCCAAAACTTTTATGCAGGTTGCGGACTTCGATCATAGCAGGCCCACCAGTTTGCCCATGATCAGGGTGAGGAAAAAGTTGGTGATCAAGATCGTGATGGATGAATACACTACCGCCTCCGTGGTCGCATGACCCACGCCTTCGGCACCCAGACCGCAGGTGAGACCCTTGTAACAGCCAATCAGCGCGATGATGCCGCCGAAGATGAACGCCTTCACCAGGCCGATCACCAGGTCAATGTCCTCCGTGTAACGCAGCATGTTCGCCCACAGATACGTCGGTTCGATGCCGAGGATATGGACGCAGACCAGATAGCTTGAAAAGATGCCGATCACGATGGCTTCCGTCGCCAGCAACGGCAGGGCGATGTGCGCCGCCAGAATACGCGGCACCACCAGGTAATCCACCGGATGCGTGGCGAGGGTCCGCAACGCGTCAATCTGTTCCGTCACGCGCATCGTGCCGATCTCGGCGGCGATGGAGGCACCCACGCGCCCCGCCACCATCAACGCCGTCAGCACCGGGCCGAGTTCGTCGCACAACGACACGCTCACCACCGCCAACGTGGCGGTGTCCATCTTGACCTTGTGGAATTGGAAATACGTCTGCGCGCCCAGCACCATGCCCGTGAACCCGCCCGTGATGATGACCACCGACTGTGATTTTACGCCGATCGAATAGAGCTGATAGAGCAGGTCGCGCCAGACGACTTTGAACGTGAGCAGCGACAGGAAGATATCCTTGGTCAGGAAAGCGATCTGCCCCAGCTCGGAGAGCACATAATTGACGCGTTTATTGACGAACACATTCATCGGCCCACAAAAGTTAACAAACGTATTTGTGTTTAGCCAGCGTCGGGTTGTCCTCCTAACGTGAATTTAAAGCTGGCCAGACGTAGCGGCGTCTCGGCAGAGCGCCGCATCTTTAATTTGCGGCTCTTTCCTGAAAGCCGCTACGCAAAATTAAATTCTTCTTTCAGTCGCTCGTTTGTTGTTAGACTTTCCACCACATGAAGTGGACACAATCTCTGATCCCGACCCTCCGCGAGGCTCCTTCCGACGCGGAAATCGTTTCCCATAAACTCCTGTTGCGCGCCGGCCTCATCCGCAAACTCGCGGGCGGCGTCTACACGTTTCTCCCGCTCGGCCTGCGCGCGTTGCGCAAGGTGGAGCAGATCATCCGCGAGGAGATGGATCGCGCCGGGGCGATTGAAGTGCTCATGCCCGCGCTCCAGCCGCCGGAAATCTGGGAGGCGAGCGGACGCGCCGAGACCGCCAGCAATGTGTTGTTCAAGGTCAAGGACAGTTCCGGCCGCCAATGGTTTTTAAGTCCCACCGCCGAGGAAGTCATCACCACGCTCGCGGCGAACGAAATCAATTCCTACCGGCAGTTGCCGAAGAATTTTTACCAGATCAGTTTGAAATTCCGCGATGAGATCCGTCCGCGCTTCGGCCTGATGCGCGCCAAGGAATTCATCATGAAGGATGCGTATTCGTTCGACACCACGGACGAGGGCGCGATGGCGGCTTACAAGAAAATGTATGATGCCTACACGCGCATTTTCGCGCGCTGCGGGTTGAAGGCTTTCCCGGTCGAGGCCGACACCGGGGTCATCGGCGGCAATTATTCGCACGAGTTCATGGTGCCCGCCGAGACGGGCGAGAACGAAGTGGCCTTTTGCGAGGCGTGCGGCTACGCGGCGAACATCGAGAAGGCGACCAGCGGCATTCCCAAGACCGCCGCGCGCGAAATCGGTGCGGCGATTGATAAATTTGCGACACCCGGTGTGGTGACCATCGAGGCCTTGAGCAAGGAGCCTTATAAGGTTCCGGCGAACCGCCAGATCAAAACGCTGGTTTACATTGCGGACAGCAAGCCGGTGATTGTCTTGATCCGCGGCGATGATCAGTTGAACGAGACAAAATTTGCCGCGAAGACCGGCGCGGTCGCCGTGCGCCCAGCGACTGTGGACGAAATTTTTGAACTGCTCGGAACGAAGCCGGGAAGTTTGGGCGCGGTGGCGAGCACATTGGAACGCCGAGCACCGTCTCGGCCCGATGGTCAATCTTCGCAACCTGCCGAGACGGTGCTCGGCGCTCCGAAGATTTTTGCCGACGAACGCTTGCAGGGCGCGAACGACATGACCACCGGCGCGAATGAAGACGGTTTTCACCTGAAGAACGTTTCCATCGAGCGCGATATCAAGGTGACCGCGTGGTTTGATTTGCGGACTGTCAGCGCGGGTGAACCTTGTGTCAAATGCTCCAAGCCACTGAAGATCCGGCGCGCGATCGAAGTGGGCCATGTCTTCAAGCTCGGCACGAAATACAGCGAGGCGCTGAACGCCACGTTCCTCGACGTGGACGGTTCACGCAAGCCGTCGGTCATGGGCTGCTACGGCATCGGCGTCACGCGCACGTTGCAGGCGATCATTGAGCAGGGGAACGACAAGGACGGCGTCATCTGGCCGTTGAGCGTCGCTCCGTATCAGGTTTGCATCACGCCGCTCGCGGTCGCGCCGGGGAGCGAAGCGATGAAGCTGGCGGAAAAAATTTACGCAGACCTGACCGCGCGCGGCGTGGACGTGATTCTCGACGACCGCGATGAACGTCCCGGCGTGAAGTTCAAGGATTCCGAACTGGTTGGCTTTCCCATCCGCATCGGCATCGGCGAGAAATCGCTAGCCAAAGGCGAAGTGGAACTCAAGCCGCGTCAGGGTGCGCTGCAGGCCGTCAAAATCGAAGAGGCGGTGGAAGCGGTGATGAAGCTGGTGGAAGCCGGCAACGTCGGCTGAATTTTATTTTTTGAAATAAATTAAAACCTGAATAATGACGAAACCAAAAAGTATAACGGCCGTGGCCCAATAGATTTTGTTCGTCAATCGGTTGAGGTGGTCGGCTTGCTGAATCCGTCTCTCCTCGTTTTCTTCGGGTGTGGGATCGTCATTCATAGTTTTTACCGTGGCATGGGGTGGAAGATGAATCGCGCCGGAATCTTGGCCGACGGATCCATCTCCACCTTGTAGTAACCGCCGTCGTTCAGCAGTTCGATGCCGGAAAGCGCCGGGCACAGTCGCACCCGGAACGGCCACCAGTGATGCGCCTCGTGCAACGCCGAGCTGAACCGGCGGACTGAGTTGCCCAGAAAACGGATCGGTGGAATGCCGGAGAGCAGTCGGCTTTTCCATAGAATCAACCGCGTGTGCAAATGGCCGATGACGGTTTGCTCGATCTGCGGCAGCCGGCGGCGCACGGAATCCTCGCGCCACAAAAAGGGCAGAGCGGTGGGGTCGTGGCAAAACAGGAGAACGCGTTGTTCAGATTTCAAGGCGTCGAAGGCCGTGCGGATTTCAGTGAGATGGGCCTCACGCAATTTCAACCAGGCCGGCCATTCCTCGGGCAGCGTTTCGGGCTGATTGGCGGGCAGGGCGATCAAAGGTGACGCCACGCCCATCAAAACATAATTTCCGATGGCCAGTTGCCAGAATGGTTTCAATTCGAGCGATCCCGTGGTGCTTTGCCAGCTTGCCAGCCGCATGCCGCCTTTGCCGCCGATCAGGGTCAGCTTGCCGGTTTCATGATCCCCGATCGTGAACCGAACACGGTCATTAAACTTCGCGCGAAGTTTGCCAATACATTCCTGCGCGCTTTGCAACGCCGCATCGTCGCTGACACCCACAAATCCGCTGTCGCAGGAGTAATCCCCATTGACCATGACGTAGTCGGCGGGACCGATATCATGCAGGAAGCGGTCAAGCTGCGCTCCTTGATCCAACGGCCGGCGCATCCAGATGTAATGCCGGTAAAGCCGCACCAGGAAACGGAGCAGGGGATTGGCGATGGCTTCGGTTTCGAAATCATTGCCCCGGGCGCGTTCGGCAGCCCCGGCGTAATGGATATCGCTTAAGACGACGACCGTCACCCGGCCTGAAGTGCTTGTTTCCATGCGGGCCTTGATCACGCGGCCACGGTCTCGCTCACGGAGACCTCTTTTCGATCCAGGGTGTTGCGGACGATCCGGGCGAGATCGGAGTGGCTGTATGGTTTCTGGAGGAATTGTGCCTGGGCGTTAGCCAGCACTTCGGGGCTGACTTGATTGGCGGTATATCCGCTGGTGAAAATAATTTTCAGGCCGGGCTTTTGTGCCCGCAGCAGGTTCGCGAGATTCGCCCCGGAAACGCCCTCGGGCATCACCATGTCGGTCAGCAACAGATCAATCTTGCCGGCGTGCCGTTCCCACACGGCGAGCGCCTCCTTGCCGGACGACGCCTCGAAAATCCGATAGCCGAATTTTTCCAGGATTTCGCGCGCCATCTCGCGCAGGATCGGTTCGTCTTCGACCACCAGAATGGTTTCCGTGCCGCCGGCGACAGGCGAGTCCGGAGCGGCCGCTGCTTCGACAGGCGGGACCATTTCGCTGCTGGCCGGAAAGAACAGATCGAAGGTCGTGCCCCGGCCCGGTTCGCTGGCCACTTCCAACCAGCCGTCGTGCTGCTTCACAATCCCGTAAACCGTGGCCAGACCGAGGCCGGTGCCTTTGCCGATTTCCTTGGTGGTGAAGAAAGGTTCAAACATGTGCGCCAGTGTCCTGGAATCCATGCCGGTGCCGGTGTCGCTGACTCGCAGCCGGACAAATTTCCCAACGTGCGCATCGGGATGCATCTCGAGGTAGGCTTCATCCACCTGCCACGGCTCGACGGCGACAGTCAATGTGCCGCCAGCCGGCATGGCATCGCGGGCATTGACGGAAAGATTCATCAACACCTGTTCGATCATGCCGCTGTCGCCGAACACCCGCGGCAATTCATCCGGCAATTGGAATCGCAGCGTGATGTCTTCACCGATGAGCCGGGGCAGCATTTTGCCCATGTGACCGATGGTTTCACGCAGGTCGAGCGACCGGGACTGCATGACATTTTTGCGGCTGAACATGAGCAGCTGCCGGGTGAGGCCGGCGGCGCGTTCGGCGGCAAAATAAACCGACTGGAGCGGCTCACTGACCGACTCCGGCAGCTCAGGGCGGGCGAGCAACGAACTGGAATGTCCCTGGATGATCGTAAGCATGTTATTGAAGTCATGCGCCACGCCGGCGGCAAGCTGGCCAACGGACTCCATTTTTTGCGACTGCCGCAGCTGCGCCTCCAGACTCAAGTGCTCGGTCGTGTCTTCGATATAACATTGCACCACGTTGCCGGGCAGCATCGGATGGAACGACCAGGAAAAGGTGCGCCCCTGCAGCGTGGTTTCCAGACGCAATTTGGCCCGCCCCGTCGTGAGGCATTGGCGGATGATCCGCTCGATATCGGACGGCAACAGGTCGCGCGGATGATTTTTGCGGATGGATGCCGCCAGCTTGAACGCCGCATCATTGAAATAGATGAGGGCGCCGTCCGCCGCGAACTCCAGCGCCGGGTTGGGGTTTAGCTGGGTGAAGGCCGCAAGTTTTTGCAGCTCGTCATCGGTATGTTTCCGTTGGACGGCCATGCCGATGGCGTTGACGGTGGCCAGCAGAAATTGAACTTCGTCTGCGGTGAATCGCCGCAGCTTCGTCGTGTGCACGCAAAACACACCGAACGGCCGCTCCCGGGCGGGAATCATAATGGTGACACCGCTGATAACCCCGTGACCCATCAAAAATTGCGAAGGCGTGAACCGGGTTTCAGCGGACAGATTGACCACCACCACCGGCTCACCGGATCGCAGCGTGTAGCCTGCCTGTGAGCGGCCGTCCGCAAGCACGGTGGCTTCATTGATGCTCCCGGATTTCCAACCCGTGCCCGCTCGCAGCAGCAGGCGGCCATCGGGCATCAGTTCAAAATAACCGCAATAATCCACCTCGAGCGTCTGCCCGACCTGGATCACAGCCTGGTTGATCAGTGCCTCAAGGTCGTTGCTGGTCATGGCAAATTGTCCCAGCGCGGCGACAACGGTTTGTTGCATTGCACGCAGGAGTAGAATTTTTTCCGCCTCTTCCTGTTCCTGGCTTCGCTGCTGCAAGGCTGCGGCCATGCCGTCGAAAGTTTCTGCGAGCTGGCCAAGTTCACCCTGGGTGTCATGCAAGCCCGTGCGGCTGCTCAAGTCTCCCTTCTCCAGCCGTTTCGCCGCCGCCGACAGCACCCGCACCTGCCGCAAGATAAAATGTTCCCCGCCCAGCCACGCGGCCGTCAAAGAGAGGAGCCCGACCATCAGGCTGAACCATGGCACATCTACAAAATAGAAGCGCAGCCATTCAGGTGCGAACTGCCAGAACCAGGACTGGTTGACGATATACGTCAGCACCAGCACCGGGGCGATGGCCACAAATACACTGGCGACCAGTTGCATCCGGACAGTGGAAAATGTTTTTTTGATTTTTCTGATCATCGGTTCAGGTCGGAAATGGACAGCGATAGCATGATGTAAAAACGTATTTGCGGAAAGGCTATTCCGGCCGCGAGATTCTAAATGTTATCCGCCAGGGCGGCTTCGCGACCTTTTGGCAACCGGCCGAGGTGGGAGATTAAAAATCCCTGCAGGAATTGCCGGAGTTCAACCGCCTGCGTGTCAGTCAATTTCAACCGCACCGCCGCCGCCCAATCGTCCTGCGCCAGAACGCTCGCGATTTTTTTGGTCCCGGGGGCCAGTCTGGCTTCGGTCAGGTTCGGCTCGAGACCGAGTTCGTGGAGCAATTTGAGTTCAAGGGCGAAGACGATTTGCAACGCCGTTGGTTGCCGGCAAAGGCAATCCAGAAATCCGCGCAATAATTCGTAAACCGCCGGCAGCGGCGTTTCGGTTTCCGTGGCCTGTTCAATGAACGCTGTGGCATAAGCCGCATGTCGCAATTTGAAAATGTCCTGACGGATCGCGCCGTGCGTCTCGCACAGTTTCACTTCGCGGAGTGCGTGCAGCTCCGAACGCCGGCTGCGGCTGAACGAAAAATCGGCGAGATAAAACAAATCGAGTTTGCCGAGAAAAGGCGACTTCGGACGGCGCGCCCCCTTGGCCACCGTCGCGATGCGCCCCAGATCCGGCGTGAGCCAGTGGATGATCAGGCTCGTTTCAGTGAGGGGTCGGACGCGCAAAATCAGGCCGGTGGCGGATTCGGTCATTTGATTTTTGGCGGCAATAGCACCGGTGAAATGGAGCCGAGGCTGACGATGTATTTGATGCCGTCGGCCACGCTCATGTCCAGCCGGGTCACCTTGTCCTCGGGCACCAGCACCAAAAAGCCGGAAGTCGGGTTCGGCGTCGTGGGGATGAAGACCGCCACGACATTCTCCCGGGTTTTTTGCTGCATCTCGGCGCGTTGCTCGCTGGTGAGAAAACCCACGGAATACATGCCTTCGCGCGGAAATTCCACCAGCACGACGGTCTTGAACGAATTTTTATTGCCCGCAAACGCCTCGTTGACCTGCTTGATGGCGCCGTAAAACTTGTTGAGCAACGGCACGTTCATCATGGCCGTGTCGAGCCACTCGATCATGCGCTTGCCGATGTAGTAGCGCGCCAGCACGCCCACGGTGGAGATCAACACGACCGCCAGTATCAATGCCAGCAGGCTCCAATACCAGAACATCGCGCCGGACTGCCCGTTCTCATAGACCGCTTTCGGATCGAGGAAATATTTCAGGAAAAAAAGCAGGGCATCGGTGAAGCTGGAGACGGTTCCAAACAGCCACTTGAGCGCCGCCAGGGAAATGATCGCGGGCAGGGTGATCGCGAGACCGGTCAAAAAACTGGCGCGAAAGCGGGCGAAAAAGGATTTCTTCACGCGCCGATTTTAGAGGTGCGGCCCATTTGTGCGAGTGAAAACCGTTTTGCCAGCAGGCGCATCAGCCGGTTCTCCGAGCGTTTCATCTTGCGCCGCGCTGCGGACTCCAGATCGTCGTGGCCGGTCAGGTGCAGAACCCCGTGAACGACGTAACGCACCACTTCCGACTGCCAGCTTGTGCCAAATTGCTTTGCCTGCAAAATCGCCTCGTCCACGCAGACAAACAGTTCGCCGTGGAGTTGGCGTCTGGGGTCTGGGGTCTGGGGTCTGGGATCCAAATGGTCAAAGGTGATCACATCCGTCGAGCCTTCGTGCTGAAGAAAGTTTTCATTCACCAGGGTCATCTCGCGGGCTCCGACCAGGTTGATGCCCAGTTCCGCCTCCGTGATCTTCAACTCCGCGAACAAGCCGGCCACCACCTGCTTGAGCAGCCGGGCGTTGATCTTCTTCGTCCGCTGACGGTTGGCGATGACGAGGTTCATTGTTAAAAATTGTAGGAGACGACGTGAGGAATCTCTGACTTTGCTTTTGTTTGAGCCTCGTCACCCCGGCTCGGTTGCTTCATTCGATTTTCGCCTTGCCGCGATGTTCCTCGTAGGCTGCGATGATGCGCTGCACCAGCGGATGCCGCACCACGTCGCGCCGGGAAAATTCCACAATGGCGATGCCCTCCGTGCCATGCAACGCACGGTGCGCCTCGGCCAGTCCGGAATGCTTGTGCGGCGGAAGGTCCACCTGCGTTTCGTCGCCGGTGATGACCGCCTTGGAGCCGTGGCCGAGCCGGGTGAGAAACATCAGCATCTGCTCCGTCGTGGAATTCTGCGCTTCATCCAGGATGATGAACGCGCCGTTCAGCGTGCGTCCGCGCATGTAGGCCAGCGGCGCGATTTCAATCGTGCCGCGCTCGGTGTGCTTCAGGATTTCCTCGGCGGGCAGCATGTCCTGCAATGCGTCATGCAACGGACGCAGATACGGCGTGATCTTTTCGTAAAGGTCGCCCGGCAAAAACCCCAGCGCCTCGCCGGCCTCGACGGCGGGCCGCGTCAAAATGATCCGGGAAACTTTTCCTTCGCGCATCGCCGACAACGCCATCGCGACCGCCAGATACGTTTTGCCCGTGCCGGCCGGCCCGATGCCGAACGTGATGTCATGCTTGCGGATGGCATCGAGATATTTTTTCTGGCCGACGGTTTTGGCCGTGACACCCGGCTTGCGGTCATGGGTCTGCACGCGGTCGCTTACCATGTCTTTCAACGTCGAGGCGCCTTCATGCTTCACCACGTTCAGCGCGTGCGTGAACTCCCGGTTCTTCACCGGCGATCCAGCCTGCAACATGTTTTGCAGTGAAGAAAAAAGCTGCTTTGCGCGTTCCACGGCCTCGGCGGTGCCGTCGAGCTTGATCCAGCCTTCGCGCGCCGTGGCCTTGACGCCCAGCTCGGTTTCCAGCGCCTGCAGGTTGCGCGGTTCGTGGTTGAACAGTTGTTGCGCAAACCGCGCGTTCTCGTAATGAAGGGTTTCAGTGGCCACAAATTTATTTTTTCCGGCTTGGATCGTGCAGGTTCAACTTCTGAAAATAATCCCGATAATAGCCGCGGTCACGCGCCAATAATCCGTCGGCATGAAGTTGCGCGTGTGCGGCAATCAGAAAATCAGGAACAACTCTTCCGCGTCTGCCGCCGCGCTCCAGATAAATGCGGAACATTTCTCCAGCCAGCGTTGCGCTGTCTGCGGATGAAGGAACGAATTTGATTTGCCAGTCGGACAGAAATTCGCGGATGGATGCGCCCGCCAGCACCGGCACGATTTCCGCAATGACCACTTCGCTGACGACCAGCCCACCATGAGTTGCCGTTTCGCGCAAGGCGGCTTCCGAAGATTCGGAGTGTTGCGGGTCGGCCAACAGCACGTCCAGCAGGACTGAACTGTCAATTGCCGTTGGCATCGCGGGTCAGGCGCAGATACTCATCCGCATTTTTTCCGGCGGGTAAATGACCGCGTCCGCGCCATTTTGCGACGGCGGTTTTCATATCCATAAAGCGACCGGCCTCGGCATCGGCCATGCCTTGCTTGAACGATTCCGGCACCCACGAATCGTCGTGCTCCACGACATACTTCGCCACCTGCGCCCGTTCGCTGGCGGGCAAACCTTTGAACTGCTCGATGATTTCAGTCGCACTCATGGCTTAATTTCACGCCAGAACCACGGCAAAGTCAAGCGGGTGAAAAGCGGGTGAAAAGCGGTTGCGCGAACCGCGCGTTCTCGCAATGAAGGGTTTCAGCGGCCACAAATAAAAATTATTTTGCGAGTTCCGCCCGCAGTTTCGCCGCGATGTCCTTCAAGGCTTCCGGCAGGACGCCCGTGTTGGCGATCAACGGCATGAAGTTGGTGTCGCCGTCCCAGCGGGGGATGACATGCACATGCAGATGCTCCACCACGCCAGCGCCCGCCGCCTTGCCAACGTTGATCCCCACATTGAAGCCGTGCGGCTTCATCAAATGGGTCAGAGCATTCATGCAGCGTCGCACAAGTTTCCATAAATCCGCCAGTTCGTCATCGGTCAGGCCGTTGAAATCCGCGACTTCCTTGTAGGGCAAAACCATCAGGTGTCCGCCCACGTAGGGATAGGAATTCAGCAGGGCGAAACAGTTCCGGTCACGCGCAATGACCAGGTTTTCCACATCGTCGGACGACTGCGCGATCTGAGTGAACAGGCCGGTCTTCAGTTCCGGCTTCCGCGCGAGGATGTATTCGATGCGCCAGGGCGCGTGCAGTGATTCCATGCAAGCAGGGTAATGAGCGGGCAGGGGAAAGTCAAAACCGGTGGGGCGAGCGTCCCCGCGAGCCGTCGTGGCAGTTCGCAAAGACCGGCTCGCGGGGACGCTCGCCTCACCGATGATCAACGCCGTCCGTCATACCACAGATGCGCCGCGTCGCGACTGGTCAGGGCGCGGCCATTGCTGAAAATGATTTTTGCCAGAAACCGGAGATGTTCCCGCTTGGTGTAAAGGTGCATTTTGCGCGCGGACGTGAGGAGCGGATGCCGGTGCAGGATGACAATGCGCTTGCCGTTTTCTTTGGCGTGCTTTCTCAGCCGCTGGGTCAGTTCCAGTTCTTCGGCGGCAAATAACTTGTCGCTGAACCCGCCGATCTTCCGGAAAACCACCGCGTCACAGAAGATAAACGAGCCGGCGAGCAGCTGGCGCATCCGGCTGGCGCAGTTCCAGGCCCAGGTGATGGTGCGGGCCGTGCGGTCGCGCGTGTCCATCCGGATGGTCGCGCCGCCCGCGAGGCAGTGGCCGGAAACAATCTGGTCCGCAACGTCGGCGAAGAGTCCCACACTCGGATGCGAATCGGCGTCCACAAAAATCAGCCAGTCGCCGGTTGCCGCCAGCGCGCCGCAGTTGCGGGCGCGGGCGATCTGATTGACCGGTTCGAACACGACGATGGCTCCGGCCACGCGGGCGATTTCCGCCGTGCGGTCGGTGGAGTTGTTGTCGCACACGATCAATTCCACCTCCCAGCCGCGTTGTGTGAAGGCAGCCGCCGCCGTTTTGATTTCGGCGAGGGACGCGCCAAGCAGCCGTTCCTCATTGAAGGCGGGAATGACGATGGAGATTTTCACTGCGCGGAATGTGCTTCATCTGCCGCTTGGTATCAACGCGGGAATGGCGGCGGCGGCGCCCGCCGCATTTTCCGCGTGCTTTTTCCGGCAAATGATTTTTACTGTGGGCATGACCATTTGGATACTGGCTTTGTTATTATTGGCGGCGGCGATCGCGCTCGGTCATAAACTGGGGGCGATCAATGCGGCATTCACCTTCGTGGGCATCCTCCTCGGCACTTTGTTGTCTGGGCTGGCGGGGAAGATTTTCAAGCCGTTGCTGCCGCACTTTGGTGTCGAAAATCCGATCGCCATCTGGGCGCTTGCGCCCATCCTTGGCTTTTTCCTGGTGCTGATCCTGGTTCGCTCGGCTGGATTTGCGGTGCACCGCAAAGTCGAGGTCTATTACAAATACAAGGCCGGCGACCTGCGGCTCGCGCTTTGGGAACGATTGAATGCCCGGCTGGGCGCCTGCCTCGGGGCATTGAATGGCACGGCTTATATCGTCCTGGTGAGTTTTGTGGTTTTTAATTTCAGCTATTGGTCGGCGCAGGTCGCGCCCTCCGACGGTGAATCCCGGGCGATCAAACTGATGAACCGTCTGGGACACGATCTCCAAGGCACGGGCATGGCGAAGCCGGCACGCGCTTTGGTGACCCTGCCTGACAGTTTTTATACGATGGCGGATCTGGCCGGATTTATGGCCCAGAACCGGCAATTGACGGACCGGCTGGCGGGCTATCCGGCGTTCATTACGCTGGTGGAACGGGATGATTTACGGCAACTGACGGCGAACCCTGAATTCACCAATGCCTGGAATTCCCTCGCGCCGATGGGGCAATTGTTGGACGACCCGCAAGCCAAAGCTTTTCTTCAAAACAAGGGGCTGACGGAAATCATCTGGGCCACCGCACAGAGCAACATGGACGACTTGGTCGGGTATCTCAAAACCGGCAAGTCGGCGAAGTATGACGGGGAAACCATTTTGGGACACTGGGCTTTCAACGTCAGCACCACCGTCGCCATGTTGCGTCAGGCGCATCCCAACTACACGGCCACCGAAATGCGGGCGGCCCGTGCGTGGATGACCCAGGCTTACGCGGACACAAAGTTTGTGGCGGGCAGCGATGGTGAGGCTGGCACGGGGCCGGCGTTTTTGAAAAATCTGCCGCGGATCAAACCCGGCACGCCGCCGACGACGGAAAACACCACTTGGAAGGGTTCGTGGACGGCCAAGGATGCGGGGGCCTATGATCTGCTCGTCACGTGCGATGGGGAAAACAAAGTGATGACCGCGCAGACCAGCGGCGCGCGACTGACGCTGACTGACGACAAGAATGCGTTGATCTTTGATCGCGCGGATTGAGGCGGGAGATCCGGCGGTTTTGCTACGCGGTCAAGATCACGCGCATCAGGCCGACGATTCCAATCAGCAGGGCAACCACCACGGCAGTGCCCCAGGTGTCCAGCTGGGCGCTGCGCGCTTCGTTCACGCGAACCAGGGGGATCATCAGATAATACACCCCGCTGCGTCTCACTTTGCTGAGGGTCGTTTTCATGGGTTTGATTCAGCAAAAAGGAAGCCAACATCCCGAGCAGCGCGTTATACCCCGAAGTTTCTCCCGCGGACCCAATATGTGACACGCGTTCCAATTTCAGGACACCCCAGCGCCGGCTTGCCGCTGGCATGCTCCTGTTTCGTGGATAGCGGACTCCTGTTTCAGATGGCATTTAAAAACGGTCTGACATCTGCTACAGAAAGATTGCTATGTGGCTCGCAAAAATATTAACAGCGACGATGGCGCTCTTGCTCAGCCTGCTGCCCTCAAGCTGCACTAAGGCGAAAAGTCCGTCCGCGCAGCACGTGTCCACCGCCGAGATCAGTTCCCAATCCACGACCAACAAAAATCTGGGCGAGCTGTCATTGACGAATCATTACGAGACCTGTGTCAACCTCGGTGCCGGAAAAAGCTGCACCTTCAAGCCCACGCTTCTCGACCGGAGCAATATCCAGCTCACCATGGCGCTCCAATCCAAGAGCCCGAACGGGAAAACCAGTGATCTCAGTGTGGTTCAGGTTGTCACCAAGAAGGGGAAACCCTTTGAAGTGGCGGTTGGCAACATGAATCTCACCCTGACGCCGCTGCTGGCCGAGTAAACATTCAACCGGAAGAAAATGGTCGGGGCGGGGAGATTTGAACTCCCGACCTCTTGCACCCCAAGCAAGCGCGCTAGCCGGACTACGCTACGCCCCGAACCATTGGAGCGCTCATTCTATCCAGTCAGCGCGCAGATTCAATCACGAAGATTTTCAATTTCGCTCGCGTTGCACCCGCATCCGCGGACGGATCGGCGGCGGCAACGGAATTTTCGGCGGAATCACCGGGGCAGGGGGCGTTGTCGAAGGTGCCGGTTTGGCTTCAATCTGCTCGACCTTTTTGGCCAGCCAATCTCCGGCCTTCGCTGCAATCTCGCCAATCTTTGATTCGGGGAATTTCATTTCGCCGAATTGGAAACCGGCCATCGTTCCGCCGCCACCGAGTTCTTCCGTCGAAGCCCCGGCCAGAGTTGAAAAAACATTTTTCACCGGCGCCGCCGGGCGCTGCCACACTTCGTAACCGTTCACCAGCCATTCCAGCTTGCCCGTCTCGATGTCCACAAGCAGGCCGTGCACGGGAACCTTCGCGCCGATGAGCGGACTGTGCCGGACGATGTCGCAGGCCTTGATGATGTTCTGCCGTTCTGTCGCGAACATGCCAAAAAATTCGTTGAGATTTTCCGGCAGGCCGGCGCGCTCCACGCCCGCCGCTTTCAGCAGGTCGAGCAGTTGCATGGTCGTCGTCTTGCAGACCTGGCAATCCGTGTGGCCGATGATGGCGATCTCCTGGCCGCCCTTGACCGCGCACGCCAGCGCGAGCGACCGCATGGTGCTGCTCAACGGCCCGGTGACGATGTTGCCCGCGTTGCGCAGCCAGATGAACTGGTCGCCCGGAATCCCGAGCACGTTTGGGAACAGCGCGTTCAAGCGCGGATCAATGCACGTCAGTGCGATGATCGGCAAGTTGTCCGCGAATTCCGCCGGACGCAGGCCCGCGCTGGCGTCACCGGCCACCGCCCGGTGGTTCGCGTCAATGATGGCTTCGAAGAGATGCATTATTTCAAATTGTTAAATTCATTCCTCAACTCATCTGACAAAAGTAAGCCGCTCTTCAAGAAGGATACGCCATCAATTCCTTTCATTTGCTGAAGTTGTTCCCCAAAGCCGGCCGCATGGAAATCTTCATAAGATACGGAATCAGTCCGTGAATAAATAAAAGTCAGGGCTTCAGCACACTTATCAACTTTAATATGTTTGATTTGGGAAATCTCTTTTAGACGTGACAGCGATCCCATCAACAAACGAGGCCCAGTTACAAGCACATCTGCAATGGCCTTTGCCGTGTTACCAGAATGTTCAAGCATATCCACAGACGGCATTAATTCCCGAACATCACTTCTCAAACGTGCATCAACATCAAACTCCTCCTGCGAATATCGCCCCCAACTCCACGGATCCATTCTTAAATACTGAACAAACAGCATCATAATGAAAATACCGCTGATAATTAAAAGGTAATTGCTGCCCAGTTTTAATTTGGTTCCAAAAAACAATTCATACACAGAAAAGAATCCGCTTGATGCAAGCCAGACCACGAAATAGGTAAGCCAAAAAGTTATAAACAAAACAATAATTCCTCCAAAGAGCGACAGCCCAGCCTCAAAATATTTTTTAATAATTTTGTCGCTCTTGTTTTTTTTGAGCCAAATTTTGATGGAACCTAAATTCATAATGATGGTTTGACGTAATTCACTTTTTTCCCTTTGTCGTTATGCCGACCTTTTCCACGGCTGCAACGGCGGCGGGTCGAAGGCGGGCGCGGGCGGTGGTTCTTCCGGCATCAGATACCAAAGCGCCAGATACAGCACCACGCCGGCAAAGGCCGTGAAAATCGTCGCCAGCACCCAGACGATCCGCAACCGGCCGGAATCCCAACCGAAGTTTTTCGCCAGCCCGCCGCAGACGCCGGCGATGTGGTAATCGTCATGTGAACGCCACAGGTTCATTTTAATTTGCAGGAGGCGACGTGAGGAATCTCTAACATTTTTAAATTTGAGCCTCGTCACCCCGGCTCCGACCGGATTTTAATTATTGCGTCGTTTCAAGCCACCATCGGCGTCTTCCGTTTCGGGTGGCCGACGAAGAAATAAATGATCGCGCCCAGCAGATGCAGCAGCACAATCACTAGCACCCACGCGATCTTCTCGCCTTCGTTCAGGCCCTTGTTCTGGACGGCTGAAATCAGCATCCAGATCCAAAAAGCCACCAGCGCCAGCACAATGGGAATCGCACACAACATCGCCAGCAACAGGACGAGTCCTCCAACAAATGCTTCTGCCATCATAATTTCACCTTTCGTTTTTGTAGCAGCCGAGGTTACGAGGCTCAAATTCCCAGACCCCGGACCCAAGATGCCAGACCCTATCCAATCGGAGCCGCGTCACCTCGGCTCCAACGGGATTTTGTTATTTGCTTTCGCCTTCATCCTTCCCCATCGCCTTTTTCAGCGCGGGGACTTGTTCCATCAATTTCTCAAACTTCACGCCGGTCAAACTTTCGATGATGGGCGGCAACTGGCTGATGATCTGGGTCACGTCGCCGGTCAGCTTGCTCGCGCCGCCGCCGGGGCCGTTGCCGGAATTGATGATGACCATCTTCTCCATCTTGGAGAGCGGTTCGCTGACCTTGCCCGCGATCTCCGGCAGCACGCGCATGATCATCTCGATCACCGCCGCCTCGTTGTATTGCTTGAACGAATCCGCCTTCACGCGCATCGCTTCGGCGGTCGCCTTGCCTTGCGCTTCAATGACAGCCGCCTCGGCCAGACCGCGCGCTTTGTTCGCCTCGGCCTCGGCGATACCGGTCGCTTTGGAAACATCGGCGGCGGCAAAACCCTTGGCTTTGGCCGCAGAAGCGGCACCGGCGGCTTCCGTTTCCAACTGGAACTTGGTGGCGTTCGCGAGCGTCTCGACTTTGTAGCGTTCCGCATCGGCGGGCTTTTGGACGTTCG
This sequence comes from Verrucomicrobiia bacterium, assembly GCA_035577265.1. GTDB lineage: Bacteria > Verrucomicrobiota > Verrucomicrobiia > Limisphaerales > UBA11358 > UBA11358. Next base: position 52,906 of record DATLVR010000068.1, on the reverse strand, counting down.
CTTCGAGTTCGCGCTGTTTGCGCTGGATTTCCTGCTGTTGCAGTTCGATCTGCTTCTGTTTCTCGACGATCTGCACCTGCACTTCTTCGGCTTTCACGAGCTGGCCGGTCTTGAACCGTTGCAAATCATACGCGAGGTCGGCCTCGGCTTTTTTCTGGTTCACGACGGCCTGGTACTGCGCGACGTTGGATTGATAATCGCGTTGCGCCTCGGCGATTTTGGAATCGGCGGCGAACTGCGCTTCCTGTCCAGCCTGCTTGGCCTGCGCGGAACGGATCTGCGAATCGCGGTCGGCCTCAGCCTGCGCGATGGTGGCGTCGCGCTTGACCTGCGCGATGCGCGGCTTGCCGAGCGCGTCGAGATAGCCCTGCGTGTCGCGGATGTCGCGGATGGTGAAGCTGACGATCTGCAAGCCCATGTTCGCCATGTCGCCCGCCGCGACTTCCTGGACCTTGGAGGCGAACGCGTCGCGGTTCTGGTAAATTTCCTCGACGGTCATGGTGCCGAGAATCGCGCGCAAGTGACCTTCGAGTGTCTGCGTGGCGATGTTGCGGATTTCGTCGGTGGCCTTGCCCAGGAATTGTTCCGCGGATGTGCGGATGGAGACGTCGTCGCCCTTGACCTTGATCTGCGCCACGCCATCCACCTTCACCGGCACGCCTTTGCTGGTGTAAACTTCCGGCGTCTGCACATCAATGGTCAGCAGTTCCAGCGAGAGGATGTCCACCTTTTCGAAAATCGGCAGGACGAATGTGCCGCCGCCCTTGACGATGCGGAAGCCGACCTGCGAGCCGTCTTCCAAAGTGTGTTTGCGGCCGGACACGATCAGCACCTGGTTTGGGCCGACCTTGGTGTAACGGCTGAACACCATGTAGAGCAGCAGGAACACCACGACGACGATGACGATCGTGGCGATGGTGGCGATGCCGCCTTGAACGAGGTTCAGTTCGGCGAGCAGGGGAACGAAGTGCATAGGAGTGGGTTGGTGGTTGGTTGAGGGTTGGGAGATTTAATTGGAGGCTTCGACGTAAAATTGGGTGCCGACGATGCGCGTGATTTTCACTGTCTGGCCGCTGGCGACCGACGCGCCTTTTTCGGCGCGGGCCGCCGCGGTGTAACGCGAGCCGCCGACCACATAGGCGATTTCACCCACGCCATTTTCGGCGATGGGCGTGATGACGTTCGCCTCGGTGCCGACCAGTTTGCCCACCTTGGATTCGCTGGAGCTTTGGGTGTGGCGGAAGACCATGCTTAGAAATTTGTAGAGACCGCCCGCCACCAGCAGCGCGCAAAAAATGGAGAGCGGCGCGCTGACGACGGTTCTGCTGGTGACCTGGAACTGGGAGAAGATCAGACCGAAGCCGCCGAATGCCGTCACAAACGAGGCCATGACCGTGGGACTGAAGATGGACATGCCCGGCATGTCGCTGCTGTCCGCACCCGCCTCCGCGTGACCGCCGCTGCCCGACACGTGGGCGTCATGCCCGCCAAAGAAATGGCCGGCCACCACGCTCACCAAGGTGAACACCAGACCCACAATCAGGCAGATTCCGTAAATCATCATAAGTCCTCGTTGGTTATCTGCTTGGATTAGAACATCACGCCCGCCGCCAAAGCAAGCCGGAAGGAAACTTCATTGCGTTGGTTGCGTTTCATATTCCGCATCCATCAAACAACATCGCCGCGAACCGTGCAGCTATAATTATGCAGCGTGTTTATAAGCTCCAAGGATTGTCCACGGAGCGCGAGTTGTCCCAACTCGCAGCGCGTGGCAGCACGGGAGGCGGCTGGGATGATTTAACGCGGGTCTGTCTGGAGATGTGCTGCGGTTTGGGACAAACCGCGCTCCGAAAGAAAACCGCGCTTGCCAACTTTTCCACGCTTGGCCATCGTCTCGCCATGCAATCCTACGAACTGCTCCGCGAAGTGTTTGAAAAAGCCGCCCCGAAAAAAGTTTCCGCCGACCTCGGGCTGTCCACCTCCATGATTTACAAATGGTCCGAAGCGCCGGACCACGCCGCCGGCAGCGGCACCGGTAATCCGCTGGACCGCATCGAGGCGTTGATTCAAAGCACCGGTGACCAGCGGCTGGTTCAATGGATTTGCGAACGGGCGGGGGGCTTCTTCATTCTCAATCCCAAGAACGCACCGCATCCACATTATCTGATTCCGGCCACGAACCAGATCGTGCAGGAATTCGCCGACCTGCTGGCCGTCATCGCCACCGCCGCCGCCGACAATCAAATCACGGCTGGCGAAGCAAAGCAAATCCGGGCGCGTTGGGAGGAATTGAAGACCGTAACGGAAGGTTTCGTGGCGTGCTGCGAAGAAGGCAACTTCGGATCGTTGAAAAACAAGGTCGAAAACGGTGTTAAAGCAGTTGAGCGCAGGTAAGGTGGAATTCTTGAATCTTTGAGGCCTGGGGGTTGAAGTGTTTTCTCCTCATAAATGCCACCGATAATTCCGCCTAGTTTTTAGAACGATTTGTGCATACCTTGTCCCTTCGAAAATTAACTGAAATGAGCAAAACAAGTTCCAACGGCGAAATTCATTCATTGCCCTCCGGCGTCACCCTCACCACGCTGGAAAACGGCCTGGTCATCATCGTGCGCGAAGACCACAGCGCGCCGGTCGTCTCCGCGCAGGCGTGGGCGATGGCGGGCAGCATCCACGAGGGCAAATGGCTCGGGGCCGGCCTTTCGCATGTGTTGGAACATATGCTGTTCAAAGGCACGACGACGCGTCCCGGCAGCCGCATTGACCAGGAGGTGCAGGAGGCGGGCGGTTACATGAACGCCTACACGAGCTTTGACCGCACGGTGTATCACATTGACGTGCCGAACACGGGCGCGACGACGGCGATCGATATTTTGTGCGACATCATGCAAAATGCGTCGCTGCCGCCGGATGAACTCGCCAAGGAACTCGACGTCATCCGCCGCGAAATGGACATGGGCCAGGACGATCCCGGCCGTCGCTCCGGTCGCCGCCTGTTTGAAACGGCTTACACGCGCAGTCCGTATCGCTTCACGGTGATCGGCTATCTGGATATTTTCAACGAGCTGAAGCCCGAGGACATCCGCGCCTATTACCATGAGAAATACGCGCCGAACAATGTCTTCTACGTCGTCGCCGGTGACGTGAAGCGCGACGAAGTCGTCGCGCAAATCAAGACCGCCTACGCAAAATCCAAGGCCCGCGCCCTGCCGCCCGCATTGCTATTGCAGGAACCAAAGCAGACCGCGCCGCGCGAAATCGTCGAGGAAGCGCCCATCGAACTCGGCCACCTGCATTTCGCGTGGCACATTCCCGAGCTGCGTCATCCGGACGTGCCGGTGCTGGACGTGCTCGCCGTGCTGCTGGGCAGCGGACGCAGTTCGCGGCTCTATCAGCAGGTGCGCGAACGCCAGGGCGTCGTGCATCATGCCGACGCGTGGACTTACAATCCGGGCAGCACCGGGCTCTTCGGCATGAGCGCGATGGTGGACGCCGACAAGTTTCCCGCCGCGCGCGAAGCGATGCTGGCCGAGATCGAGAAGATCAAATCCCTGTCGGTTTCCGCCAATGAAGTGGAGAAGGCCGTCAAACAATTCGTCTCGGCCACCCTCTCCACGCGCAAGACGATGGAAGGCCAGGCGAACGACCTGGGCGGAAACTGGCTCGCCGCGAACAACCTCACGTTTTCCGAACGCTATCTCGCCGCCGTCAAACGCGTGTCGCACTCCGATGTGCAGCGTGTGGCCCGCGAATATCTCACGGTGGAAAACCGCACGCTCTACGTATTGTTGCCGAACGGCACGACGCCGGCGATTTCCACGGCGGTGGAAACGAGCAGCGACTCGCCGATCCAGAAATTTGAACTGCCCAACGGTCTGCGCCTGCTTGTGAAGGAAAATCATCGTCTGCCGTTTGTGGAATTTCGCGCCGCATTTCAGGGCGGCGTGCTCGCCGAAACGGCCGACAACAATGGCATCACCCAATTGCTCGCCAAGATGCTGCTCAAGGGGACCAAGACGCGCGACGCGGAAAAAATCGCGACGGAGATCGAGTCGGTCGGCGGCAGCCTGGACAGCTACGGCGGCAACAACAGTTTTGGCGTAAATGCGGAGGTGTTGAGCAGTGACTTCGCCACCGGACTGGATCTGATTGCGGACGTAATCTTGAATCCGACGTTTCCCGCCGAGCCGCTCGAGCGCGAACGCGAAGTGCAGATCGCCAGCATTTATTCGCAAAAGGACAACCTCCTTAAAAGTGCGAGCAACGCGATGCGCCGCGCCATGTTCGGCAACATCGGCTACGGGTTCGACACGCTCGGCACCGAAGAGATCGTCACCAAACTGAAGGCGGCCGATCTGAAATCATTTCACAAAAAGCTCGTCGTGCCGAACAATTGTGTGCTGGCCATTTTCGGCGACGTGAAGGCAGTTAAAGTCAAAGCCGCAGTTGAAAAAGTGTTTGCCGGGTGGAAATCAGGCGGTGCTTCGCCAACTCTCAACTCTCAACTCCCAACTCTCAACTCGCCCAAGCGTGTCGAGGAAACCCGCGACAAGAAGCAGGCCGTGATCGTCCTCGGCTTTGCCGCGACGACGATGCACGACGAAGACCGTTACGCGCTCGACCTGTTGCAGGAAGCGTGCAGCGACCTCGGCTCGCGCCTGTTCCTGCGGGTGCGCGAGAAGCTGGGCCTGGCGTATTATGTCGGCGCACAGCATTTTCCCGGACTCGCGCCCGGCTATTTTGCGTTCTATGCCGGCACGGAACCGGCAAGTGTCGCGTTGGTCGAACAGGAATTTCTCAAGGAAGCCGAACTCTTGCGCACCGAGGGTCTCACCGCCGAGGAACTCAAGCGCGGCAAGGCCAAGATCATCGGCTCGAAGAAAATCTCGCGGCAGGATCTCGGCAGTCTCGCGTCGCTGACTTCGCTGGATGAACTTTACGGTCTGGGCTACCAGCGCACGGAACTGGACGACGCGAAGTTCGAAGCCGTCACGCTGGAGCAGGTCAAGGCCGTCGCGCAAAAATATCTGAAGCCGGATGCCTTCGTGGTTTCCGTGGTGAAGCCGTAGCTGGGCCTGCCGCGAAATCCGAGGTTTAAAATCCGAGAGCCGATCGAAACCCGAAGCCCGGGGATCAAGGGATCAATCGGTGGACACTTTTCTGCCCAAGGCATCGAAGTCCGAACAGGCCTTCGGATTTCGGACTTCGGGGATTCAGATTTCGGATTTCAGTCTATTCTGGTTTGCTGAAAATGTTGCCGAGCGGCTGCGGCTGCTTGGGAAGTTTCAGCAAAGTTTCCTGCTCGTATTGTCTGCGATCCGGCCACAGCCACAGGCTGCCGTCATCGGCGAGCGCGATCACACCTTCCCAAGTATTGGCAATCGCGCCCCAATCATTTTGAGTGCCCAAGCGCATCGGCGCCTTTTGGGCCGACTGGATTAAATTTGTCAGGCTGTCATTCCATTGTCGTCTGAGCTGCCATTGCCACAATGAACCGTCTGATTTGAGTGCAACCATGTTTCCCCAGCTTAAAGCGACAGCCGTCCAGTTGGTTTCTGTTCCAACTTTCACAAAGTCCGAATACACCGTATTTGTGCGGCTTTCTTCATATTTCCAGCTTATCCACAATGTCCCATCCGGGCGGACATACGCGCTTGCTCCGCTGCTGGATAACGACAAAGTTTGAAACGACACCTGATCCAAACGTGTTTCCCTGGTTTCCCGGAGCAATGCGGCTTGCCCGCTTTTGTCATTGAAACCGACTTGCCAGACACTGCCATCCGATTTTCGGGCAAAGTTGATCCATCGGCAGTTGCAAATCTCCTGCCAGTTTGAATCCGTCCCGATTTGATGTGGTTGATAATTGCGGAGGCTCGGCCAGTTTGTCTGCCAGGTGCTCCAGTCAAAACGGTTCGTGCCCCAACCCCAGCTCCACAATGTGCCGTCATTCTTCAAAAGCAAAATTTCGAATCGCGCGCGCACAGCTTGCTGCCAGTTCGTTTCCTCGCCAAAGTGATTCATCTGGTCCCCGGTCCAAGCGCCATTTTTTGAGGCGCCTGAAATCCAAAGCGTGCCGTTGGTCTTGACACCTACTGTATCCAGATACCCGACGACACGATTGTGGGGTTGCGAGCTTCCTTCTTTATAGTTCAATAAAAATTCAACGCGCTGCGCCGTCGCCGACCGCCAGTTGGAACCGGCCACAAACCGCTGCGCTCCGGCGCTCTTCGGCAACGGATCAACCAGAAGACGCAACAACCATTTGAGCCCGCGTGCGTCCGAGTCATAGGCCCCGCTTTTGAAATAATTGAACCACACGCGGCCATCCGGCAACCGCACCACCAGATTATTGTAGTTATCAATTTGTAGATTGGGCGGATTGGTCAGTGAAAATTTCGCCGGGCCATGCGCCGGTTCAGCCGGTTTAAAAACTTCCCAGACTCGATTGTAAAGCGCGGCACTCGTCACGATGATGAGCACGCAGGCCCCGGCCAGACCCAGCAGATTACGCCGCCACAAATGCCAGCCGTCGCTGAAATTTTTGAAGTTCAAATACGCCAGCCACAACAGCGCGACGATGACGGTTGGAACGGCGATGACCACAGGCAGGACGGAGTGCGCCGGAATGGTATCCAGAAAAAACATCCGGCCGCCGATCAAAGCCGAGCCCAACAGGGTAGTGCCGACAAATGTGGCGATGGCGAAGCCGACGGCCTGCAAGAAATTCCGGGCGAGGCTTGACGCAAATAAGCTGACCAGTGCCAGCCACGCGGCCAGCGCCGGGATGAACAATTGCATGGAAAAGATTTCAAAGGCGCCGGGATGTTCCGGGGATCGGAAGACTTGATTCTGTGTGACCGTTTCCAAAAACATCGGCAGCACCCCGCCAAGAAACGTGCCGAGCAACACGGCTAGCATCCCTTTGATGATAAACTGAAGGCGGCGCGAAACCGGCAGGCATAATTGTCCTTCCATCACACCGAGCCGGCGTTCCTCGGCCACCGTCATGGCGCCGATGATCACCGGCAGCACCAGCCACAGCATCCAGAAAATGGAGGTGAGAGCTTCGCCCGCCGAATCCCGCGCAAACTTGTGATGGGTCCGCAGCGTAATGACGCCGAGGTGCAGCACCAGCAATCCGGCGGCACCGAGCAGGCTGACTTGCTGCAACTGAATTTCCTTTTTCAGCAGCGCAAAAATCGGCTGTCGCTTTCGTGGTGCGTCGGAGGCGCGTGCGCTGACCGCAAAAAATTTCCATTCGGGCAACGTAATGATTCCGCCGGTCCAGCCCACGTCTTGTGCGCGGAAAAACAGCCGTCGGGCGAACAGAAATCCGCCGACGGAATAAATGCCGAGTATGACGCACAGCGCAGCGATGACGCCGTTGTCCGGCTGGCTTTCCGCCAGGAACGCGGCGGTGAAGCCGCACAGCGTGGCCGGCACGAGCAAGGTCAGCCAGAACGCGCCCGCGATCTGCCGGAGCGGCAGCGTGCTCCACAGTCCGCCGGTAAACGTCGCGGTGGCGATCAGGCAGACGGTGATAAAAAGGTTCCCGGCATTTTCCCGGTCGGCAGCAGACAAGGTTGAATTGTAAAATGCGGTCGCATCCGCAGCGAGCCAGACCATGAAGACGGACAAAAATGCCGCCGTGAGGACAATCAATTTGACTTGCCAGAGGCGCAGCCGCTCCGCCGGCTGCGCCAGCATCGCGGAAAAAGTGTTGAGGCTTGTCTCGCGGCCAATCGAACTCAACGCCATCATCGTCATACCCAAAAACAGCAGTGACGCGATGTAAAAATCATAGGGCCGCGTGATGGCTTGGATCAGCACCAGTAATGTGGCCACGGCCCAGCTCGGGAGCAGCAGGCGGATTTCCTTTTTGACGAGTGCGTTCATGGGCGGCTTGGGAAAAGGTTGGCGGCGCAAACGCAGAGGCGCGGAGAACGCAGAGATCCGCGGAGGGAGGATTTTGGACTGCGGTGCCAGAGCGCAGCGGCGATACCGCTATCGGATGTGGTTTGATGAACAAAAGCAGGATGCTTCTCGCCTTGCCAAAGCGGCGTGGCGTTTCGCTTCCCGCCGCAGTCCAAAACTGCTTGGTCGCAGTTCTTCCGTTCTGCGCTTCTCCGCGTCCTCTGCGCCTCTGCGTTGAACGGAATCTGGTTCATGGTTTTCCAGCGTTGGTTTTTTTCAAGATGTCCGAGGCCACGAAAATTTCCTCCAGCGACAGCGATTCGCAGCGCAGTTCCTCCGGCGAGCGCGCTTTCAATTCCGCCAATAATTTCTCGCTGTTGCCGTTGGCGAGAATTTCCACTTCGCGCCCGTTCTGCTTCACATTCAGCGCACCGGCCAGATTGAGTTGCGCCGGTGCTTGCGCGAAACGTGCGTTGATTTTTCGGAAACGATCACGCGCGGCGTCGGCTTCCATCGTCAGGAGTTCGCGGCCCTGCTCGATGATGGTGAATTCGTCAATCAAGCCCTCGAATTCGGAGATCAGGTGCGTGGAGACAAACACCGTGCGGCGGCCGGGATCGCCGGATTGATACGCGCCGATGACGGTCTCGATGAATTCGCGGCGGACAATTGGGTCGAGGCCGCTTGTCGGCTCGTCGAGCACGAGCAGTTCCGGTTCGGGACAGATCGCGCTGATGAGCGCGAGCTGGGTGCGCTGGCCTTTCGAGAGGCTCGTCGTCTTTTTCCGGTCGTCGAGCTGGAAGCGGCTCAACAGATCATTTTCGATGTCACGGTTCCAGTGTTTGCGGAAGGAGGCAAAATATTCCAGCGTCTCGCGCACGGTCATCCAGGGATAAAACGCCACCATGTCCGGCACATACGCCAGCCGCGATTTCACGGCGACTTCGTCCTTACGCGGGTCGAGGCCGAAGACGCACGCCATGCCGGAATCGGGCCGTAGCATTTTCCGGCCTGCACTTTCAGGCTCAGGCCGTCGACCGCATCGGTCTTGCCGTAACGGCGGGTGAGATTGCTGATTTCGATGATGGGCGGGTCAGTGTTCATAATATTTTTATGGCGGGAACATTCAACGCTCAACATTCAACTCCCAACTTCCAAGGCGAGACCTCGCTCGCTTTGGATGCACTGTTCGGCGTTGAATGTTGAATATTCCGATGTTGTTTTCATTTCGCCTCCTTCACCTGGCGCTCGAAGTGCTCGAGCCGTTCCTGGACGAGGGACAGGAAGGTTTCGCGGTCCACCTGCAGGTGATGCGCCATCACCACGGCCTCATCCACTTCGGTGATCAGCAGTTTTTGCCGCACCGGCTTGGTGAACGGGGAATGGTTCTCCCGGAGAAAACAGCCCTTGCCCGGAATCGTCTCGATGACGCCCTGGCTTTCCAGCTCCGCATACGCCTTGGCGACGGTGTTCCGGTTGACGCGCAATTCCTCAGCGAGCGGGCGGATGGAGGGCAGGGGTTCGCCGGGACGCAGCCTGGCCGAGGCGGCCGCGTAGCGGATCTGGTCCACCAGTTGGAGATAGACCGGTTTGCCCGACTTGAAATCAATTTTGAAAACCATAACGACCGTCTACTGGCATAGGACAGTAGGACAGTAGGGACCGGCTGTCAAGAACGGTTTTGCGAGGCGTGCTCCCAAAATCCGGAGTGCGGCCGTCCCCGGCCGCAGCAACGCGCGATGAAAAGGGTGGTCTGCAATTTTCTGGCAACGTTGCGAGTGAAAGTCGCTGCGCCCCGGGGACGGGCGCACTCCGTAAGTTGCGCATTGGGATTTTGCAGGCCCGCCCCAAGGAAGTTCGTGCTTACACGTAAAGCGCTTTTTGCAGATCATTCACGAGCACGCTCATGAAGGGGTAGCGGCGGTCGGGCTCGCGGGCGATGCACTTGAGGATGACTTTGTCGAGGGCGGGCGGGATTTCGGGATTGTGTTCGCGCGGCGGCACCGGGCCGGCGGGGTTCATTTGCGCCGCGAGGATGTCTGACGGAGTCTCGCCGGGAAACGGTTTGTGATTCGTCAAAATTTCGTAGGCGGAAACCCCGTAGGCAAAGATATCGACGCGGCCGTCAATCGGTTCGCGTTTGAGCTGTTCCGGAGCCATGTAAGCGGGCGTACCGGGATTCTTGGATTGCCGGGTGGGTTTTTCCGGAATCGGAATCGCAGTGTCAAAGTCGATCAACCGCACGCTGCCGTTGCGGGTGACCAGGATGTTTTCCGGCTTGAAATCCAGATGCATAAAACCGCTTTCATGGACGTGCAACAGGCCGGAAGCCATGTCCAGCAGGATTTGCGCGACGTTCTCGGTCAGGACGGGATCGTGCTTGGCAAAGAGTTCCTTGAGGTTTTCCGCCTCGACGTAATCCATCAGCATGTAGTGCGTGCCGTCCGCCTTGCCATGTTCGACGTAGCCGACGATGAACTCGCTTTCGTTCATCTTGGACAGCACTTCGCAGCCGCGCACAAAACGGCGGCTGGCGGTAAAATTAAACCGCAGCTCCTTTTTCAACTTGCGCAGAGCGTAAGCTTTGCCGCGCGAATCCGTGACCAGCCAGATCTCCGACATCCCGCCGCTGTTAAGTAGCTCCTGATGATAATACTTTCCCGCGAACGGCTTTTGCGCAGAGTTTTCCATCGCCGCATTGTTTAAAGCACTCGCCATACACATCCTTTAATAGCACCTGGCGCACAAGCGCGCGAATAAAAATTCTCCGCCGCCGCTTTTTCAGACGGAATCGGGTTGCTTTACCGGCGATAACCGGCAAACAATTTTTTGCTGATAATCTTTGACACAAATTCGCCAGTGGGCTTTGCTGAGCCTATGGTAACAACGGAACTGATTTAATCATCCATGCACGGTATCATGCACGCTCGGTTGTATATCAATAGTTAGACGTTATGCGCATCATTACATCCACGCTTCTCGTCTTTACGTTCATTACTTCTGTAACGACCGGGATAGCTGCGCCTGTGGGCCGTGACCCCGATAAAGACCCTCAGATGGCGAAGCTCCTCCATGAAGCGCGACTTCTCATTGACAGCAAGAGTCAGGCCGCAGCCATCCCGAAGTGCGATGCGGTCATCGATACCTTCAGGGCGTATTATGGCAACAGCACGCAGAAAGTTTTTTGCGCACGCACGTCAGCAGAGAGCTTGGGCGTGCTCCTGAAAGCGTCGCTGGACAAGACCAATGCCATCGCATTGTCCTCGACGTGGTCAGATGCGTATTTCATAAAGGGTTATGCATTACAGGACTTACATCGACTTGGTGAAGCCAAGTCTATGCTTCAGCGGGCCTTGGAGTTATCACCGTTAAACTCGCAGTATCTGGCTGAGATCGGTGAGGTGTATGCGTTGGAGAAGAAATGGGCCAAAGCCGAGCAAGTATATCGGGAAGCTGAGGATAACGCACCACTTTGTCCGGAGGCCAGCAGAGCCGATGAACTTGGCCGTGCCAGACGCGGCCTTGGCTACGTTCTTGTCGAGCTTGGCAAGTTCGACGAAGCGGAGAAGAAATACCAACAGTGTCTGGACGCCAACCCAAACGATAACAAAGCGAAAGCAGAGCTCGAATTTATTCGTGAGCAGAAAGCGAAGCGGAAAGAATGATGACGCAATTTGCAACCAGGGAAGTATCAAATCGTGAGGCGGTGTGAAAACGTTTTGACGGCGGCTGAGTTGAAGTCAGGTAGCGGAAAAGTTTTTACTGGTGTGGAAGTTTTGGATGGAACGGAATAGGTTATCTTCAGTCGGTGATGGGGCCTACCATATTTGACGCTGCATAACCTGAAACTATACGGTAAGGCAATACATCTCTAGCCGTGACGATTGCAGCTTGCATTCAGTGACAAAAAAATTATCGTCGCGATATGCGCACGCTGGCCGCGCCCTTCCAACGCTGGCTCACCACCGGGCTGGGTTTTTTCTACCCGGAAATCTGCCAGCTATGCGATGACGAGCGCGCCACGGCGAAGGACGGCTTTGTCGGCGCCAAATGCTGGACCCAGGTCCGCTTCATCCGACCGCCGTTCTGCGCACGCTGCGGTCTGCCGTTTCCCGGCGATTTGACCACGACCTTTGAGTGCACGAACTGCCGCGAGCTGGAATTGCATTTTACCGCCGTTCGTTCGGCTGTGGTTGCGAAAACCGTGGTGCTGGAAGCGATCCACCGTTTTAAATATCAGCGCGCCCTGTGGTTCGAGAATTTTCTCGCCGACCTGTTGCTGCGCGAGGCGGTGCCGGTCTTGCGCGGTCAGGACTGGGATTTCATTGTGCCGGTGCCGCTGCATTCCTTGAAGCAACGTGAGCGGGAATTCAACCAGGCGGAAATCATGGCCCGGCATTTGAGCGCCGCCACCAGGATTCCGCTGAACACAACGCTCCTCCAGCGTGTCACATTTACCCTGACCCAAACCCGGCTGACCAAGCAGCAACGGGCCGCGAACATGCGCGGGGCGTTTGCAGTCCGGCCCGGCGTCAAATTGGACGGCGAACGCATGGTGCTGGTGGACGACGTTTTCACGACCGGGGCGACGACCAATGCCTGCGCGCTGGCGTTACGGACCGCCGGGGCGGGTGAGGTTTGCGTCTGGACAGTGGCGCGCGGGCTTTAGTAATATCTTAATCAATCAAATGGATACCACTTCGTTCACGAAGAAATCGCTGGGTTTGGATTCGGTGGAACCGGCCTTGACCCCGCCGACGGGGCAGGCGCCCACGTTCATCAAAAAGCCCAAGCTCGGCTCGGGCAAAACCAAGACCAAGAAGCGCGAAATGCCCGAGGGGCTTTGGACCAAATGTCCCACGTGCGCCACGATGCTGTTCGACAAGGAATTGGACGAGAATCTGAAGGTTTGCATGAAATGCGGCCATCATTTCGCCATCGGCTCGCGCGAACGCATCCATTCGCTGGTCGAGACCTGCACCTTCGAGGAGATGGATGCGACCATGTCCAGCGTGGATGTGCTCCATTTCAAGGGCGCGTCCACCTATGCGTCCAAGCTCGAATCCTACAAGAAAAACACCACGTTAAAAGACGCCGTCGTCACCGGCCTGTGCAAGATCGGCAACCAGCGCGTGGCGCTCGGCGTGATGGATTTCAACTTCCTCGGGGGCTCCATGGGTTCCGTCGTCGGCGAGAAGCTGACGCGCCTGATCGAACGCGGGACGGAAAAGGGCCTGCCGGTCATCATCATCTCCACCAGCGGCGGCGCGCGGATGTATGAAGGCATGTTCAGCCTGATGCAGATGGCCAAGACGAGCGCCGCGCTGGCGTATCACGCGAAAAACCATCTGCCCTACATCAGCATCCTCACCCATCCGACCACGGCGGGCGTGATGGCGAGCTACGCGACGCTGGGCGATTTGATCCTGGCCGAGCCGGGTGCGATGATCGGGTTTGCCGGGCCGCGCGTCATCAAGGACACCACTCAGGCCGAACTGCCGCCGGGCTTCCAGACCGCGGAATTTCTGCTCGACCACGGTTTGATTGATGCGATCGTGCCGCGCAGGGAAATGAAGACGCAACTAATCGCCTATCTGGATTTTTTCACCGCCGGGAAAAAGGCCGCCGCCGCTTTGTGACGGAGCGCGGGCGGCCCGCCCGCGAGTTGATTGGAAGAAATAGGAACGCGCGGGCAAGCTGCCCGCGCTCCGGCTACGCTTGCAATTCGTAGTTCAAAAACGAGAGGCAATAAATCGTGGCCGTTTCCACGCGCAGCACGAGCTGGCCCAATGAAATCGGTTGTGCTCCCGCGGCTTGAATCGCCTTCAATTCATCCAAAGTAAAATCACCTTCCGGTCCGGTCCAGACGCCCACGCTTTTCGGCATGCGCCCATGCTGCTTTTCAAAGTCGCGCAACACTTCGCGCGGATGACGGCGTTCCGGTTGCAAGGAGCCGACGAGCAGTAGATCAAAGTGCGTAGCGGCTTTCGGCAGAGAGCCGGATGATTCGTTTTCCGGTGAATTGCGGCGCTCTGCCGAGACGCCGCTACGCGCGAGGAATTGTTCAATCGTCACCGGCGCTTCGATCTTCGGCAGCCACGTTGCGCCGCATTGTTTGATGGCTTCGATCGCGACCTGTTGCCATTTGTCGCGTTTCTTCTCGGCGTCATCACCGTCGAGCTGCATCACCACGCGTTCGGACAGGATTGGCACCACGCACCATGCGCCCAATTCCACGGATTTCTGGATGATGCTCTCGATGATTTTCCCTTTGGGCACGGCTTGCAGCAAGGAGATGCTACAGGGCAGGGGGGCTGTGAACTTTTTGTCCTTCACGGCCAGGGTGAGGAAATCTTTCGCCGCACTCTCAACTTCACAGGAATATTCATGGCCCGCGCCGTCGAGCACGGTGACGGCATCGCCGCGTTGCAAGCGCAGGACGTGCAGCGCGTGATGCGCCTCGCGTCCGTCCAGTCGCAGCGCGTAGCCCGCGCAGCGTTCCGGCGGCAGATAAAAACGGTGCATGGTCTCGATTGTAGGAGCCGACGTGAGGAGGCTCACTCTTTTTCCCCAATTAAATTAGAGTCTCGTTACCTCGTCTCCTACGTCCAATTCACTTGAAAAACTTCTTCGCCTTCTCGAAAAACCCCTGCGACAGCGGCATCTCCTTGCCGTCGCACAGCGCGGCGAACTCCTGCAGCTTCGCCTTCTGCTCATGGCTCAAGCGCGACGGCACCTCCACCTGGACGCGCACATGCAGGTCGCCGTGACCGTAGCCCTGGAGATTTTTCACGCCCTTGCTTTTCACGCGGAAAATCGTGCCCGGCTGCGTGCCGGCGGGAATCTTCAGCGTCGCCTTGCCTTCGAGCGTGGGCACCTCGATCTCCGCGCCGAGCGTGGCCTGGATGAAACTCACCGGCACTTCGCAGACCAGATCGTCGCCCTCACGCTTGAAAATCTCGTGCTCCTTGATGTGCAGCACCACGTAAAGGTCACCCGCCGGTCCGCCGCGAAAACCCGCCTCGCCGTTGCCGGTCGAACGCAGCCGTGAACCCGCATCCACGCCCGCCGGGATGCGGAGTTTGATCTTCGAACTGCGTTGACGCTTGCCGTCGCCGTGGCAGGCTTTGCAGGGTTTTTCCACGATGCGCCCCGCGCCTTTGCAGGTGGGGCACGTCTGCGCGATGCTGAAAATCCCGCGCGACATCAGCACCTGGCCGCGCCCGCCGCACGTCGTGCAATTCTTCAGGCTCGAACCGCGCTCCATGCCCGCGCCGTCGCAGGTCTCGCACTTGTCGAGCTTGGTGACGGAAATTTCCTTTTCGCAGCCGAGCGCCGCTTCTTCCAGCGAAATCTCCAGATCGAAACGCAAGTCATCGCCGCGCTGCGGTTGCGACGGATCCGACTGTCCGCCGCCGAACAAGTTTTCGAAAATGCTGCCGCCGCCGGCGCCGCTGAACACTTCGCGGAAGATGTCGAATGGATCATGAAAGCCGGCGCCGCTGCGGGCGCGCGCGCGCGGGTCGAACGCCGCATGACCGTGCTGGTCGTAGGCGGCGCGCTTCTGCGGGTCGCTCAACACTTCGTAAGCCTCGCCGAGTTCCTTGAACTTCTCCTCCGCCGTATGGTCGCCCGGGTTTTTGTCCGGGTGATATTTCACGGCCAGCCGGCGGTAAGTTTTTTTGATTTCTTCAAAAGAGACTTCGCGGCTGACTTCCAGGACTTCGTAATAATCGCGTTTTGCCATTTCAATTCATCTGCTAAAAGTGGTCGCAGAACTTAAGGAAATACGCGCAAATGGCAAGGTTTATTGACTGGGCTCACAGGTTGCTGAAATCACAGGAGGCGACGTGGGGAGAACACAGATAGCCGGGCCTCGCCGGCAGGACGCAATGGGAGCGCCGAGCACCGTCTCGGCTCGTTGCCCATGCGGGTTTGAAACTGGCCGGGACGGTGCTCGGCGCTCCGACGTCATGGCTAGAGCATTTTCGCCAGATTCAATGAGGCAATGGGCTGCAGTCCTTTTCCTCAACGAAGCGCAGCTGGGGAATCCGGCGTTTGCCAATGATCAAGACGGCGAAACCGATCCAGGAGGTCGCGGCCAGGATGAGCGCCACCGGCATCATCGTGTGGGAATCGAAAACGCCAATGCTCGCGAACGCTAGGCCGGACACGCAATCGGAGCGCCGAGCACCGTCTCGGCTCGTTGCCCGTTCGGGTTTGAAACTGGCCGGGACGGTGCCCGGCGCTCCGGCGTCATGGATGGAGCACTTTCCCCGGATTCAGTGCGGCAGCGGGTTGCAGTCCTTTTCCTCAACGAAGAGCAGCTGGGGAATCCGGCGTTTGCCAATGATCAAGACGGCAAAGCCGATCCAGGAGGTCGCGGCCAGGATGAGCGCCACCGGCATCATCGTGTGCGAATCAAAAACTCCGATGCTCGCGGACGCCAGGCCGGACACGCCGATCTGCAGGAAGCCCAGCATGGCGGACGCGCTGCCGATATTGTGATCGAATGGCACCAGTGCCAGTGCCGCCGCGTTCGGATAGGCGAGGCCGAGGCTGGACAGGGAAATAAACAGCAGCACGAGCGTGGCGGTCAGGCCGAACCAGCCGCATATGGTTCCGACCAGGAACAGCAACGCCACCGGACATTCCACCAGCAACGTGGCGCGGAAAATCTGTTCGCTGGAAAATTTGCGCAGCAGGAAGACGTTGATCTGGTTGCTGCCGATGAAGCCGACTGACAGTCCGGCAAAGATGGCGCCAAACTTTTGGGCGCTGAGGTGGAACACTTCCATGAAGACGATGGGCGAACTGGCCACATAGACGAGTAATCCCGAAAAAGCGAACGCACCGGAGAGCGCGTAGGTGATGAACTGCGGTTCTTTCAAGACGGTCGCATAATTATGCAGGATCGGTCGGAGCCGTAGGGACACGCTGGTATCGGGTTTATGTCCTTGCGGCAACCACCACCAGCACACAGCCAGCATCAGGGCCACGAACGCGGACAGGACGATGAACACCCATTGCCAGCCGAGATGCACCGCCACAAAGACCCCCACGCTGGGAGCGAGGAGCGGCGAGGCGCTGATGATCAAAATCAGCAGCGAAATAATTTTGGCGGTTTCCTTCACCGGGAAAAAATCCCGGACCATCGCCATCGCCGCGACCTGCGCCGCGCAGCCGCCCAGCGCCTGCACGAAGCGCAGGGCGATCAGCCATTCCACGGTGCGGGAACACAGGCAGAGCAGAGAAGCCGCGATGAACAGAACCAACCCGGCATACAATGGCAGTTTGCGTCCGAACCGGTCGAGCAGAGGGCCGTAAAAAAGCTGTCCGGCGGCAAGTCCGGCAAAATAGCTGGCCAGTGACAAAGAAACCCGTGCGGTGGAGGTGTGCAGCGCGGCAGCGATTTCGGGAAACGCAGGCAGATACATATCAATGGCGAACGGGCTGATGGTGGAAAGCGCGCCCAGGATGACAATGACCAAAAATCGGTTGTGAGTTTGCGACATAAATAAAACGCCGCGAAACCTTATACGACAATGATGAACTGTGCAAAGAGCAACGGCAGTGGGCAGTGTCTTGATTTTCCTGGAGCGCGAGTTGTCTCAACTCGCAGCGCGTGGCCAGAACTAGACGGGTAAAGCTGGTTCCATCGTGGTTGTGGCTATCCACACGCTGCGGATTACGGACAATCCGCGCTCCGTAAAATCGTAAACTAGGACACCACCCGGCGGTAAGTCGATGTATGAAGGCAGGCAGTCACGGCGGCTTTTTGTTTCCTAGCGCCGCCGCTTGTTGCAAGCTTGCTCATGGATTTGACGCACCCGCCCGCAGCCGGATGGCTTCATCAGGCTTGGATCCGTATTGTCAAGTGGTGGCCGGTCAAGCTGGTCGGCACGACCCTCGTGATGACGGGCTTTTTTGTCGCCTATTTCTGGGTGCTCAAACATCCGCTGTTCCCCGTCACCACCATGCCGCTCACGGCCATCGACCGGCTGATCAGGTTCAGGCCCGAAACGGTGCCGCTCTATTTGTCGTTGTGGTTTTATGTGTCGCTCGCGCCGGCACTGCTGCTCGAGCGTCGGGAAATTGTTTCCTATGCGGTGGTCACCGTCGGGATGGGTGTCATCGGCCTGGGGATTTTTCTCCTCTGGCCGACCACGGTGGAGTGGCCGGCTGACTGGTCGCAGCATCCGACGTTTGCCTTTCTCAAGAAGGTGGATGAGTCGGGCAACGCGTGTCCCTCCCTGCATGTGGCGTTTGCCGTGTTTACCGCCATCTGGCTCGGACGCCTGTTACGGCAGATGGGCGCGGGAAGTTTGTTGCGCGGGTTCAACTGGCTGTGGTGCCTGGGGATCCTTTATTCCACGATCGCCCTCCGCCAGCATGTGATGCTGGACGTCCTTGCGGGAGCCTTGCTTGGCGCGATGGTCGCGGTAGTGCATCTGCGCTGGTTGCGCGCCGCAGGTTGATTTTAAAAAATCGTGTTCCCCGGCTCAAAATAGCTTGCAAGCAAATTTTTTTAATATAGAAATGGCGTCGTTCGTTCAAGGAGTGCAGGCAATCATGTTCAAAACCAAAACCTCAATAGTAATGTTGCATCCTCGTCATGAAATCAAAAGTCGTCGCGTCCTTTACCCATAGATTATTCCGATACACCACCGGCGTTTCATTGCTGCTTTTGGCAGCCCTGCACGCCGCCGCCACCATCAGCACCTCATTGCAGATGCAACTGGGGAATCCCAGCTCCGCCACCACCAACGCCGCCGTCACCAACAATTATCTCATTCAGCGCACGGTGGAATCCATTGGATACAGTGCCCATTACAACGAGCCGATTTGGGCCAGTTGGGATTTGACCACGGCTGATGTCGGCGGCAGCGGACGCAACAGCAGTTTTTATACGGACACCAATCTGCCGGCGACGTTTTACTGGGTGAAGACCGGCGACTACACCGGCTCCGGTTTTGATCGCGGGCATCTTTGCCCGTCTGCCGACCGCACGGACACGACGAACATCAACAAGCTGGTGTTTTACATGTCGAACATCATGCCGCAGACGCCGGATAACAACCAGGGCATCTGGGCGAACTTCGAGGATGATTGCCGCACGTTCGCCAGCGCCGGCAATGAACTTATCATCATGTGCGGCCCGAGCACGTTCAGCGGGGCCAGGATCAACACCAACGGCCCGGTTTACATTCCCGGCTACACGTGGAAGGTGGCCGTCATCGTCCCGACCGGCAGCGGGACGGCCCTGAGCCGTCTTACCGCCACCAACCGCGTCATCGCCATCAACGTCCCGAACATCGCCGGCATCCGCACGACGCCCTGGACGAATTTTGTCACCTCCGTGAACGCCCTCCAGACGACCACCGGCTTCACGTTCTTTACCGCCGTCGCCTCAGACATCGCCGAGGTGTTGCGTGCCAGGGTGGATGGCGCGGCGGCCCCGGGCATCAGCGGTTTCTCCCCGTCCAGCGCGGCAACGAATGCGAGCGTCACCATCACGGGAAATAATTTCAGCGGCGCCTCGATCGTAAAATTCAACACCACGTATGCGACCAGTTTCACCGTGAATTCCGGAACCCAGATCACCGCGACCGTTCCGGCCGGCGCGACGTCAGGAGCCATCTCTGTCATCGCGCCCGGCGGTCTGGCGGCCAGTGCCGGCAGCTTCACCGTGACCAACGGAACCGGCGGCGGCGGCGGCGGGACAACGAACCTCACCGTCAGCCAGGTCTATGGCGGCGGCGGTAACAGCGGCGCGACCTACATCAATGACTTCATCGAAATCTACAACGCCGGCACCGCGACCGTGAATTTGAGCACCTACGCCGTGCAATATGCCAGCTCCACCGGCAGTTCGTGGTCGGAAACGATTTTGAACGGCACCATCGCGCCCGGTGCACATTATCTGATTCAGGAGGCGGCGGGCACCGGCGGCACCACGGCTTTGCCGACGCCGCAGGCCATTGGCACCATCAGCATGTCGGCCACTGCCGGCAAGGTCGCGTTGACCAAGACCACCACGCTGCTGACCGTGAGCAATCCCGTCGGCACGGCGAACGTCGTTGATTTCGTCGGTTACGGTTCCGCCAACGCCTACGAAGGCACCGGCCCCGCACCGACGATTTCCGCCACGGCTTCCGATTCGCGCGCGGGCGGCGGTGCCACGGACACCAATGA
Source organism: Verrucomicrobiia bacterium (assembly GCA_035577265.1). Lineage (GTDB taxonomy): Bacteria > Verrucomicrobiota > Verrucomicrobiia > Limisphaerales > UBA11358 > UBA11358. The sequence goes on along the minus strand of DATLVR010000068.1, from coordinate 32,800 downwards.
CAACCAGGCTGATTTCACCGCCGGCACAGTGAACCCGCGCAACAACTGAAAAATGCGCCCGTGAAGTCCCCACGGCATTTTTGGACGATGCTCACGGCTGCCGGTCTGCTGGCAGCCCTGGGTATCGGCCTGCATTTTCTGGCCGGAAAACGGATCGGAACACCAGCTGTGGAAACCAGAACCGGTTCCACGGCGATGACGAACTCCGTCGAAATCGCCGCCGCCATGCCGCCCAAACCTGACGGTTTCCACGCCGCCGTGTTGGAAGCGTTTCAGGAAACAGATCCCATGCGGCGCTCGCTGGCGTTTGGAAACGCGTTTGCCGCGTGGTTTCAGCATGATCCCGAATCGGCGCTCGCCTGGTTGCGCCGGATGCCGCGCGGCAGCGAATATACGCAGGGCATGTTCCTGTGCCTTCCAGCGATCGGCAAAACGGATCCCCAACGGGCGTTTGCCCTGGCGACAGAAATGGCCGTCACACACGAGCAACTGGCCATCTACAACGTGCTGCTCGATCAGATCGCGCAAAATGATCTGCCGGCGGCTGTGGATTATCTGAGGTCCGTTCCCGCCGGCGAGGCCCGCATCAATGCGCTGCGTGCCGTGGCTGATCGCTGGAGCGATAAGGATGCTGCCGCGGCGCTGGATTGGGCAAAAAATCTCGACAACGCCGATGAACGCGCGGTCATGGTGGAAAGCATTCTGACCACGCTGGCAGCCACCGATCCACGACAGGTCATGGATCTGGCCTCGGAAAATCTCGACGGGGGTGCGCTGGATCGGGTGCTGGAGAAAAGTCTGAAGCAGCTTGCCGTCATGGATCCGCAGTCGGCGGCGGATGCCGTGAGTTTCCTGCCCGAGGGCGGCCTGAAAAAAAATTCCGCGATGGTGGTCGCGCGTTCGCTCGCCGAAATGGATCCTGCCGCGGCGATTTCCTGGCAGCAAACCCTGCCCGCCGATGCCCAGCCCATGGTCCTGAACAATGTGCTGGATGTCTGGCTCAAACAGGATGCCGCCGCCGCCGGACAATATGTCGCGCAGATGTCCGCCGGTCCAGCTCAGGACGCCGCCGTCAGTCATTACGCGGAAAATTGGGCGGTCGGGGATCCTGCTGCGGCCATCGCCTGGGCCGGGAGTCTACCGGGCGGTTCCGCGCAAGCTGCCGCCGTCATCAGCATCGCCTCCGGTTGGGCGCGGATTGATGCCGCCGCCGCGACGCAATGGGCGACGAGCCTGCCCCTGGACAACCCGGCCCGCGCCGAGGCGATACGGGGTGCGTATTCTTATTGGCAACTTGCAGATGTCGCCGCAGCCAGTAATTATCTGAAGACCGTTCCCGGAGCCGGCCAATAGTGTCTTGGCTCAAATTTTACCTGGAAATTGCCGGTAGCGCAACGGAAGCTGATTCGTTCGCAGCCGCGGCCATTTCATTTCTTCCTGGAGAACGCCGCATCAAACGCCGCTGCGTTCGGTATGAAATCCAGTTGGCGGACGAAAGCGCAGTTTTCCATCACGCTGCGGACACGTTCTGGACGCCGCCGACCATGCCATGACGGAGTTTGCGTTTGGCAGCCATAAGATTTTGGAGCGGCGGCAAGCCGGGAAAATTGCATTGGCGAAGCAAGCCGTGAGTTTGGAAGCCCCGGCCGCAGAGCAGGGGATGGTTTTGAGAAGCATTAACCGGCTGAAATTACCGTCCTACTGCACTCGAAGAATGTAAAACCGTCCAGGCGTATTGCGGCTGAAACTGTTGGAAGTAGTGAGGCTGAAGTTCCCGGTCGCCGGGAGGACGTTGGTCACCACCGGCAACCACTGGGCCAACGGGGTGTTCAGGTTGGTGCTGGTCAGGATATAATAGGTTCCGCCGATGTAGCCGTTGGTGGCAATCAAGGTCACATTCGTGCCGGAAACCTGGATGCTGGCAACTTGAGGCGCTGGCCGGGTGTTTGGTCCGCTGAACCAGCGAATTTTTTTTGCCGTCGCCGGCAAACCGCTCACCACCGTCGTGGCACTGCCGCCGCCGAGCGGAATTTTCCAAAGCGTGTTTGCCCCGGCGTCGGACACATAAATAACGGAGTGGGGCACGTCCAGATCCAGCGCCGTGCAACGCTGGACGCCGCCCGAAGCGGTGAACAGGGTGGTCAATCCGGTGCCGCCGTAGCTCACCCGCTGGATGCGGTTCGAGCTTTGGACGGGGGAACCGACGGTGAAATAAACCAGCTGGTTCGTCACGTCCACCGCGACGCCGGTGGGGACGGCGTTGGTGGTCGAGGCGAGTGCGGCCAGGCCGGATCCGGTGAGGCTCATGCTCCAGATTTTATTGGTGCCCGCATCGGCGATGAATATTTTGGAATGGAGCAGATCCAAGGCAATGGCCGTGCAGCGGTAAACCCCGTTGCCGCCGGCGGCCGTGAACAAAGTGACGTTGTTGCTCCCGGTGTAATCCATCCGCTGAACCGTGTTGTTGTTCGCGATGGTGGAACTGGTGGTGAAATAAATTTTCTGGTTCAGCACGTCCAGCGCGAGGTCGGTCGGAAAGCTGGTCAGGCCGCCTTTGACCAGCGTCGGGCTGGTGCCGTTGAGGTTGGCGCTGAAAATGGCATTGGCCAGCCCGTCCACCAGAAACAATCTGCCGTTGAGCGTGTCCACAGCCACGGAGGTGCAGCGGTTGATGTGGTTGAAATCAACTCCGGTTGCCGTCAGCAGCGTGGTGTTCGGGCTGCCGTTGGTGCCCACGCTGTCCAGGGTGTTCAACGACACGGTGGAACTGCTCGTATTGTAATAAACCGGCTGGGCCACCACTCGTCCGCCGGCGAGCAGGATGAATAACAGGGCGAACGTTATGCGCAGTTTTAACATTGAGTTGGTTTGGCCTGAAAACGATCCATCAAAAATTAATTTCGCGACGGAAAAATGCCATACAGACAGATGATGAAATTCACACACGAATAAGGCTGCAGATTGGAATGTGGCTGGTTACCGCCAGCATTGCCGATCATGCCCGCATTCATCGTGGCATTGGTCGCTGCGTTGGAGTAATCCAGTGAAGTGCCCGTGGATTCAATGGCCGGCAGATTGCCCGTGGGACTGGATTGATTTCCTCCGCTGGCGACGCTGTTGACGAAATGACTGTGTGCCGGCATTTGACTTGAGATCAGAGTGATATTTTCAGCGCCTGATACTTCGCCAAGATTGTGCGGTGAAAGCCCGGGGCCGGTAGTGCTGCCGGTATGCATGGGTACTCTTCCGCGCAAATCCGGCAAGGCAAACGTCGTGGTGCCGTTGCCGCCGTAGGTGGTGCCGAGGATGGAAAACAACGCCGTGTTTTGAGCGATGGAAAGAATTTGCCCATCGCAAAAGGCCCAGTTGCGCGGCGGAAAGTTGCCGGCGAACAGCGAGATTTGTCCTATGAATGGAGATGACATGGTTTTGTTTTTTTCTTGGATTAAGTTTGCGTATTTGTGAAAGGAGGTGGCTCAGGCGGACACGGGTCGGTTGAACACGGCTTCATAGCGCAACCAGTCCGCGCCCGGCAGACCAACCGGGCCGAGGTGCATTTCAAACCGGCCCAGCTCGCGGTGTTCAAACTGGTGGATGGCCGAGGCGAGCGGGATGTCTTTCGGGCCGCTGAAAATGAGTGAGAATTTTTGGTAGTTCAAATCGCCCGGCGGCTGGCGGCCAAGCGTCCGGCGCGGCGTTGCGAGCGGAGCTTTGAGCAACGTGAGGTTCACCACCTGACCGTCGTCCAGCCTCACTTTGAAAACGGTGTGGACCTGTTGCGACAAAATCGCGTGGCTGAAGCTGCCGGCGGGACTTTCACCAGTAATGGCGGAGACGCGTAAAGAACTCGCCGGAACCAAAGCCAGCGCCGCCAGTGACAAGGTGCAATCCGAGAGAAATTGGCGACGCGTTTTCAATGAGGGATGTATTACTTACTCGTTGATTTATTGCTCCAACCGATAGCGCTTGACAGTAACCGGATTTTGGTTCATGTCAAGCTTCCTTTGCCTTCCTCGCGGGCTAGAATGACTCAAATTGATTGCACTGCGCGAAAAAAAGTTTTCCACTGGGTCAACCTCGCTTCGATGGCGAGGCAGCCGGTTTGCCAACATAAGTCATCCACCATGAGCGCCATCTCTGTCCGCCCCGAACAACCACCGCGGGATGAAGCCTTTCTCTTTGAGCTTTACGCCAGCACGCGCCAGGAAGAACTGGATGCGTGGGGCTGGCCGCCCGAAATGCGAACCGCGTTTCTCAAAATGCAGTTCACGGCGAGCCATGGCCTGCGCCAAATGTTTCCGGATGCGGAATTTCAAATTGTATTGGTTGACGGCGCGAACGCCGGCCGCTTCGTGGTGCATCGCACGCCCGATGCTTTGCGGGTCGTGGACATGGCGTTGCTGCCACAGCATCGCAATGCCGGCTTCGGCACGGCTTTGTTGCAGCGGGTTTTTGGCGAGGCTTTGGGGACCAAAAAACCGCTCCGGCTGGAAGTCCTCAAGACCAATCGCGCGGCGCGGCTCTACCAGCGGCTGGGCTTCGTCATTATTGGCGAGAATGAACTGGAATACCAAATGGAATGGCGCGCGCCCGCCGTTCCCGTGACGGAACCGCTGCTGCCGGACGCACTGAAACTTCCCTTGCAGTTCGATGTCGTCCGAATGCAGGCGAATCTGGCGGGAATTCTCGCGGAAGAATTTGTCCCCCACTTTAACACCGCGTATTACCAAGGTGATTGGAGCGCAGTGCCGCTGCGTTCCGTCGGCGGACGCACGGATCGAATCTATCCCGACCCGACGGCCAAGCATGCGTTTGCTGATACGCCGCTGCTGGCTCGCTGTCCTTACATCCGCGAAGTGCTCGCTTCGCTTCGTTGCCCGCAGCAGGCCGTTCGCTTTTTGCGCCTCAAAGCGGGTTCCGTCATCAAGGAGCATCGCGATCACGAACTGGGATTCGAGGATGGCGAAGTGCGTGTGCACATTCCGGTCATCACCAATCCGCAGGTGGAATTTGTGCTCAACCAGATTCGCGTGATCATGAATGAAGGTGAGTGTTGGTATGCCAACGTAAACCAACCGCATCGGGTCGCCAACCACGGAAATGTGGATCGCATCCATCTGGTGGTTGATTGCGTGGTGAACGGCTGGCTGCGCGATTTGATGCTCGCCACGGCGGCGGCTTCAAAAAAATCTTCCGGGCTTCAGGCAAAACCCTGAAGGCGACGCTGCGCTTCGAGGTCTTGATAGACGCCGTCCAGCCATCGCTCCGTCAGTTCACGCAGTTCCGGCGGAACGGATTTGCGTTTGGCCTCGCTGTCCGGGGCGAATGGCAGCACGGGATTTTTCGCGTGCATCTGCGCGGCGTTTAGCATCCGTTGCATTTCCTCCGCGGAAAAATCCACCTGCCAATGCTGCAGCAACGCCGGCCACGCGGCGGCGGGCAGTTGTTGATAATTCAGCAGCTTGCCGCGCCCGGCTCGCGTTTCGACCAAAGCCGTCTCGCACAATTTCGCCAGCACCCGCGCGGTGTATTCATAGAGCGACATCTTTCCCACGGTGGCCGCGTCCCAGCCGAACATCCGCGCGTCCAGCACGCCCGGGATCATCTGCCGGCCGAGCTGTTCCATCGCCGAGGCCATCACTTCCACCGGTTCGCGATATTGATAGATCCACGGCACATCGGGAAAGGCGCGTTGCAGCAACGGCAGATGCATCACGTGCCAGCAATCGAATTTGATGAAGACATTTTTTTCCGCCGGCGAACGTCGCCATGCCAGCGCGCTCACGAGCCAGTGCAACCATTGCACCCGTCGTTCCTCCGTAACGTGCGGATGCTTGAAATACGAGCCGAGGATGTCGTCAACCGGTTCGACTTCCGAGAGCACGATGTTTGATGGCAATGCCGCGAGCATTTGCGACGTGAGCGTCGAGCCGCAACGCGACATGTGGAAGATAAATCCGGTGGGGCGCAAGCCCGGCTGCGTCGCGGCGATCTCGCCCAATTCCTCCAGCGGCGTCTGATGGCGGAACAGCAAATCCGCCGGATGCCGCAGGCAGGATTCGACCGTTTGCGCAAAAAATGGATCCGTGAAACGCCGCCCGCCCAAGTAAGCCCAATCCACCATCGGACGGGAATCGCGCCAAAAAATCCGCGTGGGTATCCAGCCGGAAAAATCCTTCATATCCACCGCTCCAGCCATTCGCGGCGTTTTTCCTGAACCGCATTTTGCACCGTCGCCTCATTGAACACCAACCCGCGCTCGGCACCGAGCCGCACGGCAAGCCCGGCGAATGAGGAAATATTTTCCGCCGCGCGGAGCTGGTTGTGCAGCGTGCGATCGGCCAGCACCAGCTCGCCGAAACGTTTCAAGTTTTCTGACTGCTGCGAGGCGTCCATGAGATCTTGCTGCGGATTTTGAGCGGCCCGTTTCGTGATTGCAAGTCCTGCCCGTCAAAACCTTCCGGCTTGGCAGCGAAGGAATGGAATGTTACGAGAAAAGCGACAACGCTGATGAATCCTGAAGCCAATACCGCCGTGAGCGGAAAAATCGTCGCCTTTCTCCGCGAGATCGGGTTGCCAATCCGCGCCGATGCGATGGGCGACGATACGGTTCTGCCCGGCATCAAAGTCGAGCACGGCGGGCTGCTTTACGATCCCGCCAAACTTAAATATCCGGGCGACTTGCTGCACGAAGCCGGACATCTCGCCGTGAAAACTCCGGCCGACCGTCAAGCCTGTGGAGCTGACGTCGGCAGCGATCCGGCGGAAGAAATGATGGCCATCAGTTGGTCCTACGCGGCGGCGCTGCACATCGGCCTGCCGCCGGAAGTTGTGTTTCATCCTGAAGGCTATCGTGGCGGCTCACAATCATTGCTCCACAACTTCGCCTCCGGTTATTTTCTCGCCTTGCCGATGCTCCAATGGATTGGTTTGACGCACGATGAAAAGCAAGCCCGCCAGCTCGGGGTCGAACCGTTTCCCAAGATGAAACTGTGGTTGCGCCCAAATTGATTGGAAGTCTTTGATTCCCTTTGCAGCATGGGCAGAATTTGATTCGGAATTTATTTCTTCTTGGAAAACGCCGCATCGAACGCCGCTGCGTTTGGCGTGAAATCCAGCTTGCGGACGAACGCGCAGCTTTCGGTCGCGCCGTGGACGCGGTCCATGCGGCCGTCTTCCCATTCCACCGAGAGCGGGCCGCGATAGCCGACATCGTTCAAGGCGACGATGATCTCCTCGAAATTGATGTCGCCGTGGCCGAGCGAGCGGAAATCCCAGAAGCGGCGCGGGTCCGTGAAATCCGTGTGGCCGCCGAACACGCCCACCGTGCCGTCGCCGTGGCCCCACCACACGTCCTTCATGTGCGCGTGGAAAATGCGGTCGCCGAACTCGCGGATGAATTTCACGTAGTTCACACCCTGATAGCCGAGATGCGACGGGTCGTAATTGAAACCGAAGCGCGGATGCTGCTTCACCGCTTCGAGCGCGCGTTTGGCTGAGGCGATGTCAAAGGCGATTTCCGTGGGATGCACTTCGAGCGCGAAGTTGACGTTTTCCTTTTCAAACACGTCAAGAATCGGCAGCCAGCGCTTGGCAAAGTCGGCGTAGCCTTTGTTCCAAAAATCCTGACTGGTCGGCGGGAAACCGTAAATCGAATGCCAAATCGAAGAACCGGTGAAGCCGTTGACGGTAGCGGGTCCTTGCGGATGGCCACCATTTAGCTTCGGCGGTTTTGCGTCAAAGAATTTTCGCGCGGCCTTCGCCGTGGCCTTCATTTTTTCCGCGGCCCGCTGGCGGACGCCTTCGGGTTTGCCGTCGCCCCAGACATCGGTGGGCAAAATCGCCTGGTGCCGATCGTCGATCAGATCACACACGGCTTGGCCGACAAGATGCGACGAAATCGCGAAACATTTCAGGCCGTGCTTCGCGAGCAACGCCCTTTTCTTTTTGCAATAATCGGGTTCAGCAAGGGCGCGATCCGTTTCGAAGTGGTCGCCCCAGCAGGCGAGTTCCACGCCGTCGTAGCCCATTTTCTTGACGAGCGGCAACAGTTTGGCGAGCGGGAGATCGGCCCATTGGCCGGTGAAGAGGGTGACAGGTCGTGACATAAAAAGTGATTTTTGGTGGGGCAATCTTGCCAAGCAGAACGATGAGGTCAAGCGTGTGATTCATTGGAGCGCGACCGGTCCCCGGTCGCAGCGCGTGGAGGGCGAAGGGCGCGTTGAATAATCGGAACGTCTTCCGGCGGACGTCAGCGCTGCGGGCGAGGGACCGCCCGCGCTCTGGAGGGCAGTGCAAACGCGGGACGGGTGGGATAATTTCAATGCTGGTTTGCCTGCCCACGTGCTGCGGTTTGGGACAAACCGCGCTTTGTTTTTAGCTTTTTACCGTTGACAGTTTTGCGTTGGTCGAGAGTATTCAGCGCATTCATGAACAATCGTCACGACAAAATCCTCTTCTGGGGCTGTTTTATCGCCCTCATCACCACCAGCTATGCCTTCATCAGCCGCATGATTCTCTGCGGCGGACAGTTCGTGACCGACTTCGGTTTGGACAAAGTGTCCGTGGGCGAACTCCAGGGCGCGGGCATCTGGCCGTTCGGCGTGAGCATCATTTTATTCAGCCTGTTCATCGACCGCATCGGTTACAAGGTGGCGATGATTTTTTCCTTCGTCAGTTATCTGGTGTATACGGCGATGGCGTTCATGGCCTACCAGTCCATTCACGGCGTGACGGGCGACGCGCTCATCGCCGGCCAGAAGCACGGCTATCAATTGCTTTACTGGGGCAGCATCATTCTCGGTCTCGGCAACGGAACCGTGGAAGCCTACATCAATCCGGTCGTCGCCACGATGTTCAACAAGGACAAGGTGAAATGGCTGAACACGCTGCACGCCGGCTGGCCGGGCGGATTGGTGCTGGGCGGACTGTGCACGATTGCGCTGGCGAACAATCCCGACTGGCGCCTCACGCTCGGATTGATTTTGATTCCGGCGATTATTTTCTTCCTGATTCTGATCAGCCGGCAATTCCCGAAGAGCGAACGGGAACAGGCGGGCATTGGCTACGTCGCCATGCTCAAGGAACTCGGCGCTTTTGGTGCGCTGGTCGGGTTTGGGTTGGTGTTCGCCCAACTCGGCCAGGTTTTTGGCTGGAGCAGTGGTCTGGTCTGGGGACTCACCGGCGCGGTGGTTGTCGCGTTTGCCGCCATCACCAAATCTTTTGGCCGTCTCATCCTCGCCTTTCTCATCATCATCATGATGCCGCTGGCCACGACGGAGATCGGCACGGACGGCTGGATCAGTTCGCTCATGGAAGCGCCGATGAAAGCCGCCGGCCACAACGCCGCCTGGGTTCTGGTTTACACCTCGGCCATCATGATGGTGCTGCGTTTCTGCGCCGGGCCGATCATTCATAAGTTTTCGCCGCTGGGCCTGCTGGCCGGATGCACGACGCTCGCCATCCTTGGCCTGACCGCACTTTCCAAAACCAACGGCGCGGGCCTGATGGTCATTTTCGCCGCCGCCACGCTTTACGCTGTCGGCAAAACTTTCTTCTGGCCGACGATGCTCGGCCTGACGAGTGAGCAATGTCCCAAAGGCGGCGCGCTCACGTTGAACGCGATGGGCGGCATCGGCATGCTCGCCGTGGGCATCCTGGGTTTTCCGTTCATCGGCTATTTGCAGGAATCCACCGCCACGAAAGAATTGCAGGCCGCGAATCCGGCGATCTACCAGAGCGTGACCGTGGAGAAGAATTATCTGCTCGGCAAGTATCAGGCGATTGATCCGGTGAAGAGCGCGGCGTTGACGGATCAAGCCTCGCAGGCGGCGATCACGACCGCGACCACCACCAGCCAGTTCAGCGCGCTCGGCAGGATGGCCCTGTTCCCGGCCTTCATGCTCGCGGGCTATCTCGCGCTGATTTTCCATTTCAAAACCAAGGGCGGCTACAAACCGGTGCAGCTGGATGCCAAATAGAAAATTAACGCAGAGGCGCGGAGGCCGCAGAGAAACGCAAAAGCGGCAAACTGGAAATCAAAAGTGCCGCCGACTGGAAAGCCGGCGGCACTTATAATTTATTTGGAAAAACTCCGCGCCTCTCTGCGCTCTTTGCGTTTCTCCGGCTTGTGATCTTTACGACAGTTTCCAGCCCGCGCGGTCGTCGCGTTTGACGAACTGTGCGGCTGCCGGGCAGTTGGTGGCGCGCATGTTCGGCCCGTCCCACTCGATTTTCTGGCCGACGCGCAGCGAGACGCAGCCGAGCAGCATGATCTCCGTGAGTTGCGCGCCGACGGCGAAGCGCGAGTAGCACATCTCCGGCTTGTCTTCTTTGATGGCTGCGATCCATTCCAGATGCTGGCGCAGGTCATTGTCGCCCTTGAACGGATTGCGCGGGATGAACTGCGGAATCGCCGTCACGATCGGGCTTTTCTTGAAGTGCGTGTATTTGGTTTCGCCCTTCAATTTCACGAAGAACTGTTCGCCGTAATCGTCCGGGGAAAAAATGGTGCCCTTCTCGCCGACGAGCAGACAGCCGCTGCCGGGAATTTCGCCGAGCATCGCGGCGATGTCCGCCGTGAGTTCGGCCGGCGGCTTGTTGCTGGCATCGTGGCCGCCGCGGTGATTTGATTTCGGCTTGTTGGTCTCGTCATTTGAGGACGGAGTCTCGCTGAGCGGCTTGCCACCGTCATACCACCAGAGCGTGACGGGCGACTGCTCCAGTGTGTCATGCTGGTGGAAGAACGTCTTGTGCATGGCCGGAATCCGGGTTTTGCGCGCAGGAAATTGAAACCGGATTTTCGAACCGATCGGATACGTCTCCGTGTTCATCCCGCCGATGGCGGTGGCTTCAACTTCCGTCGGGTAACCGAGATTCAAACTGCGGAACGTCATGTTGACGGTGTGGCAGGCCATGTCACCCAGCGCGCCCGTGCCGAAATCCAGCCAGCCGCGCCAGTTGAACGGATCGTAAACGCCTTTTTTATACGGACGCATTGGTGCCGGGCCGATCCAAGTATCCCAGCTCAATGTTTCCGGAATCGGATCGGAACCTTCCGGACGGCCGATGCCCTGCGGCCAGATCGGACGGTTGGTCCAGATGTGGACCTCGCTCACCTGGCCGATGATGCCGGCCTGGATGCATTCGACGGCGCGGCGCAACCCGTCCGCGGCGCTGCCTTGATTGCCCATCTGTGTGACGACGCCGGTTTCGTGTGCCAGATCACGCAGGTAACGGGCTTCATAAATGGTCTGCGTCAGCGGCTTCTGGCCATAGACGTGTTTGCCCAGGCGCATCGCGTGCGACTCGGCGATGGCGTGAAAATGATCCGGGGTGGCGCAATCCACGGCGTCAATGCCTTTTTCCATCTCGTCGAACATGACGCGAAAATCCCGATAGAATTTTGCGTTCGGATATTTCTGAACCGTCTTCGCGCAATTCTCGGTGTCCACGTCGCACAGGGCGACAATGTTTTCGCCATTGCAGCAATCAGCGTCACCTCCGCCCTTTCCGCCCGCGCCGATGATGGCAATGTTCAACTTGCTGTTCAGATTTTTCCCGCGGAGCAGGGTGGGGACGCCGAAGACCACGGCGCCGGAGGCCAGCGTGGCGGTTTTCAGAAAGTTGCGCCGGTTCCAGCGGATGCTTGTGTCGGACTTGTGTGAATGCATGGGCGAAACTTACCAGCAAGTATTGGTTGTTCAATCGCAAAACAAATCTTTTCGTCGTCAATTTACGGGACCATAACCTTTTGGTTTTTGCTGGCCAAATGGCGTCGTTGATTCGAGACTGGCACCAATCCTGGTTGCGACGGTATCCCCGAAATCGGTTACTGGCGGAATTGAGAGGATTTGAAACAATGCCCCGGCACCAAACTAAAAAGACTGTCTGATTATGAAATTTAAATACATTCCGCTGCTGGCCGCCCTTTGCAGCCTTACGCTGGTCCACACCACTTTTGCCGCGCCGATCCCCGACGATTGCCGGACCGGTGGGATTGCGCTTGGCTGCCAGGCGTGGACTTTCAAGGAATACTCTGTCATGGAGGCGATCGACAAGACGGCTGCGGCCGGCGGCAAGGTCATTGAATTTTATCCGGGCCAGAAGTTCAGCCCGGAAAAGCCCGAGGTGAAATTCGACCACAACGCCACCGACGAAATGATCGCCGCCGTCAAGGCCCGGCTGGCCAAGGACGGCATCCGGGCGGTCAATTATGGCGTCGTGGGCATTCCGAAAGACGAAGCGGAGGCGCGGAAGATTTTTGTGTTCGCCCAGAAGTTCGAGCTTTACGGCATCACCACCGAATCGGTGGACGCGATTGATACGATCGAGAAACTGGTGAAGGAATACGACATCCGCGTCGGCTTTCACGATCACCCGCGCCAGCCCAACAACCCCGCCTATAAAATGTGGGATCCCAACTACATTTTGAGCGTGGTCAAGGATCGCGACGCCCGCATCGGCTCCTGTTCCGACGTCGGCCACTGGGTGCGCTCCGGCTTGAATCCGGTGGACTGCCTGAAAATCCTTCAGGGCCGCGTGATCAGCGCCCACCTCAAGGATCTCAACGAGAAATCCATGGAGGCGCACGACGTGCCGTTCGGCACGGGCGTGTCGAACATGGCGGGAATCATTGATGAATTGAAACGCCAGAACTTTGCCGGGAACGCCTCGATCGAATACGAATACAACTGGAAGGACAACGTCGTTGACGCGGCCCAGTGCGTGGGCTTTGTCCGCGGTTACGGGAGCCGCTGATCGGAATGTTTGAATGGATTCGCCCGATGACGGTCTGAATCATCGTCCCGGGCGAAATAATCTCTTGAAACCTTTGCGCGTCTGACGGCATCTGTCAAAGTTGCCAAGCTTTTAACATGAACGACTCGACTGATAAAAAAACGAACGGATCCGGTGAAGAACACGGTTGCAGCCGCTGCGATTACACTCTGGCGTTTCTGCTGCTGCGATTGTGGCTGGCGATGCGCGCCATCCTGGCGGGCCTGGAAAAATTCGGCGCCTACAAAACCGTCCAGCAGCCCTTGCTGGATCCCACCACCGGCCAACCGGATCCCAGCGGCGCGGTGGTCGAGTTCAAGGTGAAGTTCTATGCGCTGGCCAATTACTCGGGCATTCCCGCGTCGTTGAAATCCAAGTTTGATCACGAAGTGTTGCTGCCTCATTTCGCCACGGCGGCCTTCAATGCGCTGCTCGGTCCGGCGCTCATTCTCACCGGGGTCCTGCTGCTCATCGGCCTCGGCACGCGGTTCTCGTTGTTTGTGCAGGGATTGATATACATCGCGTTGACGGTCGGTTTGATTTTGATCAACCAGCCGGATGGCATTACCTTTCTGGGCGTTCACGTCGCCCTGGTCGCATTCGCCCTGATGCTCGTCAAATACAACAAGCTCGCGCTTCTCAAAAAATGGTAAAGGAACCCATCACGCGCCGCGATTTCATCGGGGCCACGGCTGTGGCGGGTGCCGGCCTGTTGTTGACCTCGTGCAGTCCGGATTCCGGCTCAAAACCGGCCGGCCAAAAAACCTCGGCGCTCAGCCAGCTCAACATCGCGCTCATTGGCTGCGGCGCGCAAGGCCAGGTGCTGCTGGATTCGCTGCTGGTGATCGAGGGGATCAAACTCCTGGCCATCGCGGACATTTGGGATTACAACCGCGACAGCAACGTCCGCCGGCTCAAGAGCCAGGGCGCGGAGGTGAAGGGTTACGAAAACTACGAGGACCTGCTCGCGCACGAAAAAGATTTGCAGGCGGTCATCGTGGCCACGCCGGATTTCTGGCACGCGCCCATCACCAACGCCTGCCTCAAGGCCGGGCTGCATGTGTATTGCGAGAAAATGATGAGCAACACCATCGATGGCGCCCGTTCCATGGTGCAGACGATGCGTGAGACGGGAAAGTTGTTGCAGATCGGCCATCAGCGTCGCAGCAACCCGCGCTATATGTTCGCGCTCAGCCGGCTCGTGCAGGATGCGAAGATTTGCGGCCGGCTCACCGCCGCGAACGGGCAGTGGAACCGCGCGGTCGCCGAAGACCTGGGCTGGCCAAAAAAATTTACCATCTCTCCCGAGATGCTGGCCAAATACGGTTATAAGGATATGCACCAGTTCCGGAATTGGCGCTGGTTCACAGGTCTCGGCGGCGGGCCGCTGTCTGATCTCGGCGCGCACCAGATCGACATCTTCAACTGGTGGTTTGGCGTCACGCCCTCGTCGGTCATGGCCAGCGGCGGCGTGGATTATTACAAGAACCACGAGTGGTATGACAACGCGATGGTGGTCTATGAATATCCGTTGCCGACCGGCATGGCACGCGCGTTCTACGAAGTGCTGACCACGACCAGCGCGGGCGGCGGTTACTTTGAGATGTTCATGGGCGACGAAGGCACGATCAAGATGTCCGAGAATCCCAGCATCACGAAGCTTTACCGTGAAGACCGCGCAACCGTGTGGGATGACCTGGTGGCGAAAAATTATCTGCGCGCCAGTGCCACGGCCACCCCGACGGGTGATGCCGACAAAGTCGACGTTCGTGAAACGGCGCCGTTGCTGCAATATGACATCCCGGTGACATTCAACAAAAAAATCCACCAGCCGCATCTGGAGAATTTCTTCAACGCCATCCGCGGCACGACCAAACTGAACTGTCCGGCGGACGAGGCCTTCTCCAGCGAATACGTCATCCACAAGGCCAACGAAGCCATCGCCGCCCGCAAAACCATTGAAATCACCGCCGAAGAAACGAAAGCTTAAAACTATCCTCGTATGAAAAATTCATTTTTTAAATTGTCCGTTGCCGCCGCACTGTTCGCCGTCACCACCGTGTTCGCCGAAGACCAGGTGCCGCTCAAAACCGATCTGCCCAAGCCGCTGTTCGTCGGCACGCCGGTGCCCATCAAAGTCCCAAACCTGGAGCCGGCGACCAAAGGCAAGCGGCCGGATTTCATGGTTCCCGCCGGCACGGTCAATCTCGCCAAGGGCAAAAAAGTCACCGCCAGCGACAGTGATCCGGTGGTCGGCACGCTGGATTTGATCACCGACGGCGACAAGGAAGGCGACGAAGGCTCCTGGGTCGAACTCGGGCCGGGCAAACAATGGGTGCAGATCGATCTCGAAAAAGAAGCGGCCATTTCCGCCATCATGCTCTGGCATTTCCATTCGCAGGCCCGGGTGTATTTCGACGTGGTGGTGCAGGTGTCCGACGATCCGAAGTTTGAGAAGGACGTGACGACCGTTTTCAATGCCGACGCCGCCAACGAACTGGGTCTGGGCACGGGCACAGACCGTCCTTACATCGAAACCTACGATGGCAAGTTGATCGATGCGAAGGGCGCGAAAGGCCGTTACGTCCGGCTCTACAGCAAAGGCAACACGACCAACAAGCTGAATCACTACATCGAAGTGGAAGTGTTTGGCAAACCGGCCGCGTAAATTTTCCTCCCTCGCCCCGCCCCCAAGCGGGGAAAGGGCCGGGGTGAGGGGAATTGATCTGGAAAACCATTGTCTCCTCCCGCCAAAAAAACAACGACAACGCCATCGCCAAAGATCGGTTGGGCGTTTTTTATCGTCCTGGCGCTGCTGGCCCTCGCCGTCCGCCTGCCGCAGCTCGGCGTGCGGCCGATGCACACGGATGAATCCATCAACGCCTACATCATCGGCCAGGTGCTCGCCGGGGAAAAATTCCGCTACGACTCGCAGGACCGGCACGGCCCGGCGCTTGCCGCCGAAACCCTGCCGATCGTAAAACTGCTCGGCGCAAAGAAATTTGCCGACCTCACCGAAACGCAGCTGCGGCTGGTGCCCGCCCTCACTGGCGCCGCCACCCTCTTGCTGTTTGGCGCGGGCGTGGAGATGTTCGGATTCACCGCGTGTCTCATTGCCGCGCTGTTGTTCGCTGTTGCGCCGCTGCCGGTGTATTACAGCCGTTATTTCATCCACGAAACCTTGTTCGTCGCGGCCACGTTCGGACTGATTCTTTCCGGCGGTCGTGCGATGCAAAAAAAATCCCCGTCGTCCGCCGCGCTCGCCGGATTTTGCGCCGCGCTGATGATGGCGTCCAAAGAAACGGCGGTCATCCATTTCTTCGCCATCGCCGTTGCGTTGATTGTTTTTCGTTTAGGAATGCCGGTCCCGCGGTCGGTGGAAGTGGACAATGTTCACAAGCCTGCCGGTCGGAAAAGGAGCGTTCCGATTGCGAAAATGATTTTGATCGCGGCCGGAGTTTTCATTTTCACCTCGATCCTGCTGTTCACCTGGTTCGGCCGGAACTGGGCGGTGTTTGCGGATTTGCTGCATGCCGTTCCAAGCTTCGCCGGCCGCGCCGAAGGCCAGGGGCATGAAAAGCCGTTCTGGTATTACGTAGTCCTGCTTAGCGGCGGCTGGTCTGGTGCCATGATCCTGGGGTTGGCGGCACTCGGCATTTTTCGGGCACTCAAGTCGGGACGCCGACGCTGGCTGGTCGTGTATGCGCTGCTTGCCGGTTTGATTTACAGCGCGATTCCCTACAAAACTCCCTGGCTCGCCTTGAACCTCTGGCTGCCGCTGACCATTTTTGCGGGCATGGCCGTCGAATGGATTTGGTTTGCCACGCCCAAACTTTCCGTCCGGCTTGCCATTTTGGCTTTGATTGGCTTCCTTGGTGTCGCGGTCGCGCATGACACCTGGCAATGGGTATTCTCGAAGCCGGCCGACGAAAAAAATCCCTACGCTTATGCCCACACGGGGGAAGATCTGTTGCGGTTGCCGGACCGGCTGCAAGCATTGGCGCAGAAGGATGGAATTTCCAATCCACGTATCGCCGTGGTTGCCGCTGATGCATGGCCGCTGCCGTGGTATTTGAGGAAATTTTCACAGGTGGGATTCTGGCAACCAGGGCAGGAGACCGGCCCGGCGGATTTCTTCATCACCACAACGGATGTGTCCGACGGGCTGGCAGCGCGATTGAAAGATTTCCGGTCGGAATTTTTTGGTCTCCGTCCCGGGGTTTTGTTGATCCTCTGGACACCGCCTGTCGAAAACAAGCCATGAGCGAAGCCTCCATCCATGTCTTCAATCATCGCGCGATGGCGACGCAGTTTCAGGTGCGCCTTGCGAACGAGGAAAAAAACTATGCAGCCCAGGCGGCTCAGGCATCGTTTGCCCTGACGGATCAGCTGGAATCGCTCTTGAGCCGTTTTCGCGCGAATAGCGACATCGCGCGGATCGCCCAGCTTGCTCCCGGTGAAAGCTTGCGTTTGAGCGAACCGGTTTTCGCCTGTCTCGAAATCGCACAAAAAATGGAAGCTATGACACGTGGTGCATTTTCCGTGGCCGCCGCCGCGTTGAAATCCCAGTCCGCTCCGCCGCAGTGGACTTTGCTGAGGGAGCAATTTTCCATCCGCTGCGATGGCGGCAAGCTGGAATTTGATTTGGGCGCCATCGGCAAGGGGTTCGCGCTGGATCGCATGGCGGATTTGTTGCGCGAATGGGAGTGCCCGGCATTTCTGCTGGTGGCCGGCGGCAGCAGCATTCTGGCGGGCGATCCACCGGCGGAGACGATTGGCTGGTCGTGCGGTCTGGGGGATGATCATTCGTTGCAGCGTTACTGGCTGGCCAGGGGTTCCTTGAGCGGCTCCGGCCTGGCGGTGCAGGGACAGCATATCTTTGATCCAAGAACCGGCGCGGCGGCGCGGCGGATCCACCGTGCGTGGGCGCTGGCCGACAGTGCCGCCGAATCCGACGCGCTCTCAACCGCCTGCATGGTCTGGGAGGAAACGGAAACCGCCGGACTCATGGGAGAGAGCCCGGACTATCTCGTGTTTCTGGAAGAAACCGGAGCGTGGCATTGTTTCGGCCGGCGCGTCGTACCGCCACGAGCTTGAATGAAATCAAACATCTTGACGCCGGTATAAAAATTATTTGAAGTAAACAACAGTAGCATTCAACAACCCAACCATGTTATCAAACTCCTCGCAGCCATGAAAAAAAATACATCCTCACAAATCAACCGTCGTCATTTTCTCGCCAAATCCGCAGCGGCCATGGTCTTGCCGCTGATTCTGCCCGGTTGCGCCACCGGCCCGGGAAAACGTCCGCGTCCGTCCAACCGCATCAATCTCGGTGTCGTCGGCTGGGGCATGCAAGGACCAGGCAACACCAATTCGTTTTTGGTCGAACCGGATTGCCAGGTGATCGCCGCCTGCGATCTCGCCCAGGACCATTTGACGGAAGCGGTGGACACGATCAACGGTCATTATCAAAACAAGGACTGCAAGGCGTATCACGACTACCGTGAAATGATGGCGCGCGATGATCTGGACGCGGTGATGCTCGCCGT
Source organism: Verrucomicrobiia bacterium (assembly GCA_035577265.1). GTDB lineage: Bacteria > Verrucomicrobiota > Verrucomicrobiia > Limisphaerales > UBA11358 > UBA11358. The sequence continues at coordinate 14,471 of DATLVR010000068.1, read as the reverse complement.
GCCCGACCACTGGCATGAGCTGGTGGCGACCGAGGCGGCGGGGCGCGGACTGGATATTTACGGCGAAAAACCGCTCGCCAAAACCATTGCCGAGCAGCAGGCCATTGTCCGGGCGGTTGAAAAAAACAAGATCATCTGGCAGACCGGTTCCTGGCAGCGGTCGCAGGCCAATTTTCACAAGGCCGCCGAAGTGGTCCGCAACGGGCTGATCGGCGAAGTCACGCAGGTCGAAGTGGGTTTGCCTGCGGGCCATAACGATTTTGCCGGCACCGCGCCGGAATTGCTGCAGAAGTTGGCCGCATTGAACATTCACAACCTGGCCGAGGTTCGCCCTGGCACCGAGGCCTGGAAAATCGCCGTCAGCGAGCCGCCGGCAGGTCTCGATTACAACATGTGGATCGGACCGTCCAAAATGGAGCCTTACATCAAGCAGCGGATCAACAAGGACTGGCGCTGGAATTACAACACCGGCGGCGGCCAGCTGCTCGACTGGGTCGGGCATCACGTGGACATCGCGCATTGGGGGATGGATTGCGACCGCTCTGGTCCGTCGGAGATCGAAGGCCATGGTGAATTTCCCGCACGGGACGCGCTCTGGAACACCTGCACCAAATACCGCATTGAACTCAAATACCCACGCAACATTACCATGACCATCGCCGGTGGCTACGATGATATCAGAGGTGGCACCAAATGGATCGGCACGGAAGGCTGGGTCTGGGTTGATCGTGATGGCCGTTTCGAGGCTTCCAATCCCGAATGGAAGAAGGGCAAGTCGTTGCCCGAAGAATTGCGCAAGGTGAAGCTCTACGAATCACGCGGGCATCAACGCAATTTTTTGGATTGCGTGAAATCCCGCCAGCCCACCATCACGCCGGTGGAGACGGCGCATCACTCGGCCATTCCCGGTCATCTGGGTCTGATCTCCATGCTGGTCGGCCGGAAAATCCACTGGAATGCGGCGAGTGAAAAAATCATCGGTGATCCCGAAGCGAGCAAGCTGCTGACACGTGAGTATCGTCCGCCGTGGAAGATGAGCTGATGATTCGGGCAGGCCGCGATTGCGGATGCCAGAATTGAAAATTGCGAGCCGGCTTCAGGTTGAAGCCGGCTTTTTTTCCGGCGTTTTGGCGACGATGACGGCGGCCGGGCGCAGGAGGCGTTCGCGCAGCTTGTAACCCTTGCGGATTTGCTGAACGACGTTGCCGTCCGGCACGCTGTCGGTTTCCTGTTGCGACACCGCTTCGTGAAAGGTCGGGTCAAACGGCTTGCCGCTGGCGTCCACTTCTTCCAGGCCGGCTTCGGCCAAGGCGCTCTTGAACTGCTGTTGGATCATGGCGATGCCGGTCTGCAGCGAGGCGAGCTTGTCGCCTTGCGCGGACTGGGCGGCGGTCTGGGCCATTTCAAAATTATCCAGGATGGGAATCAGCTTCTGGAGCAGGGAGGCATTGGCGAACTGGGCGGCTTCGGTGCGCTCACGGGCGGCGCGCTTCTTGAAATTTTCAAAGTCCGCGGTCGTGCGCAGCAGACGTTCCCAATGCTCATCAGCCTTGGCCGCCCGGGTCTGGAGTTCAGTCAGCTGTTCCGGCGTCAACTCCGGCATCACGACTTCCTCGTCGACGTCAGGTATGTTTTCTTTCTTCATGCAAATCGTTTACGGATGAAAAATCAATTTCCGGCCGACAGATTAAACCATCTGCCGGAATCTGCAACTGGGATGAAGGGGCAAATCAGTTCGCTTGGACGAGTTTTTGAAAGGCCGGCAGGCTGCGGATGGCGTTGAAGCGCGGATCTTTCCGGGCTTCGACGATCAGGTCGCGCGCCGTGGAATTGGTCAGGAGCCGTTTGGAACTCATCTGGATGGCGGTGCCCAGATTTTTCAAGGCCTGGTCGTTTTTTCCGGTGATGGCCTGGAGCGCCGCCAGATCGTAGAGCGGTTCAGGCTGGTCGGGCAGCAGGGCGACGAGTTTTTGCAGGATGAGTTCGAGCTTGGCGTAGTCGCCGATCAAAGCCGAAATCTGGGCCATCGCGCTGACATTGTCCGGCCGGATGTTCGGATTGTTCAGTTCCTGCCCGAACAAGGCGGCGGCCTTACGGAACAGTTCGTTAGCGCGGTTGGTTTCCTGCATCTGCGTGTAGATGCCGCCCAGCGCCAGCACATTCTGGAAGTTGGTCGGATGAGCGACCACCTCGCTTTGCAGTTTCTGCAACTGTTCCTGAATCTGGCCGCGGGCGGCGGATTGCGACTTGAATTCCTTCAACTGCGTGATGAGGTTTTTGATCTGGTCGTTGTAAGGATCGAGCTTGATGCACGTCTCGGCCACAATTAGCGCGTCATCCAACCGCTGATACTGGAGCAGGAAGTTGACGTAACGATAGACTGCCTCGGGGCTGTAAGGACAGAACGCGAAGGCTTGTTTGAAGGCAAAGTCCGCCTCCTTGATCAGGGCCTGGGTTTCCGCCTCGTTTTTTGGTCGGAATTCCGGCGGGCAATACTGGCCCAGCCGCCAGGCATAAACGCCCGCGATCGAGCTGCGCAGTTTGGAAAAAGCCTTCTGTCCGCCGTCATCGCGGATGAATTTACGGTCGCCCTTGAAGCCGGCATAGTTGTTCCCGACATACAGGCGCTGCGAGAAGGCGGAGATTTCCTGCGGCTTGGTGTCGTAAGTGATCCAGTTGCCGATGAGCCGTTCTGAAAACTTGCTCCAGAATTCGTGATCGCGCTGGAACACCTCGGGCGGCAGCGATGGCAGCGGGTTCCGGTTGATTTTCATGATGACGCCAAACGGCGTTTCATACGGATACATCCAGTCGAGCGGGAAACTTTCCTCGACGTAGAATTCGTTCGTCGGATTGCGGTCAAAGATGACCTTGCACAGCAGGCCGTTGATCATCATGACGGCGACCTGGCCGGAAACCTGCACGCGGCCGTTGTCCACATGAACATCTTCGCCGGGCCGCAGCTGGCCCAGCGCCTGGCGGCGCGCGACATCTTCGGTGTATTGCTGGAAGCAATCCTGCGAATCCTGCGGCGAGGGGATATAGATTTCGTTGGGGGGATAAACGCCTTCGGCGCGACGGCGCGCCTCGACTTTGGCACCCAATTTGGTGAACGGCACGTCCAGGACATGGTAAGCAATGTCGGACAGGCTGCGGACCAGCGGATTTTTTTCGCCCAGCAATTTTACAAATTCCCGGAAGAACGGCGGGTCCTGCTGCTGGCTGCGGAAATATTGGGAACGGAGATAATCAAGATAGGTCCCATCCGCGAGCGCATTTTGCGTGATTAAATAGCAATCACGACGGTCAAAATTCTGGTCCTGCTTGGGCTGGCAGTCGTGGGGGATGAAGCTTTCGCAAAAGATCATGTAGGTCGGGCAGAAACGGCCGGGGTCCGTGCCGCCGAAGACGATGGCGTCACGCGCCATTTCGGGATAAATGAGGTCGCCGTTGGGACCTTTCATCGCCTCGGCGCGGAGCTTGGCGTCATAACTGAATTTGCCATCGGGTCCGACGAATGGGGGCGTGAACATGTCATGGCCGAACCAGTAGCCGAACCAGTGATTGCGCTGCTCGCTTTTATACCAGTGCGACAGGCCGGACCAGACCGGCATGGCCGTGAACAGCAAAAGCAGAATCACCACCGGCCCGCGCTGGCGATAAACGGTTAAGGCAATAATGAAAATGGCGGCGCTGGCGACCAGAATCAGGTTGGCAAAAATCGGCAGGCCGTATTGATCTTTGGTGAACGCCTTCGCCACCCAGTGCGGCAGATCGCCCAGGCTGATTTCTCCAGCGGGGCCAAAATAAAGTTTGCCCGCCGCATCCACGAGACAATAGAAAGCGAGCACCAGGGCGATGCCGCCCCCCAGCAATCCCCACCGGCGGAATTTCTGGTAGTGCGTGGCCATGTAAGCCGACAGCAACGCCAGCCCGTAGCCAATCATGATGGCGACAATGGCGTGGGAAGCGCAGAAGAACACCTTGCTTTCCTCCGCCGCCTGGCGGTCGGGAGTGGTGTTCATGATGACGGTCAGCAAAATGCCGACGCAGAGATAAATCGCCGCCAGCCCGATGATCCAGGAACGTTCCCGGTTCTTCATTTTGAAGATGAAAAAGAACGGCAGCAACGCGATGAAGAGGCAGACCCAGCTGAACGAGGTGGTCAGTCCGTCCAACAGCAGCCCCAGTTGCATGATGAAACGCATCGGGTCGGCAAACACGTCCGTGGGGCTGGCTTTTTCATATTGGCCGCGGGAAAGCGCATGGAAGAAGCCTTCCACCGTGCGCGGATAGCCCCATTGCATTGGCGGACAAGTCATGCCGGAGATTGGCTCGTAAAAATAAAAGGAAGCCCCAGCCACCCAAAGTAATCCGCACAAGAATACCACCAACCATCCGAGATCCAATTTTCTTGCTTCCCAAGCAAAATAGAGAAAAGCGATGAATGCAACCAACGCCAGAAACAAACAAATGGATCCTCCGATTGGCACTGCGGCCAGCAATAAAAAGATTGCCATTGCGGAAGCGTCGCGAGCCAATTCAGAAAATGTTTCTTTGGTGGTAAATGCGAACCAAATGTAAGCGGCTATTGATCCGAGGCCAACAACATGAAAGATGTTAACAAACATCGGACTGAGAGCGTTTAGGGCTGGTATGCTTTGTGAATTCTTCACAATCGACACCGCCAAATATATTATGCTGTTGCCTAGGAAAAAACTCCGGCCGAGCCGAGGCAAGGCGTAGGCGATGCAAACCTCAATGCCCATCGCAGCCACGAGCATCGTCTGGTGAATCGTCGCGCACAGGCCGAAAAAAAACATTCCAATAAAGAGATAACGCATTTGGTGCGGTGCGTAGATCCAGCGGAGGAGACAGAGCGCCACGACCATCAGCCACGGCACGTCGAAGATCGAGATGCGGTTGATGACCACCGATTCCTTCCACATGAAGCCGTCAAATCCCAGCATCAGCCCCGCAACGATGCCGGTGACGACGCAGATGAGGTTTTCCCATTTGCGGTTCATGGTCTTCAATTCCTCGATGCCCTCGATGAGCATACTGCTGCCCCGCGAAACCATGAAACCGACCAGGCCGCACGCCATCGCGCAGGCAAAGGATTCACCCACCTCGACGCGCCACGCCACGTTGCCGAATGGCAATATCCATGTCCAGAACCACGAATAAATCGCCCAGAACGGGTAGCCGGGCGGATGCGGAATGCCCGCATAAAACGACGCCGTGCAGAGTTCGCCGGAATCCTCCAGCGTCACTTCCGGCGCGAGGGTCAGCAGATAGGCGGTCCAAACGGTGCCGAAGGAGATGATCAGCACCAGCCAGTCAATTCTGCGGAACAGTGGCGGAACTTTTACGGGAACGGGTTTGACGGTCGGGGTCTTGGCTGCCTGCGGTGTGGCGGACGGCGCTTTAGATTTATCTTTGCTCATTGGTAAAACGGTTCAATTCACTTTGCCGGTGAAAATGGAGCCATACTAGACGTGAAACCACCGTGGTTTGTCCAATCAAAAGTGACGGAAAAAAGGCGGTTTTCTGTTCCTTTAAAGTTATCCGATGCATAAGCCGCGTAATTTTGGTTGCTGAAAATCATGGCGGTCAGCGGTTGACGATCAAAGAGTTTGCGTGTGGTTTCATGGTTAAAAGACGAAAAGGTCAGCAAGACGCACGCCGAGGCCGGTGCCAGCGAGCCGAGCAGCCATGCCGCTTTCGGCAGGAGGCTGACTGGCGCGGCAAAAAGCCGGCGCTTAAGTTTCGCCGACGGGCGACGCGGTTGACAGGAACGCAAACGGCTCTCCAGTGAATCCATTTCTTTCATAATCGATTTCCTCCAGGTGGGACTTGATTTTTTGCAGACCGTAACGGTAGCGACCCGCCGCCGTGTTGGGTGAAATGTCCAGCAATCCCCCGATTTCCTCGAACGTATACTGGTTCCAGATCTTCAATACGATCACTTCGCGTTGTTCCATCGGCAATTCCGTGAGACGGCGGGTCGCAGCGCGCTCGGCCGGGTTTTCGATGGACGAGACATCGAACCAGCGTTGCGCTTCCAGCTCACGCGTCACCCGGCGCCAAAGCGAACGGCGGTGATTCAGCGCGCGATTCCGGAAACTGCGCACGCAATAATGCTCCAGCTCACGGGGCAGCTGTGGTTTTTGCATGAGCGCCAGAAAGGTTTCCTGCAGCACATCCTCCGCTTCGCCATGGCTCAACCCCAGCGCGCGGCCATAGAGGATCAGCCCCGCCGACTTCGCGTCATAGAGCTTTTCGAACCATCCGGAATGTTCTTCGCTATTCAAGGTTTTACTAAATAGACACCGCCGTCGTCGGATTTGTATAAATTATCGAAGATGGTCAATCGGCCGGGTTGCATCAATAGACGGTTACCGGCCGGATTTGTTCAATCCGGTGAGATTGCCGAGACCTCCTGTCCACGGCCAAGCCGGCCAGTTTTTTCAAAATTTGAGGGCATCTAACGTTTATTTGTCTGTCCAATTGAAGTGTGCGAGGCGGCCGCATCTCGCTGCTTTGGATCCATCCGCCGACCATCGTGCCGTCGACAAGGGCCGGCGGTTCGCTTTTTTATTTCCAATTAGCCGCGCGTTTCGGCAGGATTCAGCGTCTTTCATCTATCAATTATGTATTTAGGGAAAAAAATTGTCGTCGTCATGCCCGCTTACAACGCGGCGCGGACGGTCACCAAAACCGTGGAAGAGGTTCATCAGCAGAGCATCGTTGATGAAATCATCCTGGTCGATGATCGCAGCCGCGACAACACCGTGGAGGTGGCGTCCTCGCTGCCGGGTGTTCGGGTGCATGTGCATGAGCGCAACAAGGGCTATGGCGGCAATCAGAAGACCTGCTACCGGCTCGCGCTCGAGGCGGGCGCGGACATCGTCATCATGGTGCACCCGGATTATCAATACACGCCCAAGTTGATTCCGGCGATGGCCTCGATGATCGCGAACGACCTGCATCCGTGCGTGCTGGCCAGCCGCATTCTGGGGGGCTACTCGCTGCAGGGTGGGATGCCGGGCTGGAAATATGTGGCGAACCGTTTTCTCACCCTCGCGGAAAATATTTTGCTCGGCGCAAAACTGTCCGAATACCACACGGGCTACCGGGCCTTCTCCAGGGAAATTTTGCTAAAGCTCGATCTGTCGAAAAATTCCGACGATTTTGTGTTCGACAATCAGATGCTGGCGCAGATTTTCTGGCATGGCTTTACAATTGGCGAGGTGAGTTGTCCGACGAAATACTTCAAGGAGGCTTCCTCCATCAATTTCCGGCGCAGCGTGAAATATGGCTTCGGCTGCCTCAACGTCGGATTAAAATTCCGGCTGGCCAAGCTGGGTATTCTCAGGTCGGAGCTGTTCGCCTGATCGCGCCGGGTCGGAATAATTTTAAGAAGCGGGCCTGACTCACCAGAGCCGCCACCACGATTTGATCTTCCGCGCGCACCCCGGCTTCGGGCAGACGCCGAGCCAGTCAGCCGCGCGTAGAAACTGCTGCCGGTAACCGCACGAGGCCCCTCGCTCATCCTCGGCCTTATAAGCAGACGCATCCGTTATGAATTCAATTTTCGACGTGATCTTGGCGAAGTCTTGTGGCGTGAACAATGCGCGCACGGAGTCGAATTGCGCGGCCGACATCCGGAAACGGGTCGGCCAGCGGCCGTGGACCCAGCGAAAATCATTGATGACGTAACACAACCGGGACCAATCGCTGCCGGCGTCGCGTTCAAAAGGCTTGAACAGTTCCGCGCCGTTCTCCCCGGAGGTGCTTAACCCGGCATTTTCGGCCTGTGTAAACGAAGTCATGACGTAAATAAATTTCGGCTTCGGCTTTTAGGGCAATTTGTTTGCCGCTTTTGGCAGGCATCAGAATACCCGGTCAGCCCGGTTGTGACTATGGGGTGAAACCCTACCATGTCCGGAAGCGGCCCCTTTCGCCTGGTCACAGTGAGGACGCTCTCGCAGGTTGAAATGAATCTGGTGCAACGAAAAAATCGCAGGCGGATTGCGGGTTGGTGACATCAAAAAAGCGCGGGCGGACTGCACCGCACGCGCTGTCGGGAGGTCGGTTGAATTTACTTCGCGGTCTTCAACGCCGCCGCCAGCCGGGATTTCTTGCGGTTGACGGTGGGGCGGGGCAGCACGCCGGACTTGACCGCCTTGTCGAGGATGGAGTGGACGCCGGGCAAGGCCTTGGCGGCCTCGTCTTTTTTACCAGCGGTGATGAGGGCGCGGTAATCTTTGACCACGCCGCGCAGGTTGGACAGGATGCTGCGGTTGTGCTGTTGTTTGCGTTCGTTGCCGCGCATGCGGCGTTCGGCTGACTTGGTGTTCGGCATAAATTAAATTGTTTCTTGCGTAAAAGGGCGGCGAATCTAGCCAAATGGCCGCAAATGTCAATGGCGAAAGCGGTCTCCCCCGGGTTCCGCCAGCCAGAATCTCGGGACGGCAGCGGGTGATGGCGGAAACAAGGTTTCATTCACCGCTTTACTTTCAAGGCGATTAATAGTTTTTTATGCAGTCATGTTGTTCGTTGGTTCAACTTCAAATCGCGGGGCCGCAACCCGGTGAATAAGCGGCTGCGAATTCTGCATCTGGAGGACGAGCCGGATTTTGCCGAGCTGGTTTGCACGCTGCTTGACCAGGATCAGCTGCTGGTGGATGTCAAGCGGGTCAGTGACCGGCTCGCATTCGTCCAGGCGCTGGATGCGGGGGGATTCGATCTCATCATTTCCGACTACCATCTGCCGTCGTTCACCGGGCTGGAGGCGCTTGGGCTGGCGAAGAAAAAGTGCCCGCTCACGCCGTTCATCCTGGTCTCCGGCACGATTGGGGAGCAGGCGGCGATTGAGAGCCTGAAGGCCGGGGCGACGGATTATGTGCTCAAGCAAACTCCGGATCGTCTGCCATCGGCGGTCCGGCGCGCTGTGCAGGAGGCGGCCGAACATATCCGGTTGCGGGCGGCGGAAACGGAATTGATCCGGCGCGAAAAATATTTCCGCACGCTCACGGAAAATTCACTCGACGTGGTCACGATCACGGATCGTGAGGGGACTTATGCTTACGTCAGCCCTTCGGCGGAGCGCGTCATGGGCTACGCGCCACGCGAATTGCTCGGGCAAAAAGCAATCGACCGGATTCATCCGGATGATGTGCCGCTGGTGGCAAAATCCCTTCAGTCGGTCATGCGAGATTCCGGCGAGCCGGTAAGAATTCAATACCGCTTCCGGCACAAGGACGGCGACTGGTATCACCATGAAGCGCATTGCCAGAACCGTTTTGACGATCCGGACATCGGCGGGCTGGTGACGCATTGCCGGGATGTCACCGACCGCTGGCAGGCGGAGGAAGGCCTGCGCGACAGCGAGACGCAATACCGTCTGTTGTTCCACAGCAATCCCAATCCGATGTGGGTGTTCGATCTCGAATCCCTCAAGTTTTTGGAGGTCAATGAAGCGGCCATCCGGCAGTATGGCTATTCCCGCGAAGAATTTTTGGGACTGATTTTCACGGATGTCCGGGCACCGGAAAAAAACGACCAGCACAAAAAGGTCGTGACGGAAACCACGGAACACGGCGTCATCTGGCGGCATCGGCGCAAGGATGGAAGTTTTCTGGACGCGGAGGTCGTCTGGAGCCCGATGGCTTTCCGCAATCATTTCGCCGCCCTGGCGATGGCCACGAATGTCACGGAGCGCCGTCAGGCCGAGCATCGCAACACCGTTTTCTCCAAATTAAGCCAGCGTTTGAGCTCGGCGACCACGGTGGCGGAGGCGGCGATGATCATCTGCGAGGCGGCCGACGGACTGTTCAAGTGGAGTGATTTCGCGCTGGATCTGTACGTTGCCGAAATCGACGAGGTGTTTTCCCTGCTCAACATCACCACGGTGGATGGCCGCCGCGTCGAAATCCCGCCCTCGCTTCAGCCCAAAACCGCCAACGCCCTCATCCGGCGGGTGGTGAAACGCGGCGCCGAGTTGATCTCCTCGGAGGATTCCAAGGATCAGTCCGCGGCGACCATGCTCGCGCCCATCCTCAAAGGCACGAAGGTCATTGGCGTGTTGTTGATTCAAAATCCCTCGCCGGGCGCGTTCACCAGCCGCGATCTGGAAATGCTCCAGACGCTGGCGGGCCAGTCGGGTGGCGCACTGGAACGGGTCCGCGCCGAGGATGAATTGCGCCGGACACAGGAGCGTTTCCATGATCTCTTTGACAACTCGCCGGACGCCATCTTCGTCGAGGACATGAACGGCAAGGTGCTGGACGTGAACTTTGCCGCCTGTGTGCTGCATGGCATGACCCGGGAACAGATGGTCGGGAAAAATTCGTTGGATGACCTGCTGCCCTCCGCGAGCCGCGACGCCGCCCGGCGCGATTTTCAAAAGTTGACCGAGGGAAAGCTGACGTGGATTGAAAGCGAGAGTTTGACGGCCGATGGCCGGGTCATTCCCGTCGAGGTGCGCGCCAGCCGGATTGAATATGACTCAAAGCCCGCGCTGCTGTTGCATGTCCGCGACATCACCCAGCGCCGCGCCGCGGAGACGGCTTTGCAAAGTTCGGAAATGTTGTTCCGCTCCGTCTGGGAGAATTCCGTGGATGGCATGAGATTGACCGATGACAAGGGCGTCATCATCGCGGTCAATGACGCCTTCTGCCAGCTGGTCGGGATGGAAGCAAACCGGTTGGAGGGACAGCTGTTCACCGTGGTCTATGCCGAAACCGAAAACCGGGAGGAAATGGTTTCCCGTCACCGCAATCGTTTTGTCACCCGCAGCACCCCCGAGCAAAAAAGTGAGCGGAAAAATGAACTGCACAATGGTCAGACGGTGATGCTGGAGGTTACGCACTCATTTGTGGAAGTTCACGGCCGGACCATGCTCATGTTGAGCTTGTTTCGGGATGTCACGTTGCAGCGGCGGCTTGAGGAGCAGTTGCGCCAGTCACAGAAAATGGAAGCCATCGGCCAGCTCGCCGGCGGCGTCGCGCATGACTTCAACAACATCCTCACCGTCATCCATGGTCACGCCTCGTTGCTGGGGATGTCGGATTTGAGTCAACCCGCAGCGCGTTCGGCCCAGCAAATCATTCAGGCCGCCGAGCGGGCCGCCGGACTCACGCGTCAGTTGCTTGCCTTCAGCCGCCGCCAGCTGATCCAGCCCAAGCGGCTGGACATGAACGGCACCGTCGGCCACATGACCGACATGCTCGGCCGGCTTCTGGGCGAGGATGTGTCCCTGCAATTGAATTATTCCCCGACACCCGCAACGGTGGAGGCGGACTCCGGCATGATGGAGCAGGTCCTTTTGAACCTCGCCGTCAACGCCCGCGATGCCATGCCGCGCGGCGGTGAACTGGCCATCCGCATTGCCGTCGTGGAGGTTGACCGGGCCCATGTCCAGCATCAACCCGAAGCGCGCGTCGGACGGTTTGTTTGCGTGAGCAAGACGGACACCGGCTGTGGCATTCCGCCGGAAAACCTGCCGCGAATTTTTGAGCCGTTTTTCACCACCAAAGACATCGGCAAGGGCACCGGCCTCGGACTGGCCACCGTGTATGGCATCGTCAAACAGCATCAAGGATGGATCGAAGTCGAGAGCACCCTCGGCAAAGGCACCACCTTCCGGATTTACATTCCGTTCGTCGGGTCAGCGACCGAAGTTGAAAAGCCCGCCGCCCCGGTCACCGTGCGCGGCGGGTCCGAAACCATCCTGCTCGTCGAGGACGAGCCGCCCGTGCGCGAGCTGGTCGCCAACGTCCTCCAGAATTACGGCTACAAAATTCTGCAGGCCGGCAGCGGTCACGAGGCGGTCGGCGTCTGGCGGGAACACAAGTCGAAAATCAACCTGCTGCTGACTGATCTCGTCATGCCCGGCAACATGAACGGCCATGAGCTGGCGGAGAAACTCCGGGGCGAACAGACCGGATTAAAGGTCATCTTCACCAGCGGTTACAGCGCCGACATCGTCGGCAAGAATTTCAAACTGGACGCCAGCCTGAATTTCCTCCAGAAACCCTACCACCCCAAAACGCTGGCCTTGACGGTGCGCCGCTGCCTCGACGGAAAGGAAAATTGAATCTTCCAACTTTTCTTTCGCCGCCCGCTCCGATTAAACTGCGCCCATGATTATTGCGCCTTCGCTCCTCGCCTCCAACCACGCCTGCTTTGGCAGGGAAGCCGTGCGGGTGACGAACGCCGGCGCCGACTGGCTGCATCTCGACATCATGGACGGCCAGTTCGTTCCGAATATTTCCTTCGGCCCGCAGGTCGTCAAAGCCATCCGTCCGCTCACGAAGATATTTTTCGATGTTCACCTCATGTGTTCCAAGCCGGAAATCCTGCTCGAACCATTTGCGAAAGCCGGCGCGGACGAAATGATTGTCCACGTCGAGTTGGGGGAACAGATTCCGTCGCTCATCTGGAAAATCAAAGCGCTTGGTAAAAAGGTCGGCTTGGCCGTCAATCCCCACACGCCAATGTCGCTCGTCCAACCGTATCTCGATAAAATTGATCTGCTGCTTGTGATGACCGTCAATCCCGGGTTTGGCGGGCAGGAATTCATTCACGAATGCCTCCCGAAAATCCAGCAGGCCGAGGCATGGCGGCGCGAAAGGATGCTGCCGTATCGCATCGAAGTGGACGGCGGCATCAACCATCAGACGGCGGCCGAATGCGCGCATGCCGGCGCGGACACGTTCGTGGCCGGCACCAGCCTGTTCGGCCAGCGCAGTCTGAAAGCGGCCATCACCAAGATGCGGAAGATCGTCAACGCCAACGATCCGGCGCTGGCCGATTTGAAGGTTTAGGATTTGGCGGTCGTGCTGGACGCCGGGTTCGCGCCGACAGCCTAATCTCGAACTTGATTATTTTCCCGTTTGGCGGCACTGTTCGCGCAGACGGAGACAGTCCGATTGCCGGCAGTCGTCAGCATCCGGGTCTCGAAAGCAGGGAGTTGGGCACAGAACTAAACCATGAAGACATTCCATGATTTTCCGTTGGAAGAACGGTTGAAGATTTCCCACCAGCATCTGGAACGGATGCGCCGGCCGAACGGCGGTTACATCGCCAGTCCCTACAATGCCGAGGACGGTTCGGGCGATGCCTACAATGTGTTCTGGATCCGCGACATCATGTTCGCCACCTACGCGAACGAATATCTCGGCTGCTTCGACAAGATGGTGGAAAGCTTCCGGCTCGTGCTGGACATCTTCAAGAAATTCCATCCGCTCATCGTGCAGGCTTCCATCATCAAGCCCGATGTGCGCCATCAGACCGGCCAGTTCATGCCCGCCCGCGTGCATCCCACCACGCTCGACACCATCACCGATGCGTGGGGCCATCACCAGCTCGATGTCTATGGGCTGTTCATGTATAAGATGGGCGACCTCATCAAGAAGGGCTACGGCTTCCGGTTCAAGCAGGAGGATTTTTTCCTGCTCAGCCACATCCGCAACTATATTTTCAACATGGGCTTTGAAGCCGACTACGGCATGTGGGAGGAAGGGCCGGAGGATCATTCCAGCAGTTTCGGCGCGGTGCTGGGCGGCTTGATGATGTGGTTCGACCAGGGCTTTTATGATTACAAATACAAGCACAAGATTTCCATCAGCCATTACGTTCCCATCAGCCAGCGCATGATCTACGCCGGCCAGGAAGCGCTGACCCGGCTGCTGCCGCGTGAGTCCGGCACCCGCCCGTATGACATGTCGCAATTGAGCCTGATCTGGCCCTACAACATCGTGGATTTCGACACGAAGGAAATGTTGCTGCATAACATTGAATCGAACCTCATCGGCAAGCGCGGCGTGCGGCGTTATCCCGGCGACGTCTATTGCGGCAAGGGGCTCGTGCCTGGTTACAACGAAACCGCCGAATGGCCGCTGGGCTTCGCCTGGCTGGCGATCTGTTACGCCAAACTGGCCGAGCACGGCCACGATTTTGACCACGCCCACAAGCCGGTTCATTTCGACTGGGTCAAACGCCGTGAGTATTTTGAGAAGGCCATCCACTATTTTGGACTGTTGGAAAAGAACATGACGGACGATGGCTGCGTGCCGGAAATGTATGTTGCCCACCAGACCGGGCACAACACGCCGCTCGCCTGGGCTCAAAGCTTTCACATCATCTCCGGCCAGATCCTCACCAACCTGATGCACGCCCACGCGAAGGAGTTCAAACTTCCGCAGGAAGTCCGGCACGGCCGCGACCACGCAAACACGCTGGTTCCCGCCTTGTGATACTTGTGGGATTTTGACCATGTCTCCCGAAGGCGGGAATGGCATCCCGGCGAATATCTGGCGGACTGTCAAAACTCTTTAGAAATGTCCCCTAGTTAACTCACGAGAGAATGTCCCCTTTGTTGTTTGTTCTTTGTTATTCGGTTTTCCTGGCTGGCGGAGCGGGACGCAGGGAAGCCGGAGCGTAGCGGAGGCTGACCGGAGTCC